>NZ_JBOHJC010000012.1:0-107290 GCF_050726195.1 Methyloceanibacter sp. | reverse complement strand
TGAGGGCCACATCCGGATCAGAAAAATATCTGATCGCTTCAATGAGGGTCTTGGGTTCGTGTGCCATACCCCCAATCTAGGGGTTGGGGCTTACTGTGTCAAGTATATTAGTGCCCTCGCGAGCCCCGGCCCGCGCGCCGGCATCCTGCCTCCCACCGATGCCGAGAAGCAGCTCGGCCAAGACCTGATGTCGACCGGTCCGTTCTGGACCAAGGTCCTCGATCCTGTCTTCGATCTCGCCAAGATCTACACCTTGAACCGCTTGCCTCCTGACGAGCAACGCCGCGTGTTCGACCGGTTCGGCCCTGAGTCGGGCAAGGCCCTGTTCGAGCTGTTCATCTGGATGTTCGATCAGACCGGCGCCACGGTGGTCGACACCGCCTCCGTCCGCTGCCCGGTGCTGTGCCTCTCTGGCGTGGACGACCGCATAGTTTCAATTGAGAGCGCGCGCGAGACGGCGGCGGCTTATCCGCAAGCCGCGTTCTGGGAGCTCGAGGACCACGCCCACATGCTTCTGCTGGAGCCCGGCGCGGACGCCATCGCCCGCCGCATCGCCGATTGGCTTGGGTAGGCGACGTGCTCCCAAATAAACAACCTGGTCATGGCCGGGCTTGGCAGCGTGTAGCGTGTAGCCCGGATGGAGCGAAGCGAAATCCGGGGGAGCGATTGATAGACTGCCCCGGGTTCCGCTGCGCTTCACCCGGGCTACGCTCAGTCCTCTTCCATCGGCACGGCGATGCCGCGGTTCTCGAGGAGCCTGAGCGCCCGCTCGACTGGAGCGAACGACCGGCGATGGTGTGTGCACACGCCGTGCTGTTTTACGGCGCGCGCATGCTCCGGCGTGCCGTATCCCTTGTTGCTTTCCCAGCCATAGCGCCGGTAGCGCCTCGCGAGCCTCACCATGATGCGGTCGCGCGTGACCTTGGCGATGATGGATGCGGCCGCCACCGACAGCGACAGCCCATCGCCGCCGACAATGGCGCGGGCCTTGCCTGGGAAACGTTTCGGCAGGATGTTGCCGTCGATCAGCGCGCACGCCTTCGGCACCTGAAGCCCGCGGAACGCCGCGCGCATGCCCCATAGGCTCGCTTGCAGGATGTTGTCGCGGTCGATGCGCCCTACATGGCCGATGGCGATGGCGACGCAAGCCGTCGCCATGATCTCGACATAGCGATCCTCGCGCGCCTCGGGAGTGAGCAGCTTTGAATCGTTGAGCCCCTCGGGGATGCGGTTCGGGTTGAGGATCACCGCGGCCACCACGACCGGCCCGGCCCACGGCCCGCGCCCCGCCTCGTCGATGCCGGCGACCGGCAGGCCGAAGCGGTCCATCATCTCCGCCTCGAAGTCGAAGCTGGGCAGGATTGGGAGTGGAATCGATTCCGCGGGCAATCCCATGGACAGGACTTTCGCGCAAAGGACGCGCCCTTGGCAACGATCCTGGCTAGACCTTGTGGAAAAGCGTGTAGCCCGGATGGAGCCAAGCGAAATCCGGGGAAGGATTGATGGGCTGCCCCCGGGTTCCGCTGCGCTTCACCCGGGCTACTTGCTCTACAGCAGCCGGAGCTGCTGGCCGGGGCGGGCAGAGGGGACGAACAGATCGGTGCGAAGCTCGGTTGAGCGCTTGTTGAGCCCGAGCCGCTCTGCAGCCATCTCGAACCGGCGCCCGATCATCCAGGCGTAGGGCCCATTGCCCTCCATGCGCTCGCCCCATTTGGCGTCGTAGAGCTTGCCGCCGCGGGTCTGCCGCATAAGCGACAGAACGCGGTTCGCGCGGTCGGGGCAATTGGCGCGCAGCCACTCGGTGAACAGGTCGCCGATTTCGAGCGGCAGTCTGAGCAGCACATAGCCGGCCTCCTTCACCCCGGCGGCGGCGGCGCGCTCCAGGATGCGCTCCATCTCCGCGTCGGTAAGCGCAGGAATCACCGGCGCCACCATGACGGAGGTCGGTACCCCGGCCGCGCTAAGCCTCTCCAGCGTCTCGAGCCGCTTGTCGGGCGTGCTCGCCCGCGGCTCCATGGCGCGAGCCAACCTGCGGTCCAAGGTCGTCACCGACAGCGCCACCTTGACCAGGCCGCGCTTCGCCATCGATTGCAGGATATCGAGGTCGCGCAGCACAAGAGCGGACTTGGTGACGATGCCGACCGGGTGGTTCGTGGCGCTCAACACTTCGAGAA
Source organism: Methyloceanibacter sp. (assembly GCF_050726195.1). Lineage (GTDB taxonomy): Bacteria > Pseudomonadota > Alphaproteobacteria > Rhizobiales > Methyloligellaceae > Methyloceanibacter. The sequence goes on along the minus strand of NZ_JBOHJC010000012.1, from coordinate 105,116 downwards.
TGCGCCGCATGATGCGGTAGCGCCGCTCGATCGGCTGATAGGGATCGGTGTTGGTGCCGATGGCGATCATGCGCACGCGATAATTCGGCTCGGCAAGCTCGCGCTCCAGCGCTTGGGCGGCGTTGGTCTTGGCGAATAGCTTGGTCTCGAAGTCGAGCCCTGGCGACAGCCCGAGGAAGGCGTGGGTCGGCCGTGCGAAGCAGTAGACGCAGCCATGCTCACAGCCGCGATAGGGATTGATCGAGCGGTCGAAGCCGATATCGGGAGATTCATTCCGGGTGATGATGCGCCGCGCCGGCACCTCCTGGACTTCGGTGGCGAGCGCATCGAGCTCCGCGAGCGTGTCCCAGCCGTCATCCACCAGCTCGTAGCTGAGAGGCTCGAAGCGTCCGGAGCGGTTGGTCTGGGCCGCCCGCCCGTGCCGGCGGTCGGCGGCAACGCCGCCCGCTTCGAGCGGGAAGCTCTCCGAATCGGGCGCTTTTCTGAGGGCCACGGACATGGCCTCTATATAGTTAGCAGAATAGAACAAAGCAAGAACATAGTTGGCCTTAGCGCCATCTGACGATTGCCGCACAAATGGCAAACGCTATAGTCCGCCCATGATTTCCGTGGTGATCCCCACCTTCAACGCCGCGCCGACCTTGGTGCATACCTTGGCCTCGCTCGTCCCGGCTGTGGTCGAAGGGGTCGTCCAGGAGGCCATCGTCGCCGACGGCGGCTCAACCGACGAGACCTGCGCCATCGCCGACGCCGCGGGCACCCATCTGGTGGTCGCCCCGCGCGGGCGCGGCACGCAGCTCAATGCCGGTGCCGCCATCGCGCGCGGCGACTGGCTGCTCTTCCTCCATGCCGATACAGTGCTCGAGCCCGGCTGGATCGCGGAGGCGCAAAGCTTCATGGAGCGGGTGCAGAGCGGGCGCCGCCTAGGGGCCGCGGCCTATTTTCGCTTTGCCCTCGACGATGACGGATTCATGCCGCGTCTGATGGAGAGGCTCGTCGCCTTGCGCTGCCTCCTGTTCGCGCTGCCCTACGGCGACCAAGGGCTTCTCATCTCGCGCGTGCTCTACGACCGGCTCGGCGGCTTCTGCAAGCTGCCGCTCATGGAGGATGTCGACCTCGTCCGCCGGCTCAAGCGGCGCGAGCTTGTGCGCCTCAATTCGCGCGCCGTGACGAGCGCCCAACGCTATCAGCGCGAAGGCTATCTCGCGCGCGGCTTCCGCAATCTCGGGCTCATTCTGCTCTATTACCTTCGCGTGCCGTCCCGGGTGCTTACGCGCCTCTATGGCTAGGCCGCGGCGGCCGCGCCGCGCAGCCTTTGCTCCGCGTCTAATCATCATGGCCAAGCTTCCGGCCATGGGCCGCGTCAAGCGGCGGCTGGCCCGCGAGATCGGCGACGGCGCGGCCATTCGCTTCTATCGCGCCTGCCTCAATCACACGGTATTGCGCCTCGCCTCCGACCCGCGCTGGCGCACCCTGCTGGCGGTCGCGCCGGACACGGCCGTCGCAGCGCGGTGCTGGCCTTCGCCAAAAAGACTTGTGCGCATCCCACAAGGCGCGGGCGATCTCGGGGTCAGCATGCAGCGCCTGTTCGATACCTTGCCCCCAGGGCCCGTCGTCATCGTCGGCAGCGACATCCCCGGTATTCGTCCGGCACACATCGCCAGCGCCTTCGCGCTGCTCGGCCGCGCCGACGCCGTGTTCGGGCCCGCTCCCGATGGTGGCTACTGGCTCGTCGGGCAAAGAAGATCGCCGCGACGGCTTGTCCCGTTCGCCCGCGTGCCATGGTCGACGGCAGAAGCGCTCGCCGCCACGCTTGACAATCTTTCCGGGAAAATTGTCGCGTTCGCTCCGAGACTTAGCGATGTCGATACGATTGAAGACTATCGCCGCGAAGGAGACCTCGCCGAGCGGCTCGTGCCAAGTTTTGCGCCTTAAAGAATGCAGTTTTTATGGCGCGTTTATGCAACTTTAAGGGGATTTTACTAGGCGTTGCGCGGGAAACCTCAAGGGGCACACCGATGCGCATCGCGCTCGTCGATCCGAGCAGCACCACCCGTTTGATCGTCACCCGCATGCTGACGGCGCGCGGCCACGAGGTCGTGGCTCATGCCGACGAGCGCGAGGCGCTACGACAGATCAAGCATGATCTCCGCATCGATGCGCTGATCACCAGCGCCGAGCTGACGCACATGTCCGGCATCGAGCTTTGCTGGGAGGCGCGCCTGCTCGCCACCTGCAAGCGCCCGATCTATGTGCTGATGATGTCGTCGCAGTACGATCAGCGGAGCCTGGTCGAGGCGCTCGACTCCGGCGCCGACGATTTCATCGGCAAGCCGCCTCTCGCCGAGGAGCTCTACGCGCGGCTGCGCGCCGCCGAACGCATGGCCTCCATGCAGCGCGAGCTGATCCGCATGGCCACCACCGATCCCTTGACCGGGCTGAGCAATCGGCGCGGCTTCTTCGAGCAGGCCGTGGAGGCGCGGGCGCGCACCATCCCCGACGGCAACCTGTCGGCCATTCTCCTCGACATCGACAACTTCAAGTACATCAACGATTCCTACGGCCATGAGGCCGGTGACGAGGCCATCCGCGCCTGCGCGCATGCCGCGCGTCTTGACGAGGCCATCACCGGCCGTCTCGGCGGCGACGAGTTCGCGCTGCTGCTCGAGCGGCGCTCCTTGCCGGAGGCGATTAAGATCGGCGAGGACTTGCGGCGCCGGCTCGCCTCGCGCCCGTTCGACACCGGCAGGGGCCGCATCACGCTCACTTGGAGCGTCGGCGTCGGCGCGGCCGAGCCGGGCGACAGCCTCGACCAGCTCCTTGCCCGCGCCGATGCGGCGCTCTACAGCGCCAAGGCCGGCGGCCGCAATCGCGTCTCCGGCGCTCCCCCTGCGCTCGCGACCATGACGACCATCGCCCAGCACGGCGTCGCCCGCGCCTCGGTCTGCTGATCAGAAGCCGGAAATCAGAAACCAGAAATCAGAAATAGCAGTCAGAAACGGCCGGAAGACGGGTGTTTCACTGCTGACTTCTGACCTCTGACTTCCGACTTCTGACACGCTAAAGTGCCTCCGCAATCGAACGGGGGAACGTATGGTCCAGCCTACAGAAGAACCTGCATCCGCCTTGAGCGAGGAAACGCCGGACACCTCCGCCGCTCCGGAGAGCGAAGCGTCTCTCGCCGAGATGGCTGGCGCGCCGGCGCCGGAGAAGGTCACCTATTCGATGTCGCCGGGGCTTCCCGGCTTCCTCGGCGCCAATCGCATCGGCCTCGCCATCTCCTCCTATCAGTCGGGCAAGTTCTATTTGCTTGGCCAGAATGTCGAGGGCGGGCTCCTGGTGGACGAACGCTTCTTCCGCAAGGCCATGGGAATTTGCGTGCCAGAGCCGGGTACCGTCCTGCTCGCCACTCTGTTTCAGATCATCAAGTTCAGGAACGTGCTGGAACCGGACCAGCAGATCAACGGCGTGTTCGGCGCCTGCTACGTGCCGCGCGAGCTCTACGTCACCGGCGAGCTCGACGCCCACGACATCGGCCAGCTCGCCGACGGCCGCATCGTCTTCGTCAACACGCTCTACAACTGCCTCGCCACGCCGTCCGCGCGCCACAGCTTCACGCCAATCTGGAAGCCGCCCTTCATCTCCAAGATCATCAAGGAGGACCGCTGCCACCTTAACGGCCTCGCCATGGAGAACGGCGTCCCGCGCTACGTCACCGCGGTGAGCAAGTCCGACACCATCGACGGCTGGCGCGACCGCAGATTCGACGGCGGCATCGTCATCGACGTCGAGACCGGCGAGATCGTCATCGGCGGGCTGTCGATGCCGCATTCGCCTCGCGTCCATGCCGGCAAGCTCTTTGTGCTCAACTCCGGCACCGGCGAGCTCGGCTTCATCGAGCGCGCCAAGAAGGCGGCCGACGCCAAGTTCCATGTGACGGCCTTCTGCCCCGGTTTCGTGCGCGGGCTATCGTTTCACGGGAAGTTCGCGCTGGTCGGCCTGTCCAAGCCGCGCTACCAGCGCTTCGAGGGGCTCGCCCTCGACAAGAAGCTGGCCGACGCGGACTCGGAGCCATGGTGCGGCGTGCAGGTGATCGACCTCGAGTCCGGCGCCTGCGTGCACTGGTTCCGCATCGATGGCCCGGTCGGCGAGCTCTACGACGTCGCCGTGGTGCCTGACGTGGTGCGGCCGATGTCCTTGAGCTTCGCCTCCAACGAGGTGCTCGGCCTCATCACCCACGATGCGCTGCAGGAATAGGAATTCGGCAAGTAGCCTGGGTGAAGCGAAGCGGAACCCGGGCATCCCGAAATCGCTCCCGGATTTCGCTTCGCTCCATCCGGGCTACGTCAGAACAGCCAGGTGAAGCGGCCCTTGACGGCGTTGTCGGTGACGCCGTCGCCGAATTGGCCCGAGTAGGACAGGCCGGCTGTGGTGCGCTCGCCGAGCGCGAAATCGAGGCCGGCGTCGATCAGCGCGGAGTCTTCGGCGAGCGGTACGCCCTCGATGGCGAAGCCGATGCCGGTCGAGGCGAAGGCGAGCGCCGCCCCCGGCGTGACGTCGTCGAAGGCATGCTGCCAGGCCACCGAGACATGCGGCACGACGAGCGTCGATCCCCAGTTCATGGTCGTGGCGGCGCGGAGGCCCAAGGTGGAATAGCCGACGTCTTGGTCGGCGCTGCCGCGCAACGACGCCAGCGCCCCGCCATGCTCGCGGAAGTTCTCGCCGTCGATAGAGACATAAGCGAGTCCGGCGAAGGGCTCGAGCGCCACGCCACCTGCGGATACGGGATACGCCACCTCGCCGAAAATCTGGCCGGTGTCGGCGTCGTACGAGGCGTTCTGCCGCTCGAAAAAGCCGGGGAAGATCACCGCGCGCGACGTGTCGATGTCGTTCCACGCAAAGGCCCCGCCGCCTCTGAGCGCAACTGGCCCGGCCATGCCGCCGAGATAGCCCGCCAGCAGGAAGCTCTCCACGTCAGCCGAGCTGGTGCGGTCGCTCACGTCGATATTCGAGAACGAGGCACCGGTGGCGAGGCCCGCGCGCCAGCTTCCGCTCAACTGCGCATCCATGCCCGACACAAACCCGCCGAGGTCGCGGTCGGCGGTGGCCGCATTGCGGTTCCCGTCGAAATCTCCCCAGGCGCCATAGGCCCTGGTCCAAAACGCAAGCGGAGAGCCGTAAGGCGCAGGCGCCAAATCCTTGCCGCCATAGCCCAGCGTCATGGCGTTCGCATCGAGGCTCGCCACTTGCGGTCCTGCCGCCGCAAGCGACGCGACTTGCATATCGCCGCCGCTTGCGTTCGCCTGCATCAGCCGCCCAAGGATCGCCTCGCGCACATAGCGGCTGTCGTCGGCGAGCACGCCGGACAGGGTGGCATGGATCTCGCCCGACAACGCATCGAATGCCTGACGTGCGCCCTCCACTGTCTGGGTGACGACGGCGAGGAACAGCGCGTTGGTCGTGGGGAACTGATCGAACGCGAGGCCCACATTGCACTGGTTCTTGGTCACCGCCACGTCGCAGAAGCTCGGATTGCCGCCGGGTCCGGTGCGCTCCAAGGTCAGCACCACGTCGTTGCCGTCGCCGCCGGCGTAGAGCACGCTCGGCGTGAGGAAGGCGAGATTGTCCGTCACTTGCGCGAACTTGCCTTTGACCTTGTCGTTGCCGTCGTTGTCGATGATCGTATAGTCGGTGCTTGGCTTGTAATTGCCGTTCTCCGCCAGCACGCGCAGGACCGAGCCGGTGAGGTTCACCGTGCCGTTGACGATCACCTTGTCGCTCTTGCCGTTGGCGTTGACCTCGACCTCGTAGACCGCGCCGCCGCCCAAGGTGAAAGCACCGTTGACGGTGATGGTGCCGAAGGAGTTGCCGGGCGCGAGCGTGCCGCCGTTGAAGGTCAGCCCGCCGAACGTGCCGTTGCCCATCACCACCCCGCCATTGACGGTGAACGCCTGCGTAGTGGCGCCGCTGAAGGTCCAGTCGCCGCTCTTCACCTCGAAATTCTCGAAATTCTGGTACTGCTTGGTGCCCGCGCCGGTGTCGATCCTATTGAGGTTGAAGGCGCCGTTGCCCTTGCCGCCAAGCACCAGCGCGTCGTTCGGGCCGGGCCCGGCGAACACCTTGCCGTCGATCTCAAAGCCTGGGCGCAGCTCGAGCTGGTTGTCGAGGCAGTCGCACTGATCGAACAGGATGGCGCCGGCCGCGCCGCCGTCGACCTTGCCGGCGACGACGATGTCGCCTCTGCCGCCGACGGCGACGATGCCGAAATCGATCAAGGGATTATTACCGCCCGACCGCACGTGGCCATTTGGCCCGACGGTGATGTTGATGGTTCCGCCACTGGCAAGGTGCGCGGCAACGATCGCGCTGCCGTTGGGTGCCACCACGTCGCCGTTGACCTTGATGTTGATCGCCCCCGTGCCGGCGTGAAGCAGATTGATGCCGTAATAGCGGCCTCTGACCGTGCTGCCTTTGCCGGTGGTGATCTTCGCGGTCGTGCCGCCGCTCATCGCTTCGATGCCGGCGCAGGTCGTGCCGATCACGTCGCCGCCCGCCTTGATGTTCAGCGCTCCGGCGTTGTTGTTGGCGATGATGCCGCATTCGCCGCCCATTACCCGGCTGTTGGCGCCGGTGGTGATGCGCAGTCCGTTGCCGTTGACGTTTTCGGCAAAAATGCCGGCTGCATCGGTGCCCGTGACCTTGCCGTTGGCGATGACGTTCAGCTTTCCAGAGCCGTAATTCTGCGCGTAGATGCCGTAGTTGAGGCCGGTGACGTTGCTGCCCTTGCCGGTGGTCACGTTGAGGCCGGCCCCGGAATTGACGGTGTGGATGCCATCTTGGTCGGAGCTCATGACCGCGCCGTTGGCGGTGATGGAGAGCGCGCCCATGCCTTGGTTCTCGGCGACGATGCCGTGCAGGGCCGCCTCGATCTTGCTGCCGCCCGCGGTGGTGATCGTGAGGGCGCCTGCCCCCGCTTCGTTATCTGCGGAAACGCCATACCCGAGATCGGAGTCGACTTCGCCTTTGACGTCGATCTTGAGCAGCCCGGCTGCGTTGTTGGCGGTTATGGCATTGAAATAGCCGTGCACCGTGCTGCCTGCGCCGACGCTCAGGTCTAGCCCATTGCCATTGCTATCGGCGAGGATGCCGGTGCCCGCGTCACTTGTGACATCGCCATTGGCGACGATCGTCAGCGCGCCAGCGCCGTCGTTGCGGGCATCGATGCCGCGACTGACGCCGGTGACCATGCCATAGGTGGTGATGCTGAGCGGACCGGTGGCGGCGGCATTGTTCTGGTGCGCATAGATGCCAACGCTGTTGACGCCGGTCCCCGCCACATCGCCATTGGCGACGATCTCCAGCGCGCCCGTGCCAAAGTTATTGGCAAAAATACCGAAGGTGCCGCCGGTGACGCCTTGGCTGATAATGCTGAGATCGGTGCTATTGGCGTTGCTGTTCAGCGCAAAGATGCCGGTGTTGCTGGGTACAATTCCCATCGGGTCGCCGACATCGCCATTGACGATGATCTCCAGCGTGCCGGTGCCAAAGTTGCGGGCGTCGATGCCGCGATAGCCGCCGGTGACGCTTTGGGTCATGATGCTGAGATCGCCGATGGCGGCGGCGTTGTTCTGCCGCGCATAGGTGCCGGTGCCAATTGTGCCTTCGACATCGCCATTGGCGGTGACGATCAGCGCGCCGCTGCCGTAGTTGAAGGCACGGATGCCGCGGGTACCCCCGGCGATCGTGGTGCCGGCGCCGGTGGTAAGGGTGAGGTCGCCCATGCCGAAGTGGCGCGCGTAGATGCCGTCGTTCGTCGTACCGGTAACGTCGCCGTTGGCCGTAATCGTCGCCGCTCCGCTGCCGTAGCTCTGGGCCTCGATGCCGTGGGTGTAGCCATTGACGGTGGTGCCGACGGCCGTGATCACGGTGAGGTCGTCGCCATAGTTCTTGGCATAGATGCCCTGCTGGTTGGTGCCAACAACGTAGCCGTTGGCGGTGACGGCAAGCGTCCCGCTGCCCACGTTGATGAGAGCAATGCCACGCCTCATACCGGCGACGCTGCCGGTGGTGATGGTGATGTCGGTGCCGGCAATGGAGTTGTACGCATAGATCCCGTCGAGGCCGTTGCCCTGGACGAGGCCGTTGGTGGTGGTGATGGTAATGGCCCCGGTCCCGCTGTTGCCGGCCAAGATTCCGTATGTGCCGCCGATCAGGGTGCCGTTGGTGTCAATCAAGACGCTGCCCGGCGTGCCGCCGTCGTCGCCGCCGGAATTGATTAAAAGCGAGATGTCGTAGCCACGGAGGGACGAACCGTTAGGGTCGGTGTAGGACAGGGCACCATCGCCGGTGATGGAGATGGCGTTTCCACTGGTCCCCTGGGTGTTCACGCTGAACCCGGCGACTGTGTTGACCGTGGCGTTGTTCTGGTTGGTCAGGTCCTGGGTCTCGACGCTGACTCCGTCGCACAGGAACACCTGGCCGCCTTGGGGATCGCAGACCTGCTGACCATAAGCGCTGCGGCCGTAGCCTGTCAGCGCGGCCGCGAGCATCGTGCTCGACAGCAGCAACCGCCGGCGCCGCGCGCAGCCGCCCATCACGCCCCCCTGGCGCCTGCCGGCGAGTTCGCCGCCGCGCCGACTCCCTGTTTGGCGCCAAGTTTCGTGCATGCGGGAGGGCCGAGCAACCGTCAGGGCACGGCCGCCCGGGGGGAAGCCGGGCTTTTGACTCGCGCCTGTGGCCTATGCGCCACAGCAGTAGCCCGGGTGAAGCGCAGCAGGCAGCTCGTAGGATGGGTTAACCCCCGGCCTTGGGCCGGGGGAAACCCATCATTTGAAATGCCTGCGGTGGGTTTCGCTGCGCTCAACCCACCCTACGGTTTCTTCCCCTCCATGAGCCGGGGCATGATCTCGACGAACGAGCAGGGGCGGTGGCGGTTGTCGAGCTGGGCCTTGAGGATGCCGTTCCACGCGTCCTCGCAGGCGCCGGTGAACCATCACTGTTTTCTTGCCACCAGGAACGGCCGCGCATCCTTGCCGCGCGAGGCATGGCGGGCGCGCTCGACGATCTCGAACCCCGCCGCCGCGATCTCGCGCTCCAAGTCGTCGCCGGAAAAGAACGCCACATAGGGCGCCTTGCCGAACATTTGCATCACGGGCACGGCCACGCGCAGGAACGGGTTCATCTCCTTGATGCACGGCGTCTTGGTTACGAACAACCCGCCAGGCTTCAACACCCGGTGGATGCGCCTCAACGACTCTTCGCGCGCGGCCACGAGATGCAGAACGTTGAAGCTCAAAGCGACATCGAACGTGCCGTCCGGCCACGGCGCCGCGTCGAGCGCTGCGACCTCGAAGGTGACATTGGTCCGGCCTTCGGCTTCGGCCTTTTCGCGTGCGATCGCGATCATTTCGCTGGATATGTCGGTGGCCACGATACGCCCGACGGAGGGCGCGAGCTTGAGCGCCGTCGTCCCCGTGCCGCATCCGAACTCGACCACCGTGTCGCCGCTCTTGAGATAATCGCGCGTGCGCTCCAGCGAGCGCTCGTAGCCCGCCAGGTCGGCGATCGGGCTCGCTTCATATTTACGCGCGGCGCGGTCCCAGAAACGGGCATCGTTGGCAATTCGGAACATGACAATCTCCTCCGCGCGCAAATTCTCCGTTTGACGATTCGGCGGTCTGGTTGAGGTCCGGACGAGATCCATCGAGGACGGTCCACGCGTACGTGACGCTTATATCGTCGTCGTCCGCTGACGTCTGTTTAGTGCCATGACCGGACATTTGTCGGACACAAATTCCGTACACCCTCTTGGCTGACCGACAACAAACAAGCGGGATTATGCCTAGATGACGGAACGTTGGCCTGGCATTCCCTACGAATCCTGGAAAGACTCGTGCGCAACGCTCCACCTTTGGCTGCAAATCGTGGGCAAATATCGGCTCGCCCGGACCCCATGGGTCAACCATTCGTGGCATGCGACGTTCTACGCAACTCCACGGGGACTAACCACATCACCGATTCCCGTGGACGATCGAAGCGCTCAGTTTGATTTCGATTTCGTAGACCATCAGTTGATCGGCACGCTCGACAACGGCGCCATTGAAGTATTGCCATTGCTGCCGATGACGGTGGCCGACTTCTACGCGCGCTTCCTCACGCTGACGGACAAGCTTGGAGTACGAACAAAAATCCACAATTCTCCAAACGAAGTTGCCGACCCCGTCCCCTTCGAACAGGACACGATTCATGGCTCGTATGACGCCGAGGCTGTGAATCGATTTTCGCGCGCGCTCGTGCAAATCGATCGCGTCTTGAAGGACTTTCGCACCAGCTTCCTGGGCAAGGTCAGCCCAGTCCATTTGTTTTGGGGCAGCTTCGATCTCGCCGTGACCCGATTCTCCGGCCGCCCCGCGCCGCTGCACCCCGGAGGCATTCCAGCTTTACCCGACGCTGTAACCCGAGAGGCTTATTCGCATGAGGTCAGCTCGGCTGGTTTTTGGCCGGGCGGTGGTCCGGTCGACTACCCTGCGTTCTATTCTTACGCCTACCCCGCGCCGGATGGCTTCTCGACGGAGAGAGTCTCACCTAGCGAAGCGTTCTTCGATGAAAAGGCGGGGGAATTCATTCTGCCTTATGACGCAATAAGAAATGCTTCCGACCCCGAAGCCGTGCTTCTGGGGTTCCTTGAATCGACCTACGACGCCGAAGCCAGACTCGCCAATTGGGATCGAGAGTCGTTGGACTGTCCACGTGGCCGAATTGCTGTGCCGCGACCAATCTAGTAAGTAGCTACGCCTTCTTCTTGCCCTCCATGAGCCGCGGCATGATCTCGACGAACGAGCAGGGGCGGTGGCGGTTGTCGAGCTGGGCTTTCAGAATGCCTTCCCACGCGTCCTTGCATGCCCCTGGCGAGCCCGGCAGGCAGAAGATGTAGGTGCCGTGTGCGAGCCCGCCGCAGGCGCGGGATTGCACCGTCGAGGTGCCGACGGTCTGATAGCTCAGCATGTGGAACAGCGCGGAGAAGCCCTCGATCTCCTTCTCGAACAAGGGGCGCAGCGCCTCTGGCGTCACGTCGCGGCCGGTGAAGCCGGTACCGCCAGTGGTGATCACGACGTCGATTTGAGGATCCTTGATCCACTTCTTCACTTGCTTGCGGATCGCCTTCTCGTCGTCCGTGGCGACGGCATGCTCGGCGACCTCGTGCCCCGCCGCTTGGATCATGCCGGCGAGGAGCGGGCCCGACTTGTCGGTCTTCTTGGTGCGCGTGTCCGACACCGTGAGCACGGCGATGCGCAACGGGATGAACGGACGGCTCTCGTCGATGCGGGCGGTCATTTCGTCAGATCCTCAAGCCGTTCCTTCAGCATGAGCAGGTCGCGCCAGGCGAGACGCTTGTGCTCCGGGTTGCGCAGGAGATAGGCCGGATGCAGCGTCGCGAGCGCGGGGATGTCGCGGCCGCCGCCCTGGTAGATCTTCCACTTGCCGCGCAAGCGCATGATGCCCTCGCTCGTGCCGAGAATCGATTTCGCCGCCGCGCCGCCGAGCAGCACCATGACCTCCGGCGCCAGCAATTCGATCTGCCGCGCGAGGAACGGCGCGCACGCCTCGATCTCTTGTGCCGTCGGCGTGCGGTTGCCGGGCGGGCGCCAATAGATCGTATTGGTGATGTAGACGTGCTCCTCATTGAGGCCGATCGCTGCGAGCATGCGGTCGAGCAATTGTCCGGCGCGGCCGACGAACGGCTTGCCTTGCAAATCCTCGTCGCGGCCAGGGGCTTCCCCGATCAGCATGATGCGCGCGCTCTCGCTGCCGCGCGCGAAGCACAGGCTCTTCGCCGTGCGTTTGAGAGCGCAGCCCTCGAACTGCGCGAGCAGCGCCTCGAGCTCGGCCAGGCTCGCGGCCGCCTCGATGGACGCAGGGACGGCGGTAGAGTCCGCGCGCGTTGCCGGAGATTTCGCGGGATTGGCGCGGGTTATGGCGGGAGTTGCCGGGGATTGCACGCGCATCTTCGACGGGGCGAAGCGGTCGACCGGCTCATCCCCGATCGCCTCGTCCGCGCCCATGGCCTCGTACCAGGCGATGAGACTCAACGCCGCTTCTCGTTGGCTTCCAGTCATTTGCGATGCCCGTGTTGATCCTCTATTTGTCATCGGCCGGCCCCGTTGGGCAAATGATCGTGCGCCGGCGCGAAAAAAAGGAATGAGATGAGTGACTTAGCCGAACGCGAGACCATGGAGTTCGACGTCGTGATCGTCGGCGCCGGGCCTGCCGGGCTCGCCGCCGCCATCCGGCTGAAGCAGCTCGCCTCCGCGAAGGACAAGGAAGTCTCCGTCGTCGTCCTGGAGAAGGGCTCCGAGGTCGGCGCCCATATTCTGTCGGGCGCGGTGATCGACCCTGTCGCCCTCGACCAGCTCATCCCCGATTGGCGCGACCAGGACGCCCCGCTGAACACAGAAGTCACCGAGGACCGCTTCTACTACGTCACCGAGACGGGCGGCGTCCGCCTCCCCAACATCTTCATGCCGCCGCTCATGAGCAATCACGGCTGCTACACCGGCAGCCTCGGCAGCCTGTGCAAATGGCTCGCCGAGCAGGCCGAGGCTCTCGGCGTCGAGGTCTATCCCGGCATCTCCGTCACCGAGGCCATCGTCGGCGCGAACGGCGCAATCGAAGGCGTCATCACCGGCGACCTCGGCGTCGCCCGTGACGGCAGCCACAAAGACAACTACACGCCCGGCATGGCGCTGCTCGGCAAGTACACCTTCCTTGCTGAAGGCGCGCGCGGCTCGCTCTCCAAGCAGCTCATCGCGAAGTTCGCCCTCGACAAGGACAGCGGGCCGCAGAAATTCGGCATCGGCCTGAAAGAACTGTGGGAGATCCCCGCGGAGAAGCACAAGCCTGGCCTGGTTCAGCACACCATGGGCTGGCCGCTCGACGACAAGACCGGCGGCGGCTCGTTTCTCTATCATTTCGGCGACAATCTGGTCTCGGTCGGCTTTGTCGTCCACCTCGACTACGCCAACCCCTATCTCGACCCCTTCAAGGAGTTTCAGCGCTCCAAGCTGCACCCGCGCATCCGCGAGCATCTTGAGGGCGGCAAGCGCATCGCCTATGGCGCTCGCGCCCTGACCGAAGGCGGCTGGCAGGCGATCCCCGAGCTCGCCTTTCCCGGCGGCGCGCTGATCGGCTGCGCCGCCGGGTTCATGAACGTGCCGCGCATCAAGGGCTCGCACAACGCCATGCTGTCCGGAATGATGGCGGCGGAGGCGGCCTTCGCGGCGATCGAAGCGGGGCGTGCCCACGACACCTTGGAGGCCTACCCGCAAGCCGTCGCGGCGAGCTCCATGGCCAAGGAGCTGAAGAAGGTCCGCAACGTGAAGCCGCTATGGTCGCGCTTCGGCACGCGGCTCGGGGTCATGCTCGGCGGCATCGACATGTGGCTCAACACCGTCTTCCCCTTTCTCGGCCACACCTTGAAGCATCGCAAGCCCGACTATGCGACTTTGGAGAAGGCGAGCGCGGTAAAGCCCATCGACTATCCGAAGCCCGACAACGCGCTCACCTTCGACATCCTCTCCTCGGTGTTCCTCTCCAACACCAACCACGACGAGGACGAGCCGGTGCATCTCAAGCTCGCCGACCCCTCGATCCCCATCGCCGAGAACCTCCCCGAATATGCCGAGCCCGCCCAGCGCTACTGCCCGGCGGCGGTCTATGAGGTGGTGGAGGAGGCGGGCGGTCCGCGCTTCCAAATCAACGCCCAGAACTGCGTCCACTGCAAAACCTGCGATGTGAAGGACCCGGCCCAGAACATCAATTGGGTCCCGCCCGAGGGGGGCGACGGCCCAAACTATGCTAATATGTGAGGTAAAGGGCCGAACCGGCGGAATCGGGCCATAAACGCGCCGCGATTAGCCGTCAAAAAACCTTTGCTGTTTGCACGGTGGTGAAAACCACTTAACCTTGAACGGGGATAATACCAACCAGAACCCTTGGGGCGGCGGATAGCCGAGCCGATGACATGATGAACCGTGATAGCGGGGCTCTGCGCAAATGGGCGCGGAGGTCACTTCTCCTTGTTGCGATCCTTGCGGCACCTGCGGCCTATTCGGAGGTGTTACCGGCGGACACTACCGAGACCGACTCCGGCACGCTGGGCAGCTACCTTTCGGGCCGCGTGGCACGGGGCAGCCACGATACGCTCGCGGCGGCCGATTTCTACTCCAAGGCGCTCGCCGGCGACCCCAAGAACGAGATCATCCTCGAGCAGGCCTTTCTCCTGGAAACGGCCTCGGCCCGATGGGATCGCGCCATCGAACTGGCCGAGGACCTGGTCAAGGTCGAGCCCGCCCATCGCATCGCCCAGTTCCTGCTCGGCCTCGAAGCCTTCAAGCGGGGCAACTATGAGCAGGCCGACGAGCATTTCTCCGCGGCGCGCCAGGGGCCCATCGCCGACCTGACCTCGACCCTCGCCCGCGCCTGGGTGCAGGAGGCCGACGGCAAGCACAATGAGGCGTTCGCCACGCTCGACAGCCTTAGCAACGCGGACTGGGCTCAGTACTATCAGCGCTATCACCGCGCTCTCATCGCCGATGTCGCCGGCCGCCACCAGCTGGCGCGCCAGGCCTACGCGCAGGCCTTCAAGCGAAATCCGACGACGCTCCGCGTGGTCGACGCCTATGCCCGGCATGCGGTCAACGCCAACGACCGCAAGCTCGCCACCGATACGATCGAGCAGCACATCGCCAAGGCGGCGCTTCATCCGCTGTCCGAAGCTCTGCTCGAGGAGATCAGGAGCGGCAAGACCCCCTCACTGATCGTCGCCGACCCCACCGACGGCCTCGCCGAAGTGTTCTACGGCATCGGCGACGCGCTCGCCGGCGAGGGCGGCCTCGACATGGGCATCATCTTTCTTCAGTTCGCCATCTACCTGAAGCCGGACTTTCCGCTCGCCTACGTCGCGCTTGCCGAGGCCTATGAGGGCGCCAAGAAATACGAAGCCGAGATGGAGGCCTTCGACCGGATCCCAACGGATTCGCCGCTGTGGATCAACGTCCAGATTCAAAAGGCGTTCGCGCTAAATGCCTTGGAGCGGATCGACGACGCCAAGGGGGCGCTCGAGAAGCTCATCGCGCAAGACCCCAAGGACAAGCGTCCCCTCGATGCGCTCGGCAACATCCTGCGCTCGCACGAACGCTATGAAGAGGCGCGCGTATACTATTCCCAGGCCATCGACCTCGTAGAGAAGCCAGCCAAGGACGATTGGGCGCTCTATTACTCGCGCGGCGTCTGCAACGAGCGCTTGAAGGATTGGGCGGCGGCCGAGGCGGATTTCAAGCAGGCGCTCGAGCTTCAGCCGGACGAGTCGCTGATCCTCAACTATCTCGGCTATTCGTGGGTCGACCAGGGCACCAACCTGAAGCAGGCCATGGAATACATCCGCAAGGCGGTGAAGCTGAAGCCCGATGACGGCTACTATGTCGACAGCCTGGGTTGGGCGTACTACCGGCTCGGCAATATGCCGGCCGCGGTCGAGCACCTGGAGCGCGCCGTCGAACTTAGGCCCGACGACCCGATCATCAACGACCATCTCGGCGACGCCTATTGGCGCGTCGGGCGGAAGCTCGAAGCGAAATATCAATGGGAACAGGCCCTGTCGCTGAAGCCGGAGAACGAGCAGATCGTGACGCTGCAGAAGAAGATCGCGTCAGGTCTGACCGGTACGGCCGAGACCAAGGCGGCGGAGGACCGCACCACCCACGCGGACCAGAAAACGTCGCGATAGGCGAACCCGGCTCACGTCATAGTCGCGGCGTGAACGGCGCGAGCCGCGCATGACCGCGTTCCGCGACATCGCCTGGGCCAAGGTCAACCTCACACTCGAAGTGTTGGGACGCCGCGCCGACGGCTACCACGAGCTCTTGAGCCTCGTCGCCTTCGCCGGCGTCGGCGACACTGTCGAACTCGAGCCGCAAGACGCTCTCGATCTTCGCGTCGAAGGGCCGTTCGCCGCTTCGCTCGCGGGGCCCAACCTCATCCTGACTTGTGCGGAAGCCGCCAAGTTTGCGATCCCCGGCCTCAAGCTCGGGCGCTTCCGCCTGGTCAAGACGCTGCCGGTCGCTGCCGGGCTCGGCGGCGGTTCCGCGGATGCCGCCGCAGTCTTACGCCTCATTGCCAAGGCCAATCCCGGCAAGGTCACCGAAGCGGATTTGGCCGCGCTGGCGCCACGCCTCGGCTCCGACGTCGCCGTCTGTCTCAGAAGCGCGCCGGCGCTCATCACCGGGCGCGGCGAGGCGGTGAGTCTCGTGCGGGGCTTCCCGTCTTGCGGCGTTCTGCTCGCAAATCCCGGCGTGCCGCTCGCCACCGCGAACGTTTACGCCGCGCTCGGCGCACCGCCGCTCGCGGCTCCGCCACGTGCCCCCGCTCCGCCCGACTTCGCCGGCGACTTCGCCAAGCTCATCGACTATGTGCGTTCGCGCGGCAACGATCTGGAGCCCGCCGCAACGCGGCTCGTCCCGCAAATTGCTGAGGTGCTTGCCGCGCTCGGCGCGCTGGACGGCGCTGAGGTGGCGCGGCTCTCAGGCAGCGGCCCGACTTGTTTTGCTTTGTTCAGCACGCCTCTAGAGGCGCATCGCGCGGCCGGCGCGCTTGCGCAGGCCGAGCCTGACTGGTGGATCGCCGCGAGCAGTCTCGGCAGTCCGAACAAGTAGCCCGGATGGACCAAGTAGCCCGGGTGAAGCGAAGCGTAACCCGGGAGCGATTGATAGGCTGCCCTGGATTTCGCTTCGCTCCATCCAGGCTACTGATTAGGCGCCCAGGTCCTTGGCCGTGATGGCGAAGATTTCGTCCGCCGCGCCGACCGCGATGAAATGACCGCCTCCGGTGATAGAACGCTACGAGCTAGAACGGGCGCTCGATCGAGAACTCGATGGCCTCGAGCAGCGCCGCCTTGACGTCGCTCTCGGGGAAGATGGCGAGCGCGTCGCGGGCGATGGCGCCATAGTGGCGCGCCCGCTCCATGGTATCGATCAGCGCGTTGTGCCGCGCGATCAAGTCCACGGCCTTGGCGAGATCGTCCTCGCCCACATCGCCCTCTTTCAAGGTCCGCTCCCAAAACGCGCGCTCCGACGCGTTGCCGCGCCGGTAGCACAGCACCACTGGAAGCGTGATCTTGCCCTCGCGGAAGTCGTCACCGACGCTCTTGCCGAGCTTGGACGGCTCGCCGGAATAGTCGAGCGCATCGTCGACGAGTTGGAAGGCAAGGCCGAGATTGCGTCCATAGGAGCGCAAGGCCGCGGCCTCCGACTTCGGCCGCTCGGCGATCACCGCGCCGACTTCCGCCGCAGCCGCGAACAACGCCGCCGTCTTGGCGTCGATCACCGCGAGATAGTCGTCCTCGGTGGTCTCGGTGTTCTTGGCGGTGATGAGTTGCATCACCTCGCCCTCGGCGATGACCGCCGCCGCGTCCGACAGGATGCGCAGCGCGCCGAGCGAGCCCACGTCGACCATCATCTTGAAGGCCTGCCCGAGCAAAAAGTCGCCGACCAGCACGCTCGCCTCGTTGCCCCACAGCAGCCGCGCCGCGGTCTTGCCCCGCCGCAGGCTGCTTTCGTCCACCACGTCGTCGTGGAGGAGCGTCGCCGTATGCATGAACTCTACGCTTGCCGCGAGCCGCACATGGGCATCGCCGTGATAGCCGCACAGTTTCGCCGCGGCGATGGTCAGCATCGGGCGCAAGCGTTTGCCGCCGGAATCGATCAGGTGCCGGGCAAGCTCGGGAATGAGATCGACATTGGACCTCGCCCGGTCGAGGATGATGCGGTTGACATGGGCCATATCCTCCTCGACAAGCGCCACCAGCGGCGCGAGGCTCGCTTGTGGATCCCGCGGACCAGGCAGTTTGACGACAACTCCCAAGGATCGGCCTCCTTCAATGCCGGAAGGGCTTCTCGCCGCGCTATTGTCGGCCCTCTGCCGCGAAGGTCAAGGCGGGACGGGCGGGCAGGCCATTGGGCAAAGGCATGGCGAGGCATGAAGGAACTGTTGCGCTCAAACGACCCGGTGCTGCTGTCCTATGTCGGCGCGCTATTGGACGAGGCCGGAATCGCCTTCACGGTGCTCGATACGAATATGAGCGTGATGGAAGGTTCCATCGGCATTCTGCCGCGGCGCGTGCTCGTCCCGGACGACCGCATCGACCAGGCGCGAAAGCTGCTCACCGAGGCCGGCGTTGGCCATGATATCACCCGCGACGAGCAAGCCTGACCGGCCGAAAGGCGGCACCACCACCGACGACTTCCTCGGCGGCCGCATCGCCATTGAGCAGCCCAAAGCGGGCCACCGCGCCGGCAGCGACGCGGTGTTTCTTGCCGCCGCCGTGGAGGCTCGGGTGGGGGAGTCGGTGCTTGATGCCGGCGCCGGCGTTGGCGTCGCCGGGCTTTGCCTTTTGGCGCGGCTGCCGCGCCTTGCGGTAACCGCGGTCGAGATCGACCCGCGCTTGTGCGCGCTTGCCGCGAGCAACGCTGCGCGGAACGGCCTAGCCGATCGGTTCACGGTCATCGTGGCTGACGTCGCCGCCAGGGCTGCGGTGTTGCGGGCCGCGGGCCTCGTCCCCGCAGCCTATGACCACGTCATCGCCAATCCGCCGTTTCATACCGAGGGCGAGGTCCGGGCAGCACCCGAGCCGTCGCGGGCCATGGCGCATGTCATGGGGCAGGGCGGGCTCGCCGCTTGGGTACGGTTCCTCGCCGCCATGGCCGCGCCAAAGGGCACCATGACCATGATCCACCGCCCCGAATGTCTCGGCGCGCTGCTCGGCCTGCTCGAGGGCCGGTTCGGCGACGTCGCTGTGTTCCCGCTGTTCCCCAAGGCGGACGCGTCGGCCACGCGCATCATCGTCCGGGGGCGCAAGGGCAGCCGCGCCGCCCCGCGCCTCCTGCCGGGGCTCGTGCTGCATGGCCCCGGCGGTGACTATACGGCTGAGGCAGAGGCGGTGCTGCGTGGCGGCGAAGCGCTCTGGCTCGCAAGCGACAAAAGGAAGGGCCGCCGCCTCGGGGGGTAAGGCGGCAGCCCTCTGTCAGCCCGAGCGTGAGGAGAGCTCTCGGGCTAGCAAGGCCCGCTAGGTGCAGACCTTGACGTCACGCCACACCCACGCGTAGTAGGGTCGGCCCCAGCGGTCCCTCGCCAAGACGCGCACTTTGCGCGGCGCGTAGTAGCAATTGGCCGGGTAGTAGTTGAACCAGAACGGTGAGTAGAACCTGTGGAACTTGCCGTGATGGCCGTGGCCGCCGCCATGACCGCCGCCATGGCCGCCATGACCGCCGCCGTGACCGCCATGACCGCCGCCGTGACCGCCATGACCGCCGCCGTGACCGCCATGACCGCCGCCGTGTCCGCCGCCATGTCCACCACCGTGTCCGCCGCCATGACCGCCGCCATCGCCGTGGCCTTTGCCGGCTTCCGCGGTCATGGTGCCGAGCGCCAAGAAGGACGCGGCAGCAACGGCGAGAAGTGAAGCTTTGTGCATTTCGTTTCGCCTCCAAACGAGGGCGCATCAGGCGCCCGCTCCATGTCGCGAGGGCTTCCTCGGGTCTTGGGAGGAGGTTCTAGCGGGGGCGGGCTGAACCCAAGCTGAGGCGGCCGTTCATCCCCCGTTCACCAAGCTGATGGCCCGCATAAAGCGAAAGGGCCACTCCCGTCGCCGGGAATGGCCCTCTAAAATTCGCCTAGGTGGCGCGCGTGCCTAATACCAGCCGCGCCAGTAGCGTCCGCGCCAATAGGGATAATAGGCGTAAGGATAGGCGCCGCAGTCGTAGTAGCCGCACCCACCGTAGTAGGAACGCCGCGGTGCATAATAGCCCCAGCGCGGCCCGACATAGACTGACACGCCGGGTCCATATCCCCGCCATGCCTTGCGGCGCCAGCCGGCGTCGGCGGATTGCGGGGCGAGCGTCACGAGCGTGAACGCAAGCGCTCCCACCGCCGCCGCCATGATCGCAAACTTCTTCATGTCACTTCCTCCACAAGACGCGGCGCCGACCACAGGGCACGCCGCAAGAGGCGGGCTGCTCCCGCCTTCGGGCACGAACTATAGCAAGCAATTCCAACGCGCCGATGTCCCGCCGCGTGTCTGCGTTAAGCAAAGGCTTCGGCGCTGCCCAGGTCTGGCCTTTATTGGCACAGATGTATTTGCGCTGTTAATTCCGCACGCGCTACGGTGACAAGCATGAGCAGCACGACGGGCGAGGGTAGCCTCGTCGAAGTCATGAAATCCTATCTTCCGGCCTCGTGGACGGCGTCGGGGCCGATCGTCCCGGTGCTCCGGTTCACCGGCCCGATCGGCATGACCATGCCCCTCCGGCCGGGCCTCACCCTTGCCACCGTGGCCGGCGCCATCGAGAAAGCCTTCGCCATGCGCGGCGCCAAGGCCGTCGCCATACAGATCAATTCGCCGGGCGGCTCGGCCGTGCAGTCGACCTTGATCTATAAGCGCATCAGGGCGCTCGCCGATGAAAAGGGCCTCAAGGTCTATGTGTTTGCCGAGGACGTCGCCGCATCGGGCGGCTACATGCTCGCGCTGGCCGGCGACGAGATCTACGCCGACGAAAGCTCGATCGTCGGCTCCATCGGCGTCATCACCGCCACGTTCGGCTTCACCGGGCTGATCGAGAAGATCGGCGTCCAGCGCCGCGTCTACACCGCCGGCCACAACAAGGATACGCTCGACCCGTTCCTTCCGGAGAAGCCGTCCGACGTGGAACGCATCAAGGCGATCCAGCAGGACGTGCATCACGCCTTTATCGGCCTCGTCAAGGCGCGGCGCGGCGCCAAGCTCAAGAAGCCGGACAAGGAGATCTTCACCGGCGAGTTCTGGTCGGGCAAGGCCGCGCTCGAGCTTGGCCTTGTCGACGGCCTCTCCGACCTCAGGTCCAAGATGCGCGAGGTCTACGGCGACGACGTGCGCTTCAAGCTCGTGCAGCCGTCCACGTCTTGGTTTCGCCGCAAGCGGAGCGTGTTCTCGGAAGGTGGGCTCGACTTCGGCTTCGCGCCGGGCGGGCTTACGGCCGACGTCATTTCCGCGATCGAGGCGCGGGCGCTCTGGTCGCGCTTCGGGTTCTAGCCATGCCGCAGCTTCTTCTCATCATTGCCGCAGGGGCCGGCCTTATCCTGGCCGGGCGTTGGCTTCGCCAAGAGCAGCGCCGCATCGCCGCGGAGCTTCGCGCCGCCAAGGAGGCCATGGAGCGTCAGGAGTTGGATCAGGCCGTGCCGCTCGAGCAGGACCCGGCCACCGGCGTCTACCGCCCGAAGCGGGTGCGCTGAGTCGCGCCAAATCGGAATCACAGATCGGCAAACTCCATCTCTCCCCGTGGGGGAGAGGTCGCAGCGAGGCCGCTTCTTGCGGCGTCGCTGCGGGTGAGGGGGGACCGAACATACAAAATCTCAATGACTTGCGCCCCCTCACCCTTCCCGCCATGCGACTTGCAGGCGCTGCGCGCGCAAGGTCGCGGCGGGAAGCCCTCTCCCCAATGGGGAGAGGGAGTTGCGGGCGCGGCGGGAAACTGCTTTAGCGTCCGCTGCCGAGGCCATTCATGAATCACCCGCAAAGCCGCTCAGCAAAGCAGCCTAAATTGAAGGGGGCTCAGGCGCCCTCTTTCCAGGACCTGATCCTCAATCTCGAGCGCTTCTGGGCCGATCAGGGCTGCGTCATCCTCCAGCCCTACGACATGGAGATGGGGGCGGGGACGTTTCATCCCGCCACCACCTTGCGGTCGCTGGGGCCAAAGCCCTGGCGTGCGGCCTATGTCCAGCCCTCGCGCCGGCCCAAGGACGGCCGCTACGGCGAGAACCCCAACCGCCTCCAGCACTATTACCAGTTCCAGGTGATCCTGAAGCCGTCGCCGCCCGACATCCAGGAGCTTTACCTGGAGAGCCTCTACGCCATCGGCATCGACCCCAGGAACCACGACATCCGCTTCGTCGAGGACGACTGGGAGAGCCCGACCTTGGGCGCCTGGGGACTCGGTTGGGAGGTGTGGTGCGACGGCATGGAGGTGTCGCAGTTCACCTACTTCCAGCAGGTCGGCGGCTTCGACTGCGATCCAGTGTCCGGCGAGCTGACTTATGGGCTGGAGCGCCTCGCTATGTATGTGCAGGGCGTCGACAACGTTTTCGATCTCAATTTCAACGGCGGCACTGGGAAGGACAAGGTCACGTATGGCGATGTGTTCCTGCAAAGCGAGCAGGAATACTCCCGCTACAATTTCGAGGCGGCCGACACGGCGAAGCTGCTGGAGCATTTCCGCGACGCCGAGGCCGAGTGCAAGGCGCTCCTCGCCAAGGGCGCGAACGGCGAACGCCGTATGCTGGTGCTGCCTGCCTACGACCAGGCCATCAAGGCCTCGCACATCTTCAATCTGCTCGATGCGCGCGGCGTGATCTCGGTGACCGAGCGCCAGGCCTATATCCTGCGCGTGCGCGATCTCGCCAAGGCGTGCTGCGCCGCATGGCTCAAGACCGAAGCGGGCGGCGCCACCAATGGCTGAACTCCTGCTCGAACTGTTCTCCGAGGAGATCCCCGCGCGCATGCAAGGCCGCGCGCGCGCCGACCTCGCGCGCCTTCTCGGCGACAGGCTGAAAGTCGCGGGCCTCGAGTTCAGCGAGATCAGGACCTTCGCCACGCCGCGGCGGCTCGTGGGCGTGGTCGACGGCCTGCCCAAGCGCTCGCCCGACGTGAACGAGGAACGCAAGGGCCCACGGGTTGACGCAGGGGAGGGCGCCATCACTGGCTTCCTCAGATCGGCTGGCTTGAGGTCGATCGATCAGGCGGAACTGCGCGAGGACAAGAAGGGCAGCTTTTACGTCGCCATGCTGGAGAAGCCAGGCCGCGCCACCTCTGACGTCGTGGCCGAGATCGTGCCGGAGATCGTGCGCAATTTTCCCTGGCCAAAGTCGATGCGCTGGGGAAGCGGCAAGCTCCGCTGGGTGCGGCCGCTCCATTCGATCCTCTGCCTGTTCGACGGCAAGGTGTTGGACTTCGAGATCGACGGCATCAGAAGCGGCAAGGACACCTACGGCCACCGCTTCATGGCGCCGAAACCCTTCGCCGTGAAGAGCTTTGCCGACTACGTGGCGAAGCTGAAGGACGCCTTCGTCATCCTCGACGGCGACGAGCGGGCGGCGCTGATCCTGAAGGGTGCGCGCAAGCTCGCCGAGAAAGAAGGCCTCACCCTGGTTGAGGACGAGGCGCTGCTTGCCGAGAACGCGGGGCTGACCGAATGGCCCGTGGTGCTCATGGGCTCGTTCGACGAAGATTTCCTGAGCGTGCCGCCCGAGGTGCTCGCCACCGCCATGAAGGCGCACCAGAAATGCTTCTCGCTTCGTAAGGGCGACGCGCTGGCCAACCGCTTCGTCGTCGTCGCCAACCTGAAGGCTGAGGACGGCGGCAAGAAGATCACCGCCGGCAACGAGCGGGTGATCCGCGCGCGACTCGCCGACGCCAAGTTCTTCTTCGACCAGGACCGTAAGGTGAAGTTCGACGAAGGCTTCGTGCCGAAGCTGAAGGAGATCACTTTCCACGAGAAGCTTGGCAAGCAATATGACCGAGTGCAGCGCCTCTGGCATCTGGCGCGGGAGCTTGCGCCGCTGGTCGGCGCCGATCCGGATCTCGCCGAGCGCGCCGCCATCCTCGCCAAGGCCGATCTCGTGAGCGAGATGGTCGGCGAGTTCCCCGAGCTGCAAGGCGTCATGGGCCGTTACTACGCGCTCGATGAGGAGGAGAACCCGTCGGTGGCCAACGCCATTGCCGCCCACTACAAGCCGCTCGGCCCCACCGACGCGGTGCCGCGGGAGCCTGTCGCCATGGCCGTGGCGCTTGCCGACAAGCTCGACACCTTGGTCGGCTTCTGGGCCATCGACGAGAAGCCGACCGGCTCCAAGGACCCTTACGCTTTGCGCCGCGCCGCGCTCGGCGTCATCCGCATTGTGCTGGAGAACGGGGTGCGGCTGAGTTTGCTACACCGCGTGCTCGCACATCTCAGATCCAATTGGCCAAAATCCGATGCTCAGGTCGTGGCCACGAGCCTCCTGGTTTTCTTCGGCGACCGGTTGAAAGTCTATCTCCGCGAACAGGGCGCACGGCATGATCTGGTCGATGCTGTATTCACCCTCGGCGGTGACGATCTTTTGATGATCGTGCGCCGTGTCGAGGCGTTAGGACGCTTCCTCGACACGGAGGACGGCGAGCATCTGCTCACCGGTATCAAGCGCGCTATCAACATCCTCCGCATTGAAGAAAAGAACGACAGCAGCAAATACGATCGGGCACCTGACCCCGCGCTTCTCCAGCAGCCTGAAGAGAAGGCGCTCGCAAGAGCGGTGGACGAGATGGAAAAGGCGGCCGCCAAGGCGATCGCCAACGAGGATTTCGAGAAGGCGATGACCGCCATGGCGAGGCTCCGCACCCCCGTCGATGCCTTCTTCGACCACGTTACTGTCAACACCGACGATCCGAAGTTCCGCGAGAACCGCTTGCGCCTCCTGAACCGTATCCGCGCCACCACCATGACCGTCGCCGACTTCTCCAAGATCGCGGGGTAATTGTCATTCCCGCAAAAGCGGGAATCCAGTAACGACTGGCATCGCGATCTAACCCGGACGGTGGTTACTGGATTGCCCGGCCCTACGCCCGCCGAAGGCTTGTCGCAGAGTCATTCAAACGGCAGGCTTCGGGCCGCAGGCGGGTCAAGCCGGGCAATGACAAAGGGAAGAAATAGCCATGTCACCGCATATCAGCCTCATCACCCTTGGCGTCGCCGACATTGCCAATTCGACCGCCTTCTATGAGCGGCTCGGCTTCGTCAAGTCGAGCGCGAGCCAGGAGAGCGTGACGTTCTTCAAGGCGGGCGCCGTCGTGCTCGCGCTGTGGAGCCGTGAGGCGCAAATCGAAGATGCGCAAGCCGGCGCGTTGTGGACCGGCAGCGGCGGGATGTGTGTGGCGCAGAATGTTGCGGGTGAAGCCGAAGTGGATGCGATGATGGCGCGCGCGGAAGCCGCCGGCGCGAGCATCCTGAAACCTGCCACCAAGACCTTCTGGGGCGGCTATAACGGCTACTTCGCCGATCCCGACGGCCATCTTTGGGAGATTGCGTTCAATCCCTTCTGGCCGCTCGACAAGGATGGCCGCGTCGAGTTGCCGGCATGAGAGAGCATGCCGCCAATCAGGAGGGTTCAGTGGTGCGATCCGCTAGATTGGAGCGTAAAAGCTTCATGCGATTTCTCGCCGGCGCTGTCGGGCTCGTTCTTCTGGCCTGCGGCCTTGCGGTATGGCCTCGGCCGGCCGTTGCCGAAGCCGAGCTGCCGGCCGCGCTCTATCCCGTGGGCATGACGCAAGTGGAATATGTCGACCCGGCAGACGGCAGGCGTCTGGACTACATGCTGATCTACCCGGCCGCTCCGGAGCCCGGTGCCACGCCCGTCAAACTCTTCATGGCCACCGATCTGCACCTCTATCCGGACGCGCCCTTCGCGGCCGACGGGCTGAAGCACCCACTTGTCATTTTTTCGCACGGGGCCGGCGGCAACGGCGCCGGCTACGCCTGGTTCGGCGAGTACCTGGCGGCGCGCGGCTATGTCGTCGCCATGGTGTATCACTACCGAGCCAATACCTATGATTCGAGCGCGCTCTATGTGCGCAATCGGCTGTGGCAGCGGCCGCGCGACATCAGCTTGGACATCACCCACCTGCTCGAGGACAAGGTCTGGGGGCCGCGCATCGATCCCAACCAGATCGGCGTCGCTGGTCATTCGCAAGGCGGCTTCACCTCGCTGTGGATCGGCGGCGCCGAGGTCAATCCTGACATCTATGAGGCGTTTCAGCGCAAGTGGAAGGAGAACATTGTTCTGCCGGAATATCTGCGCGAGGAGATGCGCATCGACGCAGGCCCCACGCGCGGCCTGCGCGACGATCGGATCAAGGCGGCTTTTGCCATGGCGCCCGGCGACATTCAGGGCTTTGGCATGGACGAGGAGGGGCTTCGGAAGATGGCGATCCCGGCCTATCTCATTGTCGGCGCGGCCGACACCGCAACGCCGCCCGAGGAGAACGCCGCCTTCGCCGCGAAATATATCCCGCATGCCAAGCTGGACATCCTGCCGGGCGACGTCGGACACGAGATCTTCGGCAATGAGTGCGACGAGCTAGGCAGGGACAACTATCCGGACGCCTGCGTCGATCCTCCTGGCGTCGATCGGGCCAAGCTGCACGAGCACATCGGCAATGCCGCATTGAGGTTCTTCGATGCGAACCTGAACGTGCAGCGGCAAAAATCAGACTGAGGCTCGATTCGCCGGCATGAAGGAACCCAATCATCTCTTCGTCTACGGCACTTTGCGTCACGAGAGCCCGCACCCGATGGCGCGGCGCCTGCGCACGCAAGCGCGCCTTGTCGGCAAAGGCAGCGTCCCAGGGCGCCTCTACGACATGGGCTGGTATCCGGCCGGGGTCCACGATGCCGGCGAGAAGCGCCGCCGCATCATCGGCGATGTCTACGCGCTGAAGCCGGACTCCAAGCTCCTGGCCGAGCTCGACGCCTACGAGGCGATCGGCGTCCATTACCGGCGCGTGCCGGTCGAGGTGAAGCTTGCCACCGGCGGCACGATCCACGCCTGGGCCTATCTGTTCGTCGCCGAATCGCCGCGGCTCGGGCTGATCGAAAGCGGCGATTTCATCGCGCATAGGAACGCAAAGACGCCCCGTCCCGTTCGTCCTTAAGCGTTTTCCCCAAGGCCCGTTTGTGTGCGGCCCGGCGTGCGGCTAAAAGGGCACGAAGAGGCGTGGAGCAGCAATGGACCGAACCAAGAGCAAAGCCGGCAAAGCAACGACCGCATCGCCGAAATGGGTGTTCACCTTCGGCGACGGGCGCGCCGACGGCTCGGCCGAGGACCGGGACATCCTCGGCGGCAAGGGCGCCTATCTTGCCGAGATGTCGCGGATCGGCCTGCCCGTGCCGCCTGGCTTCACCATCTCCGCCGAGGTCTGCACCGTCTACTACGAGCTTGGCCGCAAGCTCCCCGACGAACTCAAGCCGGAGGTCGACAAGGCGCTCGACGCAGTGGGCAGAATCGCCGCGGCGCGCTTCGGCGATGTCGACAATCCGCTGCTCGTGTCGGTGCGCTCCGGCTCCCGCGCCTCGATGCCCGGCATGATGGACACGGTGCTCAATCTCGGCCTCAACGACAAAACCGTTGAGGGCTTGGCGCGCCGCACCGACGACCGGCGTTTCGCCTACGACACCTATCGCCGCTTCATCCAGATGTATGGCGACGTCGTGCTCGGCATTGACCACGGCCTGTTCGAGGAGATTCTCGAGAACTACAAGAACCTCAAAGGCTTCGAGCTCGACCCCGAGCTTGCCGCCGGCGACTGGGCGGAGATCGTCACCCGCTACAAGGCGCTGGTCGAGACCGAGCTTGGCAATCCGTTTCCGCAGGATCTGCACGAGCAGCTGTGGGGCGCGATCGCCGCCGTGTTCGGCTCCTGGCAGAACGCCCGCGCCATCGCCTATCGGCGGCTCCACGATATTCCCGACGACTGGGGCACCGCCGTCACCATCCAGGCCATGGTGTTCGGCAATCGCGGCGACAATAGCGCGACCGGCGTCGTCTTCACGCGCAACCCGTCGACCGGTGCCAACGAGCTTTACGGCGAGTTCCTGCTCAACGCGCAAGGCGAGGACGTGGTCGCGGGCTTGCGCACGCCGCAGCCGCTAACCGAGGCGGAGCGCGGCACGTCGGGCAACGGCAAAGCTTCCCTCGAGGCGCTTCTGCCCGACGCGTTTGCCGAGCTGAAGAAATCCTGCGCGATTCTGGAGAAGCGTTTCCGCGACATCCAGGACATCGAGTTCACCGTGCAGGAAGGCAAGCTCTTCATGCTGCAGACTCGCGCCGGCAAGCGCTCGACCCAGTCGGCGCTGAAGATTGCCGTCGACATGGCGGGGGAGGGGCTCATCACTCGCGAGGAGGCGGTGTCGAGCCTCAACGCAGCCCAGCTCGATCAGCTGCTCCACCCGACCCTCGATCCCGACGCGGAGATGACGGTGCTGGCCAAGGGTCTGCCCGCCTCGCCTGGCGCCGCCTCAGGCGAGTTGGTGTTCGACGCGGACGAGGCGGTGCATCTCAAGGCGCAGGGCCACACCGTGATCCTTGCGCGGATCGAGACCTCGCCGGAGGACGTGCAGGGCATGCATGCCGCGGCTGGCATCTTCACCACGCGGGGGGGCATGACCAGTCACGCCGCCGTGGTGGCGCGGGGCATGGGCCGGCCGTGCGTGGCCGGCGCCGCCGCCGTGCATATCGATCTGGAACGGGAAACGCTGGAGGCCGCCGGCGTCACGCTCAACAAGGGCGACGTCGTCACCATCGACGGCTCGTCCGGCAAGATCATCAAGGGACGCGTGACCATGCGCGAGCCGGAGCTGTCGGCGGACTTCGCCACCTTGATGCAGTGGGCCGACGGCTTCCGCCGCATGAAGGTTCGCGCCAACGCCGATACGCCGGACGATGCACGCCAGGCGCGCGCCTTCGGCGCCGAAGGCATCGGCCTATGCCGCACCGAGCACATGTTCTTTGAGGAGAACCGCATCCTCGCCATGCGCGAGATGATCCTCGCCGACAATCAGGAAGGCCGCCGCAAGGCGCTGGCGAAACTGCTGCCGGTGCAGCGCGAGGATTTCATCGAGCTGTTCGAGATCATGGCGGGGCTGCCGGTGACCATCCGCCTCCTCGATCCGCCGCTGCATGAGTTCCTGCCGCATGCCGAGGAGACGATCGGCGTGGTCGCCGCCGACATGGGCGTCAGCGTCGAGCGCCTGAAGCGCCGCATCGCGATGCTCACCGAGTTCAACCCCATGCTCGGCCAGCGCGGCGCGCGGCTCCTCGTGAGCTATCCCGAGATTGTCGAGATGCAGGCCCGCGCCATCTTCGAGGCGGCCATCGAGGCGGGGAAGGCCCTGCATGACAGGGTCATCCCCGAGATCATGGTGCCGTTGGTTGCCGCCAAGGCCGAGCTCGACATCGTCAAGGAACGCATCACGGCGACCGCGCGGGCGGTGGAGAAAGAGCGCGGGACGAGCGTCGCCTTCTCGGTGGGGACCATGGTCGAGCTGCCGCGGGCCTGCCTCATGGCGGGTGAGATCGCCGAGAGCGCCGATTTCTTCTCGTTCGGCACCAACGACCTGACCCAGACGACGTTCGGCTTGAGCAGGGACGATGCGGGGCGGTTTCTGAGTGAATACGCCGAAAAGGGGATCGTTCACCACGACCCGTTCGTGACCCTCGACCAGGCCGTCGGCGAGCTCATGGAGATCGGCACGCAGCGGGGCCGTGCGGCTCACCCCGACCTCAAGATCGGCGTCTGCGGCGAGCACGGCGGCGATCCGGACACCATCAGATTCTGCGAGAAGATCGCCTTGAACTATGTGTCCTGCTCGCCCTACCGGGTGCCGGTGGCTAGGCTCGCGGCCGCCCAGGCGGCGCTCAAGGGCGTTGCCGCTAACGGATAATTAGGCCTTGGCGGCGGAAATTGGCGCCCGTTGCCGTTCAACACAATTTGCCCTAAATTGTCGGGCAGCGTTAACGACAATAGACGGGAATCCGGGCTGGATTCGGTGGGGGACTTCCAAGTTAATCCTTTGATTTTCCCACCATTTTGCCTGGTTACGATGGGGACTGCCCTGGCCTTTGCGCGGGCCTGACGGACGCGCGGTTAGGGTAAATGTGGGAACCTTCGGGCGCGACCGGGGTTATCCACGGGTTTGGGGACCTGGAGGGAAAATGCGCCGACGCTCGTCTCGTCGGATGTGGCACACCGTAGCTGCGCTCGTGCCGCTTCCCCTCATTGGCTTGGGATGTCTCGCTTTCGTGCCGGGCAATCCGCTCGCCGTCGAGGTCGAGCTTTATCTCTCTGACCCTGGCTCGGTATACACGGCGACCCGCACCGCCGACGCGACCGCCGCCCCAAGGCCCATCCCCCGTGAGGCTGAGAAGCTTTTCACCAGTGGACGCAAAGGACCGCGCGCCGATCACTACGCCGCCGCTCAGGCCGTGACCGACGCCGGCAAGCAGATCATCACCGCCAGTCTCACCGGCTCCGCCGGGCTCGCCCGCCCCGTCGCCGCCGTGAGCCGCGCCGCCAAGGCCGACCGCCTCAACCCCACCACCACCGATGTGGCGCTCAAGGGCCCCGTCGGCGGCAATTCACTCTTCATGAACGCGAGCCACACCTCGCCCTTCAGTGCCGACTTCCAGGTCGATGCCTTCCGGCCATCAACCGACGAGATCGCCTACAGCCCATCGTCCGAAGCCCTCGGTTTCCGTTACCAGGGCGAGACCCAAGCCGAGTTCGAAGAGCGCGAGCGGCGCTGTCTTGCCACCGCCATCTATTTCGAGGCGCGCGGCGAGCCGGTGCGCGGCCAGATCGCCGTGGGTCAGGTAATCCTCAATCGCGTAAGAAGCCCGCTTTTCCCGGAGACCATTTGTGGCGTCGTCTACCAGGGTCAGATGCACCCGGGTTGCCAGTTCTCCTTCACGTGTGACGGCAAGACCGATAACCCCTCCAACAAGGTCCAATGGGCGCTCGCCCAAGACCTCGCCAAACAGATCATGTCGGGCGAGCAATGGCTTCCCGAGGTCGGCTATTCCACCTTCTATCACGCGAACTATGTGAGCCCATACTGGGTCCGCGGCATGAACAAGATCGACAAGATCGGCCGCCATATCTTCTACAAAAAGCGCAACGAGCAGCCCTACCTCGTCGAAGCCTCTGTCGAGGCCGAGGACGCTTCCGACACGGATGACGACTCTGGCTACCTCCTGCCGACCCTGTCTCTCGCCTCGGCGGTCGGTGCCGTCACCGGCTCGGTGAGCGCCGTTGCCGGGTCTAGCGCGCCGCAGCCCACTCCAGCGATGAGTCTAGGTTTCGCGGGGAGTGAGTAAGCGCTCCGACCGAGATCAGGTCGACCCCCGTCGCCGCGATTTCCGCCACGTTCTCTAAGCTGACGCCGCCCGAGGCCTCGAGCAGGACGCGCCCCTTTGCCAGCGCCACGGCTTTCTGCAATGTCGCGATATCCATGTTGTCGAGTAGCACGGCGTCGATCGGGAAGCGCAACGCGTCGGCGAGTTGATCGAGTGTGTCGACCTCGACCTCGATCTTGACCATGTGGCCGCCTCGCGCGCTCAACATCGCGAGCGCCGCCTTAAGGCCGCCCGCCGCGGCGATGTGGTTGTCCTTCACCAGCACTGCGTCATAGAGGCCGAAGCGGTGATTGATCCCGCCGCCGCACCTGACGGCGTATTTCTCGAAAGCGCGCAGGCCCGGCGTCGTCTTGCGCGTGCAGGCGATGCGCGCTCCCGTTCCATCGACCTGAGCCACATAGGCGGCCGTCAGGGTGGCGATGCCGCTCAAACGGCCGAGAAAATTGAGCGCGGTGCGCTCGGCCGTGAGCAGCGCCCGCGTGCGCCCCTTGATCTTGGCGATGGCCCCGCCAGCCTCGATCCGGCCGCCATCGTCCACCATCCGCGTGAACACGGCCTCGGCGTCGAGCGCTTTGAACGCCGCCTCGGCAAGATCGAGCCCGGCCACGACACCGGCCTTGCGCACGACGATTGCCGCTTCGCCCATAGCCTCGGGCGGGATGATGGAATCGGTGGTGATGTCGCCGGCCAGGCCGAGATCCTCGGCGAGCGCGGCCTGCACGGCCTGCTCCACGAGGAGTTGGGGTAGCTCGAGCCGGGGGTGCGCTCGCTCCGTCATGCGTGGGAGACGAAGCGAGGCCGTGGGGCCCTCGATGCCTCGGCTGCCTCGGCGGCAATCGCGTCGGCCTTCGCTAAGGTGAAAAAGCTGCGCTTCGCTTGCGCTTCGTCTGCCGCCGGGTAGTCGCTGCGGAAATGCGCGCCGCGGCTCTCTTTTCGTGCGAGCGCCGCAGCCGCGATCAGCTTGGCGGTGGTCAGCATGTTGGCCAGCCGCCGGTCGCCATGGTTCTTTCTTTCGAGAGAGACGATGGCAGTGAGCGCACGGGTCAAAGACGAAGCGTCGCGAATGACCCCGGCGTCTGCGGTCATGGTACAGCGGAGGAGCCGCTCGGCCTCGCTATCGTGCTGGTCCGCTCCTTCTTGCACCGCCTCGGTTGCGCTCAGCTTCGACGGCGGCGGGGGCACGGCTGCGATATCGCGAGCGACGCGAGCGGCGAACACCACCGCCTCCAGCAGCGAGTTGGAAGCGAGCCGATTGGCGCCATGCGCGCCGGTGGCGGCCACCTCGCCGCAAGCCCACAGCCCGTCTACCGTACTACGGCCCTGCGCGTCGGTCAGGATGCCGCCCATGTGATAGTGGGCCGCCGGCGCCATCGGAATCGGCTCGCGCGTGGGATCGATGCCGGCGCCGCGACAAGACTCGAACACCGTGGGGAAGCGCGCGGCAAAGCCAGGTCCGAGCGGGCGGCAATCGAGGAACGCGCCGCGTCCGCTCATCACTTCACGGTACACGGCGCGGGCGACCACGTCGCGCGGTGCGAGCTCGGCATCGTCATGCACCGCGCGCATGAAGCGCTCGCCCCGTCCGTTAATCAGCAGCGCGCCCTCGCCGCGCAGCGCTTCGGTGGCGAGCGGGGCGGGATCGCGGCCGATGTCGATGGCGGTGGGGTGGAACTGCACAAACTCGGCGTCGGCAATTACCGCGCCGGCGCGTGCCGCGATGGCCACGCCCTCGCCGCGCGCTTCCTTGGGGTTGGTGGTGATGGCGTAGACTTGGCCGGCGCCGCCCGTTGCCAGCACCACGGCACGAGCCGGGAGAACCAGTCCTCGCGCCGCGCCATTGACCGGTGCGAGCGCGATGCCCTGAACCCAGCCATCGTCTACGACAAGGTCGCGGGCGGTGAATCCCTCCAGCACGGTGATCGATGGCGTCGCCCGTGCGGCCGCCGTTAGCGCCGCCATGATGGCGCGGCCCGCCGTGTCACCCTTGACGTGGAGAATGCGGCGGCTGCGATGCGCCGCCTCGCGCCCCAAGTCCAGATGACCCTCAAGGTCCTTGTCGAAGGGCACGCCATAACGCAACAGATCCTCGATGCGCTCGCGCGCCTCCTGGGCCATGAACAGGGCGACCGTTTCATCGACGATGCCGGCGCCGGCGCGGATCGTATCGGCGGCGTGATCCTCGGGACTGTCGCCCTCGGCAAGGGCCGCGGCGATGCCGGCTTGCGCCCACAGGCTGGATGCGCCTTCGCCGAACCGCGCCGGCGAAATCACGGTGACGGGAAGAGGCGCGAGCTTAAGCGCGGTAAACAGGCCGGCGAGGCCGGCGCCAACCACGACGACCCCATCTGCCGCACTATGCGCGGGCATTGGCGATTTGCCGGAACTCATCACGTGGGCCTCGCAAATGCGCGTTCTCGTCAGTGGTTGAGGTTGATCATGCGCTCGACCGCGGCGCGGGCCCGGTCGGCGACCAGGGGATCGATGGTCACCTCTTCCTTCATGAAGACGAGGCTATCCAGGATCTTCGGCAGGGTGATGCGCTTCATGTGCGGGCAAAGATTGCAGGGCCGCACGAACTCGACGTTCGGCGCCTCGACCGCCACGTTGTCGCTCATGGAGCACTCGGTCACGAGCAGCACCTTGGACGGACGGTTGTCCATGACCCACTTGATCATGCCGCTGGTCGAGCCGGTGAAGTCGGACTCCTCGATCACGTCGGGCGGGCACTCTGGATGAGCGATGATCTTCACACCGGGATCGGCCTCGCGATAGGCGCGCAGCTCCTCCGCCGTGAAGCGCTCATGCACCTCGCAATGCCCCTTCCAGGTGATGATCTCGACATCCGTCTGGGTCTGCACCCACTTGGCCAGGAACTCGTCGGGGATCATGATTACGCGCTTGGCGCCGAGCGACTCCACGACGCGCACTGCGTTGGACGATGTGCAGCAGATGTCGGACTCGGCCTTCACGTCGGCCGAGGTATTGACGTAGGTCACCACCGGCACGCCGGGATAGGCCTCGCGCAGCGCCCGCACGTCGGCGCCGGTGATCGACGCCGCAAGCGAGCAGCCCGCGCGCAGATCGGGGATCAGCACCTTCTTGTCGGGGTTGAGCAGCTTCGAAGTCTCGGCCATGAAGTGCACGCCGCACTGCACGATCACCTCGGCGTCGGCCTTGGCCGCCTCGCGCGCAAGCTGGAGTGAGTCGCCGATGACGTCGGCGACGCAGTTGTAAATTTCAGGCGTCATGTAGTTGTGCGCCAGCACGACCGCGTTCCGTGCCTTCTTCAGATCGTTGATGGCCTTGATGTACGGCGCGAAGCCCGGCCACTCGATCGGCGGAATCACGCGCGCCACGCGCTCATACAGATGTGCGGTCTCCCGCGCCACCTCGGGCGTGTAGGCAAGATCTGGCAGTAGCGTCGGCGGGAGGACGGCTTGCGCCTTCGCTTCCCACTCCCTTGTGCCGGTCTGAAGTGCCGCCATCGGCTCAAGGCCTCCTGTGTCCGTTATAATACTCATAATGAGTATATCTAGGGAGTAAAAAGGTCCGGCACAAGGCCGGCCCACTCCCTATCCTCAAATGGAGTATAGGCGATCGAGGGTCGGCTTCAAGGGCCGGGCGGGCGCTTTTTGTGAGAGCCAAAGTGGGCGAAAATCTGCGAAATTGGCGTCTCTGCCTAAGCGGCGGCCAATTCTCGGTGGCCGTAAGCGCCGTCTGCGACTAACCTGGACGGTACGAGCGGGGTCTATGGGATGCGTGGACGGTCTTTAGTCGCGATCCTCGGGGTGGCGGGAGCAGGTGCGCTCGCCGTAGCGGTCGCGGTGTGGTTCGTGGGTAGGCTGCCTGAGACGGCCACAGTCGTCGTCAATATCCCTGACAATCCGGCTGCTCTCGCCGCGACCGAAGCGCAGGAAGCGGAGGTCGTCGCCGCCTTGCCGAACGCCGCGGACGAAATGCCGGCCGAAGACGCTGCGCCGCCCGAACCGTCGGGGCCGCAGCCGGTCTTTATCGCCGACGCTGTTCGCGCACAGATGAGCAATCCTGCGCTACGCGCCGGCGCCCACCCCGACGACATTGCGGCAGTCGAGACGTTCTATACGGGACACACCGGACCCGCGCTCTGGGTGACGGATGCCGGCTTCACGCCGCAGGCGCAAGCCATCATCGCCGAGATCGCCAAAGCCGATGATTGGGGATTGGAAAGCAGCGCCTTCGCGCCTCCGCCCGCCGATTTTCAGCCGGCTGACGCCGGTCAGCAGGCCGCGGCCGAGCTCGCCCTCGACCTCGCCATTCTGAAATATGCGCGTTACGCGCGCGGCGGACGCGCAAACCCGTCGGCGCTGAGCAAGATCGTCGATCAGACGCCACCTTTGCGCAACCCCGCGACCGTGCTCACCGAGATCGCCGCGGCGCCTGAGCCTGATGCGTATCTCAGAGACTTGCATCCCAAGCATGAGCATTTCGAGCGCTTGCGCCAAGCGTTGGTCAAGGCGCGTGCCAATTCTGCCAAACAGGAAGACGTCACGCGCATCCTCATCAACATGGAACGCTGGCGTTGGATGCCGGAAAATCTCGGCTCCCTTTACGTCTGGCTCAACACGCCTGAGTTCATGATGTACGTGGTCAAGGACGGCAAGCCCATCCATTCGGCCAAGATCGTCGTGGGCAAGGTGCGTTATGCGACGCCGGTGTTCACCGCCAACATGACGACCATCGTATTCAATCCGGAATGGACGGTGCCCCCGACCATCGTTCGAGAAGATCTTCTACCGAAACTGCGCGGCGGTGGCGGCTTGTTCAGCAGCAACACCGCGATCCTGAAGCAGCATGGGCTAAGGGTGAAGTATAACGGCAGGCCGGTCGACCCGGGCGGCATCGACTGGAAGAGCGTCAACATGGCAGCCATCAGCTTCCACCAGGCGCCGGGCCCGACGAACGTGCTGGGTAAAGTAAAATTTGTCTATCCCAACAAGCATATTGTCTACATGCATGACACCATAAAGCGCGACCTGTTGAATAAGACAGTACGCGCCGAAGGTCACAATTGCCCGCGTGTGGATAACCCCGGCAAGGTGGCCGCGGTCCTGCTCGCCGAGGACAAGGGCTGGCCGACGAGCAAGGTGGAAGAGCTGTTGGCCAAGGGCCACGACGCCTCGGTCAGTCTTGATCGGCAGATTCCTGTGCACACGACCTATTTCACCGCCGTCGCCGACGCAGACGGCAAGGTCAGGACCTTCGCCGACCTATATGGCCTCGACCGGGCCGTCGGCAACGCCATCATTGGCAAGGGCGCCGCGGTCAATGCGGTGGCCGGAGCGCCGCCGTCTCCGCTGCCGAAACCGAACGCCGGAAGCGTCGCCACTACCGTGCCCTAGTCCGCCAGGGCCTGCGCGCTCAGCGCGGAACTCAAAGATATTCCTGCATCAGGCTCATGAATCTTTGATGCTATCGCGCGCCGTTTTGGCTAGGCTGACCCCAGCCGAGCAGGAAGGACGGTCAATGCAGTCGCAATTCACCGTCGGCATCTCTGTCGAGGGCAGGGGTGACCGGATCGTGGTCAGGGCGGAGGACGCGCTGATCGCGGCGCTCAAGGTCAAGGCCGAGCGGCCCGCCGCGACCATCACCTATGTGCGCCGGCTCAATCGCCGAGGCGATCAACGCCATCCTCCCCACCGTCTAGCCGACAACCGCTAGCGCGCCCCCGATCATTCCTCGGCGGCGAGGCTTCCGGCCGCACTCACCCGCGCGCGCATTCCCACATAGATCGCCAAGCATCCGAGCAAAAGCCCCCCGGCGATGGCCGGCGCGCGCCAATCGCCGGTCGAGACGCGCACGACGATCAGGGCAAGGCACACGGCCATGCCGAGGGCCGGCACGAAGCGGGGAATCTCGAACCTGCCCGGCTTTTCGCCCTTGCGCCGCTGTAAGACGAACAAGGCCCCGTTGACCACCGCGAACACCGCGAGCAAGAGCAGCACCGTCGCCGACGCGAGTTCCGAGATGGTCCCGGTCAGCGCCAGCGGAGCAAGGACGAGGAATAGTGCGGCGATGGCGATATGCGGCGTACGCCGGCCCGCATGCACGTTGCCGAATACGGCCGGCAGCAGGCCCTGACGCCCCATGCCGTAGATGAGGCGCGAGGCCGTGACGAAATTGACAAGGCCGGTATTGGCGACGGCGAACAAGGTGATGCCGGTGAACACCACCGGCGGAATGAGTGGCGCGGCCCGCGATACCACCTCCGTGATGGGGCCGGGCGCCTCTGCCAACTCCTGCCACGGCACCACCGAGACCGCAGTGATCGCCACGGCGATATAGAGCACCGCGGCAAGGGCCATGGCGGTGATCAGGCCGAGCGGAATCGTGCGCTCCGGTTCGCGCACCTCCTCGGCCACGTTGTACATGTCCTCGAAGCCGATAAACGCGAAGAACGCGAGTACGGCGCCCTGGATGACGAGAAGCATGGCGTGGTCCTCGCCGGTCGCCGGCGTCTCGAAATAGTCGACCGAGCCCCAATAGGAGATGCCGACCGCCACGACGAGGATTAGTCCAGCAGCCTCGACTAGCGTGCACACCACGTTGACCCACATCGATTCGCGGATGCCGCGGAACACGATGCCGGTCATAACGAGGAGAAAACCGAGAGCCAGCCAGGCGACGGAGAGACCTTCGAGTCCGAAGAGCACAATGAGGTTCTCTGCGAACACGCGGCTTTGCGTGGCGATCGAGGTCAGGCCCGAGCACACGAGTGCCAAACCGACCATGAAGCTCAGCAAGGGAAATCCGTAGGCGCGCTGCGTGACATAGGCCGCGCCGGCGGCGCGTGGATACCGCGACCCGAGCGAGGCGTATGAGAGCGCGGTGAGGAGGGCGGCGATGAGCGCCACCATAAAGGCGAGCCACACGGCGTTGCCGACCTGCCCCGCTGCCTTGCCGATGAGCCCGTAGATGCCGGCGCCGAGCATGCTGCCGAGCCCATAGAGCGCCATCTGCACAGGCCCGATCGAGCGATGAAGGGTGGGCTCCTCCGCTTGCGGCGTTGCTTTCGCCTTCCTTTTCTGCGCCATGTCACCCCCTTTTCCGCGATTCTATCTCGATCTTAAGCCGACAAGCGCGTTGCGCCTTGTAAATGCCTCGGTTTGCGACTATGTGATTGCATCGACATTTGGCCGGACAATGTGGCCGTGGCGTTCCTAACGCACGTTCAGACCTCCCAAACATCGACATCAACGCTCCTGGCTGCGCAGTCGTGCAGTCCTGAGCACCACTATACCGACTTAGACGAAAGGACGACCCGATGACTACGGGCACTGTGAAATTCTACAACACGCAAAAGGGCTTCGGCTTTATCGAGCCCGATGATGGGGGCAAGGACGTGTTTGTCCACGCCACTGCGCTTGAGCGCGCCGGCATGTCGAGCCTGGCCGAGGGCCAGAAGGTGTCGTTTGACACTGAAGTCGACAGCCGCAGCGGCAAGACCGCTGTTGCCAATATCAAGGCCGCGTAGTTCCTACGCAGTTCTGATGAAATGAGAGCCGCCCCTTCGGGGGCGGCTTGTTAGTTCTGGGATACCCTGACGGGGACTAGGCGCGCTGGGCGCGCTTCTTGACCTTCGGCTTCGCGCCGCCACGATCGAGCGGGTAGTCGTCGCTTTCATACAAGCGCCTGATCCCCCTGCTGTCGAACCGCTTCTCGTCGACTTCAAGATAGGTGCCGAGCAAGCACTCGGGCGGAAGCTCCTCGATGGCGAAGCGGATGGCCTCCGCCGCGTCGTCGAACCGCTTATAGCTGATGCCGCGCGACCTAGCCTTCCAACTCCTGGCTGGAAACAGCTCGGCCGATGAACCGAAATCGATTGCCGTCATGGAACGTTACCTTCACTGCTAGTAAGAGTATCGCACAATAAATCGTGGGCGGCATTCCTACACCGCACTACATATATAGGCATATAGGACGCGAAAAACTAGGCGTGCCTTGGTATTAGGCTGCGGCATTCCGCCATGACAAAAGCGATGGTCGTCTCATAAACCTGAGTTAACCCCGTTACTTAGCCGTAAGTTTAATGGCGGGGGCAGCTCCCTAGCTCTTCAGCCGGTAGCCGGTCCTGAAAATCCACCACACGGCCGCAAGGCAGATGGCGAGAAACAGCGTGGTCATGGCGAGGCTTAGCTCCACGCTCACGTCGCCGCTGCCGAAGAAGCTCCAGCGGAAACCGCTGACCAGATAGACCACGGGGTTGAACAGCGACACGGTCTGCCACACCGGCGGCAGCACGTTCAGCGAGTAGAACGTGCCGCCGAGAAACGTGAGCGGCGTGATGATGAGAAGTGGCACAAGCTGCAGCTGCTCGAAGCCGTCGGCCCAAATGCCAATGACGAAGCCGAGCAGGCTGAAGGTCACCGCCGTCAGCACGAGAAAGCCCACCATCCACAAGGGATGGTCAATCTGGAGTGGCACGAACAAAGCGGCCGTGGCGAGGATGATAAGCCCTAGGATGATCGATTTTGTCGCCGCCGCGCCGACATAGCCGACCACGATCTCAAACGGCGAGACCGGCGCCGACAGCTGCTCGTAGATGGTACCCGTGAAGCGCGGAAAATAGATGCCGAACGAGGCGTTGGCAACGCTCTGGGTAAGCAGGGTCAGCATGATGAGCCCCGGCACGATGAAGGCGCCATAGGACACGCCGTCGATCTCGGTGATGCGCGAGCCGATCGCGGCCCCGAACACCACGAAATAGAGCGAGGTGGCGATTACCGGGGAGACCAGGCTCTGGAGGAACGTCCGTCCCCACCGCGCCATCTCGAATTTGTAGATTGCCATGATCGCCGGCAGGTTCATCGGTCGCGCCTCACGAGGTCGACGAAGATGTCCTCGAGCGAGCTCTGCGTCGTATCGAGGTCCTTGAAGCGGATACCGGCCTGGGCGAGGTCCGTCAGAAGATGCGTGATGCCGGTACGCGGTCCCTGGCTGTCGTAGGTGTAGACGAGCTCGCTGCCGCCATTGGCCAAGGTCAGGTGATGCCCGTTGAGCTCGGGCGGAACGGCCTCGATCGCTTCATGCAGCTGAAGCGTCAATTGCTTCTTGCCGAGCTTGTTCATCAATTCGTGCTTGTTCTCGACCAGGATCAGCTCGCCCTTGTTGATTACACCGATCCGATCGGCCATGTCCTCGGCCTCGTGGATATAGTGGGTCGTGAGGATGATGGTCACGCCGGAAGCGCGCAGATCCCGCACCACCTGCCACATGTCCTTGCGCAGCTCCACGTCTACGCCCGCCGTCGGCTCGTCGAGGAACAGGATGGTCGGCTCGTGCGCCAAGGCCTTGGCGATCAGCACGCGCCGCTTCATGCCGCCCGACAAGGTCATGAGCTTGTCGTCCTTCTTCTCCCACAGGAACAGCTTCTTGAGCACCGACTCGATATAGGCCGGATTTGGCCACAGGCCGAACAGGCCGCGGCTGAACGAAACCGTCGCCCATACCGTCTCGAACATGTCGGCGGTCAGCTCCTGCGGCACCAGCCCGATCATGGATCGGGCGGCGCGGTAATCCCTGATGATGTCGTGGCCGTCGACCGTCACCGAGCCCGAAGTCGCAGTCACGATCCCGCAAATGATGCTGATCAGAGTGGTCTTGCCGGCGCCGTTGGGGCCCAGCAGGGCGAAGATTTCGCCCTTGTCGATGTCGAGATCGATGCCCTTAAGCGCCAGAAAACCCGTGGCATAGGTCTTCGACAGATCGTTGACGGAAATGATCGGCGGCATGGAGTGCATTTGCTAGAACCGTTCAGGCGCCTTAAATCGACGGCCAGTGCGGCAACAATAGGGTGTCTTGGTCGATTTCAGTCGGCGGCGCTTTCTAGCCCAAAATGCTCGACGACGCTCGGTTGAACCACTTTGGCGTGAAGGGTGAGAAGCACAAGCTTGGCATCGAAATTGGTCCCGATGTCGGGCGCGGTCTCGATGCGCCGTTCCACCTCTTCGGCGAGAGGAACGCCATTGGCGCCGGCGAACGCCTCGGCACCGATCATGCAATAGGCGATGATCTCGGCCGCCGCGCGCATGGACTCCGCCGTTGGGTCGTCCTGTCCCGTCTTCTCCATGAGCAGGCTCACGGCGGTCAGCTTGACGGCCTCCGGCACCAGACTGGGGTGGAGGTCCACCGACCGCAGCGCCGCGTCGAATGCGCGCAGCGCCGGCGAACGGCCGAATCGTCCGAAGAACCCAAGGGATAGCCCCGGCTTCACGGGCTTGCCGCCGTCAGCCGCAGGACCTTGCCGTTCGCCTCGTCGGTCAGGGCGTAGACCGCGCCGTCGGGGCCTTCCGCCACATCGCGGATCCGCACGCCCATCGCAATGCGCTCTTCGCCGGCGACTTT
This sequence comes from Methyloceanibacter sp., assembly GCF_050726195.1. Taxonomy (GTDB): domain Bacteria; phylum Pseudomonadota; class Alphaproteobacteria; order Rhizobiales; family Methyloligellaceae; genus Methyloceanibacter. The sequence goes on along the minus strand of NZ_JBOHJC010000012.1, from coordinate 63,710 downwards.
CTCGCCGTCGAGCGTGAGGCGAACGATGGCCGCCGACGACAGGGCGCCGATCAGGAGATTCCCCTTCCACGAAGGAATCGCGTCGGCCGTATAGAACGCGATGCCCGAAGGCGAGATCACTGGCGTCCAGTGGTAGATCGCGTCGGCGAATTCGGGGTGGGTCGGCGGGTCGGGGATTTCGGTGCCATCATAGTGCTCGCCCCAGCTCACCACCGGCCAGCCATGATTGCTGCCGGGGGCAGGGATGTTGAGCTCGTCCCCGCCTTTCGGGCCGAATTCGGTCAGCCACAGCTTTCCCGATTCCGGGTGGATGGCCGCACCTTGCGGATTGCGATGGCCGTACGACCAAATCTCCGGCTGCGCGTCTTTCTGTCCGATGAATGGATTGTCGGCCGGTACCGAGCCGTCCGGATTTATGCGCACGACTTTGCCGAGATGCCCGTCAAGGTCCTGCGCCGGATCGAACTTGAAGCGCTCGCCGAGCGTGACGAACAGCTTGCCGTCCGGCGTGAAGGCGAGCCTCGACCCGAAGTGAAGACCCCCGTCGACTTTCGGTTGCTGGCTGAAGATGACCTTCACGTCATCGAGCCCGCCATCCCCAAGCTTGCCGCGCGCCACCGCCGTGCCGGCCCCGCCGTCTCCGGGCTCCGAGTAGGAAATGTAAACGAGCTTGTTCTCGTCGAAATTCGGATCGAGCGCCACGTCGAGCAATCCGCCCTGACCCTTGGCGACGACTTTGGGGACGCCGGTCAGCGGATCGGAGATCGTGCCGTCCTTGGCCACAACGCGTAAGCGCCCCTCCTTTTCCGTCACCAGCATGCGACCGTCGGGAAGGAAGGCAAGGCCCCAAGGCTGTTCTAGCCCGGAAGCGAGCGTCTCAACCTTGATCTGGCCGGTCTCGGTGTCGATGATCCGGTCCTCCGCCGAGCTGCACGCGGGCAGGAACGAGAGCATTGCTGCGGCAAGCACACAAACAGTGCGTCCTCTGCAAAAGGCGGCGGTACGCAGTTGATTCGCCATTACTGTCTCCTCTGACATTTCCGTCCGCCTCTCCTTGCGAACAACGCGATCCGCCGTCGGAAGTTCAAGCGGCCGTCAACCCCGTCCGGCCTTGACGCGGAGCCCAGGCGCCGGGCGCTCCAGCACGACTTCGCGGCGGAAGCGGTAGAGCCGGGCAGGGCGCCCCCCGGTCTCCGCCGAGACATTGCCCGTGGTCTCGACGAGGCCGCCCTTCTCCACGAGCCGGCGGAAATTCTGCTTGTGCAATAAAGTGCCCGTGATGGCTTCCACGGTTTTCTGCAACTCGTAGAGGGTGAATTCCGGCGGCAGAAGCTCGAACACCACGGGGCGATATTTCAACTTGCCGCGCAAGCGGCCCATGGCGGTCGCGAGGATGCGGCGATGATCGAGCGCCATGGGGCGGCCGAGTTCCGGGAGCTCCCCCCACTGGTTCGCGGCGGACCGACCGTCGCGCTTCGCCTCCTCGACAAGGCCCGCCTCGTACAGTAGCTCGTAGCGCTCGAGCACCTTCTCCTCGTCCCATCCACCGCCGATGCCGAAGCCGATCTTGAGCCGCTCGGGACGCCGTAGAGGTCGCGCCGGCTCATTGGGCGAGGGCGGCCTCTCAGCCCACTCCTTCAGCCGCGGTTCGATCTCCTCGGTCAGGATCTCCGGCTTGCCGTGCCGCCAGTCCTCCCAGGGGAAATAGGCGTACCAGGGCGACCAATGCGAACCCATCGCTTCTTCGCCGGCTCCCCGCGTGAGCGCGAGGTAGCCGACCGAGAGCGTGTGCGCGCCGCCTGGCTCGGCGTGCCGTCCCCGGTCGCCGAAGGTATAGAGCTGCTCCACATAGCCGAGCTCGATGCCGGTCTGCCGCTTCACCCATTCACGCAGGCCAATCTCGAGGGTCCGGTGGGCGCGGGGGGCGAACGTGCCGAAGGGCAAGGCGTCCCAGGTTCCCGGTCCCGCCGTGCCAGGCCGGGCCACGAGAATGTAGGGTTGCTGGTCGCGCACCATGACGATGGCGGCGTTCAGGCCAAGCTCGATTTGCGGATCGCTGTTCGATGGTTCCGCCGCGGCCGCGGCTTTTCGTCCAGCGCCGGCCATGGCCTAAGCGGCGTGCCGGGCCGGCAGTGAGAAGACCTCTGCCTCTTCGGCGAGCTGGCCGCGACCGATATGCTCGACGGCGGCCGTCATGCGCCCTTGGCGCGACAGCACTTGGTCGGCCAGCGCCACGAGGAGGCGGTTGGGATAAGCGGTGGGCGAGGCGCGGCGGAGCGCCCTCGCGAGCGCATGCTCGTCCGTTTGCGGATTCAGCGCGCAAAGCGTGATGAAGGCTGCCGCGGTGGAGCGGCTGATGCCCGCCCAGCAATGGATCAGAAGCGGCGCCTGACGATCCCAGTCGCGCGCGAACTGGATCAGTTCGGCCACATGCGTCTCGCACGGTACGACGAGGCCGGGCTGCGGCTCGCAAATGTCGTTCATGGATAGCCTGAGGTGCCGGTCCTGGACGATGCCGGGCGGCGTGTCGATCAGGGTCTCGCCGTTGATGAGGGTCACGAGGTGGCTGACGCGGACGTCGGCCACCGTGGTGTGAACCAGGCTCAGGGGCGCGACATAGATGGTTTCGGTAGACATGGCGGCCGGCACTCTAGTCCGATCTCTCGGAGAAATCAGCGTGTCCATGGGGCCCCGGCCTTCCGAATCAGTGTCACTGCTTACGCTCTTCATCTGGCAAGCGCATGAAACCGTTTCAAGAACCTCGCCTCTCCCTCTGACGCAGGAAGGGGGCTTAAGTGCGACAGCCTGTGGACCAGGGCAGGGCTCAAGCCCCGCGGCTGGCCAAAAAACCGCCGTGCCTCGGCCCTGGAAAATCCGGCAAGTCCGGTCGCCTCGTAGTAGGCGGCGGTCTTGTCGGCGCGCTTGATGAGCTTGGTGACGTGCTCGGGCAGGTCCGGCGGCAGCCCGAAGCGAAGATAGATGGCGGCGAGCAGCTTCGCCTCGAAGGCACGATAGTCCAGCGAGAGTGCTGCTTTGAACGGGCTGATCAGGTCGCCGATGACATATTCGGGCGAGTCGTGCAGCAGCGCGGCGAGCCGGAACTGCCGGGGTAGTTTGGCGTCGAGGTCGGCCGCGATCTCTTCGACAAGCAGGCTGTGATCCGCCACAGAGAATGTGTGATCGCCACTTGTCTGGCCGTTCCAGCGGGCGACGCGCGCAAGTCCATGCGCGATGTCCTCGATCTCGATGTCGAGCGGCGAGGGATCGAGCAGATCGAGCCGCCGCCCGCTTAGCATGCGTTGCCAGGCACGAAGGGCTGTATTGGCGGAAGCGCCAGTCATGATCACTCAGTCCTCGTCGAGCGCCGGCACGACACTGATCGACTAACCGCGAAGAAGTCAAACCATGTGCGGGAGAAAAAACATGGACGAAGCGCGCCGTGAATGTCATTCATAGCCGGTCTCTTTTGAGAGAGAGGCATCCTCAATCAGAGAGTCGGGAGACGCACAATGGCGAAGCTGCCAAGATATACCCTCAGCCACAACGACAAGACCAAGAAATGGGAATTGAAGCGCGAGGGATCGGGAGAGGTCATCAAGCGGTTCGCCACCAAGGCGGCTGCCACCAAGGGCGGTGTCCTTGAGAGAGCCGTGGGCAAGATGGGCTCCGTCCGCATCAGGAAGCGCAACGGCAAGATCCAGGAAGAGCGCACCTATCCGCGCAGCATGGATCCGCGCGGCCGGGGCTGACTTCAAATTCGTGCGAGCGCGACGCATGCCGCGTGACGGGGACAGTTCGTCAGGTGGTCGTTGACCATGCCGGTCGCCTGCATGAAGGCGTAGACGATGGTGGGTCCGCAGAATTTGAAACCGCGTGATTTGAGCTCCTTGGAGATGGCGCGCGACAGCGCCGTTTCCGCCGGGATCTCCTTGATCGTCTTGTAGCGGTTGACGATCGGCTTGCCGTCGACGAAATCCCATAGGAACGCCGAGAAGCCGGGGCCTGTCTCCATCATGTCGAGCCAGACCCGCGCCGACAGAATCGCGCCTTCGATCTTCGCGCGATTGCGCACGATGCCCTCGTCCTGCATCAGGGCGGCGACCTTCTTGGGTTTGTAGCGGGCGATTTTCTCCGGCGTGAAATCATCGAAGGCGCGGCGGAAGGCGTCCCGCTTGCGCAAGATCGTGATCCACGACAGGCCGGCCTGGAAGCCGTCCAGCATGAGCTTCTCGTAGAGGGCCCGGTCGTCCCGCTCAGGCACACCCCATTCCTCGTCGTGATAGGCGACGTAGAGCGGGTCTGTGCCAGGCCAAGGGCAGCGCGTGAGGCCGGCCTTGCTCATGCTGAGATTGCCACGGGCACGTCGAACCCCGCGAACGCAGGGCGGCGAAGCGTGATCTTGACGGCGCCCGCCGTCAGCGGCGTACCACGGGCGAGCGCCTCCTCGGCGCGGTCGAGCCTCAGCAGCGCGAGCCCCGAGGCGCCGCTTACCGAACCGAGAGGGCCAAGTGGCAAGTCGCCGGCCACGACTTCCGTGCCGGAAGGAGGCAGCGGCGCGTCGCCCTCCACCGGCACGATGCGCTTCCGCGTCGTGCTCTTGTGCTGCATTCGCGACACCACTTCCTGGCCGACGAAGCAGCCCTTGTGGAAGTCGACTCCATTCAGCTGGTCGAACAAGGCATCGTGCGGGTAGGCGTCGCCGAACGCATAGTCGCGCCCGCCTTCGGGGACCCCCAGCTTGATGCGCTTGACGTGATAATCCGCCCCTTCGGCCTCCATGCAGCCGAGCTGCGCCACACCGGCGCCTTCGGGAAGCAGGATGCGGAGGCCAAGTTCGGGAAGCCTTGGATCGGCGAAGGAGATTGCGCCCGCGGGGAGGTTAGGTTCGCCGCCCCAGGCCGCGGCCACCTTGAAGGCAGGCTCCTCGGCGATCTCCACCTCGGCCCTCAGGCGGTAGAAGCCGAGCCGCTTCACGAGCTCGGCCGCCTTGTCGCGCGCGACCTCGAGCAGAAATCCGCCATCGGCCGCGACAACGAAGAAGTCGAACAGGATCTTGCCTTGCGGGGTCAATAGCCCCGCATGGATCGCCGCGCGGCCGTGCGCCTTGTCGATGTCGGTGGTGATGACGCCTTGGAGGAGCTTGGCCGCGTCCGCGCCCGCGACGCGAACGACGCCGCGGTCCGACAAGAGTGTTGCGTGGCAATGGCTCATGGGACGCCCTTCTGCTACCAAGGCGAGCGAATCTATGGGCGAGGGCGGACGCCCGCAAGGAGACTAAAAAGCCGCGATCATGGCCGAGACCTTCGACCTCGTCTTCAAGGGCGGGACCATCGTCAATCACGCCGGCGAGGGGATCGCCGATATTGGCATCAACGACGGCCGCATCACCGCGGTTGGCGATATCGGCGAGGGACTGGCGGGCGAGACCGTCGACGCGACGGGCCTCCACATCCTGCCCGGGGTCATCGATACCCAGGTTCATTTCCGCGAGCCGGGAATGGAACACAAAGAGGACCTCGAGTCGGGGAGCCGGTCCGCGGTCCTCGGCGGCGTCACCGCCGTGTTCGAGATGCCGAACACCAAGCCGCCCACCACGAGCGGCGAGGCGCTGGTGAAAAAAGTCGCCGCCGCCACCGGCCGCATGTATTGCGATTTCGCCTTCTTCGTTGGCGCCACGCGCGACAACGTCGATGAACTCGCCGATCTCGAGCAACTGCCCGGCGCTGCCGGCATCAAGGTCTTTGCCGGCTCCTCGACCGGCGATCTGCTGGTCGATGACGAGGAGACCTTGGCCCGCATCCTCGCCACGATCAGGCGCCGTGCCGCCTTCCACTCGGAGGACGAGGCGCGGCTGAGAGAGCGGGTCTCCGTGCAGCGTCAAGGCGATCCGTCGAGCCATTCCGAATGGCGCGATCCTGTGGCCGCGCTCGCTTCGACCGAGCGGTTGTTGCGGCTCGCCAGACAAGCAGGCAAGCGCATCCACATTCTCCACGTCTCGACCGCCGCCGAAATGGACCTGCTGGCACTACACAAGGATATTGCCAGCGTCGAGGTGACGCCGCAGCACCTGACCCTCGCCACGCCCGAGGCCTACGCGGCGCTGGGCACGCGCGCCCAGATGAACCCGCCGCTCAGGGACCGCAGCCACCAGCAGCGGCTGTGGTGGGGGCTGGCGCAAGGCGTGGTCGACGTACTCGGCTCGGACCACGCGCCGCACACTTTGGAAGAGAAGAGCGGCGCCTATCCCGCCACGCCGTCCGGCATGCCGGGCGTCCAGACTTTGGTGCCGGTCATGCTCGACCACGTCAATGCCGGCCGCTTGACCCTGGCCCGGTTCGTGGACCTGACGAGCGCGGGGGCGCAGCGCCTGTTCGGCATCGCCGGCAAGGGCCGCGTTGCCGTCGGCTACGACGCCGATCTCACCGTCGTCGATCTCAAGGCCGAGCGGGTCATCGACAACGCCTGGATCGCCAGCAAATGCGGCTGGACGCCGTTCGCCGGGCGGAAGGTCAGGGGCTGGCCGGTTGGCACCGTGGTGCGCGGACGGCTCGCCATGTGGGACGGCGAGCTTGGGTCACCTGACGGCGCGCCCGTTCGCTTCGGCGAAGCGCTGCCCCAAACTTACTGAAGGAAGTAATGCCAGACGCCGGTCGGCGAGACGCCGAGCCGGTAGTAGGTGTACTTGCCGCTCTTCTTCATGGGGACGGCGAGCTGCGGCGGCACCGTGCGGTAAAGCTCGACCTCCTGCTCCGGGGTGAGCTTGGTGATGTCGACCTCGGCGAAGTAGGGCCAGACATACATCTCGTCGTGGCCTGTGCCCGTCAGCACGAAGCCCGAGGCGAGCACGTTCAGCATGGCGGCCAGCACGTCGCGACCCGTCCCGTCGACCGACTGTTCTTTCCAGTAGGCGATCGGATCGTCCACATGGGCGGCCGCCACCATCGGCTTCAGCTCGTTCGATTCGAGCACCGGCCGCATGGCCTCGATATCGCCGCTCTGCGCCGTGAGGATGATCTCGGTCAGCATGCGCTGCACCGGGTCCGGCAGGGTGGCGAGATCGTACAGCACCTTGGGTGCGTCCGCCGCCGGCTCTTGGGACTTGGCGGGCGGCTCGTCGAGAGTGTTGCTGCCGGCTGGCGCCCCAGCTTCATTCGGCGCCGGGTCCGCCTTCTTGCCGTCCTGAGCGTAGACAAGGACGGCAGCGCCCGCTACCAATGCGGCCAAAGCCACCACGATCACGTTTCTTCGGCGATTCATGCATCACTCCATGAGTGCTCAATCAATCTCGCAGATCGGCGAACAAGCGCAAGTCCAGGCCCCTCCTGGACAGCCCCGCGACGCCGGCGTTCCCGCTCGCGGCGTGACCGGGGAATAGGCCAGAAGCATTGCAGGCAGGCGCGCAAATTGTCCTCTCCGGCATCCAGCTCGTGCTTGCCGGACTCGGTATCGGCGTGCTGATGGCCGCCCCCATCGGCCCGGTCAACGTCCTCGTCATACAGCGGGCGGTGTCGCGCGGATTTTGGGGTGGCCTGGCCGCCGGTATCGGCGCGGTTCTCGGCGACGGCGTGCTCGCCGCCATCGGCGCTTTCAGCATCGCGGCGATCTCCGACGTGATGATCGCCTACGGCGACGCGATCCAGTATGTCGGAGGCGCGCTGCTCATAATCTTCGGACTTGCGCTCCTGCTCGCCCGGCCGGTGCTGCTGACGCCCTTGAACGAGAAATCTCATCTCCTCGAGCACACCGGTATCATTCCGCAAACCTTCGTCCTGACGGTGACCAATCCAGGCGCCATTCTCGGCATGGCGGCGATGATCGGCGGCCTCGGTTCGCTCATCGGGGGTCTCAATACCAACCTCGAGGCGCTCATTCTCGTCGCCGCCATCATGGGCGGCAGCCTCCTCTGGTGGCTTGGCCTCTCGGAGCTGATCGCCACGATCCGGCACAAACTCACGGAGAACCGGCTCAATCTCATCAACCGGATCGCCGGCACCGTGCTGTTCAGCTTCGGCGTCGCGCTGATGATTGAAGGTCTGATTCGGTATTTCCGCTAGCAGTGCGGGACTACTGCGCGGTCCGCCTCAAGGTGAACTCACCGTGATGAATCCGGCGCGATAGGCCCGTGGTCATCTTGGCCACGGCGTCCTCACCGTAGAGATCGATGAGATCGGCGAGTGCGGCGAACAGGGCGGCGTTCGCGAGCATCTCCGGCTCGATGCCGTCGTGGAGCGCTTCCTCCCACGCATCGAGAATATAGCGCAGCGCCGCCTGCTTCTGGGCCTCGCTCGCTTGCGATTGCAATGGTCGCTTCGCCGTCCGCACGTCACGTGCCCCTTTCGGCAGACCTGGAGTGTCACAATTACACCCCTCTTCCGCCGCCTGTGGGACAGAGTGAACTAACGGTTAAATTTTACGCTTAATCTGGAGGTTCTGGCTCGGCGGGGCGCTCCGGGAGAGCCTCGGTCTCGGCCGCCTCAGCCTCATCTTCGGTGTCGGCTTTGGCCTGTGGCGCTGGCCCGCTGGCGAAGACCGAGGTCGATGCAAGGGAGGCGGCGATGGTGGCGCCTTCGGTGGAAAAGCGCCGCGTGGCGAGCTCCGCCGAGGGCGTGCAGGTGCGGTAGGTGCGGCGATAGCCCCGGTAACCATCGTTGAACGCATTAACGAGCTTGGCGCGGCGCACTGCGGTCGTGCCCTCGTTCTTGAGGATCTCCTTCATCTGGTCGCGCCAGAGCTGGCCCTCGTCGGCGCCGCAAAGCTCACGCAGATAATGGACGGCACCGAGGATCTCGGCGAGCCGCATCAGCTTGTTGTCGTAGGGCCGATCGTCGGGAGGCGGCGGCGCGAAGCTTTCCCGCGGGACGATGGGGGGCAGGTCGTCGCCAGGGGGTCTCGCCGGCCTGGCGGCCCGGGGCGCCGCTTGCTTTTTCTTCTGATCGAACCACCAGAAGAACTGGGCCTCGGCGCGGGGCGGCACGCTCAAGGTCCCGACGGCCGCCCAAACGGCACCGGCGGCGAGCAGCAACAGGCGCTTTGACAGCGGTCCCATCGGGCCTGAGTAGCCTCAATTTTTGTTCAAATCTAGCCGGTCTAGGCCGCCCGGCCGGCGGCGCGGGAAATCAGCGATTGCCGAACAATGCGTCGATGGCCGCCTGGCCGCCGATGTCGCTATCGCCGCGCTCGGAGGCGATCTCGCCATTGGCGATGGCATTGGCCTCCTCGATGAGGACGCGAAGCTGCGCGGCGGCCTTGTTGCAAGTTTTGTCCAGGTCCTTATCGCGGTCCATCAGCGCCGCGCCGACGCTCGCCACCAGAGTCAGCGCTTCGCCGTGCAGCCGCGCCACCGCCTCATCGAAACGCGCCCTGATCTTCGGCGGCGCGCGGCGATAGGCGGCGATCGCGAGGTTCTTGTCGCGGAAGCCCGACTGGGAGAAATGCTCCTCGTAGGTCAGCGGGCGCCAGGAAAGGAGGTCGTCGGTAAACCCTTGCGGCTCGGAGGACAGCGCCTCAAGCAGCATCACCAGCTCGTGGAAATGGTTGAGGTAGTCGCTGGCGAGCAGCGTTGATTCGTTGATGTTGGTGCCCGGGATGTGCGAGCGGAAGTGGCCGACCATGGCCTGCCGGAAGGCCGAGACGATATCCTCCCGGCTCACATCTTCCTGGATTTCCGCTGGGCGGACGTTACGATTCTCGTCAGCGAACATCGGCAATCACCTTAGAACTCAACTAGAAGCTGCCCGATCATGATTGCCAAAGTGTTACCGAGGACCTGCGACGGTGTGCTCGCGCTATAATCTCACCACGCCGCCTGAGGCCGTGCGCGCCTATTTCGGCTACGCCGACACGCCCAACTTCCCCGCGCGCTACAACATCGCCCCGACCCAGCCAATTCCCGTGGTGTGCCGCGACCGCGAAGGCGGCAGGCGCTTTCGGCTCATGCGCTGGGGCTTGCTTCCCCGCTTCGTCAAGGACCCGAAGAAGTTCCCCACCCTCATCAACGCGCGGTCCGAGGAGGCGCTTGTCAAGCCCTCGTTCCGCAACGCCATGCGCTGGCGCCGCTGCCTGGTGCCCGCCGACGGCTTCTACGAGTGGACAGGGCCCAAGGGAAAGCGCCGACCGTTTCTGCTGCGGCCGCGCGAGCCAGGGCTGATCGCCTTTGCCGGGCTTTACGAGCGCTGGCGGGATCCTGAAGGCGGCGAGGTTGACACGGTTGCGATCCTGACTTGCCCAGCCAACCGCACCGTGGCCGCGCTCCACGACCGCATGCCGGTGGTCCTTCCCCCCGAGCAGTTCGAGGCGTGGCTCGATGTCAACGACGTAAAGCCGGAGGACGCCGCCGCGCTGCTTGCGCCTGCCCCGGACAATCTGTTCGAGGCGATCGAGCTGCACCCGAAGATCAACGATTCGCGAAAAGACGAGCCCGGCATCCAAGAGCCGCTTCAGCTCTCCCTCCTCTAGAGGAAGCGTGCGACACTCGGCCGGCGCCAGACAGGGGGAAACGATGCTTCCAGTGAAAATCATCGAGCGATTTCGCGTCACCAAAGGCGAGGGTTTCAAGCTCAAGGACTACGACCCGAGCGACACGGCCGACGTCGACTTCGACAAGGAGGACGGCAAGGAAATGCTGGAGGCCGGGGTCAAGCGCCTCGCCAAGTTGCAGGAGCGGCTCTACGCCGAGGGACGCTGGGCCATTCTCATGGTCCTGCAGGGCATCGACACCGCGGGCAAGGACGGCGTCATCAAGCACGTTCTGTCCGGCGTCAATCCGCAAGGCTGCTCGGTGCACTCCTTCAAGCAGCCGAGCAGCCTCGAGCTCGCCCACGACTTCCTGTGGCGCACGACGGTTGCGTTGCCGATGCGCGGCCGCATCGGCATCTTCAATCGCTCCTACTACGAAGAGACCCTCGTGGTACGCGTACACCACGATTTGCTCGAGAAGCAGAACTTGCCGGAAAAGCTCGTTACGCCCGACATTTGGCAACAGCGCTTCGAAGACATCAACAATTTCGAACTCCACCTTGCCCGCAATGGGACGGTACCTCTCAAATTCTTTCTTCATATTTCCAAGGAGGAGCAGCTGAAGCGCTTGCTTGCGCGCATCGACGATCCTGACAAGAGATGGAAATTCTCACCCTACGACGTGGTCGAGCGCAAGCTGTGGGACCGTTACGCCGACGCCTATGAGGATATGATCCGCCACACGGCGACCAAGCATGCGCCGTGGTATGTGGTGCCGTGCGACAAGAAATGGTTCGCGCGCCTGGTTGTCGCCGGTGCGCTTGCCGAGCATATGGACGCGCTCGATCTGCAATTCCCCAAAGTCGACGAAGAGGAAATGAAGGCCATCGAGAAGGCACACGCCGAACTCTTGGCCGAGAAGAAATAGCGACAGGCGTTGCCTATGGCTCGGAAATGACGAGCACGATGGCGAGCCCATCATGCCCCTTGTTGCCCACGGTCTGGAGGGCGGTGGCGCTCACCCGCGGATCGGCGCCGGCGCGGGCGTAGAACTCGCGCAAGCCCCTTACGTGCGGGTTGTCGCTCTGCGCGGCGAGAATCGCCCCCTCGCGCACCACATTGTCGACGACGATGAGGCTGCCGCGGCGCGACAGCCTGACCGCCCAGTCGTAGTACTGAGGAGTGCTCGGCTTGTCGGCGTCGATGAACACAAGATCGAACGGTCCGGCGCTTTCCGTCTCGAGCTGCGGCAGCGTTTCGAGCGCGTTGCCGACGCGCACCTCGACCCGGCCGGCAAGTCCCGCAATCGTAATGTTGGCGCGGGCGACCTCCGCATAGTCGGCGTTGGCGTCGAGGGTGATCAGGCGCCCATCTTCGGGCAGGGCGCGGGCCAGCCATATCGTGCTGTAGCCGCCAAGCGTGCCGATTTCGAGGATCTTGCGCGCGCCAATGGCCATGGCGAGCAGCATCAGGAGCTTGCCTTGCAGTGGCGCCACGTGGATCGGCGGCAGGCCCGCCTTTTTGCTCGCTTCAAGCGCCGCCTCGAGCGCCGGATCGTCCTTGAGGAAGTTGCCCGCGATGTATTCGTCGATCGCGTCCCAGTTCGCGTCCTGGGTCCTGTCCCAGATCTTGATGGTCATAGCAGTTTGCCCGGATTCAAAATGCCGTTCGGATCGAAGCTCGCCTTGATCTTGTGCATCAATTCGAGCGCGACCGCGTCCTTGGCGTGGGGCAGGAGATCGCGCTTCATGCGCCCGATGCCGTGCTCGGCGCTGATCGAACCGCCGAGGTCGAGCACGATCTCATGCACCGCTGCGTTGAGCGCCTCCCAATTGGCAAGGAACACGGCCTTGTCCATGCCGGGCGGCTGGCTCACATTGTAGTGGATGTTGCCGTCGCCGAGATGTCCGAACGGCACCGGCCGCGCGCCCGGGATCATCAATTCGACAAGCTGGTTGGCGCGGACGATGAACTCCGGCACGCGCGCCACCGGCACGGAGACGTCGTGCTTGATGCTGCCTCCTTCGTGTTTTTGCATCTCGCTCATCAGCTCGCGCAAGCGCCACAGCTCCTGTGTCTGAGTCAGCGAGCCGGCGATCGCCGCGTCGGCGATCTCGTCGGCTTCGATCCCCTCTCCGAGCAGCCCTTCGGCGATCGTGCGGGGCTCGTCACTCTCGCGCGGGCTCGAAAACTCGAACAAGAGGTACCAGGGGTAGGGCGTTGACAGCGGATCGCGTGTCCGGCTGCCATGCTTCAGCACGAATTCGACGCCGAGCCGCGGCAGGATCTCGAAGGCCGTGAGCATCGGCCCGGCGCGCTCATAGACGCGGGCGAAGAAGGCGGGCGCGCGCTCAAGCTCCTTGATGCCGGCGATGCACGTCACCCGCTCCACTGACTTTGGGAACAATCGCAAAACCGCGGCAGTAATGATGCCAAGCGTGCCTTCGGAGCCGATGAACAGGTCCTTGAGGTCGTAGCCCGTGTTGTCCTTGCGTAAGCTCCTCAGCCCGTGCCACACGCGCCCATCGGCCATCACCACTTCGAGCCCGAGTGCGAGGTCGCGCGCGCTGCCATAGGCGAGCACCGCCATGCCGCCCGCATTGGTGGCGAGCACCCCGCCGATCTGCGCGCTGCCCTCCGAGGCAAGGCTCAAGGGAAACAGTCTGCCGGCGCTATCCGCCACTTGCTGGGCGACGGCTAGCACGAGTCCTGCCTCCACCGTCATGGTGTTGGAGGCAAGGTCGATGTCGCGCACATGCGTCATCCGCTCCAGCGACACCACCACCTCGTGGCCGCTTTCGAACGGGATCTGCCCGCCGACCAGCCCGGTATTCCCGCCTTGCGGTACGATGGCGATTCGCGCCGCATTGGCGCATGCGAGGATCGCCGCAACCTCCTCCGTCGACCCCGGCTTGAGCACGAGCGCCGCCTTGCCGCGATAGCGGTCGCGCCACTCCGTGAGGTAGGGCGCCATGTCCGCTTCGTCCGTTATCGCGTGCTCCTCGCCCACGATGCGCACCAGCGCCGCGATGGTGTCGCGGCTCGGGGGCCGGAGTTTTGGGCTCTCGCTCATGAATGAGGGCTAGCGCGCCTTGGCCGCACGCTGCAAGCGGTCGTTGATGGCCTCACCCAAGCCGGAATTGGGGATCGGCATGACCGCGATGGCGCGCGCGCCGGCGTCATCGAGCGCCCGCAGCGTGGCGAAGAGATTGGCGGCCGCTTCCTGGAGGTCGCCACTGGGACTGAGATTGATGCTGGTGGATGCGCCGCTTGGCACGTCGGGTCCGAAGGCGAGCAGAGCTTCGCCTGGGCGCACATCCGTCGCCCCGAGCCGCAGCGGCGTGTTGGGTGCGTAGTGGCGTTCGAGCTGCCCTGGCGCGGCGATCGGCGTATCCGTTTCGACCAGGGCAAGTTTCTGCCCGATGACCGCCTCGATGGTCTCGCGTGGGACGGCGCCCAGACGAAGGAGGAGGGGCGTACGTCCTGCCACGCTGATCACGGTGGATTCGATCCCGAGCTGGCAGGGGCCGCCGTCGAGGATCATCGCGGGAATGTCGTCGAGCTCGGCTTCTACGTGGGCCGCAAGCGTCGGGCTGATCCGCCCCGACCGGTTGGCGCTCGGCGCCGCGATGGGAAGCTTCGCCGCGGCCAAGAGCGCTTGCGCGACTTTGTGATTGGGCGCGCGGAGCGCAATCGTATCGAGCCCGGCGGTGACGAGCTCGGCGATGCCGCTCCCCTCGCGCTTTGGCAGCACGAGCGACAAGGGGCCAGGCCAGAACGATTCCACGAGCTTTCGTGCCGTGGCGTCGAACACGGCGTACCGCTTCGCCGCGGCGATATCGGTCACGTGCACGATAAGCGGATTGAAGCGCGGCCGTTCCTTGGCGGCGAAAACGCGCGCCACGGCGCGTCCGTCGAGCGCGTTGGCGCCGAGCCCATAGACCGTCTCGGTCGGAAACGCCACGATGTCACCGCGGGCAAGCGCCTGCGCGGCGTCACCGATGGTCTGGGCGTTGGCTGGGACGACGGGCATGGTCGGCCCTCATTTCGCGTGTTACCACAGGCCGGTCAAGCTGGAGTGCCGAAGTCAGTGAACCCTATACTTTGTGAATGACCACGCTGCTCCTGACCCATCCCGCCTGTCTTGAGCACGACACGGGCTTCGGTCATCCCGAGCGGGCCGACCGGTTGCGGGCCATTGCTGATGCATTGGCCAAGCCCGAATTCAAGCGCCTCAAGCGTGAGGAGGCGCCGCGCGCCGAACTCGCCGCCATCGAGCGCCTACATCCCAAGGCCTACGTGGAAATGGTCCGCGCCGAAATCCCGAAGCAGCATCACAACTGGCTCGATCCCGACACTGTCGTCTCGTCGGGCAGCTGGGAGGCGGCGTTGCGCGCCGCGGGTGCCGCGATCTATGCCGTCGATCAGGTCGCAGGCGGTCACACGGACAATGCGTTCTGCGCCGTGCGTCCCCCGGGCCATCACGCCGAGCCCTCCCGCGCCATGGGTTTCTGCCTGTTCAACAGCATCGCCATCGGCGCACTCCATGCCCGCGCCGCCCACGGCGCCAAGCGCTTGGCGGTGATCGACTTCGACGTGCATCACGGCAACGGCACGCAAGCCGCGTTCTGGGACGACAAGGATTTATTCTACGGCTCTACCCATCAGATGCCGCTCTTTCCCGGAACCGGCGCGCTCTCCGAGACGGGCGTCGGCAATATCTTCAATGCGCCGCTGAGGCCCGGCGATGGTGGCGAGGACTTTCGTGCCGCATACAGTGAACGCATCCTGCCGGCGCTCGACGATTTCGCGCCAGACTTTATCCTGGTCTCCGCCGGCTTCGACGCCCACCTCAAGGACCCCTTGGCGCAGCTCAGAGTGTTGGAGTCCGACTTCGCCTGGATCACCGAGAGGCTGCTTGAGGCGGCCGCCAAGCACACCGGCGGCAAGCTCGTCTCCACCCTGGAAGGCGGCTACGATCTCGAAGCGCTTGCCGATTCGACCGCCGTCCACGTCGAGACCCTGATGGGCGCCGGCAGTTGAGATGAGCCCTTGATCCAAGGCAACGCAACGCGCTAAGCCAGGCCATGGCCGACCCGACTGACCATTCCGACATCAAAGCCATGAGTTTCGAGCAGGCGCTGAAGGAGCTCGAGACCATCGTCGATCGCCTGGAGAAGGGCGACGTCGAGCTTGAGGCGTCGATCGTGATCTATGAGCGCGGCGAGGCGTTGCGCGCCCATTGCGATGGTCTGTTGCGCCAGGCGGAAGCCCGCGTGGAAAAGATCTCCCTCAACCAGAATGGCCAACCCACCGGCACCGAGCCCCTCGACGTCGAGGATTAGCTGGGGCTTGACGCTAAAGCGGCGTGACCTTGAGCGTCAGCCCTTTCTCGGGGCGCAGCGTAATGCGGGCCAACGGGGTCGGCGCCTCTCCGTCAGGAAGCGCGAAGCGGGCGCCGGCGAGCAGCGTCGCCAGCATGGCCTTGCCCTCGGCGAAGGCGAACGACGCGCCAATGCACGACCGGGGCCCCGTGGAGAACGGCATATAGGCGCACCTATGTCGTTTGGCGCGCGCTTCCGCCGTGAAGCGCGAAGGATCGAAGGCGAGCGGATCGCGCCACAAGTTCCGGTGCCGGTGCACCACGTAGATCGGAATCATGATGGTGGCGCCTGCCGAAAGCGCATGATCGCCTAGCGTCACTGGCGCAAGAGTCCGGCGCATCAGGTTCGGCGCCGGCGGATAGAGGCGCATCGCTTCTTGGAATACGCCATCCATCAGCGGGAGTTGGGCCAGATGCTCGCGGCCAATAACGCCATTGCCGACCACCCTCTGCCCTTCCTCCCGCACGCGTTCCTGCCATTCCGGAAACAGGGCGAGCAAATAGAGCGTCCAGGTCAGCGCCTGCGCCGTCGTTTCGTGTCCCGCCATGAGAAAGGTCACGACATTGTCGACGAGGAGATCGTCCGGCATGGCCTCGCCTGTCGCCGGATCGCGCGCCGTCACCAAGCGTCCGAGGAGATCGTTGCCCGGCGCCCCGCTCGCCCGCGTCCGCGCCAGCACGCGTCCGGCCACCTGTCTCAGGGTCTGTCCCGCGCGCGCCATCACCCGCGCGCCAGGATGGGGCAGGGACGGCGGCAGGCGAAGCGAGGTCAGCGCGAGCTTCCACACGGAATAGGCAAGAAAATCGCTTCCCGCCTGTTCGATCAGGTCCCGATCCTCCCCCGTGAGATGAGCTCCGAGCACCGTGTCTTGAAGTACCTGCAAGGTGGCGCGCGCCATGTCCTGATCGATCTTCTGGCTGGTGCCGTCGCCTCCCTCGCGCCACCGCGCGAGCACCGGGCCGCAGGCGGCGGCGAAAGCTGGAACGAAGTCGAGCACGTCTTCCGGCCGGAACAAGGGTGCCGCGAGGCGGCGCTGCCAGCGCCATTCCTCGCCTTCCGCGTTGAGCAGGCCGCCGCCGATCGCCTCGCCGAGCACATCGTCGTAGAGCGGCTGCTTGGAGAAGCTCCCGGCGGCGTCGAGCAGGACCGTCTGGATCAGCTCGGGCTCCATGACGAACAGCGTCTCGATGCCGAGCCACCGGTAGTAGATCGTCGACTTATCGTAAAAGTCGTCAGACCAGGCGGCGATCGGATTGCCGATCAGCCGCAGGATCATTCCCGGAAACGAAAGACGCCGCTTGGGCGGGGCCGGTCTCTCCGTTATGGTCGCCTGTTCCGCCATCTTCTGTGATGTCCTGGGCGCCCTTATACGATAGTTGCAACTACGCCGTTTGGCCGATAAAGGACGCAAGGTAGCTTGCTGATCTTTCACGCCCTTTCCCGTAAATCCGCCAGGTAAGCGAATGAGCGCCAAAAATGCCACGCCGCTGCTTGATCGCATCCAGACCCCGGAGGATTTGCGGCCGCTTTCCGATCATGAGCTGAAGCAGCTCGCCGATGAGTTGCGGCAGGAGACCATCGACGCCGTCTCGGTCACTGGCGGCCATCTCGGCGCCGGCCTCGGCGTCATCGAGCTTACCGTGGCGCTGCATCATGTTTTTGATACGCCGCGCGACAAGCTGGTCTGGGACGTCGGGCATCAGTCCTATCCGCACAAGATCCTGACGGGACGGCGCGACCGCATTCGCACCTTGCGCCAAGGCGGCGGCCTGTCCGGCTTCTGCAAGCGCGCCGAGAGTGAGTACGACACGTTCGGCGCCGGCCACTCTTCGACCTCGATCTCGGCCGGTCTCGGCATGGCCGTCGCACGCGACCTTGCCGGCGGCGCGAACCACGTGGTCGCCGTGATCGGCGACGGCGCCATGAGCGCGGGCATGGCGTATGAGGCCATGAACAACGCCGGCGCTATGGACTCACGTCTGATCGTCATCCTCAACGATAACGACATGTCGATCGCGCCGCCCGTCGGCGCCATGAGCGCCTATCTCGCGCGCCTCATCTCCGGCGGCACCTATCGGAGCTTTCGCCGCGGGATGAAGCGGCTCGCGGCCAAGCTCCTGCCCAAGAGCTGGCAACGGCGCGCGGCGCGTGCCGAAGAGTTCACCCGCGGCTTCTGGACCGGCGGCACCCTGTTCGAGGAGCTCGGCTTCTACTACGTCGGTCCCATCGACGGTCATAATCTCGATCATTTGCTGCCCGTACTGCGCAACGTGCGCAAGATGAAGAACGGACCGATCCTGGTTCACGTCGTCACCCAGAAGGGCAAGGGCTACGGCCCGGCTGAGATCTCGGCCGACAAGTTCCACGGCGTCGGCCGCTTCAACGTCGTCACTGGCGCGCAGGAAAAATCGGCGCCTGGCGGCGCGCCGAGCTACACCAAGATTTTTGCCGACGCGTTGATTGCCGAGGCCCGCGCCGACGACAGGATCGTCGCCATCACCGCGGCAATGCCGTCTGGCACCGGGCTCGACCGCTTCGCCGAAGTGTTTCCCGATCGCTGCTTCGATGTCGGCATCGCCGAGCAGCATGCCGTGACCTTCGCCGCCGGCTTGGCGACGGAAGGCTATAAGCCGTTCGCGGCCATCTACTCGACCTTCCTTCAGCGCGCTTACGATCAGGTAGTGCACGACGTGGCGGTCCAGCATCTGCCGGTGCGCTTCGCCATCGACCGCGCCGGACTGGTCGGGGCCGACGGCCCGACTCATGCCGGTGCCTTCGACGTTGCCTACCTCTCTTGCCTGCCTGGCATGGTGGTCATGGCCGCGGCCGACGAGGCCGAGCTGATGCACATGGTGGCGACGGCCGCCGCCATCGACGATGGGCCCTCTGCCTTCCGCTATCCGCGCGGCGAGGGCGCAGGTATTCCGCTGCCGGAGCGGGGCACGCCGCTCGATCTCGGCAAAGGACGCATCGTGCGGGAAGGCTCGGCGGTCGCGCTGCTGTCCTTCGGCGCCAGGCTTGCCGAATGCCTAGCCGCAGCGGACGAGCTTGCGGGCTACGGCCTCCCCGCTACCGTCGCCGACGCGCGCTTCGCCAAGCCGCTTGACATGGAGCTTCTCCGCCAGCTCGCGCGGCACCACGAGGTGCTGATCGCCGTCGAGGAGGGCGCAAGCGGCGGGTTCGGCGCGCAGGTGCTGCAGGCCCTCGCGGCGGAAGGTCTCCTCGATCGGGGCTTGAAGGTGCGGACGCTTACCCTCCCCGACCGCTTCATCGAGCAGGACAAGCCCAACCTGATGTATGCCGAGGCGGGTCTTGATCGGGCCGGCATCGTCGCCGCCGTGTTCGCCGCCCTCGGCAAGGATCTCGGCACCGAGGTTGTACGCCGCGCTTAGCCCAACTCGCAGTCCTTGCTGAACTTCTCGACCGACTCGGTTCGGTTGTGATCGGAGAGCGTGGCTTTCGCGGCGCCCACCTCGACACTCACCGGCTCCGTCCCACGCAGCACGTCGAGAACAGGCTTCATCCTGACCTCGCTCGTCTGGGCGAAGGTCCCGCCGCTTGCCTCGTCACTGGCGGCCTCGCTTTCGACCAGGGCCGTCAGCCCGCCCGACGACAGCTCGATGGTGAGCGGGGTGCCTGGCTCGGTCTCCGGCAGATCAAGGCGCACGTCGAGCACGGCGATCCCCATCCCGTTAATGCAGGAAAGCATGAACAGGGGATGCTTCGCCGGATCGAGCGCGCCGTAGGTAAGGGTGACGAAGCCGCCGCTCGTCTTCTGCGTCCACAGCAGAGTTTCTGCAGCCGCGCACTGGGACGACAGGGCGGCAAGCAGCACTGCTGCAAGAGCAATGCGCGTGAGCTTGCGGACTTTCATCAGACCTGAACGCTCGCGGCTTGACCTGCGTTGCCGCCGGACATGGGGCCATGCCGTCGGGGGCTTCTGCTTAGTCCAGCGGGCAGGACTTGGCAAACTCGGCTGTGGTCTTGGCGCGGCCCTTCTCAGGCAAAGTGGTTAAGACGCTCCCCGTCTTGACCGTTACCGGTCCTTTTCCGCCCAAGAGCGCCACCACCGGTTTGACTTTGAAGCCGGTTGCCTCCGCGAACAGGAAGCCGCTCATCTCGTCGGTCCCGATCCTGCCCGGGACTACGAGCGTCGCGTCGCCGCTCTTGAAATCGAGGGTGACGGGGTCGCCGACCTTGGTGCCGACGATATCCACGTAGACGGACATCACCGAGGACTTGTCCGCACCGCAGAACAGGTTGAACAGGTAATCCTCGCCGGTTTCAGTCGAGCCGTAGGTCACGTAAGCGTTACCCTCGCTCGAATCTGCCATCCACGCAAAACCCGGGTACTCCTCGGCCGCCCAGGCAGCCGCCATGCCGAGCAGCGCGACGGCAAGCCCAAGACCGGCGATCCTAGCGGCCATTGGCGTGGAGCTGCGCGTCGAGAGTCGTGGCGGCCATGCCGGGCAGGAAGCCCACGAACCCCGGGTCGAACTCATGATAGTTGCAGGTGATCTCCTCGCCCTCGGCGATGTCGACCAGCGCGTACCCCGTGTCGAAAATGCGGAAGTCCGTGTTGGGCGCGAGACTGTGATTCATGAAGCGCCCGTTGTCGGCGTCGAGCACCCGATAGCCCTGCATCTCCAGATGCGGATAAGTGTACCGGGCGATGAACCCCTTCATATGCGCCGGCAACGTACCGATCTCGGTCTCATGCACGAAGATGTCGAACTTGGGATTCAACTTCCAGATCAGGCTGCCACGCGGCACGTATTCGCCTGCGAACACGCCGAGCCCTTCGATGGGGCTCTGGGCCACATAGGTGCTGATAAGCAGCATCAGTGCGCTCCTGAGATTTGGTTGATGGGAATGGGGAGTGGGTCAGGCGCCGTGAGGCGCCCGGGACAGTCGCCGGGAGTCATCGGACACCGCCAGGGGCTTCGCTCGCCGCAAGGGCGAGGGCCCGCTTGCGCCTCGGCTGCCGCGACGCCTGCTCGCGCCGCAAGGCGTCGATGCGCCGTTGCAGATAGGGCGAGAAATGCCCGGCGTAGCGCTCCCACAAAACCGGGTCGCGCCAATCCTCGCCGGTCATCTTGCCCCGGCACATCGCCGAACCGCACGCGCAGTCGAACTCGTCGTAGGGCGAGCCATCGCACATGGCGTAGTCGATGGTCACCTCTTCGCCGGGCAGGATGCGCTGCATGGCGACGATGGCGATCTGGCCATCGAGGCCGGCATTCGGCTCGCAGGAGTGGTTGATGAAGTCCGGCGGCTCGTCCGCATGGACCGAGGCAAGATAAAGCTCCTCCTCGACCTGCACCGTATGGTGACGGATCTCCGGCGGCAGCGTGTCGAGCTCGTCGGGGCCGACGATCCGCCCGCTCCACACGCCGATCAGCTCGCCGGGATAGATCACCTCCCGGGCGATGACGGAATGACCGCCAGCTACGTCACGATTTCGGACTTCGCACTTGTCGGTAAGGTAAGCCGTTGTCGCTTGGCTCACGAGACCTCCGCGATGGCGCGCCGAGCGGGGCGCTTCGCAGTATGTATATGATGCGGCGCCGACCGCTCCCGGCCTTCGTCCGCCGCGCGGGGATTCCCGACGCGAGCGCGAGCATATGAGAAGCTCTTGTGGCCATCTACAAAAAAACACGTCTCGACAAAAAATTGGTGGACGCCGGTCTGGCCCCCTCCCGGGCTCGCGCCGCCGACCTCGTGCGACGGGGCCAGGTCACCGTGGCGGGCGAGGTCGTCCTCAAGCCTGGCGCTCTCGTCGGGAGCGATGCGCCGCTCGCCGTGGCTCCCGGCGCCGCCGTCTCCGTCTCCCGTGGCGCCATCAAGCTTAGAGCGGCGCTCGACGCCTTCGGCCTTTCGCCGGCGGGACGGGTGGCGCTCGACGTCGGCGCCTCGACCGGCGGCTTCACCGAGGTCCTGCTCGCCCGTGGCGCGGCCAAGGTCTATGCCGTCGATGTCGGCCGCGGCCAGCTTCACGACCGGCTCCGTTCCGACCCGCGCGTGGTGTCGCTCGAGGCGACCGACGCGCGCTCTCTCGACGCGGCCCTCATTCCCGAATCGGCCGGGGCGATCGTCGCCGACGTGAGCTTCATCAGCCTCACCCAGGCGCTGCCGGCGGCGCTCACGCGTGCCGCGCCGGACGCCTGGCTCGTCGCCTTGATCAAGCCGCAATTCGAGGCGGGGCGCGAGGCGGTGGGCAAAGGCGGCATCGTCCGCGACGAGGATGACCGCGAACGGGCGGTCGCCCGCGTGCGCGAGTTCCTGGAAGGCGTGGGCTGGACCGTGCTCGGGGTGATTCCGTCGCCCATCGAAGGCGGCAGCGGCAATGTCGAGTTCCTGATCGGCGCCCGCCATGACGCCTAGCCCTGTCCGGTTTGGCCCCGGTGGCGGAGGTAATGGTCGGCGAGCACGATAGCCACCATCGCCTCGCCGATCGGCACGGCGCGGATGCCGACGCACGGATCGTGCCGGCCCTTGGTGGAGATCTCGGTGTCCTTGCCGGTCTTGTCCACGGTCTCCCGCGGGGTAAGGATCGACGAGGTCGGCTTCACCACGAAGCGCGCAACGATGGGCTGTCCGGTCGAGATGCCCCCGAGGATCCCGCCCGCGTTGTTGGACTTGAACTGGGGCCAGCCGTCGGGCCGGTTGCGCATCTCGTCAGCGCTCTCTTCGCCCGACATGGCCGCCGCGGCGAATCCTGCGCCGATCTCGACGCCCTTCACCGCGTTGATGCTCATGAGTCCGCCGGCGATGTCCTGATCGAGCTTGCCGTAGACCGGCGCGCCGAGCCCGGCAGGCACGCCGTCCGCCACGATCTCGATGATGGCGCCGGCCGATGAGCCCTTCTTCCGCACCGCGTCGAGAAATTTGGCCCAGGTCTCGACCGCCTTAGGGTCGGGGCAGAAGAAGGGATTGTTGTCGACCTCGTCCCAGCGCCAATTGGCGCGGTCGATCTTATGCGGGCCGATCTGCACCAGCGCCCCTCGCACCTGCATGCCGGGCACGACTTTGCGGGCGATGGCGCCCGCCGCGACCCGCATCGCCGTTTCCCGCGCGCTCGCGCGGCCTGAGCCTCGCCAGTCGCGCACGCCGTATTTCACGAAATACGTGTAATCGGCATGGCCCGGGCGGAACTTGTCCTTGATGTCCGCGTAGTCCTTCGACCTAGCGTCGACATTCTGGATCTCGAGCGCGATCGGCGTGCCGGTGGTCTTCTGCTCGCCGTCTTCGGTCTCGAACACGCCGGAGAGGATCCTGACCGTGTCCGGCTCTCTGCGTTGGGTGGTGTAGCGCGACTGGCCGGGCCGGCGCTTGTCGAGATAGGCCTGGATCTCGGCCTCGGTGATGGGAATGCCGGGCGGGCAGCCGTCGACCACGCAGCCGATCGCCGGCCCGTGGCTCTCGCCCCAGGTGGTGATGCGGAACAGATGGCCGAAGCTGTTGTGCGACATGAGGTCTTTTAGGCGTCCATGTCCTACTTTGTCATTACCTGCGAGTCCCATCCCCTCTCCCCTCGTGGGAGAGGGTGGCGCGAGGCCGGACCCCGTCCGGCGTCGCGCCGGGTGAGGGGGTTGTTCTCTTGACGCGGCTACGCCGCTTACCCCTCACCGCGCCGCAAGCGGCGCGTGCTCTCCCACAAGGGGAGAGCGGGGAGTGTGTTGCAAGTGCTCGACAGGACATGACTCTTCGTTGCCGCGACGCGTCCGCGTCCGGCTTTTGCTCCTTTCTTCCCCTCAAGACACGAGGGGGTGGCGCGCCGAACGGCGCAGTCCGTAATGGTGTCGTGTCCTTGGCGAGGACACGCGGGCGCCTTCCGGCGCGCCACTCGCGGCGTCTTACTCGGCATCGGGCCCCGATTTCCGTTGGCCGGCGATAGGCTCCGGGCGGTCAGTCAGCTCCTGACAGGGGCCCGTAGTGGCCCCGGGGGGAGCCCCGATGCGGCCCGAGTGCCTCGCAGCGAACGAGGCCCGCAGGCGCCGCACCCGTCCCGCCACTCAAGACGCCTCTAGAGCAACGCCCCTTAAGCGGACGAGGTGCGCACATTGTAGCGGAGACGGCGAGGAAGGTCTAGGAATATTTTCACAGCAACGTGGCCCGCATGAAGCGAAGCGGAATGCGGGGATGCAGGTGCATTCACTTGGGCCCCCGGAGGTCGCTGCGCTCCATCCGGGCTCCCACCTACTCCTTCACCACGGAGATGTCGGGCGCGTCCTCGTTCTTCATGCCGACCACATGGTAGCCGGCGTCGATATGCAGGATCTCGCCGGTGACGCCGCGCGAAAGATCGGAGAGCAGATAAAGCCCACCGGCGCCGACGTCCTCGATCGACACCGTGCGCCGCAGCGGCGAATTGTACTCGTTCCATTTGAGGATATAGCGGAAGTCGGCGATGCCGGAGGCGGCGAGCGTCTTGATCGGCCCGGCCGAGATGGCGTTAACGCGGATGTTGTTCTTGCCGAGGTCGGCCGCGAGATAGCGCACGCTCGCCTCGAGCGCCGCCTTGGCCACGCCCATCACGTTGTAATGGGGCATCACCTTCTCGGCGCCGTAATAGGTGAGGGTGAGCAGCGAGCCGCCATTCGGCATCAGTGCCTCGGCGCGCTTGGCGAGCGCGGTGAACGAGTAGCAGGAGATCAGCAAGGTCTGGACGAAGTTCTCCTGCGTCGTGTCGACATAGCGCCCGTCGAGCTCCTCCTTGTCGGAGAAGGCGACCGCATGGACCAGGAAATCGATGCCGCCCCATGCCTTGGCGAGCGAATCGAACACGCCATCGACCGAGGCGGTGTCGGTCACGTCGCATGGCAGCACGAGCTTGGAGCCGATTTCGGCGGCGAGCGGCTCGACTCGCTTCTTCAAGGCGTCGCCCTGGTAGGTGAGGGCCACTTCGGCGCCTTGATCGGTGATAGCCTTGGTGATGCCCCAGGCGATGGAGCGGTTGTTGGCGACGCCGAACACGACGCCGCGTCTGCCCGCCATGAGTTTTCCGCCTTCGGCCATTACCCCTCCTTCGCGCTCGAAGTCGGGGCTTTATACATGCGGGGCGAGCGAAGCCGGAAGGGCTTTCGCTGAGGGCATTTGAAGCACAAAGCGTTAGGCCGCCGACGGGCGCCCGCCCCGGCCCTTCTTGCCGCGCCCTATGGGGGTGACGTTGCTCGCCTTGCTCGCCGGCGCCTCTGGCGCAATCAGCTCTTCGATCGGACCTGGGACCTGGACATAGCCGGCGGCGAGCAGCTCGCGGATCCGCTCGGCCGAGGCGGGCCGTCCGAAATAATAGCCCTGCACCTCCTCGCACTCGACGGAGCGGAGGAACTGGAGTTGCCGGTCGGTCTCCACACCCTCGGCGAGCACCGGGATGTCGAGGCTCTTGCCAAGACCGAGAATCGACCGCACGATCATCGCCGCGTGGCTCTTGTCGCCGAGATGCTCGACGAACTCACGGTCGATCTTGATCTTGTTGAAGGGGAAGGCCTGGAGCGAGGACAGGGACGAATAACCGGTGCCGAAATCGTCCATGGCGATGGAGACGCCGAGCGCCCGCAACCGCCGCAATGAATCGATCGCCCGCTGCAGGTTCTCGAACAGCGCCGTCTCGGTGATCTCGAGCTCGAGCCGCGCCGGCGGGAGCCCGGTCTCGATGAGAACGCGGTGCACGACCCCGGGAAGGTCCGAATGCTGGAACTGCCGGGCCGAAAGGTTGATGCCGATCCTGTATGGCTTCGGCCAGGTGGCCGCTTCATGACATGCGGTGCGCAGGACCCATTCGCCGATCGGGATGATGAGACCGGTCTCCTCGGCGATGGGAATGAACTCGCTTGGCTCGATCAGGCCGTGCTCGGGATGATGCCAGCGCAGCAGGGCCTCGAAACCCAGGATCTCGGACGAGGCGATCCTCACCTGGGGCTGGTAGTAGATCTCGAACTCCTGCTCCGCCATGGCGACCCGCATCTCCTGCGCGAGGCGGCGGCGGCGGCGCACTGCAAGGTCCATGTCGGGCTCGAAGAAGCAGGCGCAGCCCCTACCGGTGCTCTTGGCGCGATAGAGCGCCATGTCGGCGTTGGCGAGGAGATTCTCCGCCGTCCCGCCATTATCGGGATAGATCGCGATCCCCACGCTTACGCCAATGTCAGTGGGATTGCCGTCGACCTCGATCGGGGCTTCGAAGGACTCGATGAGCCGGGCGGCCAAGGCCGCCGCGTCACCCGGCTGCTGGCCTTCGCTCTGCACGATGACGAACTCGTCGCCGCCGACGCGCCCCAGATACTCGCCGATCCTCAACACCCGCAGCATGCGGTCGGCGGCGGCGCATAGCACCTCGTCGCCGGCGCCGTGGCCATAGAGGTCGTTGACCTCCTTGAAGTGATCGAGGTCGATGCAGATGACGGCCAACGACTGCGCGTCCGCCTCGGCCTCCCTGACGACATTGTCCAGCCGGCGACGGAGCGTGGCGCGATTGGCGAGTCCGGTAAGCGAATCGAACTGGGCGAGCTGCCGGATGGTCTCCTCGGCTTGACGGCGCTCCTGGAGGTCGCGGATGGCGTAGACCTCGTTCGCCCGCGTGTCGGACTTGTATGGCCTCCAGATCACCTCGACGGGAATGGTTCCGCCAGATGCGGTGATCATCACGGTTTCCATGCGGCGGTCGCCGACCGTGCAGTTGGGATGACGGCTGGCGAACAAAAGATCGCCGAACACGCGCTTGCCGAGCAGCTCCTCCTGCGACCGCTGGGAGAGCTCGGCGATGCGCTGATTGACGTTGACGATCTCGCCGTCCCTGGCGATGACGATGCCTTCGGCCGCGGCGTCGGCGAGCTCATGCACCCGCAGCGCCGATTCGCGCGTGGTCTGCTTGTCGATCAAGGCGGCGGCGAGCGCCGAGAGGATCACGAGCGAGCTCACGCCGGCCACGGCAAGCGCCATCATCGAATTGTCGATGAAGGACGGGTAGACCACCATGGTCGGGTCGGGCGTGATGATCGCCGCGCCCATGGCGGTGAAATGCAAGGTGCAAATCGCGACCGTCAGCAACGCGGCGCCGCTCAGCGCTGCCCAGCGGCTTGCGCTCTCGTGAAACTTGATCATTGCCGCCGCGGCGAACACGACGCCGAACACGATCGAGGCGGCGACGATCGAGCTGTCCCAGTCTATGGTCCCCATGGTGCTGTAGGCGCGCATGCCGGTGTAGTGCATGTCGGCGATGCCGATGCCGATCACCCGCGCCCCCGAGAGCCGGATACCAGCGCGAATGCCCTTGCGCCGCGATCAGGAGGCCGGTGGCGGTAACGACGATGGCGACGAGCAGGGAGGCGATGGTCAGGACAGGATCGTAAGCCGCCGGCAGCCCCGTCTTGAACGCGAGCATGGCGATGAAGTGGGTGGCCCAGATGCCGGCGCCGGTGGCGACGCCCGCAAGCACGATCCAGCCGAGCCGCCGCGAGCCGCGCGTCCGCCTGACGCTCGAGTAAATATAGAACGCCGTGTAGGTGGCGAGCGCGCAGGTGATGACGGCAAGGAGGACGAGGCGATAGTCGTGCTGCTCGGTGAGGCACGTCAGCACTTTGTACATGTCTGGAAACTCCAGCTGCCCCCAATCGGTTAGCAGGCTGGCGTTTAAGGCCCAGTTACAAATTTAACTTGGATTATCAACTCGTTCAGGTTGAAGCGCGGCTAGCAGGCACTTCGCCGCGGGAAGCGCATTTGCGAGACCTCGCGCTCGTTCCGGCCCTCTCTTGCGCCCGCGCGGGACGGGGCAAAATGGGCGCGAAGCGGCGTGAAGCGCGAGTTTGTGCCCCGCAAGGACGCCGAGCCGTCTGCCTCGCGGTCGCCTACGAGCGGGATGAGAGCCTCTGCCGCCAAAGCCGTGTGTGACATGGTGATTCCCCTCTAGCCTGTGATCGACCAGCTTCCGTCTGGCTCGCGACAGGCGACCCCCTCGATCTTCCGCTCATACGCCTCGAGCGCGAGCGTATAGATCAGGCGGCGGCAAATACGGCCCTCGCCGTCGCGGAAGGCGGACACGGGCTTGATTCGGCCGACAAGCCCGCTTTCCTGGCGGCGCCATACCAGCGTCACCCCGTCGGCGAGCTCGGTCAGCGCCATTTGCAGCGCCTGCAGCGCAACCCTGCGGTCTGAATGATCGAGGCTGGCCTTGAGTTCCTTGAAGTCCTGCGGCTGTGGCTCAGCGGCGACCGCCGCGGCCTCGCTTGCCCCGCTCTCCTCGGCCTTGAGAAGAGGGGCGGGCAGCAATACTGACAACACTAGAGCGCCCGCCCCAATGATAGGGGCGTTCCAACGGAACGTACGCATAACCATTCGTCCCCAAACTGTGACGCGATACTCGAAATCCCCACCGCGCCCACTATCAACGGGAGCCATGGTGCCCTATCAGAGTGAGGAAAACGTAAATGCGCGTGCCGCCGCGGGATTTTTCTTGGCCCCGCCGCGCGGCGCCGGAAAGCGGCCGAAAGATGGACGACAACGCGCCGGAAACTAAGGATTTCACCACCGCGGACGACCCGCTCGCCTTGTTCCGGCGCTGGCTGACCGAGGCGGCGGCGGCGGAGCCCATCGACCCCGAGGCCATGGTGGTCGCCACGGTGGACGCCGATGGCCTGCCCAATGCGCGGATGATTCTCTTGAAGGGCGCCGACGAGGGCGGCTTCGTGTTCTACACGAACTGCGAGAGCGCCAAGGGGCTGGAGCTTGCCGCGTCGCCCAAGGCGGCGCTCCTGTTCTACTGGAAGAGTTTGGGACGCCAAATCCGCATCCGCGGCGCCATCGAGCCCGCGACCGAAGCGGAAGCCGACGCTTATTTCGCCACGCGCCACCCGATGAGCCGCATCGGCGCTTGGGCGTCGAGCCAGTCGCGGCCGCTCGCGAGCCGCGCCGCTTTGAAGGAGGCGGTCAAGCGCTACGCCGCGCAGTTCGCGGACGGCGAGGTGCCGCGGCCAGCCTATTGGCGCGGCTACCGGCTGCGTCCCGTCGAGATCGAATTCTGGCAGAGCGGGGAGTTCCGCCTGCACGACCGCATCGTGTTCCGCCGCGCTAGCCCGAGCGGCGCTTGGACCAAGACCCGTCTCTGCCCGTGATGGCCATCATTCCCAACGAAGAGCGCAGAACGCTCGTGCTGACCGGCGCCTCGCGCGGCATCGGCCACGCCACGGTCAAGCGCTTCTCGTCGGCGGGGTGGCGGGTGATCTCCTGCTCGCGCCAACCCTTTCCCGAAGATTGTCCGTGGGAGGCGGGACCTGAGGATCACATCCAGGTCGATCTCGCCGATATCGACAGCACGGTCCGCGCCGTAGCCGAGATCAAGGACCGCCTGCGCGACCAGGGCTCGCGGCTCAATGCGTTGGTCAACAATGCGGCCATCTCGCCGAAGGGGTCGGGCGGCAGCCGCCTCTCCTCCCTCGACACGCCGCTGCACGATTGGCAGCACGTGTTCCAGGTCAATTTCTTCGCGCCGATCCTGCTCGCGCGCGGCCTGATCGACGAGCTGGAGGCGGCGGGCGCCGCCGTGGTCAATGTCAGCTCGGTCGCCGGCTCCCGCGTCCATCCTTTCGCCGGATCCGCCTACGCCACGTCGAAGGCGGCGTTGGCCGCGCTCACCCGCGAGATGGCTGCCGATTTCGCGCCGCTCGGCGTCAGGGTCAACGCCATCTCGCCGGGCGAGATCGACACGGCGATCCTGTCGCCGGGCACCGAGGCGCTGATCGCCGACATCCCCATGCGCCGCCTCGGCCTGCCCGAGGAGGTCGCGAAGGTCATCTATTTCCTGTGCTCCGACCAGTCGAGCTACATCAACGGCGCGGAACTACATATCGACGGCGGCCAGCATGTGTGATCACCACAAACCTGCCATGGCCCCGGTTTATCGCTAAGATGACACCCGGCGGCGTATTCTATACGAGGATCAGGTGAGGTGACGGCGAACTACTCCTTGGAGCGATTCTCCACCGCCCGCTTTGCGGTCAAGGAGGCGTGGGAGGCCAAGTGGGCCCGGCGCATGGCGCTGTTCTTCTTGCAGCTCCTCATCTTGACGGTGCTGCTGCATCGCTTCGCCGGTCTTGGCACGCCGGCCGCCATCAACCTGATCGCCGTCTCGGTGGCCGCGCTGTTCATCGCCATGGTCATCGCCCTGATCTCCCTCATTCGCATTTGGTTCGGCGGCCAGAGCGGCGCGTCGGAGGACTTCGCTGCGATCTTCGTCGCGCTGCTCGGCCTCGCTCTGCCGGCATATTTCCTGTCGAAGGCCGTACTCCTGCCGCCCCTCACCGACGTGCAGACCTCGCCCGCCGATGCGCTACAGTTCACGGCGCTGGCGAACGAGCGTCCCCGCGACGCCAATCTCCTCGTCAACCCGGACGCCGAGAAGTCCGAGCTACAGGCCGAGGCCTATCCTGATATCGGGCCGATGTTTCTCGAGCGTTCGGCGCCGGAGGTGTTCGCCATCGTCAACGAGGCGGTGAGCCGGCTCGGCTGGACCGTGCTCGTCAACGAGACACCCGGCGAAAGCGGCCTCGGCCGCATCGAAGCCACAGATCAGTCCCTGATCATGGCTTTCACCGACGACGTGGTGATCGGGGTCAAGGGCGACGACGCCCATACCTTGATCGACGTGCGCTCCGCGTCCCGCTACGGCATGCACGATTTCGGCGCCAACGCCGATCGCATCCGCAAGCTCTACGCCGAGATCAATACGACGCTCGAGAAGGGCGAGAAGACCGTGCTCGAACAGGCGGCACCGAAGGATGCGGAAGAGCCGGTGGCGAAGCCGGTCGAGCCGGCTAGGAAGAAGACGAAGCGGAGCGTACGTAAAAGGCGCTGAACCGGTCGTCGGCGCCTTCCGCCGCCGCCATGTCGCGGTCGATCAAGTGCTCAAGATGGGCAAGCACTGACAGCGCGGCCGCTTCTTTGAGGTCGGCGTCGAGCGCGCCATAGAGCTTGGCGACGATGCGCGGGATGGTGCAGACGCCCTCGTCGAGGCAGGCGAGGATGGTCTGCTCCCGCCATTTGCGGTGGGTAATATAGGCGCGCACCACGCGTTGCGGCGTTTGGATGCGTCCGCCATGGCCCGGCAGGAACATCTTGTCGCGGCGCGTCATCAGCCGCTCGAGCGAGGCGAGGAAGTCCGCCATGTTGCCCTCGGGCGGCGCGATGACCGTGGTGTTCCAACCCATCACGTGGTCGCCGGTGAACACCGTGCGCTGGCCCACCAGAGCGAAGCACAGATGGTCGGGCGCGTGGCCGGGCATGTGTAGCACGTCGAGCGCAAAGCCGCGGCTTTTGACCGTGTCGCTATCTCGAACCGCGACGTCCGGCGCGAAGGCGGCATCCACGAACGCGTCGCCGAGACCAGGCGCGTCGGCGCCGCGTGGCGTGCCGGTCGGCCCGTAAGCAACGATGTCGCCGCCGAGCTTGGCTTGCAGTGGTTTGGCGCCGTCGCAATGATCGTGATGGCTATGGGTGATGAGGATATGGCGGACGCGCTCGCCGCGCGTTGCCTTGGCGATCGCCGCGAGATGGGCCTCGTCGGCGGGTCCCGGATCGATCACCGCGACGTGGCCTGAGCCGACGAGATAGGTGTTGGTGCCGAGAAATGTGTAGGGGCCGGGGTTGTTGGCCACGATGCGCCTGATGCCGGGCGCAACCTCTTCCGCCACGCCATAGTCGACGTCAACGCTTCGATTGAAGGCAAGCTCCGCCGACATGGTCTTGAGGTCTTGTTGGTCTTCTGGTGAACCCGCGCGGCCAGTGTAGCGGAGCGGCGGCGGGGCAACAGCGCTACCCGCCTGGCAATGTTAACTTTCCCATGGCTTTTTGCGCAAAATGTGTCTGATTGCGGCCGCTTTCGACCCGGATTTTGCGGTGGAGCGGGCGATTTTGAGCCAGAGCGAACACCGGTCAAGGGATCGTCATTGTCATAATCGGATTGCACCAAGGCGCTATGTCTCGAATACAACCGACAGTTCTATCGTCGTATTATGCGCGTATATCTTGGGGAGGACGTGCATGAGCAAAGTCACTTCGGTTCGCGCCTATTGCAATAATGAAGTTGCGTATGTCGCCTGGGCAATCGACGACAAGATAGATGACTGCCTGGGCTTTGAGGTCACGCGCGTCTACATTGACGAGCGGGGTCGTATTATCCGCCGCGCCGATGGCAGTGAAGACCGCGTGAAATGTGCCAGCTGGGTTCCATTCAAGGGACAGCGCAATCCGAAATGGATTGAGCAGGACACGGGCGTCTGGCCCGTTCAGAAGCTCTCCTGGCGTGATCTGACGCTGCGCAAAAAGCGCAACCGCGCCGATCGTCGCCCAGAAGACGCGCGGGTGCGCTACGAGGTGCGCCCGGTAGGCGAGTTGAAGCCAGGCCTCGAGGCTGTGCCTTCAAACGGCAAGGAATTCACGACGGAAATCAAACGCGACAGCAAGGGCAACCCCGTGAAAGGTGAAGACGGGAAGCCAGTTCGGACGCGCATTCGTGCCTATGAGGGGAAGCCGCGGCCGCTAGCGTATCTGGCGCCAGCGGTTGCTTCGAACGACATTCACGTGACGCGGACGAGGGGCTCGTTCCAATCAACCTTCACCAACGGGATTCTGGCGGCGCAGTGGCTGCGGAACGTCCTGTTGGCTGACGGCGTGATCGAGCCAGATGAGCTTATCAAGAAGCTTGAGAATCCGAAGGATGGCCACCGCAAGTACCTCGCCGGTGATGTCATTCCCTTGATTCACAATCTCTTCGCGCGGGAGGGGGAGTTCTATTTGGCCCTTTACGAGCTTGAAGACAGTGAACTTCAGGACATCCTGATTGCCAATGCCTCGCGCATCCACGTCATTCTGTCGAATACCGGCCTAGGTAAGGGAAAGCAGTGGGACGTGCGCAACAAAGAGGCGCGCCGCGCGCTGGTTAAGGCGGGTGCGGATATCCAACACCGCATGTTCAACAACTCAATTCATATCGGTCACAACAAATTTGTTGTGCATGTTCCCCCGGACGGAGGAGCCAGATCCGTTTTCACGGGCAGCACCAACTGGACCTCAACTGGCTTGGCAGGCCAAACGAACAACGCCTTGCTGATCGAGGACGACAAGGTGGCAGGTGTATTTCTGGACTATTGGCATCGCATGAAGCAAGACGTCCTCAAGGTGCCAAGACCATTTGGCAAGGGCATGAATGACAGTCAGCAGAACCCGACATTTCGCAAATCGAACGAGTTGCCGGGTGAAGTGGAGGCCGCTGACGGGACGAGGATAACATTGTGGTTCTCGCCCAATATGCCTCAACGAAAAAAGCCGACCTCGAAAAAGGGCGCGTCCGTACCTCCGGACCTGAGCTACGTTTACCACCTCATGCGCCGCGCGCGGGAGGCCATCTTATTCCTAGCCTTCTATCCTGGCCAAAAGGGTAACGACTGCATTATTGGCGAGGTGATTGAAATCGGTCGCAACGATACGACCCTGCTCGTTACTGGGGCAGTATCGAGCGCGCAAGCCATGCCAAACTACATTGCGACAAAAAAGAAGGACGGCGTCGTCGTCGAGGAAGGTGAATCTCCCTCTACCTTTGATGAGGGGAATGTTTCGATCGTCCGCGCTGCGCGAATCGACGATAGAAACCTTCTTGATGATTTTGGCGCCGAACAATTGACCGCACGAGGCGGGATAGGTGCGATCATTCACGACAAACTTGTGGTGATCGATCCCAAGTCAGATGACTGCCACGTCATCCTTGGCAGTCACAATCTCGGATTCAAGGCGTCCTATTCCAATGACGAGAACATGGTCATTGTCAGCCATAACCGTCCGCTGGCCGAAGCCTATGCCGTGCATATCCTCGATGTATTTGACCACTATCGGTTCCGGGCGATCGAAACGGAGCGTGCGCGAAAGGGAAAGAAGCCCTGGTCAGGCTTTCTCGAGAAGGACGACAGGTGGCAGGACGGTTATGTCGAGGGGAGAAAAGGGGCTCTAATTCGCTACTTCGCCCAAATGTGAAGACGGACCGGAATTTCCGTCACGTTACGCGCCCGTGGTCGCCTGCCATTGGTCCGCAGAGCCAGTCGAACCTGCTTCAGCCAACCTGTTCCGAAACTGTTTCCGCTGGCCTGACCCCAGCTAAGCACTTGAGTAATGGTCGGAGTGGCAGGATTTGAACCTGCGACCCCCTCGTCCCGAACGAGGTGCGCTACCAGGCTGCGCTACACTCCGCTTGGCTGAAGAGTGACGTATATAGACGCCCCGGCCGGGGCTCGCAACAAAGCCGGTCGGCCTCCGGCTCTTCCCGGTCAAGCCGCGCTACTAGGGCGCATTGTGGCCGAATGCAAGGCCGGCTACCTAAACGCCAATCCGCTAGGCATCGTCGAATCCGGCCCAACGGGCAGCTTTTTGCGCGAGCACCGCCGCGCGAGGCCGTGCGCCCTCCTAGCCTTTAGAACCATGTCGCGTTGTCTCGCGGTCGAGGGTCGCATGGAGGCAGCCTCAAGATCTGGAAGCCGGCGCGGGCCGTCCTTCGCCGAGTTGTTCACGCCGAAGCTCGTCACGGTCCTGCGCGAAGGCTACGGCCTCAAGGATTTCCGCGCCGACGCCATCGCCGGGCTGACCGTCGCCATCGTCGCGCTGCCGCTCTCCATGGCCATCGCCATCGCCTCCGGCGTCGGACCTGAGCGCGGGCTCTACACGGCGATCACCGGCGGCTTTCTCGTCTCCGCGCTCGGCGGCAGCCGATTCCAGATCGGCGGGCCGGCCGGCGCCTTCATTGTGTTGGTTGCGGCCGTCGTCGAGCGGCAGGGCTATGACGGGCTCGTGCTTGCCACATTGGTGGCCGGGGTGATCCTGATTGCGGCCGGATTTTTCCGGCTCGGCACTTACGTCAAATACATTCCCTTCCCGGTCACCGTCGGCTTCACCACGGGCATCGCCGTCATCATCCTTGCCAGCCAGCTCAAGGAGCTGCTCGGCCTCGATCTGCCGAGCGAGCCTGCGGCCTTCGTGCCGAAGCTTGAGGCACTGTGGGCGGCCCGCGCCACGATCAACCCGCAAGCTTTCGCGGTCGGCATGATCGCGCTTGCGATCATCTTAGGTTTGCGCAAATGGCGCCCCGCTTGGCCTGGGTTCTTGATAGCGGTCTCGGTCGCCGCGGCAGTTGTCTGGGCCTTCGCGCTCGAAGTGGACACCATCGCCTCGCGCTTCGGCGGCTTGCCGCGAGAGCTGCCGCCCCCGGCACTGCCGCCGTGGAGTTTTGCTAAGCTCAAGGCCGTGCTTCCCGACGCGGTGACCATCGCGCTGCTCGGGGCCATCGAATCTCTGCTGTCGGCGGTGGTGGCCGACGGCATGTCGGGACGCCGGCACCGCTCCAATTGCGAGCTCGTTGCCCAAGGCGTGGCCAATGTCGGCTCGACCCTGTTCGGCGGCGTTCCCGTGACCGGCACCATTGCGCGGACGGCGACCAATGTTCGCGCCGGCGCCGTGGGACCGGTCTCCGGGATGCTGCACGCCCTTTATCTTCTCCTGTTCATGCTCATCGCCGCGCCGCTTGCAGGCTATATCCCGCTCGCAGCGCTCGGGGCCGTGCTGGCCTTCGTCGCTTGGAACATGGCCGAGCGCGAGGATTTCATGGTCCTGCTGGGGACCTCGGCCGGCGACCGGCTCATCCTGCTGGCGACCTTTCTCCTCACTGTGTTCGTCGACCTCACCACGGGCATCGGCGTCGGCGTCGTCCTCGGCGCCTTCATCTTCCTCCACCGCATGGCCGAGAGCGTCGAGGTGAACGGCCAGGGGTAATTGATCGCCGACGACCGGGCTGACGACTACGCCGGCCGCATGACCTACGATCCGGCTGCGTCGGCTGACAGCGACGTCGTGATCTATCGCATCAGCGGCGCCTTCTTCTTCGGGGCGACGGCCGCCGTCAGCGGCGTTCTGGACCGGATCGGCAAGCTGCCCCGCGTGCTGGCGCTCGACTTCTCCGATGTTCCGATGGTCGACAGCACCGCGGCGAAGGCCCTTCTGCGGTTCGCCGAGAAGCTCAACCGGGCGGGGACCTTGGTGTTCTTGACCGGCGCCAGCCCAAGCGTCCGGCGTGTCCTGGTGCGGGCCGGACTCAAGAAGCCGCTGGTGCGGTTCGCGAAGTCCGCCGAGCAGGCGGTGGCTCATGCCAGGCCGCATTTGGCGGCCGAGGCGGCCTCCTGACCCGCGTGCCCTTGGCTAGTTCTTCGCGCGCATTGCCCTGCGCCGGCTCGCCACGCCCGCGATGAAGGTGTCGACCGCCGCCGCGAAGGCCGCATCGGAGTCGAGCGCCTGGAAGGCGGGGATGAGCGCGACGGTTGCCGGGCAGGTGAGGGGGTCGAGCGCTTGGAGTTCGGCCTCATCCTCCTCGCTGATGGGGCGCAGCAGCCCCTCGGCCTCCGCCAAGGCATAGCCGAGAACGAAGGCGTAGAAGGCGAGGCCAAGCCCCGCCGCCTCGTCGTCCGGCAGGCCGGCGCGCCGCAGCGCGCCATACACCACCTCGCTCGAGGCATGATCGGTGGGCCCGGTGGCGTGATAGCGGAAATGCAGGTGAAAAAGGCGGGGATGACGGTGGGCGAGGTTGCGGTAGGCGACCGCCACGGCGCGCAGGTCGGTGCGCCAGTCGCCGCTCGCAACCGGCGGCTCGACGGTGGCGAGCGCCCGGTCGGCGATCCGCCGCAAAAGCTCGTCCTTAGAGCCGAAATGGTGCAGCACCGTCATGGGATCGACGCCGATGCTGGAGCCGAGCTTCCGCACCGAAAAGCCCGCCTCGCCGTTCTGCGACATGAGGTCGAAGGCCGCGTCGAGCAGGTCGTTTTTGTCGAGGCCGCGCCGCCCCCGGGGGCGAGATTTGGCCTTCGATTTGGCCTTGCCCGTTCTTGACAATTCTACACCGTAGCAATTAAACTTTTGGCAGTCATACGCGCCGCCGGGCCGCTGTCAAGCGGCGGCTTGGCGGTCGCTAGGAGTGGAGGTGCCGCGTGACCGGATCAGCCTTGATCGCCGGGATCGTGCGACGGCCCTTGTTGGGGCTTTGCCCCAAAACGGCAACGAAATTGAGCGGAATGAACCGGAAGGCGCTGCTGCTGCTGCTCTGCGCCCGCATCGGCTATACGCCCCCTGCGAACGTCCAGCACTAATTCAGACGGCCCTCGGGTCACGTGTCTGCTGGAGGTTCTAGAGGTGACTAATCAATATCAGACCGCACAATATCGAGAGCTAGATGCTCTCCATCATTTGCATCCATTCAGCCATCACAAATCACTGCGCGAAGCCGGCGTGCGCGTCATCGTGCGCGGCGACGGCCCGTATATCTGGGACAGCGAAGGCCACCGCATCCTCGACGGCATGGCCGGCTTGTGGACCGCCAATCTCGGCCACAGCCGCAGAGAACTGGCCGAAGCCGCGTATCAGCAAATGCTCGAGCTTCCGTTCTACAACACCTTTTTCAAGACGACGCACCCGCCGGTGGTGGCGTTGGCTCGGAAGCTCGCCGAGATCGCGCCCGAAAACTTGAACCAGGTGTTTTTCGGCTCGTCCGGCTCGGAATCGAACGACACGGCCATCCGCCTGATCCGCCATTATTGGGCGCTGAAAGGCGAGCCAAAGCGCAAGATCATCATCTCGCGCAAGAACGCCTATCACGGCTCGACCATCGCCGCCGCCTCGATGAGCGGCATGGCGCACATGCATTTGCACAGTTACCCCGTCTATGAGGGCTTCCGCCACATCATGGATCCTTATTGGTATGGCGAGGCGAAGGATGGCGAGAGCCCGGCGGAGTTCGGCCTTCGCGCCGCCCGCGCGCTGGAGGACGAGATCCTGGCGGTCGGCCCCGAGAACGTCGCCGCCTTCGCCGGCGAGCCGGTGGAAGGCGCCGGCGGCGTCAAGATCGCGCCGGAAACCTACTGGCCCGAGATTCAGCGCATCGTCGACAAATACGGGATTCTGCTCCTCGCCGACGAGGTGATCACCGGCTTCGGCCGTCTCGGCACGTGGTTTGGGTCGCAGCATTATGGCATCCGCCCCAATCTCATCACCTTCGCCAAGGCGGTCACGTCGGGCTATCTGCCGCTCTCGGGCGTCCTCGTCGACGACAAGATCGTCGCCACCATCCTGGCGCACGACGACGACTTCCACCACGGCTACACCTTCTCGGGCCATCCCGTGGCCTGCGCCGTGGCGCTCAAGAATCTCGAGATCATCGAGCGGGAGAAGCTCGTGCCGCGGGTCAAGGAGTTCGGCGCACCGGCGCTTGCCAAGATGCTCGCCAAGTTCAAGGACCATCCGCTGGTCGGCGAGGTCCGCTCCGTCGGGCTGCTCGGCGCCATCGAACTCGTCGCCGACAAGCGTACGCGCCGCCGCTTCGACAATCCGGGGCGCGTCGGGCTCATATGTCGCGATCACTTCTTCGGCGAAGGCTTCATCATGCGCGCGGTGTTCGACACCATGGTGATGTCTCCGCCGCTGATCTGGACTGAAACGCAGTTCGACGAGGCGGAGGCGGCGATCAAGCGCGCGCTCGACCTCACCCTCGAAAACGTCGCCGGAGAGCTTGCCGCATGACGCGACCTATTGTCGTCATACCCGCCTGCACCAAGGTCATCGACGGCGACACTTACGATGCCGTCGGCCGCAAATACGCGGCGGCCGTGGCTGAAGTCGCCGAATGCCAGCCTCTGCTGGTGCCGGTCGGCCCCGGTCTGGCCGATGTCGGCGCCATCCTGGAGATCGCCGATGGGATCCTGCTGTCCGGCAGCCGCTCCAACGTCGCGCCGGAGCATTATGGCGGGGGAGAGCCCATCCTACCCGACAGGCTCGATCCACTGCGTGACGCTTTCACGCTCCCGCTCATCAGAGGAGCAGTCGAGCGCAACACGCCGCTCTTTGCCATCTGCCGTGGCTTCCAGGAGCTGAACGTTGCGCTGGGCGGCAGCCTGTATCAGGCCGTTCACGACGTCGATGGGCACAAGGACCACCGCGCGCAGCCGGACGTGCCGCTCGAGGAAGCCTACGGGCCGAACCATCCCGTGGCCTTAAGCGGCAAGTTGCGAGATTGGATCGGCAAGGACGAGATCATCGTCAACTCGCTGCATTGGCAGGGGGTCGCGCGGCTCGCCGATGGGCTGAAACCGGAAGCGTTCGCCGAGGACGGCCTGATCGAGGCGGCACGCGGACCCGACGACGCGGCGTTCTGTCTCGGCGTACAATGGCATCCTGAATGGGGCGCCAAGGCGAACCCCGTCTCGGCCTCGTTGTTCCGCCGCTTCGGCGCCGCGGCGAAAGGCAAAACATCATGACCAACCCGCGGCTCACCCTCGACGAGGCGCAAGCCTTCCTCGACGCGAACCCGGGGGTGGACTGGATCGATGCCTTTCTGTTCGACATGAACGGCATTCCTCGCGGCAAGCGGGTCCGCCGCTCGGACCTGCTCGGCATCGCCAAGAACGGCCTCATGATGCCGTCCTCGGTGTTCATCATGGACCCGCTCGGCAATTGCGTGGAGGAGACCGGCCGCTTGTGGGAGAGCGGCGATCACGACCACCACTGCCACCTGATGAGCGGCACCTTGGTGCCGATCCCCGTCGGCGACGGCCGGAACGCGCAAGCCGTGATGGTGATCGACGTCAAGGACGAGCTCGACCCGCGCGCAGTGCTCGCCGACCAGGTGCAGCGCTTCATCCGCGCCGGCCAGACGCCGGTTGTCGCCGTGGAGCTCGAATTCTACGTCACCAGCAAGGCGACGAACGGCGCCTTCCCGCCGCAGAGGCCCGAAGGCCTGTCCAACGATCCTTGCCAGCCGCTGACCTTCGGCTTCGAGCAGATGGATGCGCTCGCGCCCTTCATCGACGACGTCTACCGCATCTGCGAGGTCCAGGGCCTGCCCGTCGAAACCGTCATGCAGGAGACGGGGCCCGGCCAGTTCGAGATCAACCTGAAGCATCGCCCCGATGCCGTCGCCGCGGCGCTTGACGGGCTGCTCCTGAAGCGCGCGGTGAAGGCTGCCGCGCGCGCGCATCAGCTCGAAGCGACCTTCATGGCGAAGCCTCACCATGATTGGGCCGGCTCCGGCCTTCATGTCCACCTCAGCCTGACCGACGGCTCGGGGCAGAACCTCTTTGCCGGCGATCCCATCTCGCCGCTCTTTCGGCACGCTATCGGCGGCATGCGCGAAACCATGGGAGACTTCATGGCGGTGTGGGCGCAGTCGGCCAACGCCTACCGGCGCTATGTGCCGAAGTCTTACGTCTCGATGGCCGCGCATTGGGGCTTCAACAACCGCACGGTCGCCTTGCGCATTCCGCGCGGCAACGGCGCCTCGACCCGTATCGAGCATCGCGTGGCCGGCGCCGACGCCAACCCCTACCTGGTGATTGCCTCGATCCTTGCCGGCATCAGCCACGGCATTGCCAACCGGACCGATCCCGGCCCTGCCGTCGAAGGCAACTCCGAGGGGGTCGAGGCGCCGCCGCTCCCGACCGCCTGGATCAACTCGCTCGATCGCTTCCAGCGCTCGGAGATCGTGCGCGATGCATTCGGCGCGCCGTTCCAGGACGTCTTCTCCCGCTTGAAGCATGCCGAGCGCTGCAATTTCGAGCGCATCGTCACGCCGCTCGATCACCTGTGGTATTCGCGAGTCGCATGAGGCTGACCAACCGATGACCATGCTGTTCAAAAAATTTCCCACCGCCGCGCTGATCGATGGCGAGTGGGTGACATCGGCCAAGACCTTTGCCGTGCGCGATCCGGCGACCGGCGAGGAGGTGGCGTCCGTCCCCGACCTCGGCGCCAAGGACGCGGTGCGCGCCATCGACGCCGCGAGCCGCGCCCTGCCGGCCTGGTCGGCCAAGACCGCGAAGGAACGCGCCGCCATCTTGAGGCGCTGGTTCGATCTCATCACCGCCGAGACGGAGAGCCTCGCCCAGCTGATGACCACCGAGCAGGGCAAGCCGCTTGCCGAGTCGCGCGCCGAGGTCGGCTACGGCGCTTCGTTCGTCGAGTGGTTCGCCGAGGAGGGCAAGCGCGCCTACGGCCGCACCATCCCCACTACGGTCGCCTCCAAGCGCTATATCACCATCAAGCAGCCGATCGGCGTCGTCGCCGCCATCGCGCCGTGGAATTTCCCCATTGCCATGATCACGCGCAAAGTCGCCCCGGCGCTCGCCGCGGGCTGCACCGTCGTAGTCAAGCCTGCGTCCGAGACCCCGCTCTGCGCGCTGGCGATCGCCAAGCTCGGTGAGGACGCCGGTCTGCCGCCTGGCGTGCTCAATATCGTTACGACCGAAGATGCGCCGGCAGTGGGCAAAGTCTTTTGCGACGACCCGCGCGTGCGCAAGCTGTCGTTCACCGGCTCGACCGAGGTCGGCAAGATCCTTTACCGGCAATGCGCCGGCACCGTGAAGAAGCTCACGCTCGAGCTCGGCGGCAACGCGCCGCTCGTGGTGTTCGACGACGCCGATCTGGAGCAGGCGGTCGCCGGGGCCATGGCCTCCAAATACCGCAACGCGGGCCAGACTTGCGTCTGCGCCAACCGCATTCTGGTTCAGTCCGGCATCTACGACCGCTTCGCGACGGCGCTTGTTAGCGCGGTTAACAAGCTCGCCGTCGGACCTGGACTGGAGCCCGGTACCGCTATCGGTCCGTTGATCAGCAGCGAGGCGATCGCCAAGGTCGAGGCGCTGGTTTCCGACGCGGTCAAGAAGGGCGCCAAGGTCCTGACCGGCGGCACCCTCGATAATGCCGGTCCGCTATTCTACCGCCCGTCGGTCGTGGGCGACGTGACCGCCGATATGAGCATCGTGCAGGAGGAAATCTTCGGCCCCGTAGCGGCGCTGGTGCGCTTCGACACCGAGGCCGACGCGGTCAGGCTCGCCAACGACACGCCGTTCGGCCTTGCCGCCTACCTGTTCAGCCAGAATATCGGCCGCGCCTGGCGCGTCGCCGAGAAGCTCGATGCCGGCATGGTCGGCGTCAACGAGGGCATCTTCTCCAACGAGGTCGTGCCGTTCGGCGGCGTCAAAGAATCGGGCCTTGGCCGCGAGGGCGCCGCCGAAGGCTTGGAGGAGTACCTCGAGGTCAAATACATCTGCCTGGGAGGCATCGACGCATGATTGGTCAAGCCCGTGGGCAAGATGGCTATCGATTGGGCTGGCGGCTACTTTCGCAAGCCGCCATACTGGACCGCATTCTTTGCAATGACCAGACGTGAGGACTAAGCAGCCGCCGCAGGCAAGCACAGGGAGAGTAGGTTATGATTAAAGTGCCCGCCAAATATTTCAAGACAAGCGCTTCTCGCCGCTCAATTCTGAAAGGTCTCGGCGCCGCCGCTATCGGCATCAGCCTGGCGCCCGGGAAATACTCGGCCTGGGCCGCCGAGGAGCCCAAGCTCAACTTCTATAACTGGGACACTTATATCGGCGAGGAGACGCTTCCCGGCTTCACCGACGCGACCGGCATCGACGTCAATATGAGCTTGTTCGCCACCAACGACGAGCTCTTCGCCAAATTGCGGGCGGGCAATCCTGGCTACGACGTCATCGTTCCCGGCAGCGAGTTCGTCCAGCGCATGATCGAGGCCAAGCTGCTCGAGCCGCTCGATCATTCCAAGATCCCCAACATCAAGAACATCGCACCTGAGTTCATGACCGACG
Source organism: Methyloceanibacter sp. (assembly GCF_050726195.1). Lineage (GTDB taxonomy): Bacteria > Pseudomonadota > Alphaproteobacteria > Rhizobiales > Methyloligellaceae > Methyloceanibacter. Next base: position 21,196 of record NZ_JBOHJC010000012.1, on the reverse strand, counting down.
CGCCGTTCGATCCCGGCCGTAAATTCAGCCTGCCCTATACCTGGCTGGTCATCGGCATCGGCTATCGCAAGTCGAAGGTCGATGGAGTTCCGGATAGCTGGAAGTGGCTGTTCGACTCCGACAAATACAAGGGCAAGATCACCGTCATGTCCGACGCGAGCGAGCTGTTCCGCAACTGCTTCAAATATCTCGGCGGGTCGCTAAACGATGCGTCCACCGAGCTGCTCCAGAAGGCCGAGGCGATGCTCACCAAGCAGAAGCCCAACATCAAAGCCTTCCACGAGGACAACGGCCAGGATCTGCTGCTCTCGGGCGAAGTCGATCTCGCCATGGAGTATAACGGCGACATCGCACAGATCATGACCGAGGACGACGACGTCGACTTCGTCGTGCCGAAGGAAGGCGCCATGAAGCAGCAGGATACGCTCGCCATACCCAAGGGCGCGCCGCACCCGGAGAATGCGCTCAAATTCATCAACTACATCTTCGAGCCTGAGGTCGGCGCCGAGATCTCCAAGACGATTCTGTATCCGTCGCCGAACGCCGCCGCAGTCGCGCTGATGCCGGAGGATTACAGGAACAACTCGGTGATTTTCCCGCCGGCCGACATCATGGCCAAGTGCGAGTGGCCGAACTACCTGGGCCCCGAGTTCTCGCGGCTCCTCGAGGAAGCGATGACCCGGCTGCGCGCGTCATAACGGCGTAGAGATCGGAAGAGCCCGACGATGGCAACGCGGACGCAGGAACGTCGGCTGGCCTTTCTGGCCACGGCACTACCACCCATCGGCTGGGTGGTGGTGTTCTTCCTCGCCCCGCTTGCCATCGTCTGGGCCTACAGCTTCGGCCAGAATGTCAGCCTGACCGAGGTCGACATCAGCGGCACGTTCGCCAACTATGCGCGGGCGCTTCAGCCGCTCTATCTCGGCATTTTCCTCAAATCGATCTTCATTGCCGGCATCACCACGCTACTGTGTCTCATCATCGGTTTTCCGGTGGCATTGTCGATCGTCTTTGCCGGCGAGCGCTGGCGGCCGTGGCTGCTGCTGCTGATCATGCTGCCGTTCTGGACCAACCTCCTGATCCGCACCTATGCGCTGATCGCGGTGTTGCGCACGCAAGGCTTCGCCAATTTCACGCTGGAATGGTTGTGGGACCAGGGCAGCTGGCTCATGACCTTGGTCGGCTTGCAGCCGCTCGGCGACTTCACCCCACTACAGATGCTCTACAACAATTTCGCCGTGGTGGTCGGGCTGGTCTACGTCCATCTGCCGTTCATGGTCCTGCCGCTGTTCGCCGCGCTCGACCGCATCGACAAATCGCTGATGGAGGCGAGCTTGGATCTCGGCGCCGGCCATATCCGCACGATATTCTCCATCGTCGTGCCCTTGGCGCTGCCGGGCATCATCTCCGGCATCATCATCACCTTCGTTCCCGCGCTCGGCGCCTATCTCACGCCCGATCTCCTCGGCGGCCCCGACAGCCAGATGATCGCCAATGTCATCGAGCGCCAGTTCAAGCGCGCCAACGATTGGCCGTTCGGCGCCGCGCTGTCCTTCTTGCTGATGTACGCCACATTCGCGGTGATCGCCTTCCGCGCCTATCTGGCCCGCGGCAAGCCTGCCGAAGGACACGGGATCTAGCCATGACCCAGCGTCGCGCTCCCCTCGAATATAACAGCATGTGGCAGATGCGCCTGTGGCTGTTCCTCGTGTTCTTCTTTCTCTATGCGCCGCTCATGGCGCTGATCGCCTTCAGCTTCAACGACTCCAGGCGCAACATCGTCTGGCAGGGGTTCACCCTCAATTACTACAAGAAGCTGTTCAACAACCAGGACCTGATGATCGCCTTCGCCAACTCGCTGACCATCGCCTTCCTGGCCACCCTCATCTCCCTGGTCATCGGCACGCTCGCCGCGGTGCTGCTGTGGCGCTACCGCTTCATAGGCAGGGCGGCGGTCGAGGGCGCGTTCACCTTGCCGCTCGTCGTGCCCGAGATCTGCATGGGCGTCTCCATGCTGCTGTTCTTTACCCGGGTGATGCCGTGGCCCAACAACCTCATATGGCCGTTCAGCTTGGGCTCGATCATCATCGCCCATGTGTCGTTCTGCTTCCCCTTCGTCGCGCTCGTGGTGCGCGCGCGGCTTGCGAGCTTCAACAAGGAGCAGGAGGAGGCGGCGCGCGACCTTGGCGCCAACGATTGGCAGGCATTCCGCGACGTGCTGCTGCCGCATATCCAGCCTGCGCTGATTGCCGGCGCGCTGCTCGCGTTCACGCTGTCGCTCGACGACTTCGTCATCACGTTCTTCACCTCGGGGCCGGACACGATCACCTTCCCGGTCAAGGTCTATTCGATGCTGCGTTTCTCGGTGACGCCCGAGGTCAACGCCGCGTCGACCATGCTGATCCTGCTCACCGTCGTGTTGATGATCATCATGATGGTGCTGCAGAACCGGGCGCAGAAAAAAGCGAAGGGATGAGTGCCGTGGATCAAGTATTGCCCAACGGCGCCAAAGCCGCCGCCGTCAAACCGATCATCAGCTTCCGCAACATTACCAAGCGCTGGGGGTCCATGCTCGCCGTGGACAATGTCAGCCTCGACATCGAGCCCGGAGAGTTCTTCGCCCTGCTCGGGCCGTCGGGCTGCGGCAAGACGACGTTGCTGCGCGTGCTGGCCGGCCTCGAAGTGCCGACCGAAGGCCACGTCCTCATCGACGGCCAGGACATGGGCGACATCCCGCCCAACAAGCGCGCGGTGAACATGGTGTTCCAGTCCTACGCCGTGTTTCCGCACATGTCGGTCGCCGACAATGTCGCCTACGGCCTCAAGATCGATCGCGTGCCCAAGGCGGAGCGGGACACGCGCGTTCAGGAAGCCCTCGATCTGGTGCAGCTCGGCCACCTTGCCGGACGCATGCCCGACCAACTGTCGGGCGGTCAGCGCCAGCGCGTAGCGCTGTCCCGCGCGCTGGTGAAAAAGCCGAAGGTCCTGCTGCTCGACGAGCCGCTGTCGGCCCTCGACGCCAAGCTGCGCGAGGCCATGCGCTTCGAGCTATCGCAGCTCCAGCAGAAGGTCGGCATCACCTTCATCATGGTCACTCACGACCAGGACGAGGCTCTGGCGATCGCCTCGCGCATCGCCGTCATGAACAAGGGTTCGATCGCCCAGCTCGGCACGCCCTCCGACCTCTACGAGTTTCCGGCCTCGCGGTTCGTCGCCGACTTCATCGGCTCGGTGAACATGTTCGAGGGCACCTTGACCAAGGACGAACCCGACGAGGCGACCGTCGCCTGCCCCGAGCTCGCCCCTTATCCGGTCGATGTGCCGCATGGGGTCTCCGGCAACAGAGATGCGAGTGTTTGGGTGGCGATCCGCCCCGAGAAGATGACCTTGCACAAGGATGCGCCCGAGCCGCCCCAGCCGCCCGAGTGTCCGGCCGGGTGCAACGTGGCCAAGGGCGAGATCAGGGACACCTCCTATCTCGGCGATATTTCGATCTATCACGTGCAGCTGGTTAGCGGCCGGCTCATTCGGGTCTCGCGGCCCAACCGCTCGCGCTGGGACCAGGACGACTTCAGCGCTGGCGATAAGGTCTGGGTCAGCTGGGACGGCTCGAGCCCCGTCGTGCTCCAGTCCTGACGCCGCGCGCCAAGACACCTAAGTAGAAAGAACAGCAGGTCCACATGCCAACGTCGGCCGAGCTTCACGAGCGCAGAATGGCGGCTGTGCCGCGTGGCGTCGCTCATGCCACTTCGATCTACGCCAAGCGCGCCAAGAACGCCGAGCTGTGGAGCGAAGACGGCAAGCGCTATATCGACTTCGCCTCCGGCATTGCCGTGGTCAACACCGGCCACCAGCATCCGAAGGTCGTCGCCGCCATCGAGGCGCAGCTGAAGGCGTTCAGCCACGCCTGCTTCCAGGTCACGCCTTATGAATCTTATGTGCGCCTGGCGGAGCGGTTGAACGCGATCGCGCCCGTGCCGCGCCCCGCCAAGACCATCCTGCTCTCAACCGGCGCCGAGGCGGTCGAGAACGCGGTGAAGGTCGCGCGCGCCCACACCGGGCGGCCTGGTATCGTCTCGTTCAGCGGCGGCTTTCACGGCCGCACGCTCATGGCCATGGCGCTCACCGGCAAGGTCGTACCCTATAAGAAGGGCTTCGGGCCGTTCCCAGCCGACGTCTACAACGTCGAGTTTCCCAATACTTATCATGGAGTTAGCAGCGAACAGAGCCTCGATGCGCTGCGTGCGCTGTTCAAATACACCGCCGATCCGTCGAGCATTGCCGCCATCATCATCGAGCCGGTGCAAGGCGAGGGCGGCTTCTACATCGCGCCGTTCGATTTCCTCCGCGCGCTCAGGGCGCTGTGCGACGAGCACGGCATCCTCCTTATCGCCGACGAGATCCAGACGGGCTTCGCCCGCACCGGAAAAATGTTCGGCCTTGAGCACTCCGGCATCAAGGCCGACGTCGTGACCTTGGCCAAAGGGCTGGGCGGCGGCCTTCCGCTCTCGGCGGTCACCGGCCGCGCCGACGTCATGGATGCGTCGAACCCCGGCGGTCTTGGCGGCACCTATGCCGGCAATCCCGTGGCATGCGCCGCCGCGCATGCGGTGCTCGACGCGATCGAAGAGGAAAGGCTCTGCGAACGCGCGCAGGCCATCGGCAAGATCATCGTCGACCGCTGCAACGAGATAAAAAGCCGCTCCAACCTGAACTGCATCGGTGATGTGCGCGGCCTCGGCGCCATGTGCGCCGTCGAGCTGGTGAAGGACAATGCGAGCGCCGAGCCTGCGCCGCAATTGACCCAGACCGTGATGAAGGTCGCCAACGAAAAAGGGCTCATACTTCTATCTTGCGGCACCTACGGAAACGTCATCCGCTTCCTCGTGCCGCTCACCGCCGGCGACGACATCGTGCGCGACGGCATGGATATCTTCGAGGCGAGTCTCACCGAGGCCGTAACCCGGGTCGCGTGACCTCGTCTCCATTCAACAGGCATACATTACGGACATCACCATGAGCGACAGGCTCGCAACCAACAATCTCGAAGCATTCTGGATGCCGTTCACGGCGAACCGCCAGTACAAGAAGGCGCCGCGCCTGCTCGTCAGCGCCGAGGGCATGCACTATACCGCCGCCGACGGGCGCCGCATTCTCGACGGCACGTCCGGATTGTGGTGCGTCAATGCCGGCCATTGCCGGCCCAGGATCGTCGAGGCAGTACGCAAGCAGGTCGGCGAGCTAGACTTCGCCGGCACCTTCCAGCTGGGCCACCCAAAGGCGTTCGAATGCGCCGCGAAGCTCGTGAGCATCGCGCCGCCCGGCTTCGACCACGTGTTCTTCACCAACTCCGGGTCCGAGTCCGTCGAGACCGCGCTCAAGATCGCGCTGGCCTATCACCGGGTGAAGGGCAATGCCTCGAAGGTCCGCCTGATCGGCCGCGAGCGCGGCTATCACGGCGTCAATTTCGGCGGCACCTCGGTCGGCGGCATCCCCAGCAATCGCAAGATGTTCGGTACGCTGCTCACCGGCGTCGACCACATTCGCCACACCCATGACCTCGCCCGCAACGCCTATACCCGCGGCGAGCCGGAGCATGGCGCCGAGCTTGCCGACGATCTCGAGCGTCTCGTGGCGCTGCACGACGCTTCGACCATCGCCGCCGTCATCGTCGAGCCGGTCGCGTGCTCGACCGGCGTCCTCGTCCCGCCCAAGGGCTACCTGAAACGCCTCGCGGCGATCTGCGCCAAGCACGACATTTTGTTGATCTTCGACGAGGTCATCACCGCCTTCGGCCGGCTCGGCACGCCGTTCGGCGCCGACTATTTCGATGTCTCACCCGACATCATCACCACGGCGAAGGGCGTCACCAACGGAACCATTCCCATGGGCGCCGTCTTCGTGAAAGGGAAGGTCCACGACGCGTTCATGGGCGGCCCGGACGACGTCATCGAGCTGTTCCACGGCTACACCTATTCCGGCCACCCCGTGGCCTGCGCCGCCGCCATCGCGACTCTGGAGACCCTTGAAGAAGAGGGGCTGTTGACCCGCGCTGCGGAACTCGCGGCGTATTGGGAGGAGGGCGTGCATTCCCTCAAGGGCTTGCCCCATGTCATCGACCTCCGCAATATCGGGCTGATCGGCGCCGTCGAGTTCGATCCCATCCCTGACGCGCCGGGCAAGCGGGCCCATGCGCGCTTCATCGAAGCGTTCAACCAGGGCCTTTTGGTCCGGGCCACCGGCGATATCATCGCGCTGTCGCCGCCGCTCATCATCGACAAGCGTCAGATCGACCAGCTGTTCGACATTTTCTCGCGCGTCCTCAAGACCGCGAATTGAAGGTTTGGTGCCGTAACCATGCAAATGATCCACAACGCCATCGACGGCAAGAAAGTCGCCTCTGCGTCGCGGCGCATCGCGCCGGTGTTCGACCCGGCGACCGGCGAGCAGACCGCCGAGCTGCCGCTCTCGACCGTCGAGGAGGTGAACGCCGCCGTCGCCGCCGCCAGGCAGGCTGCCCCCGGATGGGGCGCGACCCCGCCGCTCAAGCGCATCAAGCCCATGTTCCGCTTCAAGGAGCTGCTCGAACGCCACGCCGACGACATCGCCCGCACGATCTCGAAAGAACATGGCAAAACTCACCCAGACGCTCTGGGCGAGCTTGCCCGCGGCATCGACGTCGTCGATTTCGCCTGCGGCATTCCGCATCTCTTGAAGGGCGAGTTCAGCCGCAATGTCGGTCCCGACATCGACAGCTGGTCCGACCGCCAGCCGCTCGGCGTGGTCGCCGGCATCACGCCGTTCAACTTCCCCGCCATGGTGCCGATGTGGATGTATCCGGTCGCCATCGCCTGCGGAAACACGTTCGTCCTGAAGCCGTCCGAGCGCGATCCATCGACGTCGATGCTGATCTGGGAGCTGTTCCAGGAGGCCGGCTTTCCGCCCGGCGTGCTCAATGTCGTGCATGGCGACAAGGAAGCTGTCGACGCCATCCTCGATCATCCCGACATCAAAGCGGTGAGCTTCGTCGGCTCGACGCCGGTCGCCGAGTATATCTACGCGCGGGGCTCGGCCGTGGGCAAGCGCGTGCAGGCGCTCGGCGGCGCCAAGAACCACATGATCGTCATGCCCGACGCCGACATGGACCAGGCGGTCGACGCGCTGATGGGGGCGGGCTTCGGCTCCGCCGGCGAGCGCTGCATGGCCATCTCCGTTGCCGTGCCGGTCGGCGACAAGACCGCGGACCGGCTCGTCGAGGCGCTCGCGCCGCGGATCCGCACCATGAAGGTCGGCCCCGCCGCCGACCCCGAGTCCGAGATGGGGCCGGTCATCACGGCGGAAGCCAAACGCCGCATCGAGGCACTGATCGGCCAGGGCGTGCAGGAAGGCGCCGAGCTTGTGGTTGATGGGCGCGGCCTCGAGCTACAGGGCTACGAGCACGGCTTCTTCCTCGGCGGCTCGCTGTTCGATCGCGTCACCAAGGACATGACCATCTACAAGACCGAGATTTTCGGGCCCGTGCTCTGCGTCGTGCGCGCGGGCGGCTACGCGGAGGCCGCCGACCTCATCAACCGCCATGAGTATGGCAACGGCACCGCGATCTTCACCCGCGACGGCGATACCGCGCGCGCCTTCGCCTCCTCCATCGAGGTCGGCATGGTCGGCATCAACGTAGCGATCCCCGTGCCGGTCGCCTATCACTCCTTCGGCGGCTGGAAGCGCTCGCTGTTCGGCGATCATGCCATCTACGGTCCGGAGGGCGTGAACTTCTATACCCGCCTCAAGACCGTGACGGCGCGCTGGCCGACCGGTATCCGCGGCGGCGCCGAGTTCCATTTTCCGAGCTTGAAGTAAAGAAGAAGCCGGTCCGCTCGAGGGAGAACGGACCGGCTATACGGACGCGGTTGGGGGGGAGTGCGTCCGGCTAGGGGCTCGCCGCGGGCTATTCAGCCGCGACGAGGTGAATCTTTTCCGGCAGCCGATCGAAGCCGAGCGAAGTCGCGGCCGCCTCGTGCACGATCCGGCCGCCGCGGACATTGAGACCTGCGGCAAGATGCGGATCCTCGTCGAGTGCGGCCAAGCCCTTGTCGGCGAGCTTGATCACGAACGGCAGGGTGGCGTTGTTCAGCGCCTGCGCCGACGTGACGGGCACCGCGCCCGGCATGTTGGCCACGCAGTAATGGATGACGCCGTCGACCTCGAAGGTCGGCTCGGCATGGGTCGTCGGCCGCGACGTCTCGAAGCACCCGCCCTGGTCGATCGACACATCGACGAGCACGGCGCCGCGCTTCATGCGGGGAAGCATGTCGCGGGTCACGAGCTTCGGCGCGCTGGCGCCGGCGACGAGAACCGCGCCGACCACCACGTCGGCACTCAGAACTTCGGTCTCGATGGTCTCGAGGGTCGATGCGAGCGTGCGCACACGGCCCTCGAACAATTCGTCGAGCTGACGCAGACGCGGCAGCGAGCGGTCGATGATGGAAACATCGGCCCCAAGGCCTGCCGCCATGCGCGCCGCGTGTGTGCCGACCACGCCGCCGCCGAGCACAACGACCTTGGCGGGACGAACGCCTGGCACGCCACCCATCAATACGCCGCGTCCGCCGGTGGGGCGGCGCAGCGCGATGGCCGCGGCCTCGATGGCAAGACGGCCGGCGACTTCGCTCATCGGCGCGAGCAGCGGTAGGCCTCCGGCATTGTCCGTCACGGTCTCGTAAGCGATCGCCGTGGCGCCTGAAGTCATGAGGCCGCGCGCCTGATCGGGATCGGGAGCGAGATGAAGATAGGTGAAGAGAATCTGGTGCGGCTTGAGCCGGCGATACTCGACGGCCTGCGGCTCCTTGACCTTGACAATCATGTCGGCCTCGTCGAACACGGCTTCTGCCGTCGGCAGAATGCGTGCGCCGGCCTTCTCGTATGTTTCGTCGTCGGCAAAGATTCCGGCGCCGGCGCCGGACTGCACCACGACGTCGTGGCCGCGCGCCGTCAGTTCGCGAACCGAACCTGGCACGAGCCCAACACGAAACTCGTTGCACTTGATCTCAGTCGGAACGCCGATGCGCATGATGTCCTCCGCTTTCAGGAGCGATTCACATGGGTTGGAGACTGCCAGAAAACCAGATTAGATAGCTGGCTTTTTCTTCGGCGTAGAATTAGGATGACGCAGAGAATCAGCGTGCTTTTCTAGTAGGACGCCGGAAAATGAAGGAAATGGAACTAGACGCGCTAGATCGTGCGATTCTGGCGGCGCTTTTGGAGAATGGCCGTCTGAGCCAGGTCGAGCTTGCCGAGCGCCTCCCGCTCTCGGCCACCGCCATTGCCAGGCGCATCCGCGCGCTCGAGGAGAGGGGAGTTATTCAAGGCTACCAAGCGCGGGTCAACCGCCAGGCCCTTGGCCTCAGCACGACAGTGATCGTGCATGTCGGCCTCAAGAGCCAGAACGAGGACCTGCTCAAGGCCTTCGAGGAGGCCGTGGTCAAAGCCCCGTCAGTGGTGTCGTGTCATTTGATGTCGGGCGAGGACGACTACCTGATTACCGTGATGGCGCGCGACCTCGCCGATTTCGAGCGCATCCATAAGGAGCAGCTGTCGCGGCTTCCGGGCGTCGCGCGCCTCAAGTCGAGTTTTGCGCTGCGGAATGTCGCCGACAAGACGCTGCCTGCCTCATGCCTGTTGCCGTGACGCAAAAATCGCTGCGATCACGGCGACTTGTTGGGCGGACGGCAAACAACGCTTCAACCATCCCGCCACTTGTGCCAAACTTTAGCCCCACCGGGGGTTCGCATGCCGCAGACAATTGTTGGCCGTCATGCCCGTGGTTTCTCGAACGGTGCAACTTTGGAGCCGCTCCCGGCGTCGCGCCTGTTTGCGATCCCGCAATATCCCCTTTCATCTCAACATCGTGAGTCATAGCCATGTCGCGCACGCCTCTGTTCGCCATCGTAAGAAGAGCTTTGGCCCGTTCCATCAGGGAAAGCACAGTCATTCGCACGCGATCGTCGGCGCTGTCGCGACGGCGGCTCTTGCGACTCTCCGCTGCCGCTGCCGGTGCGACCGCGTTGGCGCCCATGTTGAAGTGGGATGCTTACGCCGAGGAGAAGGCAAAGAGCGGAACGCCGACAGTCGCCATCGTCGGCGGCGGCGTCGCTGGGCTGACCGCGGCTTACCGTCTCCAGGCCGCCGGCATCAAGCCCATCCTGTTCGAAGCGAGCAACCGGTGGGGCGGGCGCATGCTCACCGTGTACGACTTCTATAAGGGCATGTTCGCCGAGCTCGGCGGCGAGTTCGTGGATACCAATCACGAAGACCTGATAACGCTCGCCGGCGAACTCGGCCTCGAAATGCAGAGCCTCGCGGTCGAGGGTGAGGACCTCTATTACTTCGGCGGAAAATTCTACACGCCGAGCGACATGGTCGATCCCGAGAAGCAGTCCGGCGCCTTCGCGCCGATCGCCGAGAAGATCGCCGAGGATGCCGATCAGCTTTACACCGAGGACGAGGACTGGACGGACTTTGCCTACGAGCTCGATAAGATGAGCCTGAAGGATTACCTCGAGCAATTCCGCGGCAAGGCGGAGGACTGGGCGATCGATCTGCTCGACGTGGCCTATGTCGGCGAGTTCGGACTGGAGACGGAGGATCAGTCCTGCCTCAATCTGGTGGATTTCATCGGCACCGATCTGAATGAGCCTTTTGCCATCTTCGGCGACAGCGACGAAGCCTACCGCATCAAGGGCGGGTCTTCGACGATGATCAAGGCGCTGGAGGCTGCGCTCAAAGACAAGGCCGACATGCGGCTCGGCCACGCACTGACGGAGATCGGCACCAAGGACGGGCAGGTCGTCCTGACGTTCAACGCTCCCGGCGGCACGAAATCGGAAAGCTTCGATCACGTGATCTTCACCTTGCCGTTCACGAAGCTGCGTGAGGTTAAGGGCCTGGAGAGCCTGGAGCTTGACGAGCTGAAGATGCAGGCCATCAATGAGCTTGGCTATGGGACCAATGCCAAGGTCTATAACGGCACGACCTCACGGCCGTGGCGCAGCAAAGATTTGTCCGGCTTGCCCGCGGTCTCGAATGGTGCCTTCTATTCCGATCTCGCGTTCCAAGATATCTGGGAGATGAGCCGAGCCCAACCGGGCGAAGGCGGCATTCTCACCAATTATCTGGGCGGCAAAGCCGGTACAGGCGACGAGAATGCCGCGCTCGATGCCTTCCGCTCCGGCGTCGCCAAGATGGCGCCCAAGGTGGCCGAGAGCTTCGACAAGGCGGCGACGGCGTCCTTCTTCTGGGACCGCTATCCCTACACGCTCGGCAGCTATGCCAGCGCCAAGCCCGGACAATATACGACGTTGCTCGATGTGGCGGCGGAGCCGGCCCTCGATGGGCGGGTCCAATTCGCCGGCGAGCACACCAGCGTTGACTTCCTCGGCTACATGAACGGTGGCGTCGAAAGCGGCAACCGTGCCTCCGCCGCGCTCATCGAGATCATGGCGCCCGAGAAGGCCGAGACCCCGTGAGGCGAACAGTGTTGCCGGCGACCGCGGGACAAGCGCCCGAAGCTGCATGCTTGTGGCGCCCAACGCGGTCCTCGACTAACATCGTGCGTGGGGTTGCCGGGGGGCGCTTAAGCCTGCCGGGACCAAGTGTCCGAGCCCCGCGGTTTCGCCCGCGGCTCGTTTAAGGAGTCTAATGTCATGAAGCCCGCAACTAGTGTGTCAGCAGCTGTGATTGCCTTGCTTGTCTTTGGCGGCGCCGCGCTCGCCGAAATGCCGAGCGAAATTGGCGAGGGGGAAGGTCAAGTCGATATCGTCGCCTGGCCCGGCTACATCGAGCGCGGCGAGACCGATAAGAACTATGACTGGGTCAGCGAATTCGAAAAGGCGACGGGCTGTAAGGTCAACGTCAAGACCGCAGCCACGTCGGACGAGATGGTGACGCTCATGAACCAGGGCGGCTTCGATCTCGTCACCGCTTCGGGCGATGCCTCCCTCCGCCTGGTCGCCGGCAAGAAGGTGCAGCCGGTCAACATCGACCTGGTCCCGAGCTGGAAGACGGTGGACGACCGTCTCAAGGACGCGCCTTGGCACACCGTCGATGGCGTTCACTACGGCGTGCCCTTCCAGTGGGGTCCCAACGTGCTCGCCTACAATACGGAGGTCTTCAAGGAGGCGCCGACGAGCTGGGCAGTGGTCTTCGAGGAGCAGACCCTTCCCGACGGCAAGAGCAACAAGGGACGCGTGCAGGCCTATGACGGTCCGATTTACGTGGCGGATGCCGCCGTCTATTTAATGAAGACCAAGCCCGAGCTCGGCATCAAGAACCCCTACGAGCTCAACCCCGAGCAATATGCCGCGGTGATGGACCTGCTTGAGGCCCAAAGAGCGCTCATTGGCCGCTATTGGCATGACGCCATGGTGCAGGTCGACGATTTCAAGAATGAAGGCGTCGTGGCATCCTCGTCATGGCCGTTCCAGGTCAATCTCCTGCAAAGCGAGAAGAAGCCGGTCGCCTCGACTGTTCCCGAAGAAGGGGCAACTGGCTGGGCCGATACGACGATGATGCATGCCAACGCTAAGCACCCCAACTGCGCGTACATGTGGCTCGAGCATTCCTTGAATCCCAAGCTCCAGGGCGACCTCGCGTCTTGGTTCGGCTCGGTGCCTTCGGTGCCGGCTGCCTGCAAGGGCAACGAGCTCTTGACCGATGAGGGCTGCGCCACCAACGGCTTCGACAACTTTGAGAAGATCTGGTTCTGGCGGACGCCGACGGCGAAATGTGAGGTAGAGGGGGCCTGCGTACCCTATTCGAAATGGGCAAAGGACTACATCGCCATTCTCGGCCAATAACGCTTCGCACGAACAACGGCCCGGACGCAAAGCTCCGGGCCGTTTTCGCGATGGCGCGCCCCCATGTCAGTTGCCGTTAGATTCGTCAACGTCTCACGCCGCTTCGGCGCGGTGCGCGCTGTCGACGCGGTCACGCTCGACATCGCCGTAGGCGAGTTCTTCGCCATGCTTGGCCCCTCCGGCTCCGGCAAGACGACATGCTTGCGCTTGATTGCCGGGTTCGAGCAGCCGAACGAGGGCCATATCGAGATCTTCGGTGAAACCGTCGAAGGCGTGCCGCCCTACAAGCGCAACGTCAACACCGTGTTCCAGGACTACGCGCTGTTTCCCCACATGACGGTCGGCGAGAACGTCGCTTACGGCCTCATGATCAGAGGCATCGGCCGGGCCGAGCGCGAGACCAAGGCGAAGAACGCGCTCGCCATGGTCAAGCTCGGTGGCTACGAGGGGCGGCGGCCGGCGCAGCTTTCCGGCGGCCAGAGGCAGCGTGTCGCGCTTTCTCGCGCCTTGGTCAATGGACCCAAGGTGCTGCTCCTCGATGAGCCGCTCGGCGCCCTCGATCTCAAGCTCAGGGAGCAGATGCAGGAGGAGTTGAAGGCGCTGCAGAAGGAGCTCGGCATCACCTTCGTGTTCGTCACCCACGACCAGGGCGAGGCCCTGTCGATGGCCGACCGTGTCGCCATTTTCAATGACGGCAAGATCGTCCAGGTCGGCTCGCCCCCCGATATTTACGAGCGGCCGCAATCGCGTTTCGTGGCCGACTTCGTCGGTTCGTCGAACGTGCTGTCTCCCGCATTCGCGACCGCTCATGGCGGGACAGCCAAGTGGACAAGCCTAAGACCTGAGAAGATCGAGGTGCACGCCCCGGGGTCGCCGGTGCCCGGCCCAAGCGCCCACGCTGACGGCGAGATCAAAATGATCAGCTATCAGGGCGCCGTCACCAGATTCAGCGTGGAGACCGGCGATACGAGACTCACCGCCGAGATGCCGGCCGGTGCGGCTGACTTCCCCGAAGGCGACAACGTGCGGCTCATCTGGCCCAAATCGGCCATGGTGACCATGGAGGACGGCGCGTGAGCCACGTCGCGACAGTCGAAAGAAGAGATGGGGTTCTCGATACGATCTCCGACTTCTTCGTCACGCACTCGAAGCTGCTGACTTTCGTGCTTCTGCTGCCGCCGCTATTGTGGATCGGCATCGTCTATGTCGGTTCGTTGTTCGCACTCCTGCTGCAGAGCTTCTATTCGCTCGACGACTTCTCGGGCCTCGTCGTCCGCGAGTTCACTTTATCGACCTATGCGCAACTCCTGGAGGCGTCCAGCCTCCAGATCATCCTGCGCTCGGTGCTTATGGCGGCATTCGTCACGCTCGCCTGCGCGGTCATCGGCTTCCCCGTCGCCTATTACGCGGCGCGCTACGCGCGTGGCTGGACCAAAGCGTTGTTCTATCTCGCGGTAATGATGCCGCTGTGGTCGGCCTATCTTGTCAAGATCTATGCCTGGAAGCTGATCCTCGCCAAGGAAGGCATCCTGACGTGGCTCGCCGAGACCGTGCACCTGTTATGGCTGTTGAATGCGATTCTGGCCGTGCCGGTGATCGGCGGCCCGTCGCTTTCATTCAGCTATATCGGCACCTTCCTCGTCTTTGTTTACGTGTGGATCCCCTACATGATCCTGCCGACTCAGGCCGCGCTCGAGCGCGTGCCCGTCAACTATCTCGAAGCCTCCGCCGATCTCGGCGCCGACCCCCGGCAGACGTTCTGGACGGTGATCTTCCCGCTGGCGCTGCCCGGCGTCATTGCCGGCTCCATCTTCACTTTCTCGTTGACCCTCGGCGACTACATCGTGCCCACCATCGTCGGCAATTCGCGGCCCATGATCGGCCAGGCGGTCTACACGCTGCAAGGCACGGCGGGGGACATTCCGCTCGCCGCCGCCTTCACCGTCGTCCCCATGGCGATCATGGGCGTCTATCTCTACGTGGCGAAGCGCATGGGGGCGTTCGATGTCCTCTGAGCGAAGTCGCAGCACGCCTCTCGGACTGCGCCTGGCCGCCGTCGTCGGCCTCTTGTTCATGCATCTGCCGCTCGCGCTGATCGTGCTCTATGCTTTCACCACGGAGGAGAAGAGCTTCCAGTTCCCGCCGCCGGGCTACACGACCAAATGGTTCAGCGTCGCCTGGTCGGAGCGGCCCGACATTTGGCGGGCGCTCTATCTCTCGCTCCGGGTCGCCGCAATTGCGACCCTGCTGGCCCTCATCTTCGGCACGCTCGCCGCGGCCGCGCTGTCTCGCGCCCGCTTCTTCGGCCGCGAGACCATCTCGTTGCTGTTCATTCTGCCGATTGCGCTGCCGGGCATCATCACCGGCATCTCGCTGCGCTCGGCGTTCGACATCATGGGCATCAACTTTTCGATCTGGACCATCGTGCTGGGGCACGCCACGTTCTGCATCGTCGTGGTCTACAACAACGCCATCGCCAGGTTCCGGCGGCTGCACGGCAACCTGGTCGAAGCGTCGATGGATCTCGGCGCCAACGGCTTCCAGACCTTCCGCCACGTCGTTCTGCCGCAAATCGGCACGGCACTTCTCGCCGGCGGCATGCTCGCCTTTGCGCTGTCGTTCGACGAGGTGATCGTGACGACCTTTACCGCCGGCCAGCAATCGACCTTGCCGATTTGGATGCTGTCCGAGCTGATCAGGCCGCGCCAGCGGCCGGTGACCAATGTGGTCGCGGTGTTCGTCATTCTTGTTACCCTGGTGCCGATCCTCCTCGCCTACTATCTGACGCGCGAGGGCGAGCATATCGGCGGAGCGGCGAAGTAGGCGGCGACCCGCGCCGGAGTGGAGGATAGTGATGCAGGACACGCGAATGTTGATTGGCGACGACTTCGTCGCGGGCACCGAGGCGCACGCGCCCGTGGTCAATCCCAAGACCGAGGAGACCATCGTCGAGCTTCCCGACGCCTCGCCGTCGCAGGTCGATGCTGCGGTCGAGGCTGCCGCGAACGCGTTCCACTCCTGGTCGCGCACGACCCCGGGCGAACGCTCGGCCCTGCTCTTGAAGCTGGCCGACGCCATCGACGCGGAGGCCGAGGCATTCGCCACTCTCGAAGCGCTGAACTGCGGCAAGCCGAGGATCCGCGTCCTGCAGGACGAGATGCCTGCCGTGTCCGACTGCTTCCGCTTCTTCGCCGGCGCCGTGCGCAACATGCACGGCTCGCTCGCCGGCGAGTATCTGCCGGGTTTCACCTCGATGATCCGCCGCGATCCGATCGGTGTGGTCGGCTCGATCGCGCCGTGGAACTATCCCCTGATGATGGCGGCGTGGAAGCTCGCCCCGGCGCTCGCCGGCGGCAACACCATCGTGCTGAAGCCCTCGGAGCAAACGCCGCTCACCACCTTGAAGCTTGCCAAGATCGTTGCCGGCATCTTTCCCGAGGGCGTGGTCAACATCGTCACCGGCCGCGGCGCGACCACCGGCAACGTTCTGATCAATCATCCCAAGGTTGCCATGGTGTCGCTCACCGGCTCCATCGCCACCGGGCAAAAGGTGCTGCAGGCCGCGTCCGCCACCATCAAGCGCACACATCTTGAGCTTGGCGGCAAGGCGCCGGTAATCGTGTTCGACGATGCCGATTTGGGCGCGGTAGTCGAAGCCATCAAGGCGTTCGGCTATTACAACGCGGGCCAGGACTGCACCGCCGCCTGCCGCATCTATGCCGGCAAGAAGATCTACGACAACCTCGTCGGCGACCTGACCAGCGCCGCCAAGGCGCTGAAATTCAATCTGCCCAACGACGACGAAAACGAGATCGGGCCGCTGATCTCATCGACCCATAAGGCAAGGGTGCACGGCTTCGTCGAGCGGGCCGGTCAGCAGAAGCATATGTCGATCACCACCGGCGGCAAGCCGCCCGGCGGCAAGGGCTTCTTCTACGAGCCGACCGTGATTGCCGGCGCGCGTCCCGGCGACGAGATCGTGCGCAAGGAGGTGTTCGGTCCGGTGGTGTCGGTGACCCGCTTCGACGACGTCGACCAGGCAGTGGCGTGGGCCAACGACAGCGACTATGGGCTCGCCTCGTCGGTATGGACCAAGGACATCGGCAGGGGCCTGGCCACCGCCGCGCGCCTGCAATACGGCTGCTCGTGGGTCAACACGCATTTCATGCTGGCGAGCGAGATGCCGCATGGCGGCCTGAAATCCTCCGGTTACGGCAAGGACCTGTCGATGTACGCGCTCGAGGACTACACCGTTGTGCGCCATGTCATGGTCAAGCTGTGACCATTGCTCCGGCACGCCGTCCTTGGTAGGACTTCGCCCCGCCACCATATGGGACTTGTCGGCTCGTCCCTTGCGGTGCTCCGAGGCATGGCGGTCGCACCAGTGGACGGCTTGCGGGCGGACTTTCAGTCGAATTGGGGCGTGGCCAAGCGGTAAGGCAACGGGTTTTGGTCCCGTGATCCCAGGTTCGAATCCTGGCGCCCCAGCCAGACCAAGTCATTGATATAGAAGGAAAAACCGTGTTTCACGGAACCTCCATTTTTCGGGCGGTTTCCAGCGCATTTGCCCTCCGTCCGTGCGTCATTCAAGCGACAGAGACGCTTTTGCCGGAACCGAGGGGCGCCGTCTGCGCGAAAGTCTCTCGGAGGGCATTTGGGGGTCAACATTTTCACACGAGTGCATCGGAAAGCATCGCGCAGCAACATGCGCAAAACTCACACTATTGCTGCTGAAACCCGAGCAGCTTGCGCTGTTGGTCCCAATCGGTGGGGAGTTTGAGGGCTAAGCGCGTTAGCCGCTTCGCGCTGAGCTCCGGCGGGTGCTTGCCGTTGATGATGGCCGTGACGATGTCGGGCGCTAGCGACGGAAGCCGCAGCAGGCGAGACAAATAGCCGATGGTGAGTCTTTCCTGGCTGGCAATGGCCGGCACGGTCAGATCAGGGTCGTCCATGAGACTTTCTTGGAAATCGTGCGCACGCGCAATGATCCGGAGCAATCCGGGATCTGCCACCACTCGGTCGTCGGCGTTGTGCACGACCAGCTTCATCTCGCGCCCGACGCGCCGAAGTCGTGCCTCGACCTTGAGTTTCAGAATGCCGCCGGCGTGGCTCGTAGGAGTTGCCGCTGCCAAAGACGGATCTATCGACCGCGCCTGGAGCAGGTCGTGAAGCCGCTGTCGATAGATTCTGATCTCGATGTGCTCCGCTTTGATGTCGACCCGGTCGACGAGCGTCAGGAGGAGGGATCGGACCATGTCTGGGGCAAGCGTCGGAAGCTGCTCTGAAATCTGACGTCCGCGTGCGATCAGCCGCTTTTGCTGGGCTCCATTCTGTTCCGCATCGGTGACAGCACTCAGCACCGCTCCTTCGTCGGCGAGGAAGGCGTGGAGCTTTCCAATAACTAGGTCCTCGAGATTGCCGGCGGGAATCCGCCGCCCCAGCGAATGATCCTTGGCGATCCCAGTGATCAGTGACTTTGAGACGTAGTATCGATAGCGCGTGCCCTTCTTCACGGCATGCGTGGGCGTCAATCGTTCACCGCTGTCGTCGAAGGCCAAACCGGCCAGGAGACTGGGATACTTTGCGTCTGCTCCGGTAGCCCGGTCGACCCGGTTTTCGGCGAGGACAGCTTGGACCTTGTCCCACAGGGCCTGGTCCACGGCGGCCTTATGTTCTCCGGGATAGGCGCTGCCCTTGTGCGTGATCTCGCCGCGATAGATGCGGTTCTGCAGCATGAGATAGAGGGCGCCGCGGGAGAGCTTATGACCGCCATAGACGGTTCCATCCGCGAAGGTGCGGCGCTTGCTGCGGATTCCCGCGGCATCGAGTTCTTCCTTAAGGGCACGCACCGACCGGAGTTGGGCGTAACGGCGGAATATATGGAGGACGGTCTGTGCCTCTTCTGCATTGACGACAAGCTTCCGGTCCCGAACCTCGTAGCCGAGCGGCGGTAGGCCGCCCATCCACATCCCCTTCTTCTTCGACGCGGCGATTTTGTCCCGGATCCGCTCACCAGCCAGTTCCCGCTCAAACTGGGCGAAGGAGAGAAGGATATTTAGCGTCAGTCGGCCCATGCTCGTAGTGGTGTTGAACTGCTGCGTGATCGAGACGAACGAGACGCCGCGAGCCTCGAAGACCTCCACGATTTTGGCGAAGTCGAAGAGCGAGCGCGTCAGGCGGTCGATCTTGTACACGACGACCACGTCGACTTTACCTTCCGTGATATCGGCGAGAAGCCGCTGCAGGGCAGGGCGGTCCAATGTCCCTCCTGAGTAACCGCCGTCGTCATACAAGGTGGGCAAGACCGACCACCCTTCGTGCTTCTGGGAAAGAACGAAGGCAGCGCAGGCTTCGCGCTGCGCATCGAGTGAATTGAAGGCCTGTTCCAGACCTTCGTCCGACGACTTGCGGGTGTACACGGCGCACCGCAGCCGTTTCGAAGAGCGAGATGCGGGCTCTCGGGACTTAGGCATTGCCGGTCCCCGCCTCAGAGCTGGTGCCGGCGCGCACGAGCCCGAAGAAGCGTGGGCCCGACCAATGGGCTCCCGTGATCTTCTTGGCGATTTTCGTGAGGGAGGAGTAGCTCACGCCGGCATATTCGAAGCCGTCTTCCGTCACCATCACGGTGTGCGTGCGGCCATGCCATTCGCGCACCAGCCGAGCCCCCGGCTTCAGGGCGAGGCCGGGATCTGGAGCCACCCGGCCCGTGGTCCGGAACATCTTCGCCAGCGTCTTGAGCTTGCGGCGGGTCGTCTTGCCGAGTCCACCGTGCTCAAGTTCCTGGAGTCGATAGGCGATCCCGCGAAGGAGAAGATCGCGGCTGACCCTTGGCGGTTCACTGCGGTAAAGCCGCCGCCACTCACGGCGGAGTTCATCAAGGCTGGCGTTTGCAAGGTCTCCGGTGCCGTGCAGCTTCGGTGCGGAAGGGGGCGTGCTCGCGCGATCTTCCGCAACGGAATGGTTGGTCGTACTCATGACTGACCTCCTTTGAAGCCCGGAATAGGGCCCTTGCACCGCCACAAGCCCGGAGCGGAGGCCGGGCATCAGGGCGTGCTCAGAGGTCAGTCAGTCTGTCCGCCTCCACCACACACGCTCTCTTTGCTAGTGAAGTCCAGAGGAAAGTCGCTCGGAATTGCTCGATGCGGCCGATTAGCAGAACGGCTGCAATCGACTGGAGAGCGAGCAGTGCTCCTTCGAAGACATCCCTTGGAGCACCACTCTGGCGGCGTCAGAACCGTCTATCGGAAAGATAGTAAGTGATATCGAAGAATGCTTGCATCTTCGCTTTGGTACCCTGCTGCTAGCGGCAGCGCCATTTCACGTGGGTGTTGTCCCGATGGCGCAGGCTGAAAAGGCAGATTCTGACAAGGAAGCCCAAAAATCAACCGTGGCGGCAAGGTTCGAGCGGCATGACACAGTCCCCGCCTTTGGGCTCTCGACAGCTTCCCGCTATACTTGTCCCTTAATCGAATCGATGAGTAGGAGTTGGGACATGGCGAACGATGACGACAAGGACCCACCGAAGGAACCCGAGGGCGACAAAGAGCGGCCCAAGCTTCCCCCAGACTGGTCCGGGCAAAAGAGCGAGAACCCAAAGCCGAAGCCGCGCTGACCTCAACACGAGATCAGTAGGCTCAGCAGACCCGTCACGAGGGCGAGGGCGGGGGACACTATCCCTGCCCACTTTGCAATAGCAAAGTCGCGGGCCGTCACGCGGTTAGTTTCCCTGTCCCGCTCTTGCCCGTTGGCCAATTCACTCAAATATTGATCCGCGATCACCGGAACCGTGACTTTATTGTCTAGCGCGGCCTTCCAGAAATCAGCTCCGCGTCCCGGCAGGCTGACTTTTGCGGACCTCATCGAGCGGAAGCAGAACACGCATCCTACGAAGAGAGCAACAACTGCAGCAATGAGACCGACCGCGACCGACTTGGGAATCGAGCTCGTCGATGTAAAGCCGGCAACAGCGCCAGCAGCGGCAGCCATCCCAATCGTCACATGAAGACGAAGGAGACCGAGCGCCTTGGTGTCTGTGGAGTAGATTAGGTCTAGTAGCGCTATCTGGCGATGTCTTGCGTCGTCAATCGCCAGTTTTAGCTGGTCGGCATTCATAATCTGGTCGTCATCCATAATTCGTCCTACCGCGTCGCAGCACTCTAGCAGAGGCGCCCGCTGCGGACACTCGCCCGGTGCATGGATGGGGCCCCAGAGCGAGCCTGCTCGGCCCGCGCCCTGAGGGTCACACGTCCCAGGACCAGATGGCTTCACGATCGGCGTAGCATCACGATGTGCATTAGAGTTTGAATCTGATCCGCCCGTCCCTCTGGCTGTAAGCCGCTATCGTAGCG
>NZ_JBOHJC010000011.1:0-116235 GCF_050726195.1 Methyloceanibacter sp. | reverse complement strand
GAGGTGGAGCTTGCCGCCGCGCCTTCATCCTCATCTTCAGCCACAAGTACGGCGATGGGTTGGTTCACCGGCACGTTCTCGGCGCCTTCCGCCACGAGCAGTTTGCCGACCGTGCCGTCGTCGACCGCCTCGACCTCCATGGTCGCCTTGTCGGTCTCGATCTCGGCGATGATATCGCCGGCGTGAACGGGATCGCCCTCGCGCACCAGCCATTTGACGAGCGTGCCCGCCTCCATGGTAGGCGACAGCTGCGGCATGAGGATTTCCGTCGGCATGGTGTCAGAGCGGTCCACGGGTCGCCATGGCTTGTTCCCAATGTTTGCCGTCGAAGATCGCGATGCGCGCGACGGCGACCTCGCCCTCGTCGAGGCAGCGCACGTTGACGCTATAGCCGTCGGGCTTCGACCGCGGCACGTAGAAGCTCTTTACGCCGCATACGGAGCAAAAGTGGTGTTGCGCCGTGCCGGTGTTGAAACTGTAAGTGATGAGCCTGTCTTCGCCGGCGAGAAGCCTGAAGCGCTCCTTGGCGACGATGAGGTGAAGATAGCCGCTCTTGCGGCAGATCGAGCAGGTGCACTCGTAGGCCTCGATTTCGTCGGGCGCGAGCACCTCTAAGCGGACCGCGCCGCAATGGCAGCCGCCCTGCTTCCAGCTCATCGGAGTTTCGGGCATGCGCGTCACTCCCGGTAGCAGACGGATTTCGCCGCCTTGACGATGCTCTCCACCGACGGCAGCGCCAGCTTCTCGAGATTGGCGGCGTAGGGCATCGGCACGTCGGCGCCAGTGATCTTCAGAGGCGGCGCGTCGAGATAATCGAAGGCTTGCGCCGTCACCTGCGCGCATACCTCCGAGCCGATGGAGCAGATCGGCCAGCCCTCCTCCACCGTGACAATGCGGTTGGTCTTCTTGACCGACGCGATCACGGTGGCGATGTCGAGCGGCCGCAAGGTGCGCAAGTCGATCACCTCTGCCGCGATGCCCTCCCCGGCAAGCCGATCGGCGGCGTCGAGCGTGTAGGCAAGCCCGCGCGAATACGACACCAAGGTCACGTCGCGACCGGCGCGGGCGATGCGCGCTCTGCCGATGGGCAGCACGAAGTCGTCCAACTTCGGCACCTCGAAGCTCTGGCCGTAGAGGATCTCGTTCTCCAGGAACACCACCGGGCTGTTATCGCGAATGGCCGCTTTCAGCAGCCCCTTGGCGTCGGCGGCTGTGTAGGGCGCGATCACCTTCAATCCCGGCACATGGGCGTACCACGCCGAATAGTCCTGGCTGTGCTGCGCGGCAACGCGCGCCGCCGGGCCGTTGGGTCCGCGAAACACGATGGGGCAATGCATCTGTCCGCCCGACATATAGAGCGTCTTGGCGGCGGAGTTGACGATGTGGTCGATGGCCTGCATGGCGAAGTTCCACGTCATGAACTCGACGATGGGCCGCAAGCCGGCGAAGGCCGCGCCGACGCCGACGCCGGCAAAGCCGTATTCGGTGATCGGCGTGTCGATGACCCGGCGCGGGCCGAACTCTTCGAGCAGACCTTGGGTCACCTTGTAGGCGCCCTGATATTCGGCGACCTCCTCGCCCATGACGAACACGTCGGGATCGCGCCGCATCTCCTCGGCCATGGCGTCACGCAGCGCCTGGCGCACCGTGATGGTGACCATCTCGGTGCCCGGCGGCACCTCAAGCTCGGGACCAGGCTCCGGCGGCGGGACTTGCGGGCCTGCCGGCGCCTCCTCGACCAGGGGCGGCGCCTCGCCGAGGTCCGGCGGCGGCTCTGCGTCGCGGAATACCCCCTCTCCCCATTGGGGAGAGGGTTGGGGTGAGGGGGTTCCAAAGCCGGTTTGAGTCCCCTCACCCGTGTCGCTTCGCGCGTCGACTCCCGGGTCGTGGCCCGGGGGCTGGCTCTCTCCCCAATGGGGAGAGGTGGAGGATGCTGCTGCTCCTGGCGTATCCTCGCCGTCCGTCAGAAGCAGAGCGATGGGGCGATTGACGGGGATGTGCTCGGTGCCTTCGGGCACCAGGATCTTGCCAAGCCTGCCGTCGTCGCTCGCCTCGACCTCCATGGTGGCCTTGTCGGTCTCGATCTCGGCGATGACGTCGCCGGCCCGCACCTCGTCGCCTTCGCTGACATGCCACTTGGCGAGCTTGCCCTCCTCCATCGTGGGGGAGAGCGCGGGCATCAGGATTTCAGTCGGCATGGTTCAACGGCCCGCCTACGCCGTCACGTCGGTGAACAGTTCGGCCGGGTCCGGCTCCGGCTCGGCTTGCGCGAACTCCGCCGCCTCGCCGATCTGCGCCCGCACGGCGCGGTCGATCTCCTTCAGCTCGTCGTCGCTGCGGCCGGCCTCCAACAGGCGTTTGCGCGCGAGCTCGATCGGGTCGCGATGCTCGCGCATGCCCTGCACCTCTTCGCGCGTGCGGTACTTGGCGGGGTCGGACATGGAGTGTCCGCGATAGCGATACGTGAGCGCCTCGAGGATCATCGGCCCCTTGCCGCTGCGTGCATGCGCAAGAGCGCGCGCGCCGGCCGCCTTCACCTCGGCCACGTCCATGCCGTCGACCTGCTCGCCGGGAATGCCGAAGGCGAGCCCGCGGAGATACAGCTCCTCGGCCTGCGCGCTGGCGCGCTCGACCGCCGTGCCCATGGCGTAATGGTTGTTCTCGATGATGTAGACCACGGGGAGCTTCCACAACGACGCCATGTTGAAGCTCTCGTAGACCTGGCCCTGATTGGCCGCCCCTTCGCCGAAGAAGGTCAGGCACACACGGTCGTTCTCGCGGTATTTGTTGGCAAAGGCGATGCCGGAACCGAGCGGCGCCGGGGCACCGACGATGCCGTGGCCGCCATAGAACTGCTTCTCCACCGAGAACATGTGCATGGAGCCGCCCTTGCCCTTGGAGTAGCCGCTGCGGCGGCCGGTCAGCTCGGCCATGACGCCTTTGGGGTCCATGCCGGTCGCCAGCATGTGGCCATGATCGCGATACGCGGTGATGACCTGGTCGCCCTCCTCCATGGCCATGAGCATGCCGACCACCACCGCCTCCTGGCCTATGTAGAGGTGGCAGAAGCCGCCGATGGCGCCCATGCCGTAGAGCTGCCCCGCCTTTTCCTCGAAGCGGCGGATGAGCAGCATCTTGCGGTAGGCGGCGAACTCCTCGTCGGGCGAGAGGCTCGGCTTTCTGGCGCTGGCGAGCTGCCGCTCGCGCGCTTGGTCCAGCCAGAAATTTGTGGCTCCCGGCGTCAGACTTGGGCTGGTCACTCCTGGCCTCCTTCGACTCGTCCTCGCGCGCCCGCGGAAAAGCTAGCACGGCGGGAAAGGCCGCCAAAAGGTTCGGAATTGGTCTTGGTGTGCGGTTCCCTGAGCAAAGAAACTTCTGCCGGTGTCCTTGTAAGGCCGCCGAATAGTCTTGAGGGCCATGTCACAAAGCTGCGATAATTCGTGTCACTACCAGCGGCTGCAAGGTTTCGGCCTTGGGCTTACTGCTCCGAGGTCAAGGCTAAGTGCGCTTGAAATTCGTCATAGCGCGGACATGGATGGCGGTTGCAGCCTATCGCGCCGCTGTCGTCTGGGACGATGGCAACGCCGAGTGGCACCACCGGCTTGGGAGCGCGCGGGGAGCACGCGGGGACTGGAAAGGTGCCGCGTCAGCCTTTGAGGCCGCGCTTGCCCGGGACGACCGCAACGCTGCGTGGCATCAGCGGCTGGCCGCGGCGCGGGCGAAGCTTGAAGACTGGCGGGGGGTGGCGTCCGCCTACGAGGCGGCGCTTGCCCGGGACGGCAGCAATGCAGAGTGGCATCGACAGCTCGCCGCGGTGCGGGCGAAGCTTGAAGACTGGCCCGGGGTGGTGTCGGCCTACGAAGCGGCACTCGCGCGGGACGGCAGCAGTGCCGTGTGGCACCAGCGGCTGGCCGAGGCGCGGGCGAAGCTTGAGGACTGGGCCGGAGTGGCATCAGCTTACGAGGCGGCGCTCGCCCGGGACGGCAGCAACGCCATGTGGCACCAGCGGCTGGCCGAGGCGCGGACGAAGCTTGAGGACTGGCCAGGAGTGGTGTCGGCCTATGAAGCCGCACTTGCCCGGGACGGCAGCAGTGCCGTGTGGCACCAGCGGCTGGCCGGGGCGCGGACGAAGCTTGAGGACTGGCCCGGAGTGGCATCCGCCTATGAAGCGGCGCTCGCCCGGGACGGCAGCAGTGCCGTGTGGCACCAGCGGCTGGCCGAGGCGCGGGCGAAGCTTGAGGACTGGCCCGGAGTGGCGTCAGCTTACGAGGCGGCGCTCGCCCGGGACGACAGCAGTGCCGTCTGGCACCAGCGGCTGGCCGAAGCGCGGACGAAGCTTGAGGACTGGCCCGGAGTGGCATCAGCTTATGAAGCGGCGCTCGCCCGGGACGACAGCAATGCCGTGTGGCACCAACGCCTGGCCGGGGCGCGGGCGAAGCTTCGGGACTGGCGCGGTGTGGCGTCGGCCTATCAAGCGGCGCTCGCCCGGAACGCGCTCAAGCCCTATTGGCATGCACGGCTCGCGGATGCCCGCGCAAGGATGCACGATTGGCAGGGCGCGGCTGCTGCTTATGAGGCAGCCCTCAACCTAGATGCCTCGAACGCGAACTGGCATGTCCAGCTGGGGATTGCGCGAATGAGGTTGGAGGACTGGTCGGACGCTGCGAAGGCGTACAACGCGGCTCTCACCCTCGATCCAAGTCTCGATCGTTGTCGCTACAGGCTCGGGGTATGCCTGTCGCGCGCCGGTCGAGAAACGGAAGCGTGCGATGTCGTGGCGCCGTTGATCGCCAACGGCGAAACGCAGTTGGACCAGTTCCTTTCGCTTCGGGGTCTTGATCGGCGCCTACTGGAGGAAAAAGTGCAGTTTGTGATCGGCGCCCACACACGATTAGCACGCCGCATCACCGTGGCGCACGGTTCCGAGCGAAGCGTCTATTTTGAGCATTCCAGAGTTGGCGCCGAGAGCTGCAAGCGCGTGGCTGCGTTCTATGCGTCAGTGCAACGGGAGCATGGGAACGAAGTCCCGGCCTTCCTGCCGCGCCTCCACTACCATCTCCTCGATGACGAACATGGGTACTTTTTATACGATTACTTGGAGTCCCTGCCGCCTCCCCTGTCCGACAGCGCGATCGAAGGAGTTAATGCGCAACTGGGAAAGCACATCGTAGACTGTCTCATCGAGATCAGCACCCAGCTCCATGGCCTTTTCGATCGCAGTATCAAGGCCCGCGGTTTCATCCCGGCGAGGCTTTCGACCTGCGACGGACAGGCTCATCTGGAAAGCCAACTCCACAAGTTCCACGAGGATCGGGAGCACATTGATCTGCTCAAGACCGTCGTCGAGAAGTGGGATGTGAACTATGCGAAATCGCTGCCGACCGCGTTCGCGCACGGCGACCTCAACACAAGGAACCTGATGCTTTCGAAACACGGGAGGATCGGCATTGTGGATTGGGAGAATTACGGCCAGGCGCCGATCGGGTTTGATCTCGTCCGCTTCTTCTACGATCGGCTGGGGTGTTCCGCGTTCGCGCCGCTCATGGAGCGGTACTTCGACGGAGTCGCCCCGCGGACCACGCCACTCCAAAGAAAGTACTCGGTCGCGGTGCTGGCGGTCATTGTCGGGACCGTCTTGAATCGGCCCATACCAAAAAAGATGATCCGCGACCTTGCAAATTGCCTTGAGACTTAGCGCGGCGTCAGGGGGCCGGTCGGGTCGGGCTCGCGGCGCTTCCTCATCACGAGGTCGTCGGGATGAGCGAGGTTCAGAATGGCGCGGGCCCGCTCGTCCAGCATGTCAGGGTCGAGGCTCTCAGGCCGCAGCAGCGCCACGTCGCGCTCGATCCTCTGCTTCACCTCGCGAAGCCCGGCCAGCTCGCCTTCGAGCACGTCCTTGCGCCGCTCGAGGTCGGCGCGCGCCGTCAAGCCATGGTCGCCGTTCTGGAGGTGGTAGCCGAAATAGCCGCCGACGCTCAACGCCACGATTGGAAAGATGAAAGCCCGGAACCGCACGGTTTCCCCCGTAGTAGTTGTCATTCCCGCGAAAGCGGGAATCCAGTAACCCAGGACGTCGATGATCTGGGATGCAGGGGTTACTGGATTGCCCGGTCAAGCCGGCAATGATAAGGCTCGAGAGAATCGCCGACAGACGGTTAAGCTGAAGTTACTGCGGGCGCTTCAGCACCGCGGCGCCGGCGTAGCGCGCCTTTGGACCCAGCTCCTCCTCGATGCGGATGAGCTGGTTGTACTTGGCGACCCGGTCGGAGCGGGCGAGCGAGCCGGTCTTGATCTGCCCGCAATTGGTGGCCACGGCGAGATCGGCGATGGTCGCGTCCTCCGTCTCGCCGGAACGATGCGACATCACCGCGGCATAGTGCGCTTCTTGCGCCATGCGCACGGCGTCGAGCGTCTCGGTCAAGGTGCCGATCTGGTTGACCTTGACGAGGATGGCGTTGGCGATGCGCCGCTCGATGCCTTCTTTTAGCCGCGCAATATTGGTCACGAAAATGTCGTCGCCGACGAGCTGGATGCGGTCGCCGAGCGCCTCCGTAAGCCCGCGCCAGCCGTCCCAGTCGTCCTCCGCCATGCCGTCCTCGATGGAGAAGATGGGATAGTTGGTCACGAGCTCGGTGTAGTACGAGGTCATCTGGTCGGCGGTCAGGCTCCGCTTCTCGCCTTTGAGGAAATAGCGATCCTCGCCGTAAAGCTCCGTCGCCGCCACGTCGAGCGCGAGGTAGATGTCCTCGCCAGGCCGGTAGCCGGCCGCGGCGATCGCCGCCATGACGAAGTCGAGCGCCTCGCGGGTCGAGGCGAGATTGGGCGCGAAGCCGCCCTCGTCGCCGACATTGGTGTTCTGGCCGGCGCCCTTCAACGCGTGGCGCAGCGCGTGGAACACTTCGGCGCCCATGCGCACCGCCTCGGCGATGCTGGTCGCGCCGACCGGCACGATCATGAATTCCTGGAAGTCGATGGGGTTGTCGGCGTGCACGCCGCCGTTGACGATGTTCATCATCGGCACCGGCAGAAGAGTTGCGTCCTCGCCGCCAAGATAGCGGTAGAGCGGCTCCTCCTTGGAAGCAGCCTCGGCCTTGGCCGCCGCCAGCGACACGCCGAGAATGGCGTTGGCGCCGAGCCGCTTCTTGTTGTCGGTGCCGTCCAGCTCGCACAACAGCTTGTCGAGCCCCTTCTGGTCGCCGGCGTCGAAGCTCTTGAGCGCCTCGCGGATCTCGCCGTTGACCGACTCGACCGCGCGCCGCACGCCCTTGCCGCCGTAGCGCTCGCCGCCGTCGCGCAATTCGTGCGCCTCATGCGCGCCAGTGGAGGCGCCGGACGGCACGGCGGCGCGGCCGTGATGGCCGTCCTCCAGCACGACGTCGACCTCGACGGTCGGGTTGCCGCGGCTATCGAGGATTTCCCGGCCGACGATGGTGGCGATGGCGGTCATGAGTGCGTTGCCCTCAAAATGTGCGGCCGTCTTAGCCTAGGCGGCCGGGAAGCGAAAGGCGTATATAGGCGCATCTGCGAAGGGAGGTTCTAGTGACGGAAACGGCAAGCTACAGCGGCGGGTGTCACTGCGGGTGCGTGCGCTACGAGGTGGAGACCGACCTTGCGGCGGTGATGTCCTGCAACTGCTCGATCTGTCAGAAGCGCGGGGCGCTGCTGACCTTTTTGCCCACCGGGCAATTCACGCTGCTGTCGGGCGAAGAGGGCCTCACCGATTACCAGTTCAACCAGAAGATCGTCCATCACCTGTTCTGCGGCACGTGCGGGGTCGGCTCCTTCGCGCGCGGACGCGCACCGGACGGGTCGGAGATGGTGGCGGTCAATGTCCGTTGTCTCGATGACGTCGACCCTGCCGCCCTGACGGTCCGGCCGTTCGACGGCAGGAGTCTTTGACCCATGGCGTCCCCGGCGGCGCTCGTGCTGTTCTCCGGCGGTCAAGACTCCACGGTCTGCCTTGCCTATGCCCTCGACCGTTACACGCGGGTCGAGACCGTGGGCTTCGACTACGGCCAGCGCCACGGGGTCGAGCTTGCGTGCCGGCAAAAGGTGCGGGACGAGATCGCGCGCCGCTTCCCGGAGTGGGGCGAGAGGCTCGGCCCCGACCACATGCTCGACGTCAAGAGCTTCGGCGCCATCGGCGACACCTCCCTCACCTCCGACACCGAGATCGTGATGTTGGACTCAGGCCTGCCCTCCACCTTCGTGCCGGGGCGCAATCTCGCGTTCTTCGTCTATGCCGCCGCGCTCGGCTATCGGCGGGGTCTCACCACCTTGGTCGGCGGCATGTGCGAGACCGACTATTCCGGCTATCCCGACTGCCGCGACGCGACGTTGCGCGCACTTCAGGAGGCGATCAGGCTCGGCACCGAAATCCCCTTCTCAATCGACACGCCGCTGATGTGGCGCTCGAAGGCGGAGACCTGGGCGTACGCGCAAGAGCTCGGCGGCGCGGCGCTGGTGCGCCTCATCATCGAGGAGACGCACACCTGCTACAAAGGCGAGCGTGGGTTAAGGCACGATTGGGGCTATGGCTGCGGCGCGTGCCCCGCGTGCCAGCTCCGCGCCAAGGGCTATGCGGCGTGGCAGGCCTCCCAGCAAGGCGAACGCCGGCAACGCAACGTCTCAAGCTGAACGGCGGACAACGACGGGTTCAGGCGGCATACAGGCGGGTTGTACGAGACTCCATCCATCAACCGAGTGAACAACGGACGAAACCGGGCTCGGGGATGCGTTGAACAGGAGCAAGACCATGACCAAGCACAGCCGCATCGGCCTGATCGTTATCGCCGCGGTGTTCGGGACTGCTTTCGCGCAGAGCGCGTTGGCGGCGCCGAAGCCGCTTTGCCAGAACTACGCCCAACTCGCCGTGAACTCGTACCATCGTATGCAAGCGCTTGACCTCGGGTGCCAAGGCTTCCGCTGGCATGCCTGGTACAATGGCCATTACGAGTGGTGTCGTTCGACATCCGGGGTATCGGCGCAGTCCGAGACCATCGCCCGCAAGCGGACCCTCTTCAGCGGTCAGTGCTAACCGTCTCACGACGATTGCCTTTCGTGCATCGCCCGGCTACGTGCCGGGCGATGCTTTTTCGAACCCTGCCAACGGCTTCGCTCGGCCGGTCAGTAAAGCGCGTGCAGAATCACCCCGCATGGGCCAGTCTGCCGCTGACCTTGGTTCAAGGATCGGTCGGGGGACATGCTTGAGCAGGGGAAGACCGGGGCCGGCTACAAGACCTACCAATTGATCGGCCTCTTCTTGGGGCCGGCCTGCTTCGTGGCGCTCTTGCTGAGCCCTGCGCCTTCCGGCCTCTCGCCCGCGGGCTGGGCCACGGCGGCGCTTGCCGTATGGATGGCCATCTGGTGGGCGACCGAGGCGTTGCCGCTGTTCGCCACGGCACTGTTGCCGCTGATCCTCTTGCCGGTGCTCGGCATCTCCGACATCCACGCCGCCGCCACGCCGTTCGCCAACCCGGTGGTGTTTCTCCTGCTCGGCGGCTTTCTTATCGCGTTGGCCGTGGAGCGGTGGAACCTGCACCGGCGCATCGCCTTCCATATCATCTTGCGCGTCGGCAACCGGCCGCTGAACCTCGTGGGCGGGATCATGCTGGCGACGGCCGCACTCAGCATGTGGATCAGCAACACCGCCACCACCGTCATGATGCTGCCCATCGCCGTCTCGCTGATCACCGTGGTTCTGCCGAACGGGGCGAATCGCGGACGCGACGAGATCAATTTCGCCGCCGCCATGATGCTGGGCGTCGCCTATGCCGCCTCGATCGGCGGCACCGGCACCATCATCGGCTCGCCGCCGAATGCGCTCGCCGTGAGCTATCTCGACCAGGCGTTCCATGTTCAGGTGACGTTCGCCGAATGGATGGCCGTGGCGCTGCCGATCGCCGTGGTGTTGCTCGGCTGCGCGTTTTTGGTTCTGACGCGCATCGCCTTCCCATTCTCGGACAGGCTCGGAGGCACCGAGGCTCATGTCGTCGCCGATATGTTGCGGGCCATGGGACCGGTGAGCGCGCCCGAGAAGCGGGTCGCGGCGGTGTTCGCAACCGTCGCCGCGGCCTGGGTCTTCTACCCGCTGGTCGACGATTGGATCGGTCTCAAGATCAGCGATACCGGAATCGCCATCGCCGGCGCCGTGGCGCTGTTCGCCATTCCGGCCGATTGGCGGAGTAGAACGTTTCTCTTGGATTGGGCGACGGCGCGCCGCACGCCCTGGGACATTCTTATCCTGTTCGGCGGCGGCTTGAGCCTGGCTCAGGCGATGGACAGCTCTGGCCTCGCGGTCTGGATCGGAAACAGCCTCTCCTTCCTGCACGGCACGCCGCTCATCGTGCTCGTGTTCGGCGTCGCGCTGCTCGTCGTGTTCCTCACCGAGCTGATGAGCAATACGGCGACGGCCGCGGCTTTCCTGCCGGTGGCGGGGAGCCTCGCCATCGGCGCGGAGGTGGCACCCTTCCTGATCGCCGTGCCGGTCGGACTCGCAGCCTCTTCCGCCTACATGCTGCCGGTCGCCACCCTACCCAATGCTCTCGTGTTCGGCACGGGCTACGTCACCCTGCCGCAAATGCTCCGCGCCGGATTCCTGCTCAGCCTGATCGGCGCGGCGCTGATCGCGGTGGGCATCACCATCGCCGCGCCATTCCTGTAGCCCGGATGGAGCGCAGCGCAATCCGGGGGCTGAGTCCCTCCCCTTCAGGGGAGGGTCGCTCGACGCGCGGAACGCGACGAGACGGGTGGGGTGTGGGATTTGATTCTACCGCTTCGATTCTTGAGAGCGACGCCCTGTCGCACAGTATGTAGCCCGGATGAAGCGAAGCGAAATCCGGGTCTGCATCCCCGCATTCCGCTTCGCTCCATGCGGGCTACATTGCCTGTGAAACTATTCCTAGACCTCCGCCTCAGCCTCCGCTACACTGCACCTACCTCGTCCTTCTGAAGGGGCGTTGCTCTAAAGGCGTCTTGAGTGGCGGGACGGGGTGCGGCGCCTGCGGGTTTATGCACGCAGCATGAGCACTCGGGCGGCGCCGGGGCTCCGCCCGGGACCATTAGGAGTCCCTGTCAGGAGCTGACTGACCGACCGGCCATAGCCGGCAACGGAAAGCGCGGCCCGGCGCCGCATAGACGCCGCGATTGGCGCGCCGGAAGGCGCCCGCCGCGGTCCCCAAAAAGGAACGCGGACACCATTACGGACTGCGCCTCTCGGCGCGCCACCCCCTCGTGTCCAGAGGGGGAGAAAAGGAGCATCTGCCGGACGCGACCGCGCCGCGGCAGCGCTGTCGCGCGACTTGCGTCGGCCGGGCGAAAGGACCAAGTTTCGGGCATGTATGCAGTCAAGGAGATCTACTACACCTTGCAAGGCGAAGGCGCCCAAGCCGGGCGTCCGGCGGTGTTCTGCCGCTTCGCCGGCTGCAATCTGTGGTCGGGGCGCGAGGCGGACCGCGCCGAGGCGACTTGCGATTTCTGCGACACGGATTTCGTCGGCACCGATGGTCCGGGCGGCGGCAAGTTCGCGGACGCCGAGGCGCTCGCGCACGCGTGCCGCGCGGCGTGGCGCGGCAACTCCGGCACGCCCCCCTTCGTGGTGCTGACCGGCGGCGAGCCGATGCTGCAAGTCGACGAGCCGCTCATCGCCGCGCTGCACCAGGCGGGCTTCGCGGTGGCCATCGAAACGAACGGCACGCTACCCGTGCCGCGCGCGATCGACTGGATCTGCGTGAGCCCCAAGGCCGGCGCGCCGCTCGTGCAGCGCTCGGGCGACGAATTGAAGCTCGTCTATCCGCAAGAGGCCCTTATAATTGAGGAGCTTGGCGTGCTCGACTTCACCCATTTTCTCATCCAGCCTAAGGATGAGGGTGCGAATAACCCGCTAAACCTCCGCGCCGCCATCGATTATTGCCTTGCCCACCCCAAGTGGCGCCTGAGCCTCCAGACGCACAAGCTCCTGGGCATCCCTTAACTACGGATTGGGCTCAAGCCCTGGCCCAGACACGCGAAATCCCCTAAACAGCGGCCATGCGGATCTACAAGGAATTCTTCTTCGAGGCGGCGCACTTCCTGCCGTCGGCGCCGCCGGGTCATCCCAATGCGCGGGTGCACGGACATTCGTTCCGCGTGCGGGTCACGGTCGACGGCGAGCCGGACGAGGATACCGGCATCCTCGTGCATTTCGATGAGTTAGAGGCGGCGGTGTCGGACGCGCGCGCCGCGCTCGACCACCGCCTACTGAACGAGGTGGAGGGGCTCGCCTCCCCCACTCTGGAGCGCATCGCCATGTGGCTGTGGGACCGGCTGCACAACCGGCTGCCCGGCCTCGCCGAGATCGTGGTCGCTCGCGATTCATGCCACGAAGGCTGCATCTATAACGGGCCGCCGATGCGGCTCGCCGCGGAGTAGGACGATGGCGCGGAAGATCACCGGCTTGAAGCAGCTCGGCCACGAAGTCCCTGTACCGAAATCGCCGGCCGAGGCCGAGCTCGAGCGGGTGCCCAACCCGCACGCCGACACGGCCTATGTGGCGCGCTTCACCGCGCCGGAGTTCACCTGCCTCTGCCCGGTCACCGGCCAGCCCGACTTCGCGCATTTCGTCATCGACTACGCGCCGGGCAAATGGCTGCTCGAATCGAAGTCGCTCAAGCTTTATCTGGCGAGCTTCCGCAACACGGCGGCGTTCCACGAGGACGCGACCATCACCATCGGCAAGCGCGTCGCCGATCTGGTGGAGCCGGCCTGGCTCCGGATCGGCGGCTATTGGTTCCCGCGCGGCGGCATCCCCATCGATGTGTTCTGGCAGCACGGCGCGCCGCCCGACGGCGTCTGGATCCCCGAGCAAGGCGTCGCGCCCTATCGCGGGCGCGGGTGAGCGCCACGGCCGATCTCGTCATCACCAACGGCGACGCCGCGGGCGAGCTGTTGCGGCATACTTTGCAAGGGGCCGAGGTCCTACCCTGGCGCGACGTGCTGCATGAGGGGCCGGTCCCGTTGACGGCGACGCTCGAGGAGCTGACCGCCATTCGCATCGAGTATCTGGCGGGCGCCGGCGGCGG
This sequence comes from Methyloceanibacter sp., assembly GCF_050726195.1. Lineage (GTDB taxonomy): Bacteria > Pseudomonadota > Alphaproteobacteria > Rhizobiales > Methyloligellaceae > Methyloceanibacter. The sequence goes on along the minus strand of NZ_JBOHJC010000011.1, from coordinate 103,177 downwards.
GGACATCGGCGCCATCGAGTTCGAGCTGACGGCGCGCGACCGCGGGCTCGCGATGAGTCCCGATTTCGGCCGGGTGGTGCTGTGGTTCGAGCACGATCTCTACGACCAGCTTCAACTGTTGCAGGTGCTCGATTGGTTCGCCGCGCATCCAAGGAGCGAGGCCGATACCTTGGTCCTCGTTCAGACGGAAGACTACATCGGACGGCAAGAGCCGGAAGCGATCGAAGAGCTGGCATCAACCGGGGAGGCCGTGACAGAAGGGCAGCTCGCTCTTGCCAACGGCGCCTGGGCGGCGTTTCGCCAGGCGACGCCGGAGGCCTGTACCAGTCTTCTCGGTCAGGACCTTTCGGCGCTGCCCTTCCTGCGGCCCTCGGTCTTGCGCATGCTGGAAGAGCTGCCCGGTACGGATGGCCTGTCGCGCACCGAACGGCACATGCTGGCGATTGCCGACGCCGGCTCCGTCACCGCGCTCGCGCTGTTCGTCGCCGTGCAGAAGCAGGAAGAGGCCGTGTTCATGGGCGACTGGAGCTTCTGGCGCTTGCTCGATGCGCTCGCCCTTGCCGACGAGCCGCTGATCGCCGGGCTCGAGGCCGCGCCGTTCCAGCACGATGTTCCCGAGCTGGCTAAAGCCTACCTCACGAGCAGACTTGGCCACCTCTCTCGGCAAGGCGGTCCTCTCCGGTGCCACCGACTGGGCGGCGCATCACGACGTCGATCGGTGGTGGGGCGGCACGCATCTCACCAACGATGCGCTATGGCGCTGGGACCAGACGGCCGAGAAGCTCATCCCCGCAGCTGACCTGCGATGATGGTCAGGTTAGTTCAGTCGGGGCGGCCGGTGCGCTTCACGAGACGATCGATTTCCATCAGTTCGGCAAGCAGCGGTTCCAGCGACGCAAGTGGCAGCATGTTCGGCCCGTCCGACGGTGCGCGGTCTGGGTCTTGGTGCGTCTCGATGAAGAGTCCTGCCACCCCCACAGCCACGGCGGCGCGGGCGAGCACCGGTACGAAGCGGCGTTCGCCGCCGCTCGACCCCCCCTGTCCTCCGGGCTGCTGCACCGAATGGGTCGCGTCGAAGATGACCGGCGCGCCGGTCTCGGCGAGGATCGGCAGCGCGCGCATGTCGGACACGAGGGTGTTGTAACCAAACGACACGCCGCGCTCGGTGACGAGCACGTTGGGATTGCCGGCGCCGACCACCTTGGCCACGACGTGGCGCATGTCCCATGGCGCGAGGAACTGGCCCTTCTTGACGTTGACCGGCTTGCCGGTGCGCGCCGCGGCAACAAGAAGGTCGGTCTGGCGGCACAGGAAAGCGGGGATCTGCAGCACGTCGACCGCCTCGGCCACGGCGGTGCATTGCTCTGGCTCGTGCACGTCGGTGACGACGGGAAGCCCGATCGATTCTCGTATCTCGGCGAAGACAGGGAGCGCCTGTTTGAGGCCGAGCCCGCGCGCGCTTCCCGCGCTGGTGCGGTTCGCCTTGTCGAACGACGATTTGTAAACGAGGCCGATGCCGAGCCGGTTCGCGATCTCTCCGAGCGCCGCCGCAGTTTCAAGCGCGTGCGCCCGGCTTTCCAGCGCGCACGGGCCTGCCATCAGCACGATCGGCAAGCCGTTGCCGAACTTTGCTTTTCCGATTGCGACGGTGGCGGCGGGGGCCGGCTTCAGGGCTTCGTTCATGGCCGGACCATGGGCCTCCGTCTTCGCACCGTCAACTGGGCGGGAAGCTCACTCGCTTTCTGTCCGCTTCCATTGCGGCCGCTCCTTGTCGTAGCGCCGGACGACGCTCGGGAACTCAGGCAGCCATGGCTCGCGCCTTATGGTCCACAGCTCGTATTGTGGTTGCCACAGTCCGGTCTCGTCGAACGAGCCGGGATAAAGATAGATCTCGTCCGGCCGGCCGTAGCTCGAATAGACCGGCGCGCCGCACGACGGGCAGGCGTAGCGCCTACCCTTTTCCGAGCTCTCGAACAACAGCACGTCCCCCTCGACCGTTACGGCCTCGGTCGGGAACACGGCGAAGAAGCCGAACGGCGCGCCGTGCGCCTTGCGGCAGGTGAGGCAATGGCAGACGCCTACGCGGTAGGGCTCCCCCCTCGCCTCGAAGCGCACCTTGCCGCACGCGCAGCCGCCTTTGTGGACGTTGTCAGACATTGTGCAGTCCAGGAGTTAAACGAGGCGGCTCTGCTCGACGGCGGCGCCGATGAAGGACTTGAACAGCGGGTGGGGCGCGAAGGGTCGCGACTTCAGCTCGGGGTGGAACTGCACGCCGACGAACCAGGGATGGTCGGGGATCTCGACGATCTCCGGCAGGAGGCCGTCCGGCGAAAGGCCGGAGAAGCGCAGGCCCGCCCCTTCGAGCTTGTTGCGGTAGCGAGTATTCACCTCGTAGCGGTGGCGATGGCGTTCGGAGATGTGGGTCGAGCCGTAGATGGCCGCCGCGTTGCTGTCCTTGGCGAGCACGGCCTCGTAGGCGCCGAGGCGCATGGTGCCGCCGAGATTGCCGTTCTGCTCGCGGCGCTCGAGCTCCTCGCCCTTCATCCATTCTGTCATGAGGCCGATCACCGGCTCGTCAGTGGGGCCGAACTCGGTCGAGCTTGCGTCGTCGATGCCGGCGAGATCGCGGGCGACCTCGATCACCGCCATCTGCATGCCGAAGCAGATGCCGAAATATGGAAGCCGCCTGGTGCGCGCGTAACGGGCCGCGTGAATCTTTCCTTCGGCGCCGCGCTCGCCGAAGCCGCCGGGCACAAGGATGCCGTGCACGTCCTCAAGATAGGCGGCGGCGTCCTCTCCTTCGAAGGTCTGCGACTCGATCCACTCGAGATTGACCTTGACCTTATTGGCGATGCCGCCGTGGACCAGCGCCTCGTTGAGCGACTTGTAGGCGTCCTTGAGGCCGGTGTACTTGCCGACAATGGCCACGGTGACCTCGCCGTCCGGCTCGGCGATGGTCTGGGAAATCTCCTGCCACATGCGCAAGTCGGGCTCCGGTGCATTGGTGATGCCGAAGGCCGCCAGCACCTCGCGATCGAGCCCTTCTCGATGATAGGCGACCGGCACGTCGTAGATGCTCGGCACGTCGAGCGCCTGGATCACCGCCTCGGGCCGCACGTTGCAGAACAGCGCGATCTTGCGCCGCTCGTCGCGCGGCAACGGGCGGTCGGTGCGGCACAGAAGCACGTCGGGCTGGATGCCGATGGAGCGCAGTTCCTTGACGGAGTGCTGGGTCGGCTTGGTTTTGAGTTCGCCCGCGCTCGGGATGAACGGCACGAGCGTCAAATGGATAAAGGCGGTCGAGCCCCGCGGCAGCTCGTTGCCGAGCTGGCGGATCGCCTCGAAGAAGGGCAGTCCCTCGATGTCGCCCACCGTGCCGCCGATTTCGCACAGCACGAAGTCGACGCCTTCGTTGCCTGCGGTGATGAACGCCTTGATGGCGTCGGTGACGTGGGGAATGACCTGGACGGTCGAGCCGAGATAGTCGCCGCGGCGCTCCTTGGCGATGATCTCCTGATAGATGCGCCCCGTGGTGATGTTGTCGGCCTGGCTCGCCGGACGTCCGGTGAAGCGCTCGTAATGGCCGAGGTCGAGGTCGGTCTCGGCGCCGTCGTCGGTGACGAACACCTCGCCGTGCTGATAGGGGCTCATGGTCCCCGGATCGACATTGAGATAGGGGTCGAGCTTGCGTAGACGAACGCTAAACCCCCGCGCCTGCAGAAGCGCCCCTAGCGCCGCCGAAGCGAGCCCCTTGCCGAGTGAGGAAACCACGCCGCCGGTAATGAAGACGTACCGCGCCATGGGCCTCGACCATACACCGAGTCCGCGCGGCGGCGTAGCCCCAAACACGCAGGCGGAGGGTCGTCTTGCCGCAGGCGGGCGAGCCTATTCGGACTGGGGTGCTTGCGGCGCGGCGGGCGCCGGCGGGGCCTCTGGGGCAGCGGGAGCCGGCGCGGCCGGGATCTGCAAGGGCGCGAGGCCGTCCGAGCCGGCCGGCAGAATCGACGGCGTGCCCGTGCGCTGGCTTGCCAAGATCCCAAGCGTGAGGCTCGTCACGAAGAAGCAGGCCGCAAGGATTGCCGTGGTCTTGGTCAGGGCATTGCCGGCACTGCGGCCGGTCATGAAGCCGCCGCCTCCGCCGCCGCCGATGCCGAGCGCTCCGCCCTCGGACCGCTGCAGCAGCACGACGCCGACCAGCGCCACGGCAATCATGACGTGAATCAGGAGAATGACAGTACTCATTGGGTCGCCTTGATGCTTTCAGGCGCTCTCTTATCCGAATCCGCCACGGTTTGGCTAGGCCCTGGCTCCAGGGTTCCCGAGGTTGTGACCCCCTCTGAATCGCCGGCTTCTTGCACTTCGTCTTGCCCGGTATCGGCGGCGACTGTCTCCTCCGCATCGGCCAAGGACGGCTTGCGCAGCGGCAGGAGCGAGGTCGAGGCCGCGTCGGCAAGAATCTTGGGCGCCTCCGTGGCGGCGACCTCGGTCGGCGGCAGATCAGGCTTGCGGTCCGGCAAAGGCACGGGTTGCGGCTTGGGCATCACCACGCCGTCGCTGCGGCAGCGGAAGGCAAGTTTCTCTTCGACCAGCAAATACTGCCTGACCTTCTCGATCTCTTCGGGGGTGTGGAGATGGTCCTTGACCCAGTCGGGACCGCGCTCGAGCGCCGCTTTGATGTCATTGGTGAAGAGGCTGCGGCGTTCCGACTCGAGGCTGGCGCAGGCGTCTTTGTTGAGCGGCTCGGCCAAGGCGTTGCCCCCAAGCACGAGGGCCAAGCCTCCGACGAGCAGCGCCCCGCCGATGAAGCGCGAGATCGATATCATGGCTCTGGGACCCCCCCTGCCGTGATCGACTAATCACAATGACCAAGATAGCCTGATTTGCCAAGCCCCGTCCCGATAAGAGTTTTCCTTGTCCTCAAGCGGTCCGTTCCCGGCCATAGACGGCCAAAATCGCATAAAAATCATCGGCCTTGAGGCTCGCGCCGCCGACCAGCGCGCCATTAACGTCAGGCACGTACAGGAGCTCGCCGGCATTGGCAGGCTTCACCGAGCCGCCATAGAGAATGCGCATCGCCCCGCTCTGCCCATTGCCAAGCAGTTGGCCGAGCACGCTGCGGATGAAGCCATGCACCTCCGCGACATCGGCTGGCGTCGGCGTGAGGCCCGAGCCGATTGCCCAGACCGGCTCGTAGGCGATCACAGTGTTGGCGGCGCGGGCTTCTTCCGGTACCGAACCCTGAAGTTCGCGTTTGACCACGGACATCGTCGCGCCCTCGCTGCGCTCGGCTTCCGTCTCGCCGACGCAGATGATGGCCGTGAGGCCGGCGCGATAAGCCGCAAGCGCCTTTGCATTAACGAGCGCATCGGTCTCGCCGTGATCCATACGTCGTTCGGAGTGTCCGACGATGACGGCCTTGGCGCCGGCATCGGCCAGCATCTCGGCGGAGATATCGCCGGTATGGGGTCCCGAAGCCAGAGGGTGACAGTCTTGCGCCCCGAGGACGATCTCGGACCCCTGAAGCACCTCTGGCGCCCGGGTAAGAAGGGTGGCGGGCGGGCAGACCATGACTTCAACCTCCGGAATCGGGGCTTGAGCCAGGCGCTTCCGAAGCGTGCTGAGTTCTACCAGGGAGGATCCCGTGCCGTGCATCTTCCAATTGCCGGCGACAAGCGGCCTGATCGCTGCCACGTCCCCTACCCCCGCTTTCCGCTTCAAACGCTTTCGCGCCTATGCGGTTTCCCCGCTTCACCAAGTTTTCGGCACTTAATCGCGGCTGCCTTGCCGCGCTTGACCTTGCTACCTATGATGCGCCCCGCCGCGCTGGACCGTCCTAGCATCGGACGCCTGCGCGGCTTTGGCAAACGATGAAATAATAGAAGGTCTCCGAGGCGTGGCACTCGACACACTGCGCAAAGGCGCGGCACGAACACTTGGCCTGATCCTGGTCGGTCTCCTGGTCGTCAGTTTTGCGATCTGGGGCATCGCCGACATCTTCACGGGCTATGGCCAGCAGACTTTGATCCGCGTCGGCGACACCGAACTCACGTCGCAAGACTACCTGCGGGCGCAACAAGAAGTACTTCGGTCCATGAGCCAGCAGGCGGGCCGCAGCCTCAGCATCCAGGAAGCGCGCGCGCTCGGTCTCGACGCGCGAGTCTTGGAGCGGCTCATCGGCGGCGCAGCGGTCGACACGCATGCCAATCATCTCGGCCTCGGCGTCAGCGACGACGCCTTGCTGGGGCAGATCATGAAGGACCCCGCCTTCCAGGATCCGACAGGGAACTTTAGCCCGATCGCTTTTCAGGCCGCCTTGCGCAATATCGGCATGAGCGAGGCCGGTTACCTCTACTCCCTGCGCGAGCAGAACCTGCGCCGTCAGCTTCTCACCACGATCGGCGAAGTAGCCGATAGTCCTCAAGTGCTGATCGACGCGCTCAATCGCTACAACGAGGAGCGGCGCATCCTGCGTTACGTGCTGGTGCCGCAATCGGCGGCGGGCGAAATCGGCAACCCCACCGAAGAGCAGCTGAAGAGCTACTACGACAACCACCACGCCAAGTTCACGCAGCCGGAATATCGCAAGCTCGGCGTGCTCGCCGTAACGCCTGAGACGGTCAAGGACCAGGTCAATATCAGCGAGGCCGATCTCAAGGCGGCGTACGAGGCGCAAAAGAATCAGCTCGGCAATCCCGAGCGCCGGCATATCCAGCAAATCGCCTTCCCCGACATGGAGGCAGCCAAGGCCGCGCACGAGAAGATCAAGTCGGGCACCGACTTCGTCGAGGTGGCGAAAGAGCGGGGCCTAAGCGACAGCGACATCGACCTCGGGACGGTTGCGCGGAACGAGCTGGCCGATCCCGTGATCGCCGAGGAGGCGTTCAAGCTCGAAGCGAACGGCGTCAGCGAGCCGATCACGGGCAAGCTCGGCAGCGTCGTGCTGGTGCGGGTGATCGAGATCGAGCCTGGCAAGACCCCGACATTCGAAGAGGCCAAGGCCGACCTCGAGGAGAAGATCCTGAAGGATCGCGCGTCGGGCGCCATCTTCGACTTGCATGATCGGATCGAGGACGAGCTTGCAGCAGGATCCACGCTTGCCGAGACCGCTGCCAAGCTCAAGCTGGACTATGTACTCATCGACCAAGTCGATCGCGAAGGCCGCAAGCCCGACGGTTCAACTGTCACATTGCCGGCGCAAAAGGACGTGCTCAACGGCGCCTTCGCCACCGATACCGGGATCGAGAACGATCCCATCGATGCGAGGGACGAAGGCGTCATTTGGTATGAGGTGCTGGGCATCACGCCCGAGCAGCTCAAACCGTTCGATCAGGTGCGGGACGAGGTCGAGAAGGACTGGCTTGCCGATGAAGCGCGCAACCAGGTCGCCAAGTTTACCCAAGGCCTGGTCACCGCACTGAGCAGCGGTAGCAAATCGCTTGAAGACATGGCGAAGGAGCTTGGTACCGAAGTGTTGCCGACCGAGGCCCTGAAGCGCGACGACATCACCGTGAACGTGCTGCCGGCCGCGGTAGCGCAAGCCTTCACCCTGCCGAAAGGGGGCTACGGCTCGGCGCCATCGGGTGTCGAAGAAGGGCGTATCGTCTTCAAAGTCGAGGATATCGTCGCCCCGCCCGCGATCGACGAACGGGCGATCGAGCGGCTCAAGTCGCGCATCGGGCTTCTCATCAGCGAAGACACGATCGCGGAATATTTCGGGGCGCTGGAAAATCGCTACGGCGTAAGCGTCAATCAGCAGGCCTTGGCCAAGCTGGTGGGCACCGGCGAGGAGCCATGAGCCCAGCGCAGGCTTCGGTCACGCCCCTGCCGCAAAGGAACGGGTCCGCTCCGATCGAGCCAGACTTTACCGACTTCGCGCGGCTCTACGACGAGGGGGTGCCGCAGGTGGCTTGGACGCGGCTCGTGGCCGACCTCGAGACGCCGGTCTCCGCGATGCTGAAGGTCGCCAACGAGCGGCCGCACAGTTTCCTCCTGGAGTCGGTCGAAGGCGGCGCCGCGCGCGGCCGCTACTCCATCATCGGCTGCGAGCCGGACCTCGTGTGGCGAGCAGAGGGGAACAGAGCGGAGATCAACCGGTCGCCGCAGTCTGATCCCGACGCCTTCGCGCCCTCCCCTTTGCCCGCGCTCGCCTCGCTGCGGGAGCTGCTGGCGGAGTCGGCCATCAAGCTTCCGCATGAGCTGCCCCCCATGGCGGCCGGCATCTTCGGCTATATGGGCTATGACACGGTTCGGCTCATCGAGGAGCTCCCAGGAGGCAGGTCCGACCCGCTTGGTCTCCCGGACAGCATCCTGGTGCGGCCGACGCTGATCGTCATTTTCGACAGCGTCAAAGACGAGATGACGGTGGTGACCCCCGTGCGGCCGCTCGCCGGTGTCAGCGCCAAGGCCGCCTATGCGCGGGCCGCCGACCGGCTCAATCTGGTGGTGGAGCGTCTCGACCGGCCGCTACCGCATGCGACCGAGCTCGCCGTCGAGGCGGAGCATCCCAAGCCGGAAGCCGCGACGGCGCCTGACGCCTATAGGGCCAAGGTGGCGCGCGCCAAGGAGTACATCGCGGCGGGTGACATTTTTCAGGTCGTGCTCAGCCAGCGGTTCGAAGCGCCATTTACGCTGCCTTCGTTTGCGCTCTACCGGGCGCTGCGCCGGGTCAACCCCTCGCCATTCCTCTACTACCTCAACTTCGGCGCATTTGCCGTCGTGGGCTCCAGCCCGGAGATCCTCGTGCGGGTGCGCAAGGGCGAGGTCACCATCAGGCCAATCGCCGGCACGCGACCGCGCGGCGCCACGCCGGACGAGGACAAGGCTCTTGCCGAGGAGCTGCTCGCCGACGCCAAGGAGCGCGCCGAGCATCTGATGCTGCTCGACCTCGGCCGAAATGATGTCGGCCGCGTGGCGGAGGTTGGCAGCGTGCGCGTCACCGACAGCTTCTTCCTCGAGTATTACAGCCAAGTCATACATATCGTTTCCAATGTCGAAGGAAAGCTCGATCCAAAGTTCGATGCGGTCGACGCACTGATGGCGGGGTTTCCGGCGGGCACCGTATCGGGGGCGCCCAAGGTGCGCGCCATGGAGATCATCGACGAGCTCGAGGACGAGGCGCGCGGCATCTATGCGGGCTGCGTCGGCTATTTCTCGGCGGACGGCGAAATGGATAGCTGCATCGTGCTCCGCACGTCGGTGGTCAAGGACGGCGTCATGTACGTGCAGGCAGGCGCCGGGGTGGTGGCCGATTCCATCCCAGAGCGCGAGCAGGCGGAGTGCGTGAGCAAAGCGGGCGCGCTGTTCAAGGCGGCCGAGGTAGCCGTGCGTTTCGCCGCACGCGCCAGGCGCGGCCAATAGTGGCGGGTGTCGGAACGATGCTCACCCTCAGCCTGCTGCGCCATGCGAAGTCGAGCTGGAAGAACCCCACCTTGCCGGACCGCGAGCGGCCGCTCGCCACGCGGGGCATGGCCGATGCGCCGCTGATGGGCCGGACGATGGCCGAGCGCGGCATCGACCCGGAGCTCGTGCTGTGTTCGTCGGCGCGGCGCACGGTGGATACGCTGGCGCTCGTACTACCCCAGCTCAAGGTCGAGCCGAAAGTCACCTACGAGGATGCGCTCTATCACGCGAGCCCCGCCGAGATGCTGGAGATACTGCGCGCGATCCAGCCAGGCGCAAGCCGGGTGATGATCGTGGGTCACAATCCGGAAATCCAGGCGCTGGCACTCGATCTTGTCGGCTCGGGGCCGAAGCACGTTCGCGACCGGCTCAGGGAGAAATATCCGACCGCCGGACTTGCCGTGATCAACTTCACGGCGGGGCTATGGTCGAGCATCGACGTGAACAGCGGGAGCTTGAACCTGTTCCTCGTGCCAAGAGAGCTCCGCGCCGGCTGATCCCCCTCGACCTTGACGGGCTATCGGCCCGGGGCGTAACACCAAGCCATGCTGACCCTGATCGATAACTACGATAGCTTCACCTACAATCTCGTTCATTTCCTTGGGGAATTGGGCGCGAGTACGGTCGTCTACCGCAACGACAAGATCACCGTGGACGAGGTGCTGGCGGAAGCGCCAGAGGCGATCGTGCTTTCGCCCGGGCCATGCGATCCCGACCGTGCCGGCATCTGCCTCGAATTGATCGCCCGCGGCGGCCCCGTGGTGCCCATCCTCGGGGTATGCCTCGGCCACCAGGCCATCGGCCAAGTCTATGGCGGCCGCGTGGTGCGGGCGCCTTATCTCATGCACGGCAAGCTGTCCAAGGTGCACCATACCGGCAAGGGCGTGTTCGCCGGCCTGCCGCAGGACTTCTCCGCCACGCGTTACCACTCGCTCGTGGTCGAGCGCGACACCCTCCCCGCCGATCTCGAAATCACGGCCGAGACGGCCGACGGCATCATCATGGGCGTGCAGCACAAGCGCTATCCCGTGCATGGCGTGCAGTTCCACCCGGAGAGCATCGCCTCGGAGCACGGGCACCAGCTGCTCGCTAACTTCCTCGACCTCGCCCGCGTCGAGCGGCGGGCACGCGGGGCCGGGCATAGAGAAGCGGTCGGTGCCCTCTAACCCTGCGCCTGCCGCCAGCACGACGTCCCCAGACTTGCGGGCGGCGATCCGCAAAGTCGCGGCAGGTGAGACCCTCAACCAATACGAAGCCGCCGGAGCCTTCGAGCTGATCATGTCGGGGGCCGCGACCGAGGCGCAGATCGGCGCGCTGCTGCTCGGCATGCATGTGCGCGGTGAAACGGTGGAGGAAATCGCCGGAGCGGCGCGCGTGATGCGCGCCAAGGCCGTGCCGGTACGCGCACCCGAAGGCGCCATCGACACGTGCGGCACCGGCGGCGATGCTAAAGGCACGCACAACATTTCCACTTGCACCGCCTTCGTGGTGGCCGGCGCGGGCGTGCCGGTCGCCAAGCACGGCAACCGGTCGATCTCCTCGCGCTCAGGCTCGGCGGACGTGCTGACCGCGCTCGGAGTGAATATCGAGTGTAACCCTCAGGCCATCGAGCGCTGCATCGCGGAGTGCGGGCTAGGCTTCATGTTCGCGCCGGCCCATCACGCCGCCATGCGCCATGTGGCGAAGGTCAGAAACGAGCTCGGCACGCGTACCATCTTCAATCTCCTTGGGCCGCTCGCCAATCCAGCCTCCACTAAGTACCAGGTGGTCGGCGTGTTTGCGGAGAAATGGGTGGAACCGCTCGCGCACGTGCTGGGGCTGCTCGGCGTGGAGCGCGCCTGGGTGGTGCACGGCGCCGACGGGCTCGACGAACTCACCACCACCGATGTCAGCCATGTGGCGGTGCTCGACAAGGGCAAGGTCTCAACCTTCAAGCTCTCGTCGCGAAACGCAGGACTGCCGGACGCAAAGTCCGAAGATCTGGTCGGCGGCGACGCCACCGAGAACGCCGCTCACCTGCGCGCCGTGCTGCAAGGCAATCAGGGGCCGTTGCGGGATATCGTGCTTTTGAATGCGGCGGCAGCGTTGCTTGTCGCTGGCAAGGCCAAGACCCTGCGGGACGGCGTGGCGTTGGCGGCGGACTCCATCGATAGCGGTAAGGCAAAGGCCGTGCTCGAGGCGCTCGTTAAGCTCAGCCATGATAAGGTCTGAGGCGATGGCGAACGTCCTCGACAAAATCCTCGCTTACAAGCGCGAGGAGATCGCAGCGGCCAAGGCTGCTGTGCCCGAACCGGCCTTGCGCGCGAAGGCGGAAGCCGCGCCGCCGGTTCGGCCGTTCGTAGGCGCCCTGCGTGACCGCATCGCCAGGGGCGGCTTTGGCCTCATCGCCGAGATCAAGAAGGCGAGCCCGTCCAAGGGCCTCATTCGCGCGGACTTCGATCCCCCGACGCTCGCAGTCGCTTATGAGGCGGGCGGCGCGGCCTGCCTCTCGGTCCTAACGGACGGGCCTTCGTTCCAAGGATGCTCCGAGTATCTGACGATGGCGCGCGCGGCGTGCGGACTGCCCGTGCTGCGCAAGGACTTCATGATCGACCCCTACCAAGTGCTTGAGGCCCGCGTGCTTGGTACCGACTGCATCCTCATCATCATGGCGGCGGTGGACGACGCACTTGCGCACGATTTGGAAAATGCCGCGCAAGGTCTCGGCATGGGTGTCCTTGCCGAGGTACATGACGAGCAAGAGCTCGACCGCGCGCTCCGTCTCGACACGCCGCTCGTCGGCATCAACAACCGCGACTTGAAGACCTTCGACACGACGCTTGCTACCACGGAGCGGCTCAGCTCCCGCGTGCCGGCGGACCGCATGGTGGTGGCCGAGAGCGGCATCTTTAGCCACGTCGACCTGACACGACTCGCAGGCGCGGGAGTGCGGGCCTTCCTGGTGGGCGAGAGCTTGATGCGGCAGAAGGACGTCGCGGCGGCCACGCGCGCGCTTCTTACCGGCGCGCCAGTCTCTGCGGAGGTGGCGCCATGAGTGCGCGGCTGTCTCACCTCAATGACAAGGGCGAGGCGCGCATGGTCGACGTCTCGGACAAAGCCGTGACCTCGCGTACTGCGATCGCCGAAGGCTTCGTCGCCATGGCGCCGGAGACCCTCGACCTCATCCTCGAAGGCAAGGCCCCGAAAGGCGACGTGCTCGCCACGGCGCGCATCGCCGGTATCATGGCCGCCAAGCGCACGGCCGAGCTGATCCCACTCTGCCATCCCCTGCCCTTGACGCAAGTCACCGTCGACTTCACGCCATCGCGCGAGCCGGCCGGCCTCAGGGTGGAGGCGACGGCCAAGGTTGAAGGCAAGACCGGCGTTGAGATGGAGGCGCTAACGGCAGTGTCGATCGCCTGCCTCACCATCTACGACATGTGCAAGGCAGTGGACCGGGCGATGTCGTTCTCCGGTATCCGCCTCGTCGAAAAGACCGGCGGCCGCTCCGGCGATTTCCACGCGCGCTGAAGCAAGATGCTGTCTGTCGATGAAGCTCTCGCCCGCGTGTTGAAGGGGCTCGCGCCGCTCGGGACAGAGCGCGTGCTGATTGGCCAAGCGCACGGACGAGTGCTTGCCGAGGATCTCGCCGCCAGACTCACGCAGCCGCCATTCGATGCATCGGCCATGGACGGCTATGCCGTCCGCGCCGCCGACGTGGCTGCCTTGCCGGCGACGCTCAAGGTCGTGGGCGAGTCCGCGGCAGGCGCCGGCTTTAGAGGACGCCTGGAGCGCGGCGAAGCGGTGCGTATCTTTACCGGCGCGCCGGTGCCGGACGGCGCCGACACCATCGTCATTCAGGAGGATGCCGAGGCGGCGGGAAATGGGGTCGTCGTGAAGCACGCCGTGCCAGGCCAGCACATCCGCCCGCGTGGGCAGGACTTCAAGGAGGGTGAGGTGCTTCTCCGCGCCGGCACGCGGCTCAACCCCCGGGCGCTGATGCTCGCGGCTTCCATGAACCACGCCGAGCTTACCGTGCGCCGCAAGCCCAAGGTCGCCATTCTCGCCACGGGGGATGAGGTGGCATCGCCGGGCACCGTGCTTGGCGCAGACCAGATTGTCTCCTCGGTTCCATATGGGCTCGCAGCCCTCATCGAGGCGCAAGGCGGCGAGGTGGTGCTTCTCGGCATTGCCAAGGACGATCCGGAGAGCATCGTCACACTCGCGCGGACGGGCGGGGGGGCTGACATTCTCGTCACCATCGGCGGCGCCTCCGTGGGTGAGCACGATCTCGTGGTCGAGACCCTCCGCGGTGAAGGTCTTGACCTCGCCTTCGCGAAGGTCGCGATGCGGCCTGGCAAGCCGACATTCTTTGGCCGGCTCGGCGAGCAGCGGCTGCTCGGCGTGCCCGGCAATCCCGTCTCGGCGCTGGTCTGCGGCTATGTGTTCCTGGTGCCGATGCTCCACGCGTTGCTTGGGCTTACCGTAGACGACCGGCCGTTGCCTCTGGCGGTTCTCGGCGAGGACTTGGAGGCGAACGGCCCGCGCCAACATTACATGCGGGCGACGTCCTCCTGGCGCGAGGACGGAGAACGAGTTGTGCGCGCCCTGCCCTCGCAGGACTCATCCCTGGTCGCAGCCTTCGCCGAGGCCGACTGCCTCATCGTGCGGCCGCCGCACGCGCCGCCGGCGCCAAAGGGGGCGCGGGTGAAGATCATCCCGCTCAAGGCGTGAATGCGTCCGCCAACGCCGCCAATGCCGCCAATAGCATCGCCAATGCCGCTAATAGCGCCGCCAATGCCGCCAATTAAGACGCCGGAAACCCGAATCGCGCGAGCAAGCTCCGCGCTGCCCCTCTGGCCACCGCATTTTGTGGTCAAGCGGCTTGCGGAACACAAATAGAACATATAAACTGTTCATGATTTGTACAGGCGAGGCACCGAATCGCGCCAGGCTTGGAAGGCGCGCTTCCTGATCGCTCAAAGGGGACCAGATGCTCACACCGAAGCAGAAAGAGCTTCTCATGTTCATCCATGAGCGGTTGAAGGAGTCGGGCGTGCCGCCGTCCTTCGATGAGATGAAGGAGGCCCTAGACCTTAAGTCGAAATCGGGCATCCACCGGCTGATCACGGCGCTCGAGGAGCGCGGCTTTGTGCGCCGCCTGCCCCACCGCGCGCGGGCCATGGAGATCATCAGGCTGCCGGAATCTGTACCCCAGAGCATTGCCGCACGCTCACGCGGCTTCTCGCCGAGCGTGATCGAAGGGAGTCTGGGGCGGGTGCCGCAAGTGGCCGAGGGCGAGGCCATGCCCCAGACCGTCGCCGTGCCCGTCATGGGCCGGATCGCCGCGGGCGTTCCCATCGAGGCGATCCAGACCAGGCTTTCGACCATCGAGGTGCCGCCAGAGCTCTTGAGCAGAGGCGAGCACTACGCGCTCGAGGTCAAAGGCGACTCCATGATCGAGGCAGGCATCCTCGAAGGCGACACCATCATCGTGCGGAAATGCGAGGACGCCACCAATGGCGATATCGTCGTGGCCCTCGTCGACGAGGAGGAGGCAACCTTGAAGCGCTTGCGCCGCCGGGGCGACTCCATCGCGCTCGAGGCGGCCAATCCGGCTTACGAGACCCGCATCTTCGGCCCGGACAGGGTGCGGGTGCAAGGGCGCCTCGTGGGGCTCATCCGCCGCTACTAGCCGGTTCCTACTTCGCTCAATCGGCGCTACGCGCCCAGGGCCGCTTGCCGCGGGCCTGCGCCACCGTCTCGGCACGGATCGACAGGCCTTCGATATAGAGCGCGTGCGCGCCGGCCTCCCGCAACATGCGCCGGTCGACGATGACCCTGGTGCGGCATCTCTTCTGGATGGTGAACGGGGCGATGACGATGTCGGCCACGCGGCAGTCCTCCTCCAGCGCGCCGGGATGGCGCACGAGGGCGACGGTCTTGCCCTTCACCTGGCCGATGCAGCCAAGCGGGTCGCAACGAAATGCCCCCTCGCCCGAAATCGTGTTTGGGTCGCGGTCGTCGCCGTCGGCGAGGAGCCAGTTCTCCACGCTATAGGTCGCAGCCGTCGCCGGCGGGAAGACCAGATTGCCGCCGTCCGACCGCAGCGCGGCGGTCGCACCTTCCCGCTCGATAAGGACATCGGGACGGTTAGATGCAGGCGCGAGGACGAGACCGAGCGCGGCGATGACGAGGCCGAGGGCGCGCATGCGCGTCCGCCACAGACAAAGCCACAGCCCGCCGAGAACGATGAGCGCGAGCGCCGTGCCCGAAATTCGGGGCAGGATGGAAACGGCGCCCGGCCATGACGCCACCCATCGGCCGGTGCCGACCATAAGCTCGATGCCGAAGCCCATGGCGTAGAGCGGCCACGCCTCGAGGCCGAACGGCATGGCGATTAGTGCGAGCAACGCCATGGGCATAATCAGAAGGCTGACGAGCGGCGCCGCCACCAGGTTGGCCACGAGGCTGAAATGGGTCATGCGATGGAAGTGATAGACGGCGAACGGTGCCACGGCCGTACCGGCGACCAAGGTGGTGGCGGCAGCGCCGAACGCGAGGGCACCGCCTTTACGGAGGCCGCGCCAGAGCGGGCTCACGTCGAAAAGGCGAATCCTGTTGCGAGCGGAGAGCCACTCATAGAGGGCCACGAGCGCGACCACCGCCGCGAACGACATCTCGAAGCTCGGATCGAACAGCGATTCCGGCGCCACGACGAGAATGGCGATGGCCGCAAGCGCCACGTTGCGCATGGTGATCGCCGGGCGGTCAAGCATGACGGCGATGAGCATGATGCCCATCATGATCCAGGCGCGGACCGTCGGCACCGAGGCACCAGAGAGTGCGAGGTAGAACGTCGCGGCTGCCAGAGCGACGGCCGCAGCCCATTTCTTGATGGGGGAGTGAAGCGCAAGGCCCGGCGACAGCGCGAGCAGCGCGCGCACCAACCAGAACACGGTGCCGGCCATAATCACCATGTGCAGTCCCGAGATGGCGAGGATATGGGCGAGGCCGGAATCACGCATGGCCTGGGTAAGCTCTTGCGGAATGCCGCCCCGCTCGCCTGTTATGAGGGCCATGGCGACCGCGCCGGTCTCTGTGGGCAACGCTGTATGGATGCGCGCGTTGACGCGCGCGCGGAGCGCGTCGATCACGGACCAGGCGCGCAAACTCCAAGGCGGTACTGGCGCTCCTTCGAGGGGCGCGATGCGACTGGTGGCGTAGCCGACCGCGCCGATCTGCGCGAACCAGGCTTGCCGCCCGAAGTCGAAGCCGCCAGGTTCTACGGGCTCCGGCGGCGGGCCGAGCGTGGCGCGCAGAGCGACGGCCTCACCGGTCGCAGGTCCTGCATCATGAGAGGTCGGGAAGCTCACGCGCACGCGATGGGGACGCATGCTCGCGTCGAGGTCACCGAGAGTGATGATGCGCAGGGTCAGTCGCGCGCGTCCATTAGGACGGCGCTCGACTTCCTCGACAAAGCCGGTGACGGGAACGTAGCGGAGCTCGTTTACGAGCACCGGCGCGTGTACCATCTCCGTGCGAAGCTTGGCGACGGCGAAGCCGAGCGCGAATGCGAGGAACGCGCCGCAGAGTGCAACACCCAAGGGCGCATGGCGAAACGTGAGGCAAAGCCCGAGCGCCCCAATCACGAGGGCGACGGCGATGCGTGGATCAGGCTCGTCGGTCAGCGCGAAGTAGGCCACGATGCCGGCAGCGAAGAGCACCGGGAGCCACAGGAACCAGCGGTCGGCCTCAGCTTCAAGCGCGCGCGCGGCGGAGAAGAGACCGGCCTCGATAAGGCCGCCTCGCCCCCGCCTAGGGCCTTCGACGCCCCATGCCTCTTCGTCCCGGTCCGGCATGGCCCATGCCCAGAACCGGCAGAGGGACCTCGCCCCTGCCCTTACCCCGCACCGCGTCCCCATGCTACACCACGCGCAACTTTGCCCCTAGACCGCAGAGAACTCCCTCCATTCCATGGCTGAAACCGTCATCACCCGCTTTGCGCCGTCGCCGACCGGGTATCTTCACATCGGCGGTGCACGCACAGCCCTGTTCAACTGGCTCTACGCCAAGGCCAAGGGCGGCAAGATGCTGCTCCGCATCGAGGACACCGACCAGGCGCGCTCCACCGAAGGGGCGATCCTCGCCATTCTCGACGGGTTGCGCTGGCTCGAGCTGCACTGGGACGGCGAGCCCGTCTATCAATTGTCGCGGGCTGAGCGGCATCGGCAGATCGCCGAGACGCTGCTCGCCGAGGGCAAAGCCTATCGCTGTTACGCGACGCCGGAGGAACTCCAGGCGATGCGCGACAGGGCCCGGGCTGAGGGCCGCGCTCCGGGTTATGACGGCACGTGGCGCGACCGCGCTCACAGCGAGGCGCCGGCCGGTAGAGCACCCGCGATCCGCTTCAAGGCTCCGCGCGAAGGCGAAACCGTCATCGAGGATCGGGTCCAGGGGCGCGTGGTTTTCGCCAACAAAGATCTCGACGATCTCGTCCTGCTCCGCAGCGATGGCTCACCGACCTATATGCTTTCGGTTGTGGTCGACGATCACGACATGGGTATCACCCACGTGATCCGCGGCGACGATCATCTCACCAATGCCGCGCGGCAGACTCAAATCTTCAAGGCGCTCGGCTGGGAGACGCCGGTCTACGCCCATGTACCGCTGATCCACGGGCCCGATGGCGCCAAACTCTCCAAGCGGCACGGCGCGCTCGGCGTCGAGGCGTACCGCGAGATGGGCTATCTACCCGCAGCGCTCCGCAACTATCTCGTGCGCCTCGGCTGGAGCCACGGCGATGCCGAGATCATATCGACCGAGGAGATGATCGCCTGGTTCGACCTCGATGCCATAGGCCGTTCGGCGGCGCGGTTCGATTTCGCCAAACTTGAAAACCTGAACGGCCATTATCTGCGGGCTATGTCGGACCCGGAAATCGTCGGCCACCTTAAAGCGCTGGTCCCAGACCTCCCCGACGGCGGAGCGCTTGCCGAGCGCATCGGACCGGACGGCTGGCACAAATTGGAGCGCGCCATGCCTGGACTGAAGGAACGGGCCAAGACGCTGGTCGAACTCCTCGATAATGCGGCGTTCCTCTTCGCCAAGCGTCCGCTTCAGCTGGATGAGTCTGCCACTAAGTTGCTGGATTCGGCCGGGCGTGAGACGTTGGCGGATATGCTGCCCAAGCTCGCAGCCGTCGAGCCATGGACGGCGGAAGTACTCGAGGCCTGCGTTCGCGGATTCGCCGAGGAGACCGGCCGCAAGCTTGGGAAAGTCGCCCAACCGGTGCGTGCGGCCTTGACCGGCCAGTCGACCTCTCCTGGGATCTTTGATGTGCTTGAGGTTCTTGGGCGAGACGAGGCCCTCGGGCGCATCAGCGATCAGATTTCGCCAGTGTCATGATGCTTAACATTTGAGCATGTATCTGTGTTGCGCTGCGATAGATTCAACGCGATTATGCGGCAGTGCAAAAATCCAATTCGCGGGGCCTGAACTGCGGCCGGAAGTGATATGTCGTAGGCGCATTCGGTCCCTTCGCCCCTAAGGGGGCAGGAGGTTTTGAGATGAGCGTCGCAGAGGACTACCGGCCGAAGGAAGCCGCCGATGAGGCGTCCCTCACGGTCGCGAGCGCGCGGCATGATCTGCCCGTCCGCAAGGGTACGCTCGGCCCAGACGTAATCGACATCACGTCGCTTTACCAGGACACCGGCTGTTTCACTTACGACCCTGGCTTCACCTCGACGGCGAGCTGCGAGTCGAAGATCACCTTTATCGACGGCGACAAGGGGATTCTGCTCTATCGCGGCTACCCCATCGACCAGCTCGCGGAGCACTGCACCTTCCTCGAGACGGCCTATCTCCTGCTCTACGGGGAACTGCCTACCTACGAGCAGAACGAGGCTTTCAAGCAGCGCATCACGCGGCACACTATGGTGCACGAGCAGATGACCCGGTTCTACACCGGCTTCCGCCGTGACGCGCATCCCATGGCCGTCATGGTGGGCGTGGTCGGCGCGCTCTCGGCCTTCTATCACGACTCGATCGACATCAGGGATCCGAAGCAGCGCGATATGGCAAGCGTGCGCATGATCGCCAAAATGCCCACGATCGCCGCGATGGCCTACAAGTACTCAATCGGCCAGCCCTTCGTTTATCCGAAGAACGATCTCGATTACTCGGCCAACTTTCTTAGAATGTGTTTTGCCGTGCCGTGCGAGGAGTATGTCGTCGACGAGGTGCTGACCCGCGCCATGCGGCGGATTTTCATCCTCCATGCCGACCACGAGCAGAATGCCTCGACGTCGACGGTGCGGCTCGCTGGCTCGTCCGGGGCCAACCCGTTTGCCTGTATCTCGGCCGGCATCGCGTGTCTCTGGGGACCGGCTCATGGGGGTGCCAACGAGGCGGCGCTGATGATGCTACAGGAGATCGGCACGGTCGATCGCATCCCGGAATACATTGCGCGCGCGAAGGACAAGAACGACTCCTTCCGGCTCATGGGATTCGGCCACCGCGTATACAAGAATTACGATCCGCGGGCGAAGATCATGCAGAAGACCTGCCACGAGGTGCTCGAGGCGGTCGGCCATCATAACGATCCGATTCTCAAGGTGGCGCTGGAGCTGGAGCGGATCGCGCTTTCCGACGAGTACTTTATCCAGAAGAAGCTCTATCCGAATATCGACTTCTATTCCGGCATTACGCTCAAGGCGCTTGGGTTCCCGACCGACATGTTCACGGTGCTGTTCGCGATCGCACGTACGGTGGGTTGGATCGCCCAGTGGATGGAAATGATCGAAGACCCATCACAGCGAATCGGCCGGCCGCGCCAGCTCTATACGGGCGCCACCGAGCGCAAGTATGTGCCGATGGAAGCACGCTGACCCCGGCAGTCAGTCGAGATTTGAGGGCTCCCGCGCGCCGTTGTCGTCCCAAGGCTCTCCCACGAGGAACAGCTTGGCCTCGTTCGCGGCTTCGATGGTCGCCGCGCGTTCGGCCATCAACACGTGGCCTGCTGCGACGGCAATGCCGGCGAGCCCAGCGGCCGCCGCCTTGCGCACAGTCTCCGGGCCGATCGTGGGCATGTCGACTCGCTCCTCCTGTCCCGGCTTCGGCGCCTTGACCAGAACGCCAGACCGCGCGCCACGCGTGCGCCCCAGTCTGCGCAAGTCCGCGCAGCGCTGGAGCATCGCATCGGTCCCCTCGGCGGCCTCTACTGCTATCACATGGCCTTTGGCGACGACGGCGGCTTGGCCCACGTCAAGAGGGCCAAGAGCGCGCACGACCTTCATCGCAATGTGGATATCGGCCTGCTCCTCGACGGAGGGGCCTTTGGCGCTGAGAGATCCCTCGCCTGCCAAGAGCTCCGGCGCGACATCGCCGGCGCCGTGCACGCGGTAACCTTCATCCTCGAAGAATTGCACGATTCGCGACAGCACGTGATCGTCGCCGCCTTGGCCGAGGCTAAGGATAAATGGGACGGTCTTGATGGCGCCGAGATCGAACCGGATATTGCCGAAATCGGGACGGTTTACACCGCCAATGATGACAAGATCACCGCAACCGTTCTTTTCCAGCGCCCGAAACATCTTGCCGATTTCACCCCACTTTATCCAGGTGTGGGGAAAGCGCTCGATGTCCTCGCGCGCTTCGCCACGGATCCCGACGATGTGCAGCGGAATCTCGCGCGCGATTGCCGCCTCGGCCAGGACGCATGGCAAGGGACCTCGCCCTGCGATGATGCCTAGGGGCCCCTGGATTCTCGTTGTGTCAGGCACGATCGGTTCCGCAACTGTCAGCGGCTCGGCGTTGAGACATTGTTCGGTACGCAGAAAGACCGGTCGGAATCGCTCTTGATGAAGTCGATGATCTGTTTCGCGAGCGGATTCTTGGCAAACATGGACTCGACGTCCTCCAGGCGCTCCTTCAGTGTTCCCTCGCTTGAGAACAACATACGGTAGGCTTGGCGCAGCTCGTGGATCTGCTCGCGTGGAAAACCTTTGCGCTTCAGGCCGACGATGTTGAGGCCGCTCAAGTTGGCGCGGTTGCCAAGCGCCATGCCGAAGGGAATGAGGTCGGCGGCGACGCCGGACATGCCGCCGACGAAGGAGTAGGCGCCGATGCGCACAAATTGGTGAACGGCGGAAAGACCGCCGATGATGGCCCCCTCCCCGATCGAAACATGACCCCCCAGAGTCACGCCGTTGACCAAAGTCACATTGTCGCCAATCTGACAGTCATGCGCCACATGGGCGCCGATCATCAAAAGGCAGTTGGACCCCACGCGCGTCGCCATCTCGCCCCCTTCGGTTCCAGGATTGATGGTGACGTGCTCGCGAATAGTGGCATTCGCGCCGATGGTAAGCGTGCTGGGCTCATCATGAAACTTGACGTCCTGAGGTGTTTGGCCGACCGAGGCGAAGGGAAACACCTTGCAACCGGGACCGAGGGCGGTCCGGCCCACGATCACAACATGGGAATGCACGACCACGCCTTCGCCAAGCTCGACATGGGGGCCGACGAGGCAGAAGGGGCCGATTTCGACATTCGCTCCAAGTCTGGCGCTTGGATCGACCACAGCGGTCGCATGGATATTTGCCATGCTGCGCCCGGCTACGTCTCGGTCTCTACAATCACGGCACTAACCTCCGCCTCGGCAACGAGATTGCCGTCGACGTGGGCCTGGGCGCGAAAGCGCCACACGCGTCCGCGATTGCGCATCTTCTGCACGTGATACTTGATCGTATCGCCTGGGACTACGGGGCGGCGAAAGCGCGCCTTGTCGATCGCCATGAAGTAAACGAGAGGGGGCTCTTTGAACTCGTCAAGAAAGCGCATGCAGAGCGCACCGGCGGTCTGAGCCATGCCTTCGATGAGAAGCACGCCGGGCATGACGGGATTACCGGGGAAATGCCCCTGAAAATATGGCTCATTGGCGGTCACGTTCTTGATGCCTGTAGCCGAGCGGTCTCCATCCATGTCGACGATGCGGTCGACGAGCAAGAAAGGATAGCGATGCGGCAAAAGCTTCATGATGTCGGCGATTTCCGCCGTACCGGGCTTCGCCTTGACCCCGCTCTCGTTCATTCGGACCGGCTCCTTCGGTACAGGTTCACGGCTACTCGCCCTTCCCGCCTTGGCTCTGATCAAGTTTCAAATCCTTGCGCTCGGCGAGCAGCCGCAGAAGCGTCAGCTCCCTGAACCACAGCCTTACCGGCTTGGCCGGGGTGCCGCCCCAACGTGCGCCCGGTGGCACATCGCCCCTTACATTACTGCTCCCGGCGATCTGGGCGCCAGCGCCGATCTTGACGTGGCCTACGACGCCCACCTGCCCGCCAAGAGCCACAAAATCCCCAAGTTCAGAGCTGCCCGAAATACCGGTTTGGGCCACGATGATGCAATGCCTTCCGATCACGACGTTGTGCCCGATTTGCACAAGATTATCAATTTTCGTGCCCTCGCCGACAATTGTGTCGCGCAAGGCTCCGCGGTCGATGGTCGAGTTGGCCCCGATCTCGACGTCGTCCTGGACTATGACCCTGCCGATTTGGGGCACCTTGAGGTGACCCGCCCTTCCCATGGCAAAGCCGAATCCGTCCTGGCCGATGGCGACCCCGGCATGGATCGTGACCCGGTTGCCGATTAGGGCGTGGGTGATGGACGCATTCGGCCCGATATAGCTGTCGCGGCCAATATGCACGCGGTAGCCCACAACGCTCCCCGCGGCGATGGTTGTACCCCGCCCAATGTGCGCTTCCGGCCCGATCACTGCTCCAGGTTCGACGGTGACATCGGGCTCGATATGCGCACTCGGGTGGATATGACCAGCGGTCGCAGGAGAGCCACTATGTGCGGTTTTTGGCCGCAACGCGGCCGGGTAGAACAGGGTGAGCGCCTTGGCGAAGCCCTGGTAGGGCTCGGGCGTGACAAGCGGAACGACGGCGGACGGGACTTTGTCGACAAATTTCGGCGCGACCAGGCAGGCGCTGGCGCCAGCCTTGTCCAGGAGTGGCAGATATTTCGGATTGTCGATGAAAGACAGGTCACCCTGACCTGCGGTGTCGAGCGGGCGCACGTCTTTGATCAGAATGCCGGCATCGGTTCCATCCCTGACCTCGGCGCCTGTGGTTTCGGCGACCGCGTGCAAGGGGAACGGGCCTGCCCGTTCGAAAAAACCCGGGTGTTCCATCAGGTCTCCAGCTTCGGCGACGCAGCATGAACCATGGTGCGAAGCCATAAACCGAAGTCGCGTACTTTAGAAGTTTGTTGAGGCGCCGAAGCGGAAAAGCTCGGTCCGGTCGAAATCGGCCTTAAGCAACGCCTCGGCGATATCGGCGCGGAGCGGGCCAAGGGGCGACTGCCAAATGATGCTGAAGCCGGTAGACAGGCGGATATCCGAGCTATCGAAGATGAAGCTGCCTTCCTCCTCCACCGCCTGCAATGCGCGCTCGCTTGGGTCATAAAGCGTGCCGGCGTCGATAAAGATGGCACCCTGCATCCCCAAATTGTCGGGGATCAACGGAAACGGGAAGCGCAGTTCGGCCGTCGACGCCCAGAAGACCTTGCCGCCTAGAGAGTCCCGCCGGCAATCGCCCACCCGCTTGCCGGTAATGGGGTTCTCGCACGCATCGCGCGGGCCGTAGCCGGCTCTCTTGAAGCCGCGGATCGTTTCACCGCCTTTGAAAAACAGATCGGTAAGCCGCAAATCGTCGCCGCCCCATCCTTCGATGACGCCGCCCTGGACACGCCCCACCAGGGTGATTTTGTTGGTGACGGGATAATAGCCACGAGCGTCCGCCACGGACCGGATGTAATTCACATCGCCGCCGACGCCGGCAAAGTCCTGAGAGAAAGACGCAAAAATACCGCTGGATGGCGATTGCGGCACGTTGCGGGTATCGTAGGCGACGGTATAGCCGACGCTGGAGACAAGTACAGCGCCTTCCTCGGCTGCATCCTTCACTGCCAACGAGGCGTTCCTAGTCACGTCGAAGATTTCTTCTTGCTCCAATCTATAGCGCAAACCCATCTGGGTGTTGTCGGCGATTGGGAAGCCGACACGGAGATTGCCACCGGCGTTCTGCTGGCTGAACGATGCCACGTCGCGCAGGTCGACGGTCTTGTAGAAAAGATCGAAGCCGGCCGCCATGTTGCGGTCCAGGAAGTTGGGCTCGGTGAAGCTGAAGTCGACCTGCGCGCGCTCGAGGCTACCGGAGAAGCCAAGACGCACATACTGCCCCTTACCCATGAGGTTGCGTTCAGTGATGCTGATATCGCCGATCACACCCTCGCTCGTGGAATACCCGACACCGAAGGAAAGTTCGCCCGTAGGCTGCTCGACCACCTTGACCACAAGGACAACACGATCCGCCGCGCTACCGGGCTCGGTCTCAATATCCACGGACTTGAAAAACCCTAACGCCCTCAGTCTCTTACGGGCGGCTTCGACGAGCAGGCGATTATATGCATCGCCTTCGGCAAGGCGGAATTGTCGCCGGATCACATCGTCCTGAGTGCGGAAATTGCCGACGATGTTGATGCGCTCGATATAGACACGCGGGCCCTCTTCGATGACGTAGATCACGTTCATCGTGTGGGTCGCCTCGTCGCGCTCGAAGCGCGGGCGGACCTGGCCGAATGCGTAGCCCTGCTGAGAAACCTTGACGGTCAAAGCCTCAACGGTCTTCTCGACTTTCTCGGCATTGTACCAGCGTCCTGGTCTGGTCAGGATGACGCCGCGCAGTTCATCGACATTCAGCGATGGCAGCGCGCTCTCGATATCGATATAGCCGAACCGGTAGCGCTCTCCCTCCTCGATGGTGAAGGTAATGAAGAAGCCGCGCCCGTCACGATCGAGATCGGCAGTTGCCGATAGGATGCGGGCATCGGCGTAGCCGTTCTTCATATAGAACTGGCGCAAAAGCTCGCGATCGAGATTGAGGCGGTCGGGATCGTAGATGTTAGTGTTCTTGAGGAAGCTCAGCAGATTAGTGCGCGTTGTGGTGATTATGAAGCGCAGCTGAGAATCGCTGAAAGCGTGATTGCCGATGAAGTTGATGGCGCGGACCTTGGTCGACGGTCCTTCACGGATCTCGAACACGACATCAATACGGTTGTTGTCGAGGTTGATGATCTTGGGGTCCACCTGGGCGGCATAGAGCCCCGTGCGGCGGTAAAGACCGAGAATGCGCTGCACGTCGGCTTGCACCCGGGCGCGGGTATAGACGGCCCGCGGCTTGAGCTGCACCTCCGAGGCGAGCGTCTCGTCATCGATCTCCCGGTTTCCCTCGAAGGCCACCTGGTTGACGATGGGGTTTTCGACAATGACGACGACGATGGTGGCGCCGTGGCGCCTGATGCGCACGTCCTGGAACAGGCCGGTGGCAAAGAGGGTCTTCAAGGATTGGTCGACCTCGGCGGGGTCGTAAGAATCGCCGGAGGAGAAGGTTAGGTAGGAGCGCACAGTCTCCGGCTCGACGCGCCGGTTACCCTCCACGACGATGGATTGGATGACGGCGCCCTGGGCAAAGGCGGAAAGCCCGCCAAAGCTTGCGCTGACACCCAGCGAAAGCGGGACGCTATTCAACACAAGGAGGGCTGCAAGCAGCCCTCTGGCCAACGTCCACCGCACCATTGCTGGTGTCTTCCCCTCAAGCCGACCCCAAAGGCAAAAATGCCTTGAGATCGAAAGTGGCCACGTTTTGTGGCCGATTTTTGGTTCAATTCCGTCACAACTGCGGGGACCTCGCGGTCCCCGCTAAGAGCCCTTTCCTGCAACCCCTGATCACAAAAACTTCAAATGAATCAGATCGTTCCAGGTCGCGAAGATCATTAACATGAGAACGAAGGCGAGGCCAATGCGGAAACCGATCTCTTGTGTGGATTCACTGAGCGGCCGGCCTCTGATTGCCTCAATTCCGTAGAACAGAAGATGACCGCCGTCGAGCATCGGTATTGGAAAGAGATTTATTAGACCAATACTGACGGAGATGATGGCGGCGAGATTGAGTAGCGCAATAAATCCGGCGGTCGCCACCTGTCCCGATACTTGAGCGATACGGAGCGGACCTCCGAGCTGGTCGGCGGCCTCCCTCCCCGTGATCACGTCATAGAGATAACCGAGCGAGCGGGAGATGACGAAATAGGTCTCCTTGTTCGCCATGACGAAGGCCGTCAGGGGATCGTGGCGCTCCAGGGTCCAGTCGTCCGGCGAGGCGCTCCGCTGAATGCCGAGAAGACCGATTCGCAAGGTATTGCCGAAGCGGTCGGTGATCTCCTTGCGTTCCGGCGTCGCGGCAATGTCTACGGCCGCTCCACCGCGGTCGACGACGAAGTGCAGCGCCTGGTCGGGGCTCATGGCGACGATACGCTGCATCGCGGCGAAGCTATTGATTTCCGTGCCGTCGATGCTGATCACGCGATCCCCGGGCTTGAAGCCGGCACGCTCGGCGGCGCTGCCAGGGCTTATGGCATCGACCTTGGCGGCGGTGATGCGCTCGCCGAAGGCGCTGAAGATGGCGGTGAAGATGACGATTGCCAGAAGGAAGTTGGCGATCGGGCCGGCTGCGACGATGGCCGCGCGCTGCGCCAGCGGCTTGCCTTGGAAGCTCCGCTTGCGTTCCTCCTCGGGGAGAGCCTCGTAGGCCTTGCGACCGCTTGCGCTCGCGACATTCTCATCGTCGATGAACTTCACGTAGCCGCCGAGCGGAATCCAGGACACACGCCAGCGCGTGCCGTGGCGATCGTAGAATCCAAAAATCTCGGGACCGAAGCCGATCGAAAACACCTTGACGGCGACGCCGCACCAGCGGGCCACGAGGAAGTGGCCAAGCTCGTGGACGAACACCACCACGGTGAGAACGAACAGGAAAGGAATGAGGTAGCCGAGGATGGTGTCGCCGAAGCCGGAAAGCTGAATTATCGTGTCCATAAGCCAGGTTACCTCGTGAATTGGACCCTTCTTAGCCCGCTAGGGCGGGTTATGCAAACCGCGCAAGCCAGCCGCGGGCGCGCGACCGTGCCTCGGTATCGATGTCGAGCACGTCGTCCGCGGATCGAGGCGCGAGGCCGATCAAGTCGCTACACGCAACGAGCGTCGCCTCCACCAACCCGGCGATAGCGAGAAAGCCGATGCGCTTGTCGAGAAACGCGGCGACCGCCACCTCGTTGGCGGCGTTGAGGACGGTTCCGGCGCTTCCGCCTGCCGCCAAAGCCTCCTTGGCCAAACGCAAGGCCGGGAAGCGCTGGAGATCCGGCGCCTCGAACGTGAGCGCGCCCAACTCGGCGAGATCGAGGCGCCTGTTGGGAACGTGCATGCGCTCGGGCCAGGCGAGGCTATAGGCGATGGGCGTCCGCATGTCGGGACAGCAGAGCTGGGCAAGCACCGCACCATCACTCATGTAGACGAGGCAATGGACGATGGACTGGGGATGGACCACGACGTCGAGCTTCTCGGGCGGGAGATCGAAGAGATAGTGGGCCTCGAGCAATTCGAGACCTTTGTTCATTAGCGTCGCGGAATCGATCGTCACCTTCGGGCCCATGGACCAGTTCGGGTGAGCGAGAGCTTGCTCGGGTTCGGCAGCGGCCATCTGCTGCAAGCTCCAGGTGCGGAAGGGACCGCCCGAAGCCGTAATGCAAACACGCTCGATGCGCTCGGGCGCCGTGCCGGTCATGGCTTGGAGCGCGGCGGAATGCTCCGAGTCCACCGGAAGGAGTGTCGTGCCGTGCCGCGCCACCTCGGCCATGAAGATCGAGCCGGCCGAGACGAGGCATTCCTTGTTGGCGAGTGCGGTCGCGGTGCCTTGACGGACGGCGCGGAGCGTCGGCTTCAGGCCGGCCGCACCGACAATCGCCGCCATGACCCAGTCGGCCGGACGGCTCGCCGCTTCCAGCAACGACGCCTCGCCGGCGGCTGCTTCTATGCCTGTGCCGGCGAGCGCCGCTTTGAGATCGGCGTAGCCCTTCGGGTCTGCAAGCACCGCAAACTCGGCGCGATGCAGAATGGCAAGTTCGGCAAGCCTTGCCGCGTTCTTGCCGCCGGTGAGGGCGACCACTTTATAGGCTTGTGGATCACGTCCGACGAGGTCGAGGGTGCTCTCGCCAATGGAGCCGGTGGCGCCGAGGATCGAGATCCGGCGCGGCGCCTTGGCTTGCGCGCGGGGCGCGCTTTGTGTGGCTGTCACGGAGGAAAACAGGACTACCGCCTTCACCAGATAAGAAGTCCAGCGCCAGGGGATCCTGGTTGGCGCAGGGCAATGAGAGCAGCCACGACCGAAGCGAGCAAGAGGCTATCGATGCGGTCGAACAGCCCGCCATGGCCGGGGATAAGCTGGCTCATGTCCTTGGCCCCGAAATGGCGTTTGACCGCACTCTCAAGCAAGTCGCCTATCTGACACGCCAGCGCAAGGCCAATGCTTACGCCGGCCAATCGCCAGGGCGAAGTGCCGCCGAGTGCGTAGGCGAAAGCATAGCCCACCAGGGCAGGTGCGAGGGCGCCAGTGATCAACCCGCTCCAGGTCTTGTTAGGCGAGACACGCGGCGCGAGCTTTGGACCCCCAAGGCTCTTGCCGCCGATGTAGGAGGCTGTGTCCGCGGTCCAAGCGACGGCAAAGAGGTAGAGCACCGCTGCGACGCCAAGTTCCGGGTCGCCGCGAAGCCATATGAGCGCCCAGGCCGGAAATGCGACATAGGCGAGACCGGCTAGGGACCAGGCGGCGCGTTGCTTGGAACCGCCGCCGAACGCGACGGCGACGCCGGTCGCGCCGAGGATGAAGAGAGCGAGATCGGGACGGCCGAGGATGGCAAACACCGCCACCGCAGTCACGCAGACGGCTTCGATCAAGGCGGTCCCGTCGAACCCATTGCCGCGCGTAAGCTCTCCCCACTCCCAGGTGAGAATGCCGCCTCCTACGACGACGAGCGCGAGAAACGTCCAGGGGCTGAGGATGACCGCGCCAAGCGCGATGGCCGCGAGTACCAAGGCAGAGGCCAGACGCAAGATGACTTCCGATGTTTGGCGGGCCCCTGGTCGCGTTTGATCGCTCTGGGGAGGCGCTCCTTGTGGCGTCACGCGGTGGATCTCGCCGAAGTTCCGCCGAAGCGGCGGCTTCGCCGCTGATACTCGGCGATGGCGGCTTCGAACAGCTCCTTGGAGAAATCGGGCCAATAGACGTCGACGAAGACGAATTCGCTATAGGCGAGCTGCCAGAGCAAGAAGTTCGAAAGGCGCAACTCGCCGCTGGTGCGGATCAAGAGATCCGGATCCGGCAAGCCGGCCGTATCGAGATAGGAAGCAAAACGCTCCGGCGTCACGTCCGATGGGTCGATTGCGCCTACCTTTGCGTCCTCGGCGATACGTTGTGCCGCGCGCGCGATCTCGTCCCGTGCGCCGTAGTTGAAGGCGATGGTGAGGTTGAGCGCCGTGTTGTCCTTGGTGAGCTCGACGGCGTCATCAAGCATCCTCAAAATATCGTCTTCGAGCCCCGTGCGCGCACCGATGACCCGGATCTTGACGCCATTCTTATGCAACTCAGCCAGATCCCTTCGGACGAAGCGGCGCAGCAACCCGAATAGGTCATGAATCTCCTGCTGCGGACGCGACCAATTCTCGGAGGAAAAGCTGAACAGGGTGAGATGGGTGATGCCAAGCTCCATTGCCGCCTGGACAGTGCGCCTGACGGTTTCGACCCCCTGACGGTGGCCTTCGACGCGCGGGAGGCCACGCTCAGCCGCCCAGCGCCCGTTGCCGTCCATGATGATGGCGACGTGACGCGCGAGCGGCCTCTCGGCGTCACCCCACTCAGGCTTATTCATGGCAAGCGTCACGGTCGGCTGCTCCGATTCAAGGCTATGGACGTGGCTCTACGTTTTCCAAACTACACCTGCATGATCTCGGCTTCTTTGGTGGCCAAGGCTTCGTCGATCTCCTTGATGATCTTATCGGTCAAGTCTTGCACCTTGGTTGAAAGCGTATGGTGCTCGTCCTTGCCCATGTGGTCCTCTTTTTCAGCCCGTTTGAGGTGCTCCATGCCGTCACGGCGGACGTTGCGCACGGCGACTCGAGCCTGTTCGGCATATTTGTGGGCGACTTTGGCGATCTCGTGCCGGCGCTCCTCGTTCAGCTCGGGGATCGGCAGGCGCAAGAGTTGGCCGTCCACGACGGGATTGAGGCCGAGCTCCGACTCCCGGATGGCCCTATCGACGGCCGCCACTTGGGTCTTATCCCACACCTGAACGGTGATCATGCGCGGTTCAGGTACATTGATGGTCGCCACCTGATTAAGGGGCATCGGATTGCCATAGGCCATCACCATAATCGGATCGAGCAAGCTGGCGCTGGCGCGGCCTGTGCGCAGACCGCTGAACTCTTGTTTCAGTACGGAAAGTGCGCCGCGCATGCGCCGCTCGATGTCGCTGAGGTCAAAGCTAGACATGTTGCCTTCCCCGCTTGCCTTCGCCCTGCTTTCGACGTGACAGGGCAAAGCTCTGTTGGGCGTTCCGGAGGGACGCTCCTAATTTCCCTTTCCGCCGTCTATGGTGGTCGAGGAGCCCTCCCCTTGCAACACAAGAGCCAAACCGTGTTGGCTCTTGATTGAGAACACAATTATCGGAATCCGGTTATCTCGGGCAAGGGCGATTGCAGCCCCGTCCATAATCCGCAGATCCTGCTTTAGCACATCGTCGTAAGTCAGCCTGTCGTAGCGACGGGCGTCCTTTACCTGAGCAGGGTCGGCGCTGTAGACGCCGTCGACCTGCGTGCCCTTGAACAGGGCGTGGCACTCCATCTCGGCGGCGCGGAGCGCGGCTGCCGTATCGGTCGAGAAGAACGGATTGCCGGTGCCGCCTGCGAAGATCACCACCCGGCCCTTCTCCAGGTGATCGAGGGCCTTGTCGCGGATGTAAGGCTCGCACACGGTGGGCATGGGAATGGCCGAAAGAACGCGCGCCGAGAGGCCAGCGCGTTCGATGGCGGTCTGCAGGGCAAGCGCGTTCATGACCGTGGCGAGCATGCCCATGTAATCGGCGCGCGCGCGGTCCATGCCCCCTTCCGCCGCCATCAGGCCGCGATAGATGTTGCCGCCGCCGCTCACGAGGCAAATCTCGGTGCCCATGGCAGCTGCCTTGGCGATGTCCTTGGCGATGGGCTCGATCACGGAGAGGTCGATGCCATAGCCCTTGCCGCCCGCCAGCGCCTCGCCGGACAGTTTCACGAGGACGCGTCCGTAGCGCAGCTTGTCGGTCGCAGGCGGTTTTGCCATCAGCGCAAACTCCGGCGGCGGGGTGTCCCTGAGCCCAAGTTCGGCGGTAGATCCATCGCGCGGCCCCGACCCGGTCCTAGGACCCTGACGCGGCGGCGGCAACCTCGGCGGCGAAATCGCTCTCGCCCTTTTCGATGCCCTCGCCGAGTGCGAACCTGTAGAAGCCAGTAATCTTGATCGGCGCGCCGACGTCCTTCGCCGCAGCCTCCAGCGCCTTCGCGACGGTCAGCTCCGGATCATGGACGAAGGGTTGCTGAAGCAGCACGACCTCCTCATAGAATTTGCGCAAGCGCCCCTCAACCATCTTCTCGATCACTTGCGCGGGCTTGCCAGACTCCTTGGCCTGCTCGGTCAGAACCGCGCGTTCGCGCTCGATCAAATCCTTGTCGAGATCCGCGGTGTCGACGGCTTGCGGGTTGGCCGCAGCGACATGCATGGCCACCTGCTTGCCAAACGTCTTCAGAATCTCCTGGTCGCCCGTCGATTCGATAGCGACGATGACGCCGATCTTGCCGAGGCCAGGGGATACCTGGTTGTGGATGTAGGTGGCAACGACGCCCTTACCGGCAGCAAGATACGCGGTGCGGCGGAGGGTCATGTTCTCGCCGATGGAGCCGATCATCTCTTTCAACGTGTCGGCAACGGTGGACTTGGTGTTGCCGTAGGTCTCGGCGCCGAGCTTCTCGACATCGCCCTTGGCTTTGAGCGCGGCGGCAGCGATCTCGCGCACCATTTGTTGGAACGTCGTGTTGCGCGCCACGAAGTCGGTCTCGGAATTGACCTCGACCAAGGCTGCCGCTTTGTCGTCGCCGGACAGTCCGATCAATCCTTCGGCCGCGACACGGCCGGCCTTCTTGGCGGCCTTGGCCAAGCCCTTAGCCCGCAGCCAATCGACGGCGGCCTCCATGTCGCCGCCGGTCTCGTTAAGCGCCGATTTGCAGTCCATCATGCCCGCGCCGGTCTTGTCGCGCAGCTCTTTGACCATGCTTGCGGTTATCGTCGCCATGGGATCCTCTTGCCTTTGGTCTCGCGACCTGGCGAGACGTCTTGCTGTCAGTCTTTCTGCGCCTCGGGCGTGGCCTTAGTCTCGGGCTGGCCCTCGGCCCTCTTCGGGGACCTCCTGCCGTCTGGCCTGGCCTTGGCAGAACCCCTGGCCGGCTTCTTCTTAGGCGCGCGATCTGCGTGTCTCGGCGCCTCCTCGCCTTCCAGTCCGGGCTCCGACATAGGCTCCTCGGCGCCGCCGAGATCGATGCCCACCGACCCTTGCGCCCGCTCGATGCCGTCGATCGCGGCGCGGGCAATGAGGTCGCAGTAAAGGGTGATGGCGCGGCCGGCGTCGTCGTTGCCAGGGACGGGATGGCTGATGCCATCAGGATCGCAGTTGGAATCGACGATGGCCACGACCGGCATGTTGAGCTTGCGGGCCTCGGCGATGGCAATCGCCTCCTTATTGGTGTCGATCACGAACATCAGGTCGGGCGGCGCGCCCATATCCTTGATGCCGCCGAGGGAGCGCTCGAGCTTGTCCTTCTCGCGGGTGAGCTGAAGCAGCTCCTTCTTGGTTAAACCGTGATGGTCGCCCTCGAGAAGCTCTTCGAGCGACTTGAGGCGCTTGATGGAATTGGAAATGGTGCGCCAGTTGGTCAGCGTGCCGCCGAGCCAGCGGTGGTTGATGAAGTACTGGGCCGACGATTTGGCCGCGTCGGCGACCGCCTCGGCCGCTTGGCGCTTAGTGCCGACGAAAAGCACGCGGCCGCCTTTGGCCACCACATCGGAGACTGTGAGCAGCGCCTGATGCAGCAGCGGTACGGTCTGGGTCAGGTCGATGATGTGGATGTTGTTGCGGGAGCCGTAGATATACGGCGCCATCTTCGGGTTCCAGCGATGGGTCTGGTGACCAAAATGCACGCCAGCTTCCAGGAGCTGGCGCATAGAGACATCGGGCAGTGCCATTGGACTGCTTAACTCCTTTTTCCGGTTCTGCCGCCGCGGGACAAGAGAGACCAGCCGAAAGCCGGTCACCGGAGCGAGCGCGCAAGCCTGGGAGGCTTGAGTGACGCTTAGCATCCCGCGTGTGAGATGTGGCGGGTTATAGGGGTGGGTGGGGAGCTTGGCAAGGGCGGAAAAGCGCTGAAAGCCGAGGCTCCGCAAGGCCTAGAGCGCGCTGACGGAGGCCACCCCCTCAACGAGCTTGAGCTCGCTTCTTTGCCGCGGCGTGGTGTCGATCCCTTGTGGGAGGACGAATTCCACCTCTTTGGAGAGATCCTCCAGCCGGAGCACCAAGCGGAACTGGCCCTCGCCGCCCTTGGCCCCGACCCGCGTGGCCAGTGGCCCGAGCGCCCTGGCGTCCTCTATGTAGACCTTCATGCCCGCGGAGCGTGCTTCTGCGGCACGGTCGAGCGAAGAAATGCGCTGTACCCTGACCCGCACGGTCTCGCCATCGGCCTCCGCCTCCACGTCGAGCAAGACCGCCGTCCCCGGCTCCAGCAGAGGCCGAGAGGCCAACAGCGCTTCGGAGAAAACCACGGCCTCGAACTGGCCGGTGGGGTCGGAAAAGGCGACGAAGGCGTAAGGATTGCCGCTCTTGCCCTTCCGCTCGCGGGCGGAGAGCACGGTGCCCGCCAAGCTGCCGACGACCCGGCGCTGGCGCGCCTTGATTGCGAACTCCGCCCAAGTCTCGGCGCCTAGGCCCTCGAGAACCTCCTGGTAGTCGTCGAGCGGATGGCCGGTGAGGAAGAAGCCGACAGACTCGAACTCCTTGCTGAGACTGTCCGTCGGCACCCATGGCTTGGCGGCGCGCAACTCGATCGGCGGCGGCGCATGTTGTGCGCCGGAGAAGAGGTCCTCTTGGCCTTCGGCGCTCGTCTCCAACGACCGGTTCCCGGCGGCAATGATCAAATCGACATTGGCGAAAGCGGTGGCGCGATCAACGCCAAGCTCGTCGAGCGCGCCGGCGGCGGCAAGCATCTCGAGCGCACGCTTGTTGACCGTGCGCGGGTTGATGCGCCGGGCGAAGTCCGAAATATCGCGGAATGGACCCCGCTCCTCGCGCTCCACACAAATGTGTTCGACGGCGTGGCGCCCGACGTTCTTCAAGGCCGCGAGCGAATAACGGATCGCGCCATCACTCGGCGCGAAGCCGACTTCCGAGCGATTGACAGATGGTGGCTCCAGGCGGATGCCGAGACGCCGCGCCTCCTGGGCGAAACTGTTGAGCTTGTCGGCGTTGCCCATATCGAGCGTCATCGAGGCGGCGACGAACTCGACCGGATAGTTCGCCTTGAAATATGCTGTCTGATAGGCAATGAGCGCGTAGGCGGCGGCGTGCGACTTGTTGAAGCCGTAGCCCGCGAACTTGGCCACCAGCTCGAAGATGTATTCGGCCCGTCCCTTATCGACACCGTTTGCGATCGCGCCGGTGACGAAGCGCTTCCGCTGCGCATCCATTTCCTTCTTGATCTTCTTGCCCATGGCACGGCGCAGCAAATCCGCCTCGCCCAACGAGTAACCGGAGAGGACCTGCGCGATCTGCATCACCTGCTCCTGGTAAATGATGACGCCGTAGGTCTCCGCCAGGATCGGCTCGATCATGGGGTGTAGGCTCTCGATCTCCTCGCGTCCGTGCTTGCGGTTCACGTAGGTATCGATGTTGTCCATCGGACCGGGCCGGTAGAGCGCCACGATGGCGATGATGTCCTCGAAACGATCTGGCTTCAGCTTGCGCAGGGCATCGCGCATGCCTTGACCTTCGAGCTGGAACACGCCGACCGTGTCGCCACGCTGCATCAGCTCGTAGGCGGCGGGATCGTCGAGGGGGATCTTCGACGGGTCGATGTCGGGACCGTGCCGGGCAATCAGCCTTCGCGCCGTGTCGATCACGGTGAGCGTCTTTAGGCCAAGAAAGTCGAACTTCACCAAGCCGGCGGCCTCCGCCCACTTCATGTTGAACTGGGTGGCGGGGAGCTGCGCGCGCGCGTCGCGATAGAGCGGCACGAGGTCGATCAAGGGCCGGTCGGCGATGACCACGCCCGCGGCATGGGTCGAGGCGTGGCGGTAGAGGCCCTCGAGCCGCTGGCCGATGTCAAGGAGCTTGGCGACGATGGGCTCCTTGTCGCGCTCTTCCTGCAGGCGCGGCTCGCCGGCGATGGCTTGCGCCAAGTTGACGGGATTGGCCGGGTTCATGGGCACGAGCTTGCACAGGCGGTCGACTTGGCCATAGGGCATCTGCAAGACGCGGCCGACATCGCGCAGGACCGCCCGCGCCTGAAGCTTGCCGAAGGTGATGATGTGCGCGACCCGGTCGTCGCCGTAGCGCTCGCGGACATAGGCGATCACCTCGTCACGCCGGTCCTGGCAGAAGTCGATGTCGAAGTCGGGCATGGATACCCGCTCGGGATTCAAGAAGCGCTCGAACAGGAGCCCGAAGCGGATGGGATCGAGATCGGTGATGGTAAGCGCGTAGGCGACGAGCGAGCCCGCGCCGGAGCCACGGCCGGGGCCGACGGGGATGCCCTGCCCTTTCGTCCACTTGATGAAGTCGGCCACGATCAGGAAGTAGCCCTGGTAGTTCATGCCGGTGATGACATCGAGCTCGAAGGCGAGCCGCTTGGCGTAGGACTCCGCGTCATGTCCTGGGGCGACGCCATGCTGGGCGATGTGGTCCTCGAGGCCCGCCTCTGCTTGACGCCTGAGCTCCGCAGCCTCCGTCTCGGCAAGCGCGTTCGTGGCCTCGCCGCGGGTGAGGAACGGCGGCAGAATGGGCTCGCGCAGCATGGGCCGAAACGCGCAACGCTGAGCGATCTCGACGGTGTTCTCGATCGCCTCGGGGAGATCGGCGAACAGAGCCAGCATCTCCTCCGCGGTTTTGAAGTAGTGATCGGGACTTAAGCGCCGGCGCTCGTCCACGGCGACGTAACTGCCTTGCGCGATGCAGATGAGCGCGTCATGGGCCTCGAAATCATCCTTGGTGGCGAAGAATGGCTCGTTGGTGGCGACGAGAGGCAGGTCCGAATCGTAGGCGAGCTTCACGAGTTGCGGCTCGACTGCCCTTTCCTGCGGCAGCCCGTGCCGCTGGACCTCCACGTAGAGCCGATCGCCGAACAAGGCCTGCAGCGCTTCCAGGCGGCTACGGGCAAGATCCGGATTATCATCGATCAGCGCAGCATCGATGACCCCTTCCGGCCCGCCCGTGAGCACGATCAAGCCTGCCGCGTGGTGGGCGAGTTCGTCGATGGTGACGAGCGCGTCCCCCGTCTCCGCCGCGGTGAAATAAGCGGCGGTCGAGAGGCGCATCAGATTGGCGTAGCCAGTGTCGTCCTTGGCGAGCAGTGCGATGCGGCCATCGGCCTTCGGCCCGCGCTGTTCGGCGCCGGGCATCGGCTCGCGCGCCGTGACGAAAGACAGTGCGAGGGTGCAGCCGATAATGGGCTGGATCCCTGCACCAGCCATAGCCTCGGAGAACTCGAGCGCACCAAAGAGATTGTTGGAATCGGTCAGCGCCAGCGCAGGAGCCGCGTCGGCGGTGGCGAGCGCCACGAGCCGCGGGATCGTGAGCGCCCCTTCGAGCAGCGAGTAGGCTGAGTGCACCCGGAGATGCACGAAGGGTTGGGGGCGATCGCTCACGGAAGGTCCCTCGGTGTGTCTAGATTCAGTAGCTCTCCTGTTGTC
Source organism: Methyloceanibacter sp. (assembly GCF_050726195.1). Classification (GTDB taxonomy): domain Bacteria; phylum Pseudomonadota; class Alphaproteobacteria; order Rhizobiales; family Methyloligellaceae; genus Methyloceanibacter. The sequence continues at coordinate 65,867 of NZ_JBOHJC010000011.1, read as the reverse complement.
ATTCCGGCGAAGGCCGGAATCCAGTTCCCACGGCCTTTCATCCACTGGATACCGGCTTTCGCTGGCATGACGCCCGCTGGGCTGATAGTGTTCCCGTTATGTTCTTTTTGCAAGCAGGTAGATTAGTCGGCGTCCAGCACGACGACTTCTTCCTCGACGAGGTGACCCTCGGTCAGGCGCAAAATGCGGTCCATGCGGGCGGCGAGGTCGAGGTTGTGGGTCGCCACCACCGCCGCCACGCCTTCCTCGTTGACGAGCCTGAGAAGCTCCTCAAACACGCGTTCTGCCGTATGGGGATCGAGGTTGCCGGTCGGCTCGTCGGAAAGCAGGACTTTGGGTCTATTGGCCACGGCACGGGCGATGGCGACGCGCTGCTGCTCGCCCCCGGAAAGCTCAGCCGGCCGATGGTCCCAGCGATCCTTCAGGCCAAGCGTCTCCAAGAGACCACGCGCGCGGGCCTCGGCCTCTTCCTTGCTAAGGCCGAGGATAAGCTGAGGCAGGGTGATGTTCTCGAGCGCCGAGAACTCCGGCAGCAGGTGATGGAACTGATAGACGAACCCAACCTCCATGCGGCGCAGGCGGGTTCGCTCGTTGTCCGAGAGGGCGCCGCAGTCGGCGCCGTCGATGACGACCCTGCCCGCGTTCGGCCGCTCCAAGAGTCCGGCGATGTGGAGCAAAGTCGACTTGCCGGCGCCCGAGGGACCGAGCAGTGCCACGGTCTCGCCGGGATAAAAGGCGGCAGTCGCGCTTTTCAACACGTCGATGCGCCGGTCGCCTTGCGTAAAACTGCGATCCACACGTTCGAGGCGCAGCACGGGGGCTCGTTCAGGATTATCCACCTCGCCCCCTACTCGTAGCGCAGAGCTTCGACCGGATCGAGTCGTGACGCCCGCCAGGACGGATAGACCGTGGCGAGCACCGACAAGAGGAGGGCCATAATAACCACGGATGCGGTCTCGCCCGTGTCCATATCGGCCGGAAGCTGCGAGAGGTAGTAGAGCTCGGCCGGAAACAGCTCGGTATCGGTAAGCCAACCGACGAACGCGCGGATACGGTCGATATTGAGGCAAACGAGCACGCCGAGCGCGAAGCCGGCGATGGTGCCGACGATGCCGATGCTGGCGCCGGTGATGAAGAAGATGCGCATGACGGCAGCGCGCGTCGTTCCCATGGTGCGCAGGATGGCGATGTCACGGCTCTTGTCCTTCACCAGCATTATGAGGCCGGAGATGATGTTGAGCGCCGCCACGAGCACGATGAGCGCGAGGATGAGAAACATCACGTTGCGCTCAACTTGGAGCGCGGTGAAGAAGGTTGCGTTCCGTTGGCGCCAATCCGTAACATAAATGGTCGGGCCGCCCGCGGTGATGATTTTGGGGGCAAGTACGGCGACTTCGTCGGGGGAATCGAGCACAACCTCGAGCACCGTGACGCTGTCGGGCTGGTTGAAATAGCGTTGCGCCTCCTCAAGCGGCATGAACAGGATGCTCGCGTCATATTCGGACATGCCGATCTCGAAGATGGCGACGACCGGATAACGTTTGGTACGCGGTGCGGTGCCGAGCGCTGTGGAGGCGCCACGCGGGGTGAGAATGGAAACCTCATCGCCAACCCTCACGTTGAGGTCGTTGGCCATGCGGGTGCCGATAGCAAGCCCCGGTTCGTCGTCGAAGCCGTCGAGCGTGCCAAAGCGAATGTTGCTGGAAATCGCCTTGAGGCTTTTGAGATCCTGCTCCCGCAAACCCCGTACCAAAGCGCCGCTTGAGGTATGCGGCGTGGAGATCAGAACCTGACCCTCGACCAGAGGCAGGGCGTATTTGACGCCATCGACGTCGCGGATCCGACCGGCCACGTCATCGTAATCGGTGAAAGCTCCGAGGCTGTGCACCACGACATGACCGTTGAGACCGAGCATCTTGTCGAACAGCTCTTGGCGGAAGCCGTTCATCACTGCCATAACAATGATGAGGGTCATGACCCCCAGCGTGATGCCGATGAAGGAGAAGCCGGCGATCACCGAGATGAAGCCTTCGCGGCGGCGTGCGCGCAAGTAACGCAGCGCCACCATCCATTCGAAAGGCGCGAAGGCCCGTGTGCCCGAGGTTGCGTTCATGCCGCTTCCTTTCTCGCCTGATGCGCCGACGCGACGAGGCGATTCAAAGCGGCATCGAAGGTAAGACTATGGCGCGCCCCGGTGGCGCGCTCCTTCAGCTCAATCTCGCCCGTTTTTAGGCCTTTAGGGCCGACGATAAGCTGCCACGGAAGGCCAATAAGGTCCATGGCCGCGAACTTGGCCCCCGCCCTGTCGTCACGGTCATCGTAGAGAACCTCGAGCCCCGCGTCCTTGAGCCGGGCGTAAAGGTCCTCGCACGCCCGGTCGGTCTCTGTATCGCCGACCTTCAGATTGATGAGCCCGACATCGAAGGGCGCGACTGCCGCGGGCCAGATAATGCCAGCATCGTCGTGAGAGGCTTCGATGATAGCGCCGACAAGCCGTGATACGCCGATGCCGTAGGACCCCATCTGCACCGTCACAAGCTCTCCGTCCGGGCCTTGCACCTTCGCGCCCATGGGCTCCGAATACTTCGTTCCAAAGAAGAAGATGTGCCCGACCTCGATACCACGCGCGGTCACCCGATCGGCCGGCGGTACTGCCTGCTCGAAGCGTGCGGCGTCATGCTTCTCGATGGTCGAGGCATAGTTATCGGTCCATGCCCGAATCAGGGGCGCAAGATCGCTTTCGTAGTCGAGCTCGGGTCCAGGCGGCTCAAGCGTGAGATAATTTCTGTGGCAGTAGACCTCGCTCTCCCCCGTATCAGCCAAAATTATGAACTCATGGGAGAGATCGCCACCGATGGGTCCTGTCTCCGCCGCCATGGGAATCGATTTCAGTCCCATGCGGCTGAAGGTGCGCAGATAGGCGACGAACATTTTGTTGTAGGACCTTCGTGCATCCTCGACCGTCAAATCGAAGGAGTATGAGTCCTTCATGAGGAACTCGCGGCCGCGCATGACGCCGAAGCGCGGCCTGATCTCGTCGCGGAACTTCCATTGGATATGATAAAGGATGCGCGGCAGATCCTTGTAAGACTTTACCGCATCGCGGAAGATCGCCGTGATCAGCTCCTCATTGGTTGGGCCGTACAGCATGTCGCGCTCATGGCGGTCAGCGATGCGCAGCATCTCCTTGCCATAGTCGTCGTAGCGGCCGCTCTCGCGCCACAGCTCCGCCGGTTGGATGGTGGGCATCAGCAGTTCGATGGCGCCGGCGCGATCCTGTTCCTCGCGCACGATCTGCTCGATCTTGCGCAAAACGCGGTGGCCGAGCGGGAGCCAGGAATAGATGCCGGCGCTCGATTGGCGGATGAGTCCGGCCCTGAGCATCAGCCGGTGAGATACGATCTCCGCTTCCTTGGGATCGTCGCGCAAGAGAGGCAAAAAATAGCGGCTGAGGCGCATTGGTAGCTGTTCGGCGTTAGGAGCGGGGCTAAAGGACCGCCCGTGACCATGAGGCATGATTCAGCGTGAAAATCGACCTCGCGCCGGCCCCCTAGCGGGCTAATAGCCAGTTTCGGCCGCGAATTCCAGCGGTTCGGTGATTCGGCCTGCCGCGCAAAGTCCGCAGGCAATCGAGGCGCGGTACAACGAGCGGTGGTGCAAGGTTTCCCCGCCCCCGGGCCGTGGCGGCAAATGTCGCCGCGGCTCCAGGTAGAATTGTCGGGACCGACACTAGAGACTTGTCCCGGTTCGTCTTGTGTCCTCCTGGCTCCGAACGATAAATCTGCGGCGACCGGTCACAATCATGGTGACAATTTGGCGCGCCTAGGCTAGTGTCCCCGGCACAACGTAGGAGCGTTCGGGACCGGCGACGATCTCGGAGTTGCGCGTTGAGATTGGACGAGGTCCAAGTCTTGGGAGGAAGTACTCCTGGCGCGCCAACATGGCGCCGCCGCCCTTCAGCAGACGTTTTTTGGTTGTCATCCGTGGCAGCGAACATGTCAGCTTGAGGGGATAAGGAGTCGCAAAGACTGAAAGCAAGGTCATTCGACCTTGCTTTTTTTTGCTCCATTCTACTTGCGGCAAGCTACTTGCGGCAAGTCCGTTTGATCTTGCCCAGAACCAGCGCCAAAACCAGTGCATGCGCGCAATTTGGCGCGCATGGCGGCGGATTCGGCGTGTAAGGCGGCGGAACTGGCGTGTAAGGCGGCGGAATCGGCGCGCAAGACTCGGGTTCTGGCGCCTAGCCCCCTATTGCACCTTCTCGTAGCGCGGAAAGAACGGGATGTCGTCGAGCGCGATCACGCGATGCACGATGACCGCGTAGATGCCGGCGAAGATGACGCTGGCGATCACCGTCGTCGCCACCATCTTGGGCAGGAGGTTGGGCCGATGCGGCGCGCTCTCGGCCGAGCCGGGCGCGCGAGTCTCCCCCGCCTCCTCGGAAGTGCGCACGCCGATCGGCAACATGGCGAACAGCACGAGCCACCAGATGATGAAATAGATCGCGGCGGCGAAGCCGAGGGTCATGGCTCTTACGCCTCTTCGAGCTCGACCAGGGTGCCGCAAAAATCCTTCGGGTGCAGGAACAGGACGGGCTTGCCGTGGGCGCCGATCTTCGGCTCGCCATTACCGAGCACGCGCGCGCCTTGCGCCACGAGACGGTCGCGCGCCGCCCTGATGTCCGGCACTTCGTAACAGAGATGATGAATGCCGCCGTTCGGATTGCGCTCGAGGAAGGCGGCGATCGGCGAGTTGTCGCCGAGCACCCCGAGCAGCTCGATCTTGGTGTTGGGCAATTCGATGAACACGGTGGTCACGCCGTGCTCGGGCTGGTCCTCTTCGGCCGACACATGAGCGCCGAGCGTGTCGCGGTAGATTTCGGTCGCGGCCTTCAGGTCAGGGACGGCGATGGCGACATGGTTCAAGCGGCCGATCATTTTCAACAGTCTCCTTTGGCTGCTGCTTGCGAGCAAGCACGTAGCGCGCTCCCGGACCGTCGTCGAGCCCCCTCACCCGGCTCGCGCCCCCCCTAAAGCGAGGTCTCGAAGGGTGCCTCTCGCCACAACCAAGGGCTCGTCATGGCCGGGCTTGGCCCGGCCATCCACGATTTTTCAACCCACACCTTCCGGTTGCCCAACCCCCCGCGGCGGGACACACTGCGCGCCGGGAGGAAAAGGTGTGAACGAAGCGTCTGGAAAGACGGAAGAACTCCAGGTTGAGGCGTTTGTTGCCCACTGGAGCCAATCCAGCGGGGCCGAGCGCGCGAACTTCCAGAGCTTCGCAAAAGACCTTTGCAAGCTGCTCGATCTTCCTGAGCCAGAACCGACCAGGGGCGATGCTTCTCTCGATAGCTACGTCTTCGAGTATGGCGTGAAGTTCAAGGAAGCCGACGGTTCGGAGAGTCCCGGCCGCATCGACCTTTACAAGAAGGGGAGCTTCGTCCTCGAAGCCAAACAGAGCAGGCTCGAAGGCCGACCTAAGGCAATCCCGGGACAAGAAGATTTGTTCGTCTCCGACACCCAGTCGCAAGGGCGACGTTCGGCCAATCGCGGCTGGGACGTTCTCATGATGAACGCGCGGCGCCAGGCGGAGGAGTATGCGAAGGCCTTACCCGCCAGCCACGGCTGGCCGCCCTTCATCCTCGTCTGCGACGTTGGTCACTGCATCGAGGTCTACGCCGACTTCTCAGGACAAGGAAAAAACTACGCGCAGTTCCCTGACCGCCAGGGCTTCCGCATCTTTCTGGAGGATTTGCGGAAGGAGGATGTTCGCAAGCGGCTGAAGCTGATTTGGACCGATCCGCAGGCCCTCGATCTTTCACGGCAATCGGCGAAGGTGACGCGCGAGATTGCGGCGCGGCTCGCGCAGGTGTCCAAGGCACTCGAAGCCAAGGGTTACGACGCCGAGCAGGTCGCCTTGTTTCTGATGCGCTGCCTCTTCACGATGTTTGCCGAGGATGTCGAACTTCTGCCGAAGGAGTCTTTCACAACGCTCCTCGCCAAGTGTGCCGACGATCCAAGCAAGTTTGCGCCGATGGTCGAGCAGCTTTGGGTCGCCATGGACAAGGGCGAGTTCGCCTACGCTATCGAGCGTAAGGTGCCGCGTTTCAACGGGCGCCTATTCGCCGATGCAAAGGCGCTTCCACTCGGCAGGGAGGAGATCGGCGAATTGGTCGCCGCGGCCAAAGCGAATTGGCGCGAGGTCGAGCCTGCCATCTTCGGCACGCTGTTGGAGCAGGCGTTGGACAAAGAAGAACGGAAACGCCTCGGTGCGCACTATACACCGCGGGCCTATGTCGAGCGCCTCGTCGTTGCAACAATCATTGAGCCGCTTCGTGTTGAATGGGCGAACGTCCAGGCAACTGCAGAACGATTGAGGAAGGAGAAGCGCGGCAAGGATGCTCTCGCCGTGGTCAAGGCCTTCCACGACAAGCTGTGTGATACACGCGTACTTGATCCCGCGTGCGGCACCGGAAACTTCCTCTACGTCTCGATGGAGCTGATGAAGCGCCTCGAAGGCGAGGTGTTGGAGTCATTGCTCGATCTCGGCGGCCAGGAGGCGCTGTCGAGTCTCGAACGGCATACTGTCGATCCTCATCAGTTCCTTGGTCTTGAGCTCAATCCGCGTGCGGCGGCGATCGCCGAGCTTGTGATCTGGCTCGGCTATCTGCAATGGCACTTCCGGACCAAGGGAAGCGCGCCGTCGGAGCCGATCCTGCGCGACTTTAGGAACATCGAGGTGAAGGATGCCGTGCTGACTTGGGAGGGATGGCCGGTTCCTCAAATCATTGAAGGCAAAGTAACCTATCCAAAGGCGCGCCAGCCCGACTGGCCAGAGGCAGAGTTCATAATCGGCAATCCACCATTCATTGGAAACAAGCGCCTAAAGGCACGCCTCGGCAGCGAATACGTGAAGGCGCTGCGCAGTGCGTACCCAGCCGTGCCTGGTAGCGTCGACTTAGTTATGTACTGGTGGTTTCGATGTGCGGAGTTCCTGAAGCGGGCGAGGATTACTAGGTTCGGGCTTATTGCCACCAATAGCATAGTTCAACCACTCAATCGCCCCGGCTTGGCTTATCTTTCAGAGACGGAACCCAGATGTAGCGTGATCTTTGCGATTCCAGATCACCCGTGGGTGGACGTTGAAAAAGGGGCTCAGGTCCGAGTTGCCATGCTCGCGGCGAAGTTGGGAGTCTCACCGGGAAAGCTCGTTGAAATTCAAACAGGAAGGTCGAGACGGGGCAATGCCCCAGTGACCAGCTACCGGGAAACTGAGGGACTGATTAACGTTAGACTCACCATAGGCGCGGACACGTCAAAGACCAACCCACTCATCTCCAATCGATCGGTATCTCAACAGGGGGTGATCCTCGTCGGCGAGGGTTTTCGGCTTAAACCACCCGAGAGGCGCCACTTGATCGATATCAGTCCTGAGTATCAGACAATCATTCGTCCATATCGAATTGGCAACGATCTCACAGACGTTGCAGAAGAACGCTATGTAATCGACGTCAATGCCTGGAGTGAAACCGAGCTGAGGGACAAGTATCCTCACGCATATGAAATCCTCTTGGAGCGGGTGAAGCCAGAGCGCGCAACCAATAACGATCCTGCGTTCCGCGATTATTGGTGGAGGTTTGGACGACGACGGCCTGAGATCGTCGATCTAAGCATGGGACAAGAACGCTACATCGCCACCTGCAGAACGGCTCGATATCGCTTCTTCACCTTTCTAGATTCGGCGATCGTGCCTGACGCCAAGATAATCTTCATTGGACTAGGCGACGGGTACTCTCTTGGGGTGCTCAGTTCGTCGACACATGTAAAGTGGTCGTTGGCCGCTGGCGCCTGGTTGGGCGTTGGGAACGACTCTAATTACAATCATTCTGATTGTTTTGATCCCTTCCCCTTTCCTGAGGTTGGCAGCGAAGTAAGAGCTGAGGTGTGTGCCCTAGCTGAAGCACTCGACAGGCACCGCAAAGACCGTCAAGCGGAGCATCCAAAGCTTACGCTTACACAGGTGTACAATGTACTTGAGAAGCTGAAGGCTGGCGAGGCTCTAAGCAAGGACGAAGAGCGCATCAAGGATGAGGGCCTCATTCTGATTCTGAAGGAGCTACACGAGCGGCTCGATAAGCTCGTATTCCAGGCTTATGGCTGGCCCGACGACCTGAGTGACGAGCAGATTCTGGAGCGCCTTGTCGCGCTCAACCAAGAACGAGCTGCCGAAGAGAAACAAGGCAAGGTACGCTGGCTCAGACCCGATTATCAGATTCCACGTTTCGGCTCTGACGCGGAGAAGGCGCGGCTCAAGGCTGAGAAAGAGAAGGCGCGTGCAGCCCAGGACGCTCTTGCACTTGAGGCCGAACCCGTGAATGGCAAGCCGCGCTACCCGACCGACGACGAGCTTGCCGAGACTGCCGCCGTCATGTCGGTCCTGGCTGCTGCGCCACGACCTCTGACGATCAATGAAATCGCCGCGAGCTTCGCCCAAGGCAAGCGCATCGAGAAGCGTGTCGCGCTTACCATCCTCGCGCTTGCGCGACTTGGCCATCTCGCATCGACTGATCGAGGCGAGAGCTTCTCGCTCCGCCGCAGCGCCTAATCGTGGATCGCCGGGTCAAGCCCGGCCATGACCCTCGGGTCTCGCCCCACCCGCCGCGCCGGCCGACTTCGCTTCGCGAAGATCGGGGCGCGACTACCCTCCCCTCCGGGGAGGGATTCGATGCGGAAGTACTAACCCCTAAATCACCGTGAGGAGGACGGAGCACACGGGCTTCTTGCCCCAGGCCTGATTGACGGCGGCGCGCACGCCGCGGCGCACCGCCTCGCTGACGAGCGCGGGGTCCTTGCGGCGCGGGCGGGGAATGCTCTCCACGGTGCCGATGGCGGCGTCGCGGACGATCGTCTCGAACGGTGTGCCGTCGACGCTGGTGGCGGGCAGTCCTGAGAGCGCGACTTCGGGATCGGCAAGGAGTTCCCCCTTCTCGGAGAGAACGAGCGACACGACGACCGACCCGGCGAAGCTCAGCTTGCGCCGTTCGCGGACTTGGCCGTGATCGGCGTGGGTGATGATGGCGCCGTCGCGGTAGAGCCGCCCCACCGGCACGTCGTCGATGATCGCGGCCGGCTGCGGCAGCAGCCGCACCATGGTGCCGTTGCGGGCCCGCACCACCTGCTTGACGCCAAGCGCCTCGGCGAGCTTGGCATGGGCCTCGAGATGGCGCCCTTCGCCGTGCATCGGCACCGCGATCGCGGGCTTCACCCAATCGTAGAGCTGCTCGAGCTCGCCGCGCCGCGGATGGCCGGAAACATGGACCGGCGCATCCTGGTCGGTGATGATGTCGACCTCGTTGTCGGCCAAGGCATTGAGTAGGCGCCCCACAGCCTTCTCGTTCCCTGGGATCGTGCGCGAGGAGAAGATGGCCCGGTCGCCTGCATCGAGGGTGACGTTGGGATGCTCGCCGGCGGCGATGCGGGCCATGGCGGCGCGCGGCTCGCCCTGGCTGCCGGTACAAAGAGCCACGACCTTGCGGGGCGGCAGCTTTTCGAACGCCGTCTCCTCGTGGAAATGGAGATCGGGATCGAGATAGCCGGTCGCCTGCGCCGCCTCGATGACACGATACATGGCACGGCCAACGACGACGAGCTCGCGGCCGGCAGCGCGGGCGGCATTGGCTACCGAGCGGACCCGCGCCACGTTCGAGGCAAAGGTCGTCACGGCGACGCGTTGCGGCGCTTCGGCGATGAGCTTGGCGAGAGCAATGGCGACATCGGCCTCCGATGGCGAGATCCCGTCGCGAATGGCATTGGTGGAGTCGCAGATCAGCGCCGCCATGCCGTTGCGTCCAAGCTCCTGGAGGCGGGCGACATCGGTCGGAGCGCTGGTTAGCGGATTCTCGTCGAGCTTCCAGTCGCCCGTGTGCAGCACCGTGCCGAGCGGGGTGGTGATCGCCACCGCAGACGGCTCGGGAATGGAGTGAGACATGCTGATGAGCTCGACGTCGAACGGGCCGATAGCGCGGCGGCTCTCCATGGGGATGACTTCGAGCGGGAAACCATTGACCATGCCCATCTCGCCGAGCTTCGATTTCAGCATCTCGGCGGTGAACGGGGTGGCGTAGACGGTGACGCCGCCAAGCAACGGCCAGAGATCGGCCACGGCGCCGAAATGATCCTCGTGCGCGTGGGTGAGCAGGAGGCCCACGATGTTATGGCGCTCCTCCTCGAGGAAGCGGATATCAGGCAGGATGACGTCGATGCCCGGCTCGTACTCGCCGCCGAACGTTACACCCATGTCGACGATCAGCCATTGGCGCGCGCCGTCGCGCCCGAACCCGTAGAGATAGAGGTTCATGCCGATCTCGCCCACGCCGCCGAGCGGCACGAACACGAGTTCGTCTGTTTTGCGGTCCGATTTTCGGGTCACCGAGCGCGAGCGCCTCACCGGAAGAAAACGTCGCCGGCGGTGATGCGCTGCTCGCCGTCAGCCGTCTTGAGACGGAGCGCGCCGTCGGAGTCGAGACCCGCGTAGGTACCTTCGGTCTCTTCGCCGTTGAGCCTGACGTGGAGCTTCCGACCCGTGGGCCCGGCGCGATCGAGCCAAGCGCGGCGAATGGTGGGAAACGTCGCACCCTCGCCCCAACGCATGAGCCATTCATGGGTGGTCGTCGCCAGAACTTGCAGCGCTTCTCCCGGGCTCACGCTGAGGCCATAGGCGGCGAGGCTTATGGCAGGCTGGGGCAGGTTCGGCGGGTGGTTGGCGAGATTGATGCCGGTGCCGATCACCACCACGGATCCGCTGCCTTTGGTGCCGCTCACATTTTCGAGCAGCATGCCGGCCACCTTCTCCTCGGCCAACAGGACATCGTTCGGCCATTTGAGCAGAAGATCGGAACGGCCCTCATAGGCAATGAGCTTGGCGACGGTGTCGTGGGCGGCAATCCCCGCAACGAGCGCAAGTTGGCTTGCCGTCTGCAGGTTGCATTTCGGCCTGATCAGAAGGCTGGCAAATAGGTTGCCGACCTGGGAGGTCCACTCGCGGCCGGCGCGGCCGCGGCCCTTGGATTGGCGCGCAGACCAGATCCACAACGGGCCCGGCTCGCCCATTTCCGCGCGGCGCCTCGCCTCGGCGTTGGTGGAGTCGACCGTATCCAGCTTGAGCAGCCGGTAGCCGGCCGGCATCTTGGGTGACGTGGAAGCAAAATAGCTCATCTAGAACAAGGACTTTGCGGCTGCGCCGGCAAACGCTACCAAGGGCGCGGGATACACGAAGTAAAGCAGGATGAACAGGCCGCTCACCCCGAGCACGGCGGCTAGAGACGCCTGCATGGGCTCGAAGCGCTCGGCTGGGTCGTCAAAATACATGATCTTGACGATGCGAAGATAGTAGTACGCCCCCACCACGCTCAGGAGCACGCCGATCACGGCGAGCGCATAAAGGCCTGCCTCGATGGCGGCCAGGAACACGTAGAACTTGGCGAAGAAGCCTGCAAGGGGCGGAATACCGGCGAGCGAGAATAAAAGAATGGCCAGCATCAGCGCCATGAGCGGGCTGGTGCGCGAGAGGCCTGACAATTGGTCGATCTCCTCGACCATTTTGCCGTCCCGGCGCATGGCCAGGATGCAAGCGAAGGTGCCGAGGGTCATCACCAGATAGATAGCGAGATAGACGATCACGCCTTGCACGCCCGCCGGCGTACCGGCGGCAAGTCCGACCAAGGCATAGCCCATGTGGCCGATCGAGCTATAGGCCATCAGCCGCTTGATGTTGCGCTGGCCGATCGCCGCAAACGAGCCGAGCGCCATGGAGGCTATGGCGAGGAACACCACGATCTGCTGCCATTCGAGGGTCACGGCGGGGAACGCCGAGATCAAGACCCGCACGGTGAGCGCCATGGCGGCGAGCTTCGGCGCCGCGGCGAAGAACGCGGTGACCGGGGTCGGCGCGCCTTCATAGACGTCGGGCGTCCACATGTGGAACGGCACGGCCGAGATCTTGAAGGCGAAGCCCGCCATGAGAAACACCAGGCCGAAGATCAGCCCAAGATTGGCGCCGGACGGCTGCACAGAAGCGGCGATCTGGGCGAACTCGGTCGAGCCGGTGAAGCCGTAGACCAGCGACGCGCCGTAGAGCAGCATGCCAGAGGACAGCGCACCGAGGACGAAGTATTTCAAACCGGCCTCGGCCGAGTGCGCCGAATCCCGGCGGAAGGCAGCAACGACATAGAGCGCGAGGCTTTGCAGCTCGAGGCCGACATAGAGGGCAATGAGATCGTTGGCCGAGATCATCATCAACATGCCGGTCGTCGCGAACAGCACGAGGATGGGGAATTCGAACTTCACGCCGCCGGCGCTGCGCCAGTAGCCGACGGACATGACGAGGGCCACGGCCGCCCCCGTCAGGGTGAGGAGTTTGAGGATGCGCGCATAGGGGTCGATGATGAAGCTGCCGGCAAACAGGGTCTCCGTCCCCTCGCCCGACGCGACGAAGATGCCGGCGACGACGAGAAGAACCACGGCCAGCCAAAGGATCAGCTCGCTACGGTCACGCTTTGTGGCGACGCCCAGCATAAGGAAGGCCATGGCGCCGATCGCAAGGACCAGCTCCGGCAAGATCAAGCCAAGATCGAGCGGCTGCGGCACGTGGCGCGTCCCTCACGGCATGAGCGCGAGCCGCGCCCCTTCGGCGGCGGCAAGGCTCGATTGGAAGTTGGTCATCAATGCCTCGACGGACACCGAAGAGACGTCGAGGACGGGGTTCGGGTAAAAGCCGAAATAGACGGTGATGACAATGAGCGGCGCCATCACCGCCACCTCGCGCCAGCTCAAGTCCTTGATATTGCGAAGCGCGGACTTCTCCAGCTTGCCGAAGATGATCCTGCGGTAGAGCCACAGCGCGTACGCGGCCGACAGAATGATGCCGGTGGTGCCGAGGAAGGCGACCCAGGTATTGACCTCGAAGGCGCCGAGCAGGCTGAGGAACTCACCGACGAAGCCCGTGGTGCCGGGCAGGCCGACATTGGCCAAGGTGAAGAGCATGAAACAGAAGGCGTAAAGCGGCATGCGGTTGACGAGGCCACCGAACACCGAAATCTCGTGGGTGTGCATGCGGTCGTAGAGCACGCCGACGCAGAGGAAGAGCGCGGCCGAGACGATGCCGTGAGAGAGCATCATGAAGATGCCGCCCTGGAGGCCCTGCATGGTGATGGTGAAGAGGCCGATGGTGACGACGCCCATATGAGCAACCGAGGAGTAGGCGATCAGCTTCTTCATGTCTTCCTGCGCAAGCGCGACGAGCGAGGTGTAGATGATCGCCACGACGGAAAGCGCAAAGATGAGTGGCGCAAACTCGGCGGAGGCGAGCGGGAACATGGGGATCGAGAAGCGCAGGAAGCCATAGCCGCCGAGCTTCAAGAGGATGCCGGCGAGGATCACCGAGCCGGCAGTCGGCGCCTCGACATGGGCGTCGGGCAGCCAGGTATGCACCGGCCACATGGGGAGCTTCACGGCGAACGAGGCGAGGAAGGCGAACCACAGCCAGGTCTGCATCTGCGGCGGGAAGTCGTGCTCGAGCAGCGCCGGGATGTTGGTGGTGCCGGCCTCCCAGTAGATCGCCATGATAGCAAGCAGCATCAGCAACGAGCCTGCCAAGGTGTAGAGGAAGAATTTGAAGCTGGAGTAGACGCGCCGCGGGCCGCCCCAGATGCCAATGATGAGGAACATCGGAATGAGCCCGCCCTCGAAGAATAGATAGAACATGACGAGGTCGAGGGAGGTGAACACGCCGAGCATCAAGGTCTCGAGCACGAGGAAGGCGATCATGAACTCCTTCACCCGCACCTTGATGGCGCCGAAGCTCGACAGGATGCACAGCGGCAGAAGCAGCGTGGTGAGGAGGACGAACGGCATGGAGATGCCGTCGATGCCCATGTGGAAGGTGATCGCCCCGAGCCAGGGGCGGAGCTCGACGAACTGGAATTGCGCCGTCGAGGGATCGAAATCGCGCCACAACAGGAGCGAGATGGCGAAGGTGATGAGCGTGGTCCACAGCGCGATGTAGCGGGCGTTGCGGAACGCGCTCTCGTCGTTGCCGCGCAAGGTTAGGATCAGGAGCGCGCCGAGCAGCGGCAGGAACACCACGGTAGAGAGGATCGGCCAGCTATAGCTCATGGCTTGATCCCCCCGCCGGTGAAGATGAAATAGGTGATGAGCAGCGCCACGCCGATCAGCATGATGAAGGCGTAGTGATAGATGTAGCCGGTCTGCAGCTTGACGACGCGGTTGGTGATGTCGATCACGCGGGCAGCGACGCCGTTGGGGCCGATGCCGTCGATGACGGTGCCGTCGCCGAACTTCCACAAGAAGTACCCGAGCCGCCTGGCCGGCCGCACGAACAGGAAGTCGTACAGGGCATCGAAGTACCAGGCGTTGAGGAAGAACCGGTTGGTCGCCGGGAAGCGCTTGAGCAGCGCGAACGGGAGCAGCGGCTGCCACATGTAGCAATACCAGGCGATGAGGAAGCCAATGGTCATGGCGAGGGTCGGCGACAAGGTCAGCCAGAACGGGATGTCGTGGTGGGCGGCTTCTTGCAGCGCAATGGCGTCGCGCCAGAACGACGCCTCGTCCGCGCCGATGAACAGGTGCCGGAAGGCGAGACCGGCGAACAGCGCGCCGGCGGCGAGGATCACCATGGGCACGCCCATGGTCCACGGCGCGTCGTGGACGTGGTCCATGGCCTGCTTGCCGCCGCGGAAGTTGCCCTCGAAGGTCATGAACATGAGCCGCCAGGTGTAGAGCGCGGTAAGAAACGCGGCGATCAGGGTCATCCAGTAGGTGTAGAGACCGACGGGGGTGTGATCGAACCAGGTCGTCTCGATGATGTAGTCCTTGGAGACGAAACCGGAGGTGAGCGGAAAGGCGGTCAGCGCCAGCGAGCCGATCAGCATCATGGCCCAGGTGAAAGGCATCAGCTTGCGCAAGCCGCCCATGCGGCGCATGTCGCGGTTGTCGGCAAGCGCGTGAGTCACCGCGCCGGCGCACAGGAAGAGCAGCGCCTTGAAGTTGGCATGGGTGAAGAGGTGGAACATGCCGGCGCCGAAGGCGCCGACGCCCTCCGCCGCGAACATGTAACCGAGCTGCGAGCAGGTCGAGTAGGCGATGGTGCGCTTGATGTCGGTCTGCACCACGGCGGCGGTGGCGGCGAAGAAGGCGCTGGTGGCGCCGATGATGGCGACGAAGGCGAGCGCATAGGGCGCAAGCTCGAACAGTGGCGAGAGCCGCGCCACCATATAGACGCCCGCCGTCACCATGGTGGCCGCATGGATCAGGGCCGAGACGGGGGTCGGGCCCTCCATGGCGTCCGGCAGCCAGGTATGCAGCAGGAACTGCGCCGACTTGCCCATAGCGCCCATGAACAGGAGGAAGCAGATCAACTCGAGCACCGGCACCTGGTAGCCGAGGAACGCCATGGTCTTGCCCACCTGGTCGGGAGCGGCGGCGAAGATCGTGTCGTACTGCACAGCGCCAAACACGACGAAGATGGCGAAGATGCCGAGCGCGAAGCCGAAATCGCCGACCCGGTTGACGATGAAGGCCTTGATGGCGGCGGCGTTGGCGGCGGGCTTCTGATACCAGAAACCGATCAGGAGGTAGGACGCGAGGCCCACCCCCTCCCAGCCGAAGAAAAGCTGCACGAGGTCGTTCGCCGTCACGAGCGACAGCATGGCGAAGGTGAACATCGACAGATAGGCGAAGAAACGCGGCTTGTGCGGATCCTCGTCCATGTAGCCGACGGAATAGAGGTGAACAACGCTCGACACCGTGTTCACCACCACGAGCATCACCGCGGTGAGCGTGTCGACGCGGATGGACCAGAACGTCTTCAGATCGCCGGAATGAATCCAGCCGAGCAGTTCGATGTGGACGTCGTGGCCCTCGATGGCCACTTGATAAAAGGCAATCCAGGAGAGGAACGCGGCGATGAACATCAGCGCGATGGTCACCACCTCGCAGGCGCGCGCGCCGACGAAACGGCCGAAGAAGCCGGCGAAAATGGCGCCAAGCGCCGGGAGGAAGACGATCGCTTCGTACATCGCGCGTCCGCAGTCAGCCTTTCAGCAAGTCGATTTCGGCGACGTCGATCGTGCCGCGGTTGCGGAAGTAGACGACGACAATGGCAAGCCCGATGGCTGCCTCTGCGGCTGCCACGGTGAGCACAATCATGGCGAAGACCTGGCCGACGAGATCGCCATGGAAGGAGGAAAACGCGACCAGATTGATGTTGACCGCGAGCAGCATCAGCTCGATCGCCATCAGAATGACGATGACGTTCTTGCGATTGAGGAAGATGCCGAAGATGCCCAGCGTAAACAGGATCGCGGCGACGGTGAGATAGTGCGAAAGGCCGACGGTCATTTGAGGCCCCTCCCCGACTCGACCTCGACCAGCTCGACGGCCTGCTCGCGCGTGCGGCCGACTTGCGCCGAGGGGGACTGACGGCGCACGTCACGCTTATGATGCAAAGTGAGGACGATGGCGCCGATCATGGCGACCAGAAGGATGAGGCCGGCGGCTTCGAACAGATAGACGTAGCGCGTGTAAAGAATCTCGCCCAGCGCCCTGGTATTGCTGACCTCCGCGGCAGGGGGCACCGGCACATTGGTCACGAGGTCAGGCGCAGTGACCCAAGCGCCGACGATGAAGATGAGCTCCACGAGCAGAAGGAGCCCGACCGTGGCGCCGATCGGCAGATATTTCAGGAAGCCGGCGCGGAGCTCCGCAAAATTGACGTCGAGCATCATCACCACAAACAGGAACAGTACGAGCACGGCGCCGACATAGACCACGACGAGGATCATGGCGAGAAACTCGGCGCCGAGCAGCACGAACAGGCCTGCCGCGTTGAAGAAGGCGAGGATCAGGAACAGCACCGCGTGCACGGGGTTCTTGGCGGCGATGACCATGAAACCCGCGCCAATGCACATGATGGAGAAGAGATAGAAGAACAGCGCCGCTAGCATGCAATGGTCTCAACACATGATGATTTCGTCATGGCCGGGCTTGTCCCGCCTGCGCGGGCCGAAGCCGTGCTTTGCGCGACGCCGGCCATCGCTTCGGCGGGCGAAGGCCCGGCCATCCACGTCTTGCTTGGCGGTCGAGCCGCAAAACGTGGATGCCCGGCACAAGGCCGGGCATGACGGTGAATGTGATTGCATTGATAAACCAACTACCCCCCTCACCGGTACGGCGCATCGAGCGCTAGATTCTTGGCGATCTCGCGTTCCCAGCGGTCGCCGTTCGCGAGCAGCCGTTCCTTGTCGTAGTAAAGCTCTTCCCTCGTCTCTGTTGCGAACTCGAAGTTCGGTCCCTCAACGATGGCGTCGACGGGACAGGCCTCCTGGCAGAAGCCGCAGTAAATGCATTTCACCATGTCGATGTCGTAGCGCGTGGCGCGGCGGGTGCCGTCATCGCGCCGGGGGCCCGCCTCGATCGTGATGGCCTGGGCCGGGCAGATCGCCTCGCACAGCTTGCAGGCGATGCAGCGTTCCTCACCGTTGGGATAGCGCCGGAGCGCGTGCTCGCCGCGGAAGCGGGGACTGAGCGGGCCCTTCTCGTAGGGGTAGTTGAGGGTCGCCTTGGGCGCCACGAAGTACTTCATGGCGAGCCAGAACGCTGACAGAAACTCCATCAGCAAAAGGGACTTCGCGGCTTGGGCCAAGCGCTTCACGCGCCAACTCCTCTCAAATACCGTATTCCCAAAGTCGCAACACCACGGCGACGACCACCACGGCAGCGAGCGACAAGGGCAGAAACACCTTCCAGCCAAGCCGCATCAGCTGATCGTAGCGGTAACGCGGCACCATGGCCTTGACCATGGAGACCAGGAAGAACAGGAATGCAACTTTCAGCACGAACCATAGCACGCCCGGTATCCAGGTGAAGGGCGGCACCGGAAATGGCGGGAGCCAGCCGCCGAGAAACAGCACCGTGCCGAGCCCGCACAGAAGGACGATGGCGACATACTCGCCCAACATGAACAGCATATAGGGCGTCGAGGAGTATTCGACCATGAAGCCGGCGACGAGCTCTGACTCCGCCTCGAGCAGGTCGAAGGGCGGCCGATTGGTCTCGGCGAGGCATGAGATGAAATAGACCACGAACATGGGGAACAGCGGCAGCCAGTACCAACCGAAGAGCCCGAGCCCCCGATCCTGCGCCGCGACGATCTCGCTCAGATTGAGGCTGCCTGCGGCGAGCAGCACGGTGACGATGACGAAGCCGATCGAGACTTCGTAGGAGACCATCTGCGCGGCGGAACGGAGCGCGGCGAGGAAGGCGTATTTCGAGTTCGACGCCCAGCCGGCCATGATCACGCCATAGACCTGAAGGCTCGAGATGGCGAAGATGTAAAGCACGCCGACATTGATGTCGGCCACGGCCCAGCCTTCGGCCACCGGCAGCACCGCCCAGGCGGAGATCGCGAGCCCGGCCGTGACGATCGGCGCCAGCAGGAAGATGCCCTTGTTGGAGCCGGCCGGGATGATGACTTCCTTGAACATGAATTTGAGCAGGTCGGCGAAGGACTGCCACAGCCCGAACGGACCGACCACGTTCGGCCCGCGCCGCATCTGCACCGCCGCCCAGACTTTGCGGTCGGCGTAGAGGATGAAGGCGACCGCGATCAAAAGAATCACGATGAGCGCGACGCTGTGCGCGATGATGAGCGCGGTCGGCAGCCCATAATCGGTCCAGAATTCAGCCATGGGTGCCGGTCGCCTTCTCGCCCGCGCTCGCGTGCATGGCGCTCAGGGCCGCCATGATGGCCGAGGCCCGCGCCACCGAATTGGCGAGATAGTAGTCGGCGATGGCGCGACCGAAGCGCTCCTTGCCAGGCTTGGCGGCCCGCGACGCGAGCTTCTCGATCGCCGCAGCGTCCGCCGGCTCGATGAGATCGAGCAACGCCAGATTCGGGCAGGCGTCGTACATCTTGGCGCGGAGGGCTTGCAAGTTGTCGAAGGGTAATGGGTTGCCGAGGACGCCAGAGAGCGCGCGGACGATCTTCCAGTCTTCGCGCGCTTCGCCGGGCGGGAAGATGGCGCGGGCGGTCATCTGCGCCCTCCCCTCGGTATTGACGTAGGTGCCGTCCTTCTCGGTATAGGCGGCGCCCGGAAGGATCACATCGGCGCGATGCGCGCCGCGGTCGCCGTGGCTGCCCTGATAGATGACGAAGGCATCACCCAGAAGGTCCATGTCGATCTCGTCGGCGCCGAGCAGGTAGACCACGTCGAGATCGCCTTTGCCCGCGGCGTCGAGCATGGCCTCGACGTCGAGTCCGCCCTTGCCGGGGACGAAGCCCAGATCGAGACCGGCGACGCGCGCGGCCGCCGTGTGCAGCACGTTGAAGCCGTTCCAGCCCGGCTTGACCGCGCCCATCTGCATGGCGGCCTTGGCGGCGAGCGCCAGCACCGCGGCGCCGTCGGGCCGCGCCAGCGCCGCCTGGCCGACGATCACCATGGGCCGTTCCGCGCCCTCAACCGTTTTCAAGAAGGGGTGAGAGCCGTCGGCGACCTTGGCCAAGGTGTCGGGCCCGGCGCCGAGATAGTCGTAGCCATAAGTGAGATCGACTTCGGTCCCAATCAGGCCGATGGCAAGGCGCTCCTCAACCTGCCGCCAACGTTTGCGGAGGCGGGCGTTGAGTACGGGCGCCTCGACCCGCGGGTCGGCGCCAATCAGCAGCACCGCATCCGCCTCCTCGATACCGCCGACGGTCGTGTTGAAGAGATAGGTGGCGCGGCCGAGGGTGGGATCGAGCTTGGCGCCGTCCTGGCGGCAGTCGATATTGGGCGAGCCGAGCTGCTCGGCGAGCAGCTTAAGGGCGAACAGCTCCTCGGCGGCGGCGAGATCGCCGGCAATGGCGCCGAAGCGGTTGCCGTCGAGCCCCTTGAACCTACCGGCGATCACCGCCAACGCCTCGTCCCAGGTCGCCGGCGCGAGCTTGCCGTTCCGCCGCACATAGGGCCGGTCGAGGCGCTGGGTGCGCAAGCCGTCCCAGACATGGCGGGCCTTGTCGGAGAGCCACTCCTCGTTCACGGCGTCGTTGATGCGCGGCAGGATGCGCAGGACTTCGGGGCCGCGCGCATCGACCCTGATGGCGCTGCCAAGCGCATCCATGACGTCGATCGACGGCGTCTTCGACAGCTCCCAAGGCCGCGCCACGAAGGCATAGGGCTTCGAGGTCAGCGCCCCGACGGGACACAAATCGACGATGTTGCCCGACAGGTTCGACATCATGCCGCGCTCGAGATAGGTGGTGATCTCCATGTCCTCGCCGCGGCCGATGGCGCCAAGCTCCTCGACGCCGGCGACCTCGGTCATGAAGCGAACGCAGCGCGTGCAGTGGATGCAGCGATTCATGTACGTGTCGATGAGCGGCCCGAGATATTTGTCCTCGACGGCGCGTTTGTTGTCCTGGAAGCGACCGGCGTCGAAGCCGTAGGCCATGGTCTGATCCTGAAGATCGCATTCGCCGCCTTGATCGCAGATCGGGCAGTCGAGCGGGTGATTGATCAGGAGAAATTCGAGCACGCCTTCGCGCGCCTTCCTCACCGTCTCGGAGTCGGTGATGACGGTCGGTAAGGTGCCGTCGCGGCCGGGCCTGAGATCGTTGACGGACATGGCGCATGAGGCGACCGGCTTCGGCATGCCGGCGATCTCGACCAGGCACATGCGGCAATTGCCGGCGATGGACAGGCGCTCGTGATAGCAGAAGCGCGGGATCTCGATGCCGGCAAGCTCGCAGGCCTGGATCAAGGTGATGCCGTCCGGGAAGTCGTGCTCCTTGCCGTTGATGATGAGCTTAGGCATGGCTGTCCGGGGTTTGGCTCAAGGCGTCGTGCATGAAGGCGCGGAACTTCGGCGTGTATTGCTCGAGATAGCCGGAGGACTGGAAGTGGCGTGACAAGAGGTAGCCGCTATGGGGCTTGAGCTGGATGCGCACGGCCGTCACCCACTCCTTGGTCGGCAGCACCGATAAGATCTCCTCGCTGGCGTTGAGCACGGTGTCGACATACATCTCGTATTTCTGAAACGTCTCCTTGCTACCGTCGATGGTCAGCGTCTCGTAATCGAACTTGGCGAGGCCGAGCGTGGGATCGGACAGTTTCGGGTTGTCGAAGGCGAGCCTCAGGGTCTCTCTCCACAGTTCATTGGCATTAGCGCGGTGCTCGGCCTTGCGGCCTTCGGTGATCTGCAAGTGCGCATAGATCAGCGCGGCGATGCCGGCGATGCCCATGGCGATGGTCGCGATCGTCACGGAATTGTCCCATAGCCACACGGCCCCTACTCCGCCGCCACCGGCACCGAGGGCGCGATCGGCTTCGCCGCCTGCGCGTCGATGCGCGCCTCGATCTCGTGGCGGAAATGGCGGATCAGTCCTTGTACCGGCCAGGCAGCGCCGTCGCCCAGCGCACAAATCGTGTGGCCTTCCACCTGGTGGCTCACGTCGAGCAGCATGTCAATTTCGGCCTTCTCCGCTTCGCCCTTGGCCATGCGCTCCAGCACGCGCCACATCCAGCCGGTGCCTTCGCGGCATGGCGTGCACTGGCCACACGACTCATGCTTATAGAAATAGGCGATGCGGCCGATGGCGCGGATGATGTCGGTCGATTTGTCCATGACGATCACGCCGCCGGTGCCAAGCGCCGTGCCCACGGCCTTCAGGCTGTCGAAATCCATGGGCAGGTCGTCGCATTCGCTCGTCGGGATGCAGGGCACCGACGAGCCGCCGGGAATGACGGCAAGGAGATTGTCCCAACCGCCGCGCACGCCGCCGGCGTAATGGTCGATCAGCTCGCGCAGCGGCACGCCCATCTCCTCCTCGACGGTGCAGGGCGTATTCACGTGGCCGGAGATGCAATAGAGCTTGGTGCCGGTGTTGTTGGGACGGCCGAGGGAAGCGAACCAGGTGGCGCCGCGGCGCAGGATGTCGGGGACGGAGGCGATGGTCTCGACATTGTTGACGGTGGTCGGCGCGCCATACAGCCCGCAATTCGCCGGGAACGGGGGCTTCAGGCGCGGCAGACCCTTCTTACCTTCAAGGCTTTCGAGCAGCGCCGTCTCCTCGCCGCAAATATAGGCCCCTGCGCCGTGATGCAGATAGAGATCGAAGTCCCAACCGTTGACGTTATTCTTACCGATCAGCTTGGCGTCATAAGCCTCGTCGATGGCCGCTTGCAGGATCTCGCGCTCGGCGATGAACTCGCCGCGAATGTAGACGTACGAAGTGTGCGCGCGCATGGCGAAGGCGGCGAGCAGCGCGCCTTCGACCAGAAGATGCGGGTCGTGGCGCATGATGTCCCGGTCCTTGCAGGTACCGGGCTCCGACTCGTCGGCATTGACGGCGAGATAGCTCGGACGGCTGTCGGCCTTCGGCATGAAGGACCATTTGAGGCCGGTGGGAAAGCCGGCGCCGCCGCGGCCGCGCAAGCCAGAGGCCTTGACCTCGTCGATGATGGCGTCATGGCCGCGGGCGATCATGTCCTTGGTGCCGTCCCAGGCGCCGCGGGCGCGCGCCGCCGGAAGCCGCCAGCTGTGAAGGCCGTAGAGGTTGGTGAAGATACGGTCCTTGTCCTCGAGCATCACGACGGCCTCGGCTTTCTACCCTTGGCGAGCGGCGGCTTGGGGACAGCAGCTTCGCGCACATTGGCGGCGGCGCCGGGCAATTTCGCGCGCTCGTCCAAGAGAGCGGCGCCGGCGCATCCGGGCTCAGGCCCGGACTGGTCCTTGGCATAAAGCGAAGGGTCCGTGAGCGTATTGGGGCCGCCGAGCGGCGCCGACGTTTGCCGCCCATTCTGCGGGCCAGGCTCCACATCGCGTCCTGCCCGCAGATTGTTGAGTATCCACTCGAAGTTCTCGGGCGTGAGGTCCTCGTAGTAGTACTTGTTGATCTGGGCCATGGGCGCGTTCACGCAGGCGCCGAGGCACTCGACCTCGGTCCAGGAGAACATGCCGTCTCCGCTCACCGTGTCCTTCGGGCCGATATGTTTGCGGCATGCGGCCATGATGTCCTCTGAGCCGCGCAGCATGCAGGGGGTCGTGCCGCACACCTGCACGTAGTGCCGCCCGACCGGCGCTAGATTGAACATCGTGTAGAAGGTCACGATCTCGTAGACGCGGATATAGGCCATGCCCAGCATGTCGGATACGTAACGGAGCGCAGGCTCAGGGATCCAATCGCCCATCTGCTCCTGGGCGCGCCACAGAAGCGACAGCACGGCAGAGGCCTGACGGCCTTCCGGGTATTTCTTGATCTCCGCCTTGGCCCATTCAAGGTTCTGGGGCGTGAAGGCAAAGCCTTCAGGCTGCTCGGCGGCGAGGCGGCGGACGCTCATGTTCGTCTTCTTGGTCTCGCGTGGTGTTGCCCAGGCCGACGCAGGTGCCAACGCATGCACGTACGCCGTCATCTTCTAGTGCATATACGTACTCGGTGTATTGTGCACTGCAATAGTCAGCGGTCAATTTCCCCAAACACGATATCGATCGATCCGATTACGGCCGCCACATCCGCCAGCATGTGGCCTTTGCACAGGAATTCGAGGGCTGCGAGATGGGCGAAGCTCGGCGCCCTGATCTTGCAGCGGTAAGGCCGGTTGGTGCCGTCGGAGACGAGATAGACGCCAAACTCGCCCTTGGGTGCTTCGATGGCCGCATAGGCCTCGCCTTTGGGCACGTGGTAGCCCTCAGTATAGAGCTTGAAGTGGTGGATCAGGGCCTCCATGGAGGCCTTCATGTGGGCGCGGCGTGGGGGCACCATTTTGTGGTTCTCGACGGTGACCGGCCCAGGCGTCGTGGTCAGCCGCTCGCAGCATTGCTTCATGATGCGGATGGCCTGGCGCATCTCCTCCATGCGGACGAGATAGCGGTCGTAGCAATCGCCGTTCTTGCCGATGGGGATGTCGAACTCAAGCGCGTCGTAGCACTCGTAGGGCTGCGCCTTGCGCAGATCCCAGGCGGCGCCGGAGCCACGCACCATGACGCCGGAAAAGCCGTGCGCCCAGGCGTCCTCCAAGCTCACCACGGCGATGTCGACGTTGCGCTGCTTGAAGATGCGGTTGTCGGTGAGGAGGCCCTCGATGTCGTCGCACACCTTCAGGAACGGGTCGCAGAAGGCATAAATGTCGTCCACTAGCTCCGGCGGGAGATCCTGATGCACGCCGCCGGGACGGAAATAGGCCGCGTGCATGCGGCTGCCGCTGGCGCGTTCATAGAACACCATGAGCTTTTCGCGCTCCTCGAAGCCCCACAGCGGGGGCGTGAGCGCCCCGACATCCATAGCTTGCGTGGTGACGTTGAGAACATGGGACAGCAGCCGCCCGATCTCGGAGTACAGCACGCGGATGAGTTGGGCCCGCTTCGGCACGGTGACGCCGACAAGCTTCTCGACGGCAAGCGCGAAGGCGTGCTCCTGATTCATCGGCGCGACATAATCGAGCCGGTCGAAATAAGGCACCGCCTGGAGATAAGTCTTGTGCTCGATCAGCTTCTCGGTGCCGCGGTGGAGCAGGCCGATATGCGGATCGACGCGCTCGACCACCTCGCCGTCGAGCTCGAGCACGAGGCGCAGCACGCCGTGGGCGGCCGGGTGCTGCGGGCCGAAATTGATGGTGAAGGTGCGCTCGTCGCCTTCGCGCTTGCCGCTGTCGATCGAAGGAGCCTTGGTCTCCATCTCTGCCATCATGCATCAACCTTGGCTTGAGACTTGGCGAGCTTCGCCGTGACGCCGCGATTGAAACGGTCCCAGCCGATGATGAAGCGCTCATGGGTGCCGGAACCAATCTCCTCGACATCGTCATGAGCCCTGAGCTTGAAGCGGGCCCGCGGTCCTCGTACCTCGGTGCACTCCGCCTCGACGGTCACGGTGAAGCCCGGTGGGGTCGCAGCCTTGTGGGAGACGTCGATGTGCACGCCAAGGCTGCCCTCCCCCTCGTCCAGATGCGGCTCAAGCAACTGGACGCAGGTCCACTCCATGAGCCCGACCATGAAGCCGGTGGCGAAGACCTCGGGCATGGCCTGAAGCTGCGGCGCCTCAGGATAGAGGTGCGGCACCGTCTTGGTGACCGGGACCGTGTAGGAGAAGCTGTGTTTCAGGCCGGCTTTGAGGGAAGGCTTCACTGTTCCCCCTTCCGGTCAGGGGCCTCGCCAGCCTTTTCGTCGCCGGGAATGGCGGTGCCCATCCCTTCCCAGGGGCTCAGGAAATCGAAAGTCCTAAATTCCTGGTGGAGATCGACGGGCTCGTACACGACACGCTTGAGCTGATCGTCGTATCTCAGCTCGACGAATCCGGTGAGCGGGAAGTCCTTGCGCAGAGGATGGCCCTGAAAGCCGTAGTCGGTGAGGATGCGGCGCAAGTCGGGATGACTGTCGAACAGGATGCCATAGAGATCGTAGGCCTCTCGCTCGAACCAGTTGGCGGCGGGAAACAGCCCGACAATGCTGGGCACCGGCGTCTCGGCGCTCGCCGTGGTGCGCACGCGGATGCGGTGATTCAGCCATGGGCTCAGCAGGTGGTAGACCACATCGAAACGCTCGTCGCGCTCCGGGTAGTCGACGCCGCAAATGTCGATCAGGCAGCCGAAGCGGCAGCGCCCGTCGTCGCGCAGGAAGGTGATGACCTCCGGAATGCTGTCGCGCTTCACCTCGATGGTGAGCTCGCCGAGGGCCACCTGAAAGCTCGTGAGCTTCGGCCCAAGTTTTCCGGCGAGATAGGCGCCGAGCTTATTGAGGGCGTCGTCCATCAAGGCTCCAAAATCAGAGCGGGC
The DNA here is from genome assembly GCF_050726195.1 of Methyloceanibacter sp. Classification (GTDB taxonomy): domain Bacteria; phylum Pseudomonadota; class Alphaproteobacteria; order Rhizobiales; family Methyloligellaceae; genus Methyloceanibacter. The sequence goes on along the minus strand of NZ_JBOHJC010000011.1, from coordinate 40,051 downwards.
CATTTTAGCGTTCGATCGTTCCGGTCCGCCTGATTTTCTTTTGCAGGAGCAGCACGCCGTAGACGAGCGCTTCGGCCGTCGGCGGGCAACCCGGAACGTAAATGTCCACCGGCACGATGCGGTCGCAACCGCGAACCACAGAGTAGGAGTAGTGGTAGTAGCCGCCGCCATTGGCGCACGAGCCCATAGAGATCACATAGCGCGGCTCGGGCATCTGGTCGTAGACCTTGCGTAATGCCGGCGCCATCTTGTTGCAGAGCGTGCCCGCGACGATCATCACGTCAGACTGGCGCGGGCTGCCGCGCGGCGCGAAGCCGAACCGCTCGAGATCGTAACGGGGCATCGACGCCTGCATCATCTCGATGGCGCAACAGGCTAACCCGAAGGTCATCCACATGAGCGAGCCGGTGCGCGCCCAGTTGATGAGATCGTCGGCGGTGGTGAGGAGAAAGCCCTTGTCGGCGAGCTCGTCTGAGAACACGCCGAAGCTCGTGGCGCCCGGGGTGATCAGGCCGCCAGCCTTCCCTTCGTTCTCGAACCGTGGCTCGGGCATCAATTCCATTCAAGCGCGCCTTTTCGCCACTCATAGATGAAGCCAATGGTCAAAACGGCCAGGAACACGATCATCGACCAGAAGCCCAGCGCGCCTACGTGGTCGAAGGCGACGGCCCAGGGGAACAGGAACGCGACCTCAAGATCGAAGATAATGAACAAAAGCGACACGAGGTAGAAGCGGACGTCGAATTTCATGCGCGCGTCGTCGAAAGCGTCGAAGCCGCATTCATAGGCAGAGACCTTCTCGGGGTCCGGCTTCCTGACGGCGATGACGAACGGCACGAGCAGCAGGATCGTGCAGATCACAAACGCGATGCCGATGAAAATGACGAGTGGCAGATAATCTTGAAGCAGCTGGCCCATGGCTTTTCCGAAGCCTTCTTTTGCGTCCACGGGGCCAAGAATGGCGGGAGTGACGGGACTCGAACCCGCGGCCTCCGGCGTGACAGGCCGGCGCTCTAACCAACTGAGCTACACCCCCTACCGGGCCGTAACCCACGGCCAGAGGCGATATTCCAGCATGTACGGCCTCGGATTCGCCAAGTCAAGGCGAGGCGGAGAAGGGGCATGGGGCGGTTTTCCGCCGTTGCACGGGGACCACGGGCCTCCTACGGCCCCGCGCTTCCGAACCGCTTCAGGTCGTCGAGAATGCTCAAGGCCGCGTTCCGCCCAGGCATCATTGAGACGCCCGGCCCCGGATGACTGCCTGCTCCGCACAGATAAAGCCCTTTCATCGGCCCCCGGTATTGCCCCAAACGCAGGGTCGGCCGCATGGCGCCTTGCTGATAGAGAGTCATGGCGCCGTGCGTCACCGTACCGTGCAAGGCTGAGGTGAGGTCAGCCTCGTAGTCCACGGGCGACATGATCGCCGTGCCGATGATCTTCTCTTGGAGGTCGGGGATGTAGTCCTGGGCAATTTTCTCCAGAACGGCCGTTGCATACGAAACGCGCTCTTTGTGCCAGTCGACGGCGAACGGCACCGTCGTCAGGATGATCTTGAGCGAGGATTTGCGGTGCGGCACGCGGCTCGAATCGAGGCTCGCCTCGTTGACGACGAAGAGCGACGGCTCGCCGGGCAGCCGATCGGCGCGAATGGCGCAGAAGGCCTCGGCGAGCCCGTCCGTCGACCGCGGCATGAGATGGACCTGCGTCGCCCGCGACGGTTCGTCGCCGGCGCGGTAGGTCGCCGGCGCGGAAAGCGCAAGATAAATGCCCATCTGCGAGACGCCGAGCTCGTACGCTTCGATCTCCTCGACCATGGGTCGATCGAGGCCGGCCCCCTGCAACAGTTGCAGGATGAGATGGCGAGGGTGGATGCTGGAGGCGATGCATCCGGCGCGGACGCATTCTCCGCCGGCAAGCTCTACGCCGGCGGCGGCCCCGTTTTCTATGAGAATTCGCGCTACGGGGGCGCCCGTGCGAATTTCGCCGCCGTACCGGGCGAGGCAGGCCGCCAGCGCCGCCGGCAGGCGCCCCATGCCGCCTTTGACCGCGCGGTTGCCTGCATCCTGAATGACCGAAAGGAAGAGAAGGGCAAAGGCCGCGCCACCGGCGTCGTCCGGCGCAAATCCCGCATGGCCGGCAAAATCAGCCATCAGGTCGCGCATCGCTTCCGATTCGAAGGTCTCCGCGGCCCACGAGCGCACTGACTGCAGGCGAAGACGGAGGCGTTCCTGGCCGTGCGGATCGTTCTCGAGCCCCGTGGTTATGGCGCCAGGGGGACGCGGCGGGCTCTCGAGTTCCTGGCGCAGATGCTGCTTATCCGACAGGTACCCGGCATAGAGCGCCCGCCATGCATCGGCATCGCGCGACGAGAACTTGGCGATACTCGCACAGGTCCCATCAAGGGTTGCATGGATGCTGAGGCAGCGGTTGTCCGGGAAGACTTTGCTGAGGGACACCTCGGGGCGGATCAGCTCGAGCCCGAGGCCCTGTAAGCCAAGCTCGTCCGCGGCCGAGGAGAGGTTGGCGAGTTGGTATCCGCTGGCATGGACGTCCGTGTGGAACCCAGGGAGGACAAGCTCCCTGGTGCTCGTCATGCCACCGATGGCGGCTTTCGCCTCAACCACCAGCACGCGCAGTCCTACCTTTGCCAAATAGCACGCGCAGGTCAGGCCATTGTGCCCGGCACCGACGACGATGGCGTCATAGTGCGTCATTCAATCCTGGATTCCCTCAACTCCGGCCTGACGCTACGCGCAGCCAGAAGCGCGAAGCGAAAATGGCCTGCCAAGCCGAAGCTCGCGAAGGAAATGCCCGCCGTCGGCCTAACGGGCTCCGCGCGGCTGCGCCACGCGAAGCCCGAAGGGCGAAGCGTGGTGGGCGGTGACAGGCTCGAACTGCCGACATCCACGGTGTAAACGTGGCGCTCTACCAACTGAGCTAACCGCCCATGCCAAGGGACCAGCGATAGAGCAACCGGGCGCGGTTGCCTATGCTGCAAATAAGAAGGGCGAAGCCCCGCGCAAAGCGGCGAGGCCCCGCCCTTCGAAAAACTCTGCGCGGTCAGGCCTTAGCCGTTGACGGCCTCTTTGAGAGCCTTGCCGGCGCGGAACTTCGGCACACGGGAGGCCGGAATATGCACCTCAGCGCCGGTGCGCGGGTTGCGGCCAGTGGAGGCTTTGCGCTGCGCGACCTGGAAATTGCCAAAGCCGACGATGCGCACAACGTCTCCGCCCTTCAGGGCTCTCTCGATGTTCTTGAACGTCGCGTCCACGGCCTTCTCGGCCGCATCTTTCGACAATTCAGATTCCTTCGCCACGTGGGCTACCAGCTCAGCTTTGTTCACGGGTCATCATCCTTTCGCTCGGCCCCAATCGCAGGGCAGCCATATCATGCCCTCGAGGCCGCTTTGGGTACGCTCCGATTCACAAACAAGTGGTGTATGACTGGCGCAAAAAACGCGGAAAATCAACAAATATGGACCAGCCCTGTGCACAAGGCCGGACCACGCGATTGAGGCAAATCGACGGCGGAATGCGCCGTCACAGCGATCAGTGGGCCGTGAGACCGGCCGACGGCTCGTCCTTTGACGGGACGACCTGCGCTGCCCCCTCGCCCTCCTCTTCCCAGACGATCGGCTGGGGCGGACGGGTGAAGGCGATCTTCAGCACCTCCTCCACGCGCGACACCGGTAGAATATCGAGCGCATTCTTAAGCGCATCTGGTATCTCCGTGAGATCCTTGACGTTTTCCTCAGGGATAATCACGGTCTTAATGCCAGCGCGCAGCGCCGCAAGGAGCTTCTCCTTGAGCCCGCCGATGGGGAGCACACGGCCGCGAAGGGTGATCTCGCCGGTCATGGCCACCTCCCGCTTCACCGGGATTCCGCTCATCATCGAGATGATGGCCGTCACCATGGCGACGCCGGCGGACGGACCGTCTTTCGGGGTGGCCCCTTCGGGTACGTGAACGTGGATATCCCGCTTTTCGAACAAAGGCGGCTCGATGCCGAAATCCACGGCCCTTGAGCGCACATAGGCGTTGGCGGCCTGGATCGATTCCTTCATGACATCGCGCAGGTTGCCGGTCACGGTCATCTTGCCCTTGCCGGGCATCATCACGCCCTCGACGGTGAGGATCTCGCCGCCGACCTCGGTCCAGGCAAGGCCGGTGACCACGCCGACCTGGTCCTCAAGCTCGGCCTCGCCATAGCGGAATTTCGGCACGCCAAGATAGTCCTCAAGGTTCTTGCGCGAGACGCGCACCGACTTCTTCTTGGTGGTGAGCAGCTCCTTCACCGACTTCCGAGCGAGCTTGGCGATCTCGCGCTCGAGGCTGCGAACGCCCGCCTCGCGGGTGTAGCGACGGATCATCTCTTGCAGCGCGTCGTCCTCAAGGGTGAACTCCTCGGCCTCGAGGCCGTGGTTCTTGGTCTGCTCGGGGATCAGGTGGCGACGGGCGATCTCGACCTTCTCGTCCTCGGTGTAGCCGGCGATGCGAATGATCTCCATGCGGTCCATCAAGGCCGGCGGGATGTTGAGCGTGTTCGCCGTGGTCACGAACATCACGTTGGAGAGGTCGTAATCCACCTCCAGATAGTGGTCGTTGAACGTGTGGTTCTGCTCCGGATCGAGCACTTCGAGCAGGGCCGAGGCCGGATCGCCGCGGAAGTCGGCGCCCATCTTGTCGATCTCGTCCAGCAGGAACAACGGGTTGACCTTCTTGGCCTTGCGCATCGACTGGATCACCTTGCCGGGCATCGAGCCGATATAGGTGCGGCGGTGGCCCCTGATTTCGGCCTCGTCGCGGACGCCGCCAAGGCTCATGCGCACGAACTCGCGGCCCGTCGCGCGGGCGATCGACTTGCCGAGCGAGGTCTTGCCGACGCCGGGCGGGCCGACCAGGCACAGGATCGGACCTTTCAGCATGTTGGTGCGGTTCTGCACCGCGAGATACTCGACGATGCGGTCCTTGACCTTCTCGAGCCCGTAATGGTCCTCGTCGAGGATTTTCTGGGCGTCGTCGAGGTCGCGCTTGATCTTGTTTTTGACGCCCCAGGGGATCGTCAGCAGCCAGTCGAGATAGTTGCGCACCACCGTGGCCTCGGCCGACATCGGGCTCATCTGGCGGAGCTTCTTGAGCTCGCCAAGAGCCTTCTCGCGTGCCTCGCGGGACAGCTTGGTCTTCTCGATCTTCTGCTCGATCTCGGCGAGGTCGTCGCGGCCCTCCTCGCTGTCGCCAAGCTCCTTCTGAATCGCCTTCATCTGCTCGTTCAGGTAGTACTCGCGCTGCGTCTTCTCCATCTGACGCTTGACGCGGCTCCTGATCTTGCGTTCGACCTGAAGGACCGAGATCTCGCTCTCCATCAGGGTGAAGACGCGCTCCAGCCGCTCGGAGACCGAGGTGATCTCGAGGAGCTGCTGCTTCTCGGCGATCTTGATGGCGAGATGCGAGGCAATGGTGTCGGCGAGCTTGGAATAGTCCTCGATCTGGCTCGCGGTGCCGAGCACCTCGGGCGAGATCTTCTTGTTGAGCTTCACATAGCTTTCGAACTGGGACACGACCGAGCGGGCGAGCGCCTCGATCTCCTCCTCCGAGCCAAGGGTCTCCGCGACACGCTCCGTCTCGGCCTCGAAATAGGCTTCGTTTTCGGTGTAGCGCTTGATGACGGCGCGGCGGGTCCCCTCGACCAGCACCTTCACCGTGCCGTCCGGCAGCTTGAGCAGCTGGAGCACCGAGGCAAGCGTGCCCATGTCGTAGATGCCGTCGGCGGCGGGTTCATCGTCGCTCGCGTTCTTCTGGGCGACGAGCAGGATATGCTTATCCGAGCGCATCACTTCTTCGAGAGCCGCGATCGACTTCTCGCGGCCGACGAAGAGCGGCACGATCATGTAGGGGAATACAACAATGTCGCGGAGCGGCAGCACCGGGTAAAGCTCCGGCGCACCTTCTGTGGTTACGGCCGGTTTCGGATCAGTCATGGGCAGTTCCGTCGCTTTCTTTTTGGGCGGTACCGTGACGGCAGTCCGCACCTACGTTCTAAGTCCCCTCCCCAAGGGCCGCTACCTGGAAGCATTGTCCCGGCAACGGCCGGGGCAGGCACTGCGGCATGTTGGCTCGCCGGCCCTCGTAAGTGGCGACCTCCGGTGCCGCAGTCAAGTGGCCTTTCCCAGGAGACGCAAGCCGAATTCCAGCCAATTTGAGCGGGATTCGCGCCTCCCTTCAAGCGGTGATTGGCGGCCTATGCTCAGGCGCTCGAGCCGAGCTCCTCATGCCGCTCGGAATAGATGCGCAAGGGACGCGCCTTGCCCTCAACCACTTCGTGGCTGATGACGATCTCCTCCACCCCACGCATGCTCGGCAACTCAAACATCGTATCGAGCAGAATGCCTTCCATGATGGACCTGAGGCCGCGCGCGCCCGTCTTGCGATCGATCGCCTTCTTGGAGATGGTCCGCAGCGCCTCCTCGGCGAAGGAGAGCTGCACGTCCTCCATTTCGAACAGACGTTGATACTGCCTGACCAGCGCATTCTTCGGCTCGGTCAGGATACGGATCAAAGCTTCCTCGTCGAGGTCGTCGAGTGTGGCGATCACCGGAACGCGGCCGATGAACTCGGGAATAAGACCAAACTTCAGCAGGTCCTCGGGTTCGACACCTCTCAGGATGTCGCCGGTGCGCCGCTCGTCGACGGCCTCCACCTTGGCGCCGAAGCCGATCGACGTGGACCGGCCGCGGGCGGAGATGATCCTCTCGAGACCGGCGAACGCGCCGCCGCACACGAACAGAATATTCGTCGTGTCGACCTGGAGAAATTCTTGCTGCGGGTGCTTGCGTCCGCCTTGCGGGGGTACCGACGCAACGGTCCCTTCCATGATCTTGAGCAGAGCCTGCTGCACGCCTTCGCCCGACACGTCGCGGGTAATCGACGGGTTGTCCGACTTGCGGCTGATCTTGTCGACCTCATCGATATAGACGATGCCGCGCTGCGCGCGCTCGACGTTGTAGTCGGCGGCTTGAAGCAGCTTCAGAATGATGTTCTCGACGTCCTCGCCGACATACCCCGCTTCAGTGAGCGTCGTGGCATCGGCCATGGTGAAGGGCACGTCGAGAATTCGAGCGAGCGTCTGCGCGAGCAGCGTTTTGCCGCAGCCGGTGGGCCCGATCAGAAGGATGTTCGACTTGGCAAGCTCGACGTCGGAATTCTTGCCCGAGTGCGCGAGCCGCTTGTAGTGGTTGTGCACGGCGACCGACAACACGCGTTTGGCGTAGTCCTGGCCGATCACGTAGTCGTCGAGGACCGCGCAGATCTCCATGGGAGTGGGCACGCCGTCCCGCGACTTCACGAGGGAGCTCTTGTTCTCCTCGCGAATGATGTCCATGCAAAGCTCGACGCATTCATCGCAGATGAACACGGTCGGCCCGGCAATAAGCTTGCGAACCTCGTGCTGACTCTTGCCGCAGAAAGAGCAGTAGAGGGTGTTCTTCGAATCTGTGCCGCTCACCTTGCTCATTCGCTCATCCAATTCTTCTTAGTTTCCTCGGCGCCGGCGGCCACCCGCCCACGCGCCAGCCGCTTTCTGTCCTGCCTTGCAAGTGTGAGCTTCTCCTCTCGGGAAGGCTGCCCGTTGAGCAATCTCAGCATGCTAAGGCGTCACTGATCAAGGATTGATTAATCCCACTGACAGCTTGGGGACGCGTCCCCGTGGGCGCCTGACCATGCAGGCTCCATGCCTTACACGCACGCTACGTGAACGAGGTCCCCAATTCGTCGGTTAGCCCTAACGGAGGCTGGACCAGCTCCGGGGGCGATGCGAGCCGGCTCTAGGAGACGGGAGTGAGTTTCTCGAGCTTCTCCTCGATCGGGTGCCGCTTGTTGATCACCTCGTCGACGAGGCCGAACTTCCGCGCATCCTCGGCCGACATGAAGTAATCACGGTCGAGCGTCTTCTCAATGGTCTCGTAGTCCTGGCCGGTGTGGCGCACATAGACCTCGTTGAGACGCCGCTTCATCTTGATGATGTCTTCGGCATGACGCTCGATGTCGCTCGCCTGGCCTTGGAAGCCGCCCGAGGGCTGATGCAGCATGACGCGTGCGTTGGGTAGCGCATAGCGCATGCCCTTCTCGCCGGCGCACAGCAGCAACGATCCCATGGAAGCGGCCTGACCTATGCATAGCGTGGCCACCGGAGGCCGCACGAACTGCATGGTGTCGTAAACCGCCATGCCGGAGGTCACGACGCCGCCGGGCGAGTTGATATACATGGAGATCTCTTTCTTCGGGTTCTCCGCCTCCAGAAACAGAAGCTGCGCGGTGATCAGCGAGGCCACGTGATCCTCGATCGGGCCGGTGACGAAGATGATCCGCTCCTTCAGCAGGCGTGAATAGATGTCGTAGGCACGCTCGCCGCGGTTGGTCTGTTCAACCACCATGGGAACGAGGGTGCTCATGAAAGTGTCGGCCGGATGCTTCATGGGTTGTCTCTTCGCCTCTTCGGCGCACTGGAGGGCAGCGATTCTCTCGGATTCGCCCTACTACATATGGGGTCGGGCCCCGAAACGGAAGAGGCCATAATGCCCCGCCCCCGTGCGTTCCATTCGCTCAGTCGTGCTTGTGGCCGTGGTGATGACCATGGTCATCGCCATGGTCATGACCGCGATGATGGTCATGGTCATGATCATGGTCGTGACCATGGCGATGATGATGGCCGTGCTCGTCGTCCGGATCGGCGTAGAGGTCCTCGCCGCTAACCGGCCTCTCCGTCACCTTCGCCAGCTCCAGGATATAGTCCACCACCTTGTCCTCGAAGATCGGCGCCCTGAGCTCCGCCAGCACCTCCGGATGGTTGCGGTAGAAGTCGTAAACCTGCCGCTCTTGCCCGGGGAACTGCCTGATGCGCTCGAGAAGCGCCCGGTTTACCTCCTCGTCGGTGACGGTGATTTGGTTGCGTTGGCCGATCTCCGACAGCAGCAGTCCCAGCCTGACCCGCCGCGCGGCGATGTCATGATACTCCTGGCGCGCCTTCTCCTCCGTGGTGCCCTCGTCTTCAAAGGTCTTCTTGGACTGCTCAAGGTCCTTCGTCACCTGTGTCCAGATCGCCTCGAACTCGTTGTCGACAAGGGTCGGGGGAAGGTCGAATGCATGGGCCTCGTTGAGGGCATCGAGCAGCGCACGCTTGACCTTAAGACGCGAGGCCATGGCGCGGTCCTGCTCCATGCGCGCCTTGACGGTCTCGCGCAGCTTGTCCACGGACTCCACGCCGAGGCTCTTGGCGAACTCGTCGTCCAAGGCCGGTGTCTCCGGCGCGGCGACCTCTTTCACCTTGACCTCGAACCGCGCGGTCTTGCCGGCGAGTTTGGTTTCCGCGTAATCGGCGGGAAAGGTCGCGTCGACGTCGCGTGCTTCGCCTGCCTTGACGCCGATCAGCCCCTCCTCGAAGCCCGGAATGAAGCCACCGCGGCCGAGCAGGATCGGCGCGTCCTCGGCGCTGCCACCCTGGAAGACCTCGCCGTCGATCTTGCCAACGAAGTCGATGGTCACCCGGTCGCCCTTCTGGGCGGCGCCGTCCTTCGGCTTGTAATTCTGGTTGGTGGCAAGGATGCGCTCGATCGACTTGCCGACGTCCTCGTCGGTGACAGGGGCGACCGGGCGCTCCAGGGCAAGCTTGCCGAGGTCCATGACCTCGACCTTGGGCAACACCTCGAAGGACAGCGTGTAAGCAAGGTCGCCGGTGCCGGCGAAGATCTGATCGATCTCGGCCTCGTCCTCGGGGAGGGCGACCTTCGGTTGAAATGCCGGCCGCTCTTCGCGCTGGGACAGCGCCTCGCGGCTCGTCTCGGCCACGGCCTGCTGCACGACCTCGGCCATGACCGAGCGGCCATAGACCTTGCGCAGATGCTCTTTGGGCACGTGGCCTGGCCTGAAGCCCTTGATCTTCGCCTTGCCCTTGAGCTCGTCGAGGCGCGCGGAGAGCCGCTGTTCGAGCTCGGCTGCGCCGATGACGACTTTCAACTGACGGCGCAAACCGTCTTCATTCGTTTCAATGACGTTCATACCCGTCTCAATCCACCATCGTTCAGCGCCTTGGGCGCCTCAATTTGCTTCAAACCATCCAACGAGGTTGGTTGGTGCGGGCGGAGGGAGTTGAACCCCCACGGCCGAAGCCACCAGAACCTAAATCTGGCGTGTCTACCAGTTTCACCACGCCCGCGTCCAAGGATCACCGGCACGGGACGCGCCGGGACCCCGCCCCGGCGGTCTATATACACAGCGGGTTCCCCGGCTGCTAGCCCATGGGGCCCTCGTTTTGTCCCCCCGCATCCCATCCATGGTTCGCCTCGCCGGGGGGGCGTGGAACGGTATGCTTCCGGCGTCGCCTTTCGTGCAATTTCCGCGTCTTGCGGTGGCTGATCGCCCTCATTAGGTTGCACGGGAAGAAGATTCCGAAGGCCCCCCGTGTCCTACCGCAACGGCATTATCGAGGCGATCGGCAACACGCCGCTGATCAAGCTCAAGCGCGCGTCCGAGGAGACCGGCTGCACCATCCTCGGCAAGGCCGAGTTCATGAATCCCGGCCAGTCGGTGAAGGACCGCGCGGCGCTCTTCATCATTCGTGACGCGCTCAACGCGGGCAGGCTCAATCCCGGCGGCACGGTGGTCGAAGGCACGGCCGGCAATACCGGCATCGGCCTCGCCCTTGTCGGCAACGCGCTGGGCTTGAAGACTGTCATCGTCATCCCCGAGACGCAGTCGGACGAGAAAAAGGACATGCTGCGGCTGACCGGCGCTGAGCTGATCGAGGTCCCCGCGGTCCCCTACAAAGACCCGAACAACTACGTGAAATATTCCGGCCGCCTCGCCGAGCAACTTGCGCGCACGGAGCCGAACGGCGCGGTCTGGGCGAACCAGTTCGACAACGTGGCAAACCGCCAAGGCCATATCGAGACGACGGCGCAGGAGATTTGGCACGACCTCGATGGCAGAGTGGACGGCTTCATCTGCGCGGTGGGGACCGGTGGCACCCTTGCCGGCGTGTCAATGGGCCTCAAGGAGCACAACAAGGACGTGGTGATCGGTCTCGCCGACCCCATGGGGGCTGCGCTCTACAATTACTACAAGCACGGCGTGCTGAAGGCGGAAGGCAGCTCCATCACCGAGGGCATCGGCCAAGGGCGCATCACCGCCAACCTCGAAGGCGCCCAGATCGACGAGGCCTACCAGATCCCCGACGCCGAGGCGCTGCCCGTTGTCTTTGATCTGTTGAGCGAGGAAGGCCTTTGCCTCGGCGGCTCGAGCGGCATCAACGTGGCAGGCGCCGTCCGCCTTGCCCGGGACATGGGGCCCGGCCATACCATTGTCACCGTGCTTTGCGACTACGGCACCCGTTACCAAAGCAGGCTGTTCAACCCCGAATTCCTGCGCGAGAAAGGTCTGCCGGTGCCCCAATGGCTCGACCAGGGACAGGCGGTTCCGGCGCCCAGGGTGTTCGTTTAGCGAAGAATTGGAGTTGGGAATTTGTCGACGCCGAAGACATGGTTGATTGAGACGGACGAACTTGAGCGTGAGTTGGATGCGCCCGACGTCGTGATCATCGACGCCACTTGGTACATGCCGAACGAGGGCAAGGACGCGCGCGCCGAATATGTAGAGGAGCATATTCCCGGCGCGATCTTCTTCGACATCGACGAAATCGCCGACACCAAGAGCTCCATGCCCCACATGCTGCCGCCGCCGGAGAAGTTCTCCTCGCGCATGCGCAGCATGGGTGTTGGCGACGGGTCGCGCATCGTGGTCTACGATAGGGCGGGCATGTACAGCGCGCCGCGCGTGTGGTGGATGTTCCGCGTCATGGGTGTCGACGACGTGAGCGTGCTGAACGGCGGCCTGCCAAAATGGAAGCGGGAGGGCCGTCCGCTCGTGACGGGAGAGCCGGCGGCGCGGACCACCCGGCACTTCACGGCGCGGCGCAATCTCGACCTCCTACGCGACGTCGATGACATCAAAGGCGTGATCAACGACAAGTCGGCAATCATCGTCGACGCACGCTCGCCGGAAAGGTTCGCGGGACGAGCGCCAGAGCCGCGTCCTGGCCTGCGCTCCGGCCACATACCCGGGGCGCACAACGTACCCTACAGCCAGGTTCTCAACACCGACGGCACACTCAAATCGGCGGCGGAGATACAAGAGGTGTTCGAGGCGGCAGGGGTCGATCCGCAAAAGCCGGTGGTGACGAGTTGCGGGTCCGGCATTACCGCCTGCGTATTGGCGCTCGCACTCGCCGAGTCAGGCCATCGCCGCGCCTCGGTCTATGACGGCTCGTGGGCGGAATGGGGCGCTAATGAGAGCCTTCCCATCGAGACCGGTTGACGCCGGTCAAAGGACCCCTTACCCCGGCCAAAGGCTCACATGAGCAAACCCAAAAGGCCTCGAAAACAGGATACGACGCTGGCGCACGGCGGCCGCGACCCAGCGCGCTATCATGGCTTCGTCAACACGCCGATCTTTCGCGGCTCAACCATTCTGTTCCCCAGCCTCGCGTGTCTCGAAGAGAATTCACAGGAGTATAGCTACGGGCGCCTTGGCACGCCCACGGTGCAAGCGCTCCAGTCGGTGATCGCCGAGTTGGAAGACGGGCATGCCACGTTGCTGACGCCGTCCGGGCTTACCGCGATCGCGACGGCGCTGCTCTCCTTCGTCTCCGCCGGAGACCACATCCTTGTTTCTGACAGCGTCTACCGGCCGACGCGGCGTTTTTGCGACAACGTGTTGAAGCGGCTCGGAATCACGACGACGTATTACGATCCCCTCGTCGGTGGCGGCATCGCCGAACTGATCACCGACAAGACGAAGGTCGTGTTTGCCGAGTCGCCGGGGTCGCAGACCTTCGAGGTGCAGGACGTTCCCGCCATCGCCGAAGCGGCGCATGCACGCGGCGCTATTGTCATTCTCGACAATACCTGGGCGACACCGCTCTATTACAAGTCCTTCGACCACGGCGCCGACGTGTCGATCCAGTCGGCAACCAAATATATCGGCGGTCATGCCGACGCCATGCTCGGCGCCATCACCATGACAAAGGACACGACGCAAGCGGTGGCAAAGACGCACGACGAGTTTGGCTTATGTCCGGGGCCGGAAGACGTCTATCTCGGTTTGCGCGGCTTGCGAAGTCTCAGTGTCCGGCTCGAGCGTCATCAGAAATCGGGGTTGGCCCTAGCCGAGTGGCTCAAGGCGCGCCCTGAAGTGGCGCGCGTCATCCATCCGGCGCTGCCCGGCGACAGCGGGCACGCGCTGTGGCAACGCGACTTTACCGGCGCGTCCGGCCTCTTTTCGATTGTGCTGAAGCCCTGCTCGCATGAGGCGGTGGCCGCGATGGTCGACAGGCTCGAATTGTTCGGCATGGGCTACTCGTGGGGCGGCTTCGAGAGCCTGATTTTACCCTTCGATCCACGCACTTATCGCACGGCAACCACGTGGGATGAGAAAGGCCCGGCGCTCCGCCTGCATGTGGGGCTGGAAGACGTCGAAGACTTGAAAGCCGATCTCGAGGCGGGCTTCGCCAGGCTCGCCGCCCGCGCCTAGCGCTTCTTCTTCTTTGCGGGGACCGGCTCCGCGGGCTCGGCTTCTTCGAGCCGATAGGCTGCGAGAGTATTGTCCAGCATCATCGGAATCAGCACCGTGTTTGTCCCGGGGATGAGGGTGAGGTTGGCGCTTCCCTGATTGAGGTTGATGAGCTGATCCGCCTTGCCCTTGGAGTCGATGCGGTAAAGGGCTCCCGCCGCCCAATCAGTGACGAGGTAGACGCCGGGTTCTAGCGCCTCGAGCCCATCGAGATTGCCGATCGGCTCGCCTTTGCCCAGAGGCGTCACGCTCTGGTCCTCGATCGTCACGGCGAGCAGGCCGGCAAGCTCCTGCTTTTGACCTTGGCTCGGCATTCTGCCGAATGAGGCGACGATAAGCTTGTCGCCTTGGACGAGGAGGCCGTTCGGCCCCTTCAACGCGTCGTCGGCGAACCACGGTTCGAAAGCGCCGTCCTTGAGCCGCCAGATCGCGTTCATGGGCGTGTCGGTGACGTAGACCGTTCCGTCTTCGGCGACAGCCACGTCATTCAGGAAGATCGCGCCATTTGCCTTGTGACGCTTGGCGATGCGGCCAGAGGCTGCATTGATCTCGACGAGCTCATCGACGTCGGCGACATAGAGGGTACGGTCGCGTAGCGCGAGACCGGCCGGCGCATTCAGGCCCTTCACCCATTCCCGCTCGAGGATCGTGCCGTTCGGCTTGATCCTGGTGATGAAGCCGTTGCCGTCCTTCTGCATGACGGCGCCATTGATGTTGCTGACATAGAACACGTCGGTGACCGGGTCGTAGACGACGGATTCGGGCTGGGCCAGACCCTTGGCTTCCCATATGAGCTTCGGCCCGGCGGCGTGCGCGGCGTTTACGAGGATCAGAGTCAGAACAAGGCCAAGAATCAGACGCATGACGCCACCCTGCGCGGTCTCTCCAAAGAAATGGCGATCCCGGCAGGATTCGAACCTGCAACCCTCTGTTTAGAAGGTTGCCGGGCATCGAAAACGCCGCGATCCGCAACGCTTGTATTCGCCAGAAGTGTACCCTGCTGGGCCGGGATGCGCCATGACGGCGCAGCGGTGGTGGGCGGCGAAATCTATCCCCCGGGTGAAGTGTCCCGGCATGCCGATTGAGGCAGCTCCGCGACGTGAAGTTCTACACCGGAGTTCTTCCATTGATGAAGGCGTGAAAAACTGCGAAAAATCCAAGCGCGCCTTCGTCTGGATTCGCGACACTCAGTGGCGTTACATTGTACGTCCTCAATCAGCACCGCAGGTAACGTAACTAAGATCGGTGACTATTTTGCGTTATGTCGGCAGTCACTTTCATTCACATCCGCAAGACCGGAGGCAGCGCAATCAAGTCCATGTTGCGCGGCGACAGCCGCTTCGCCCTGCACAGCCACGACATGACCCTGCCGCTCCTGTGGCGCGAGGCGCCCGACACCAAGGTGTTTTTCGTCGTCCGCGATCCAGTAGAGCGCTTCGTGTCCGGCTTCTATTCGCGGCTGCGTAAAGCTCCGCCCGCGAGGGACACGAACTGTCGGCCAGAAGAGGCCATGGCGTTCACCGCGTTTCCGACGGCGAACTCCTTGGCCGAAGCGCTGTCCTCAACGGACCGTTGGGAACGCATGGCGGCGGCGCTGGCGATGCATGCCATCAATCACGTCAAGCATCCACTCCACCTGTGGCTGCGCGCGTCGCCGTTCCTTGAGCGGCACAAAGGGAAAATTCTCTTTGTCGGGTGGACCAATGACCTGGACCGCGACCTTCCGGAGTTGCGCGACCGGCTCGATCTTGAGGACAGCGCTGCGCTCCCTTCTGACGATGAGTCCGCCCATCGTGGCCCAAAGGACGCGGAGCGATCGCTGTCAAACACAGCACGTAGAAATATCGCCGAATGGTACAAGGCCGACAGGGAGACATTGGACTGGTGTCTCAAGTGGCGAGCCGAGCAGGGACTGGCTTAGCTTTAAACTCTCGAGCCCACCAAGAATGTCGCGGCGGCGCAGGGCTATTCGCTGGAGAAGCTGGCGATCCCGGCAGGATTCGAACCTGCAACCCTCTGCTTAGAAGGCAGATGCTCTATCCCTTGAGCTACGGGATCACTCTTGCCGGCCACTATAACCCGAAACACGAGACTTCAGTGTGTCCAGCGGTCGGGCCGGCCGAACTTGAAGTTCTCGGCATAGGACTTCGGCCGGAGCTTGGTCGGCGCCGGCTCCTCGAGGCGGAAGGCGATGCCGTTCTCCGTAGCGAAGGCGATGGCCTCCTCCTTGGAGCCGAAACTGATGCGGACCTGCCGTCTCGTGTCGCCGGAGCTGGTCCAGCCCATGAGCGGTTCGATCACGCGCCGCTCGGCCGGCACATATTCGAGGACCCAGTCGCGCGAGGCGGCCTTGCCTTGCTGCATCACGTTCTGGGCGGGCTTGTAGATGCGTGCGGCCATGATCCTTCTCTTCCTTCGACCGGGAGGCGAATGGTCGGGGCAGCAAGATTCGAACTTGCGACCCCCTGCTCCCAAAGCAGGTGCGCTACCAGACTGCGCTATGCCCCGAAACAACTCGCCGGCGATGGCTGGGCAAACGGGCAGAACCGGAACAGCCATGCAAGACATACATAATTGTCCCGGCTGTGTCAGGCTAGTGCCAAGGGGTTAAGGCCGCGTCATTCCCTTAGGGGCAGCAGCGCCGGCCAGCCCCGGGTAGACCACGCGGTCGCCCCGTTTCAGCCCGATCTTTTCGGCCTGCCCGGCATTGAGCTCGAGAACGCCGACCACCTCGCCGCTCGAGGAGATTACTTCGGTGGAGAACGGCTCGGTGTTGGCCTCGATGCGGTGCACCCGCCCGCCCGCCGAAATGAAGATCATGTCGAGGGGGATGTACGTGTTCCGCATCCACATGGCGGCCGGCTGTGGACGGTCGTAGAGGAACAGCATGCCGCCTGTCTCGGGCAGCGAGCGGCGGAACATCAGGCCGAGCGCGCGCTCGCCATCGCTCGTTGCCACCTCCACCTCGAAACGATGCTCGCCGGTGTCAGTCTCAAGCACCACCGTGCCGGTGCCAGCGCCGAAGCTGCCTGCCCCCGACTCCAAGACCGTGAGTGCAAAAAGGCATGCGGCGGCGAGGCGTGCGAGCAAGTTTCCTTTGCTCAGTGAGAGGCAGGGCCGTTGCCGCCGTCGGGCTTGAGTTCCGCCGCCATCAGCCCCTTGGGGCCGCGGCCATAGCGCACAAGCACGGTTTGCCCCGGCCTGAGCTCGGTGAAGCCGCACCGCCGCAAGGTCTCCATGTGGACGAAGATGTCCAATGTCTGGGGACCGCGGGTCAGAAACCCAAAGCCGCGCAGCCGGTTGAACCACTTGACCATGGCCCGTTCCCAGTCGCTCCCGGGGATCACCATCACATGAGTGCGCTGCGGCAGCTGCGAGGGATGGATCGCCGTGGAGTCGTCCATCTCGAGAATCCGGAACGCCTGCAACCCCTTGGGCCGGCGCAGCACCTCGCATACCACACGCGCCCCTTCGTAGGCGGTCTGGTGGCCGTCGCGACGGAGACAGGTCACATGCAGGAGAACGTCGGGTAGGTCTTCGTCCGGAACAATGAACCCATAACCCTTTGACGCATCGAACCACTTGATCGACCCTGAAACCTCGAACACATCAACTGTGGCTTCCTCGTCGCGTTGGGTATGGCCTTCTACTTGTGGCGCGTCCTTCGCCCCCATTGCCGCATTCCCCCGCTTCACTTCCCGCAGCCGACACGACGCCTCACCAACGAATCGGCTGGAACACTCTCTTGCGAACATAGCATTGCCGCTTAAGGTGGCTACTAGAATTTTCCAGAGCGTCATCCATTCTCCACAGTCGCCGCCTGACTTCGTGACGCTTGCGCAAAGACGCGTGCAAGCGTCTGATCGGCAAGTGAATCTGTCGCAGTGCGCGCGGCACGGTGATCGCGCCGATGCGAAGGCAGAAATCTCGATGAAGCGCAGTCAAATATTTCTGCCAGCGAGTAAATTTTCATTCGGCGCATTTTGCCGGCAGCGCTGTGGACGCCGTGCAACAATCGTTGACGAATTTGCTTTTGTGAACGTGCCGGCCGGGGCGGGCGCGCCCTTGCCACGGCAGAGCCCTCCGCTTTAGGGTCGGCTCCGGCGTCGAGGCACCTACCCCAAGGAGACGACCCGATGAAGTATCTGCACACGATGGTGCGCGTTTCCGACATCGACCAGTCGCTTGATTTCTACTGCAATAAGCTCGGGCTGAAGGAAGTCCGGCGCATGGAAAGTGAGCAAGGCCGGTTCACGCTTATTTATTTGGCAGCGCCGGGCGACGAGGAGGAGAGCGTCGAGCTCACCTACAATTGGGATCCGGAGATCTATGGCGAAGGCCGCAATTTCGGCCACATCGCGTTCCAGGTCGACGACATCTATGCGACTTGCGACAGACTGATGAAGGGCGGCGTCACGATCAACCGCCCGCCGCGGGACGGCTACATGGCCTTCATCCGCTCCCCAGACAACATCTCGATCGAGCTGTTGCAGAAGGGCGGGCCGAAGCCGAAGCAGGAGCCTTGGGCGTCCATGCCGAATACCGGCAAGTGGTAGCAGGGCCTACAGATTGAGGTCGACATCGGAGTCGGAGAAACTAAGCGCCATCCTGTCGGCCGTAAGATGCGCGCCCGGACCGCGGGGCAGCCACATGAATTGCGGGGCACTCCCGGCGAGGCGCCGTCCGATTGCTGGGAAGCGTGGCGACAGGAAGCCGAGGGCCGCATAACAGGCGTCATGAGTTGGGATCGTGGTTGCCGCGAGGACGACGAAGGCCCTGAGGTCGCCGGCAAACGACACAGCCTTGGCGACGAGGGCGCGGGCAACGCCAGGATCATTCTCCGGCGCCACCAGATCGGTGATCATGGCGCCCTCCCGCTTACCGAGAATGCGGCTCGACCCCGGTGTCATGCGTCGCGCCGCGATATAGCCAACAGGCTTGCCGGATCGCGATGCCACACAGAACCAATACGATCGTGGACCGCAGACGCTGAGCCGCCACGCCCACTCATCGCGCCCGCGGCGCATGTGGGCGTACGGGCCGTGCTCCGTGACCGCTGCGATACGTTCGAGATCTGCACCAAGAGGCTCCGGCATCGCCGGCGCCTGCACCTCGTATTCGGCAAACGTGACATCCCTCTCGCGCCTCAAGAGCGCATGCACCATGCGCGCAGCGCGCGGCAACGGCAGGGCGTAGAGCGATGACGCGTAGGGACCGACCCAACCGAGACGCGACAGGTATCTGATTGCGTCATCGGACAGGGAGTAGGCGTACATGAGCCGGTCCGGCGCCTCGAAGTGACGCACCAGCCGGCGGCCAATCAGCCTTCCGCCGTGGTCCGGCGCGACGTACCAACTGCAAATGGCCACAGCAGGACAGCTGTTGCCCTCAATCATCCACGTGCTGGGCCGGCCGACGCAGAGTCCCGCTATTGTCCTCGTGCCCTGATGCAACGCGGCGACGGCTAGGGAAGGATCGGCGCGCCGCCACCAGGATTGAAGCATGCGCTCGGGGGAGGTCTCCGGCAAAACCGACGCGGCGAAAGCGAGCAGCTTGTCGTTGGAAACGGATTGCGCCGGCACGAGGGCATAGACCCCCGGCCGCTCGGCGTCGCGATCGCTCATGACGCCATTGCCGGGCTCGAGCGCTCCGTGGACTGGCTGTCGGCGTAGGCTCCCATGGTGAGTACGTCGATGTGGCCGCGTGCGGCCTCGTCCGCGGCACGCTCGAGGAACCAATCGAGGGTGTCGAGTTGCTCGTCGCGGCGATAGTAGAAATTCGACGGGTGGAACCAGACATGGAAGACGCCACCGTGGCTTCGGGCGCGGGCCAGGCCGCGTTCCAGCTTCGCCCGGGTCACGGTGGGAAGCACGAAGCGGCGGAGGCCGTTCCGCCCGATAAGCAACATGGAGCCAGGAACCTCGATCATCGCGCCCCGCCGCGCGGCATGCACCAGAGGCGGCGGAAACGGGAGGAGCTTGTCCGCCAGATTGGCCGCCTGGCCCAGGGGACGAACGGCTTTCCGCAACGTCGTCACTGGTCCCGCATCGGGCCCGCGGAAGACCCGTAGACCTGCCTTTTCGAGTTCGGGCAGGTGTCCGATCGTGTTGCGCGGGAACACCATCGAAACAAACGGCAGGTCGCTCCGCCGGTGGATGTTGCGCGCGAAGGCGAGATCCTCCCCGGCCGACGCGGCGTCGATCTCGTCGTAATAGACGTGGTGGCCGCCGTGGCTCCCGATTTCGTGTTGCGTCTTGGCGGCGAGAAGCCGCTCAACGATGTCCGGCGCATACCAGCAGCCTTTGGCCCCGGGACGCGCCTCGGAACTCTTTTCATCAAGGAGCGCGGCGACCATGGCCCAAGTGGCGCGGATGGCATGGCGATCGAAGAGTTCGATCAAGGCGGCACAGATGGGCCGTTCGGCGTCCTCGGCCAGCCGGAGTCGCTCGGGCGTGAGCTCGTCCCAAACGCCCCAGGCAAGTTCCAGGTCGACGGAGATGGTCAGCTTGCCCTTCATCCCCAACCCTCGGATCGCCCAACACAGGATGCGCGGGAGAGACCACAGGAGACAAGGCAGCCAGCGCATCTTGGGCTCCCACGTGGAGCCTAGCACGGGCGAGCCGATGGCGCCCCCTAGGGGGATCGAACCCCTGTTTTCAGGTTGAAAACCTGACGTCCTGACCATTAGACGAAGGGGGCGGCGCCGGAGCTTGGTGATATAGAAAGCCGTTCGCCGTCAAGCAAGAACGATGGGCGCGTCGTCGCTGCCGCGCGGGTCGACGGCATCCTCGATCATCAATTCCACGCTCTCGCGACCCTGCCAGACTGACCGGCGCAGATGTCCGGCCACGTGCAGCGGCGTGCCCTCGCCGCTAGCGACGAGGTCGCCGAGCGGCGTGCCGGCAACGCGGAAGGCGCAAGCCTCGACGCGGGCTCCGTCGGGCGCGAGCAGGCTGCAGCGAATATGGGCCTGCCCGATCCCGCGGATGCGCATCGGACGATGTGACGGGAAGACGAAGCGCGGTTGCGGATAACCTGGCCCATAAGGTCCGGCGCGATCGAGCAGGTCGATCAACTCCAACGTCGCCCCGCGCGCAGAAAGAGCGCCGTCGATGGCAAGCTCGCGGTTCGCTGAGGCCAGCGCCACCGGCCGCGCCAGGCGGCTTTGCAGGAACGCCAACGCAGAGTCGCATGTCGCGCGGTCGAGCGTGAAGCCCGCCGCCATGGCATGGCCGCCACCTTTGAGAAAGACTCCCTCCTCTACCGCGGCCCGTACAACCGCGCCGAGATCGACGTTCGGCAGCGAGCGGGCCGATCCCGTCGCCGTGCCGTCCGGCTCGAAGGCCATGACGAAGGCCGGCAGATGAAAGCGCTCGACGATGCGGCCAGCCACCAGTCCGATGAGACCTTTGTGCCAGTCTTCGGCGCCGAGGAAGATCAGGGGCTGGTCTGGGGACGCCGCGACCCACGCCTCGGCGCGGGCGAAGGCCTCCTCCAACATGCGTTCCTCGATTGCCTTGCGCTCGGCATTGAGCGCTTCGAGCTTGGCGGCGATGGACCGCGCCTCGACGTCGTCGTCGCAGGCAAGGAGCCGGGCGCCGAGCTGCGACGCACCGATCCGCCCGCCGGCATTGATGCGCGGGCCCAAGATGAAGCCGAGGCCGTAAGGTGTCGGCGCCTCGTCGAGGCGGGCCGCGTCGGCAAGCGCGCGCAAGCCCGCATTATGCCTGAGCCGCAGCACTTTGAGCCCTTTGGCTACGAAGGCCCGGTTGGCATCGTGAAGCGGCACCACATCGCAGACCGTGGCGAGCGCCACGAGGTCGAGCAGGCCGAGGAGATCGGGCTCCGCTCCGCCCTGGTAGACGCCCTCCCGCCGCAGCACCTTCGTGGTCGCGACCAGGAACAAGAACACGACGCCGGCCGCCGCGAGGTGGCCTTGACCGGAGAGGTCGTCCTGCCGGTTCGGATTGATGACGGCGAAGGCCGGTGGCAGCGCCTCGCCGGCCTGGTGATGGTCGATGACGATGACTTCGGCACCGGTCGCATTGGCGGCAGCGACGGCCGCGTGGGAGGTCGTGCCGCAATCGACTGTGAGGATGAGGCGGGCCCCCTCCTCCACAAGGCCGGCCAGAGCCTCTGGCGTCGGTCCATAGCCCTCTGTGAGGCGGTCGGGGATGTAGGTCATGCATGGTCGGCCATGGGCGCGCAGGAACCGCTCGATGAGCGCAACGCAAGACGCTCCGTCCACGTCGTAATCGCCGAACACGGCGATCGCCTCGTCTGATCGGATCGCGCGCGCGAAGCGCTCTGCCGCACGCTCCATGTCGTGCAGCCGGGCGGGGTCGGGCAGCAGGGTGCGCAGCGAGGGGTCGAGATACCGATCCACCGTGTGGGGCTCAGCACCGCGGGCGGCGAGCACCCGGCCTAGCAACTCCGGCAGCCCGTAGGCTTGGGAGACGGCGGTGGCGACATGCGCGCGGCAAGGGTCGAGCCGCTCGACCCAACGGCGTCCGCGCACCGAGCGTTCCACGCCAAGCAGCGCCGCAGCGCCGTCGGCCGTTTGATATTTCAGGGCGGCTGTCACGCAGACCCACTCACGCCAATCGATCTCCTCAAGATCGGCGAGTGTAGGCTGATTCGGTCCCACGTCCGCTTAGTCGAACTTGCCGATGTCGGTGTGTTCGGTCCTGATCCAGCGCACCGTGCGGGTCGACGCGCGCATCACCACGCTATGGGTGAACACTGCATCCTTGCCGAGCCGCACGCCTTCGAGCAGCGAGCCGTCGGTAATCCCGGTGGCCGCGAAGCTGAGGTCGCCCCTGATCATGTCCTGCATGGCATATTTTCGGGTGAAATCGGAAATGCCGGCGGCCGTTGCCCGGGAGCGAAGCTCGTCATTGGTGGCGACGAGCCGGCCCTGCATCTGACCGCCGATACACGCAAGTGCCGCGGCGGCGAGCACGCCCTCAGGCGCACCGCCGATGCCCATGTAGATGTCGATCCCGGTCTCCAACGGTTCGGTGACGTGGATCACGCCGGCGATGTCGCCGTCGCCGATCAGCCGAAGCGCCGCGCCCGCTGCGCGCACCGCGTCGATCAGCTTGCTGTGGCGAGGCCTGTCCAAGATGCACACGGTGAGCTCGCTCACGGGAACGCCCTTCGCGCCGGCGAGCGCTTTGAGATTTTCGGCCGGCGATGCGTCGAGGTCGACGAGCCCGTCCGGATAGCCCGGCCCGATGGCGAGCTTGTCCATATAGATGGCAGGCACTTTGAGAAGGCTGCCGCGCGCCGCGAGGGCGAGCACCGACAGCGCATTGGGAAGGGCCTTGGCGCAGAGCGTGGTGCCCTCGATGGGATCGACCGCGAGATCGACCGCGAGCCCGTCAGCCGACCCGGCGCCGATCGTCTCACCGATATAAAGGGCCGGCGTCTCGTTCTCCTCGCCCTCGCCCACGACGACGACGCCTTGGATGGGCAGGCGTGCCAACTCGCGATACATGGCGGCAGCGGCGGCCTGGTCGGCGGCAGCTTCGTCGCCACGGCCCCGCCAGCGGGAGGCCGCTACGGCAGTAGCCTCGGTAACGCGGACGATATCGAGCGCAAGCGCGCGGTCGAGCTCGGTCTTGGCCTGAGCCTCTGACACGTCCGTTCCTCCCTAGCTCCCGCGCGGGTTAGCCCCGCGTCGACTGTTACACACTCCCTATCACAGCTTTTCGATGCGGATCATCTGCGGCTTCGCATCGACATGCCCGTCGCGTTCGATGGCGGCCAAGGCCCTTCGCACGGCGTCCTCCGTGGTCTGATGCGTGATCATGACCACGGCGGCAGGTGAACCCTTGTGCGAGCGATCGAGACCGGGCAGTTCGACGCGCGGGCGCCGCTGCACGATACTCTCGATGGAAATGCCCTGCTCGGCCATGCGCGAGGCGATGGCGGCAAACGCGCCAGTACGGTCGTAGACCGACAGTCTGATGTAGTAGCCGCCTTCATGAGCGCGCATCTCCGCCTGCTTGTAGGGCTTGAGACTGGAGGCCTTGGCGCCGAACGGCGGCAGGATGTGACCTCGGCCGATGTCGATCAGGTCGCTTGTCACGGCCGACGCGGTGGCGGGACCGCCGGCGCCGCGTCCCACCAGCACCACCTCGCCAACGAAGTCGCCGTCGATGGCGACCGAGTTGAGCACGCCGTCGACCTCGGCGATCGAAGTGTGCTTCGGCACCATGGCCGGGTGAACGCGCTGTTCGATGCCGCTGTCGGTACGCAGCGCAACGCCGAGCAGCTTGATGCGATAGCCGAGATCGTCGGCCGCCTCGATATCGGCCGGCGTGATGGCCTCGATGCCTTCAATATAGACAGAGTCGAAGCTCACCTCGGTGCCGAATGCGAGGCTCGTGAGCAACGCGAGCTTGTGGGCGGTGTCGAAGCCGCCGATGTCGAAGGTGGGGTCGGCCTCGGCATAGCCTTGCGCCTGCGCCTCCTTCAGCACCTCGGCGAAGCTCTGCCCGTCGCGCTCCATGCGGGTGAGGATGTAGTTGCAGGTCCCGTTCAGGATGCCGTAGACGCGCGAGATGTCGTTGCCCTGGAGGCTTTCGCGGATGGCCTTGACCACGGGTATGCCGCCTGCCACCGCCGCCTCGAAATTCAGCGCGACACCGCTTTTTTCGGCGAGCTTGGCCAGGCTCGTGCCGTGATGGGCAAGGAGCGCCTTGTTGGCCGTGACGACGTGCTTGCCGGCCCGGAGCGCCGCTTCGACCGAAGCCTTGGCCACGCCGCCTTCGCCACCCATCAGTTCGACGAAGACGTCGATCTCCGGGTCGTTGGCGAGCGCCACCGGGTCTTGCACGCGCCGGAAGGCAGAGATGTCGATGCTCTTGTTGCGGCGATCCTCAAGCGTCGATACCGCGACGACCTGGATCGGCCGCCCCGCCAGCGCTGCAAGCGCATCGCCGCGCGCGGCGAGAAGTTGCAGAAGGCCGCCGCCGACAGTGCCTACACCGGCCAGTCCAACCTTCAACGCATTTGCCATGGGAGAAATCAGAACGTCCGACTGGCCTTGGTGGCAATGGGAATGACGTTATGCAGTGAATTTGCCGATTCGGAGAGAAATTTCCGAATATTGCGCGCGGCCTGGCGAATCCGTTGCTCGTTCTCCACGAGCGCGATGCGCACATAGCCTTCGCCGTACTCGCCGAAGCCGACGCCCGGCGACACCGCAACCGAGGCCTTCTCCAGAAGCAGCTTCGAGAATTCGAGCGAGCCGAGATGGGCGAACATTTCGGGGATCGGCGCCCAGGCGAACATGGTCGCGGGCGGCGACGGAATCGGCCAGCCGGCGCGGGCGAGCGCATCGACCAGGCAGTCGCGGCGGCGGCGATAGATGCCTCTGATCTCGTCGATGCAACCTTGCGGGCCGTTGAGGGCGGCCGTGGCGGCCACCTGGACCGGCGTGAAGGCCCCGTAATCCAGATAGGACTTCACGCGGACGAGCGCCTGGATCAGCCGCTCGTTGCCGACGGCGAAGCCCATGCGCCAGCCGGGCATGGCGTAGGTCTTGGACAAAGTGGTGAACTCGACGGCGATGTCCATCGCGCCCGGGATTTCGAGGATCGACGGCGGCGGCTCGCCTTCGAAATAGATCTCGGCGTAGGCGAGGTCCGACAGCACGATGAGCTCGTGCTTCTGGGCAAAGGCGACCACCTCCCGGTAGAAGTCGCGGTTGGCGACAACGGCGGTGGGATTTGCGGGATAATTGAGAACGAGGGCCGAAGGTTTGGGCACGGAATGCCGCACGGCCTTGTCGAGCGACACCATGAATTGCGAGTCGGTGCGCGCCGGCAGATGCCGGATCACGCCGCCGGACATGATGAAGCCGAACTCGTGGATCGGATAGGTCGGGTTGGGCACGAGGATGACATCGCCCGGCGCGGTGATGGCCTGCGCCACGTTGGCGAAGCCCTCCTTGGAGCCGAGAGTGGCGACAACCTGGGTTTCGGGGTTGAGCTTTACGCCGAAGCGCCGCGCATAGTAGGCGGCTTGCGCGCGGCGCAGGCCGCCGATCCCCTTGGACGAAGAATAACGGTTGGTCCGCGGGTCGCGCACCGTCTCGACGAGCTTGGCGACGATATGCTCCGGCGTCGGCATGTCCGGATTGCCCATGCCGAAATCGATGATGTCGTCGCCGCGCGCACGCGCTTCAGCCTTGAGCCGGTTGACCTGCTCGAAGACATACGGCGGCAGCCGCTTGATTCTATGAAAGTCGCTGTGCACGGACGGTATCCCCACCCGAACGGGTCCCCTCCCGGGGGAGTCCGCTGTTGAACCATAAAAAGGGGCTTCGCGGCAAGCATAACGCACGCCGAGACTTAACGGTTCGCGTTGATTCTAGTTGGTTTTTGGACCGCCGTCGCCCTGGTCGAGCTGCTCCTGCTGGCGCTTCTTGTCCTTTTGAAGCTCGTTGATGGCGGCCTTCTTCTCGGACTCCGTCAAGGTGCTGTCGCGCACGAGGTCGGTAAACCGCTTGAGCGGCCGTCCGTCAGTGACGGTATCGGCGCAGCCGCCGAGCCAAAGAGCAGACAGCATCACCACGATGCAATAAGACGGTCGCAAAAACATTGGTAAGATGTTGGCTCTGGTGGACTTTACCCTGGCGATGGGCATCGCCTGACGCTTATATTGCATAGCACAATGGACCGTTGCGCGAAAGCAGTCGCGGAGGATTGGTCTCTCCGCAAGCTGGCAAGAGCATGGTCAAGTGGGGGTCAAATAAGGACATATCGATGCAGGAGCGGACGAAACACGCAGAGGAGACCGACGCAGGCACATGCCAAACCACTCAGGTCGACGCTTTGGCGCGGAACATGGTCCGCCTGTTCGATCAGGGCGCGAAGGTCTTCTCCACCTTGGCCGAGCGCACCAGCAACAACGGCAACGGCCCTTACAGCATGACGGCGGAGGTCGGCGAAGCGGCGAAGTCGCTTGGCGAGGTCGCGCGGGTGTGGTTCGCGGAGCCGGGCAAGCTCGCAGCGGCGCAAGGCGAGCTCTTCAAGAGCTACGCCGATCTGTGGGGACGCTCCGTCCGCCGGTTCCTCGGCGAGGAGGTCGAGCCCGTCGTCGAGCCTGAGCCGGGCGACAACCGGTTCAAGGACCCCGACTGGTCCAGCAGCCAGTTCTTCGACTTCTGGAAACAGGCTTATCTGATCACCTCGCGCTGGGCGGAGGATGTCACTCGCAACACCGAAGGGGTCGACGAGAAGACGCGCAAGAAAGCGCTGTTCTATCTGGATCAGATGCTGGCGGCGCTGTCGCCGTCGAACTACCCGCTCACCAACCCGGAAGTCGTGCGCGCCACGCTCGCCACCAACGCCGAGAACCTGGTGCAGGGCATGGCGCAACTCGCCCACGATCTCGAGCAGTCGAAGGACCTCCTGCGCGTCAGCCAGACCGACCTCGGCGCCTTCGAGGTCGGCCGGGATCTCGCCATCACACCCGGCAAGGTCGTGTTCCAGAACGAGCTCATCCAGCTCATCCAATATGCGCCGGCCACGGAACAGGTTTATGAGCGGCCGCTCATCATCGTGCCGCCTTGGATCAACAAGTACTACATCCTCGATCTCGTGCCGGAGAAGTCGCTGGTCAAATGGGCGGTGGACCAGGGTTTCACCGTGTTCATGATCTCGTGGGTGAATCCCGGCGCCAAGCTCGCGCAGAAGACCTTCGAGGACTACATGCACCAGGGCGTTCTCGCCGCGGTCGAGGCGGTGAACCGCCAGCTCGGACTACATCACGTCAACGTGCTAGGCTATTGCGTCGGGGGCACCCTGCTTGCGGCGACGCTCGCCTACCTGGCGGCCAAGGGCGATGACCGCATCGCTTCGGCGACCTTCCTCACGGCGCAGGTCGATTTCAGCGAGGCGGGCGACTTGCTCGTGTTCATCGACGACACGCAGCTCAAGGCGCTGGAAGAGATGATGGCCGAGCAGGGCTATCTCGATGGCTCTCGCATGGCGGCGGTGTTCAACATGCTCCGCCCGCGCGACCTGATCTGGCCCTATGTCGTTAACAACTATCTCCTCGGCAAGAAGCCGTTCCCGTTCGACCTCTTGTTTTGGAACGCCGACTCGACGCGGCTGCCGGCGGCCAACCACGCCTTTTATTTGCGCGAGTTCTATCATGAGAACCGCCTCAGCAAGGGTGAGATGGAACTCGGCGGCATCAAGCTCAACCTTTCCAACGTGAAGATCCCGATCTACGAGCTGTTCACGCGCGAAGACCACATTGCTCCGGCCAAGTCCGTGTACCACGGCAGCAAGCTGTTCGGCGGCCCGCTGCGCCACGTCATGGCGGGGTCTGGTCATATCGCCGGGGTGGTCAACCCGCCGGCCAAGAAGAAGTACCAGCATTGGACCGGCGGCGCGCCGGCGGCGACACTTGAAGAGTGGATCGCCTCGGCGACCGAAGCGCCGGGCTCGTGGTGGCCAGACTGGACTTCATGGCTCGCCGAGCGCTCTGGCGAAAAGGTCCCCGCCCGCGATCCTTCAGCCGGGCCGCTCAAGCCAATCGAAGATGCGCCGGGCGCCTACGTGAAGATGCGCAACTAGCACCAGCAGCGATCACCCGTCACGCTTGTAAAGCGCAAGTCCCTCCCCATAGGGCAAGGGATGAAATAAACGTGCGAACATGTGATTGGTCCGGCCGGCGGGGCCCTGCAAGACTCGGGGCATGACGAAGTCTGCTCTATGCTTCGGTCTTGCCCTGCTTGGCGCCCTCGCCTGCTCGCCTGCGTACGGGCAATCGGAATTCTTAAGCGAGCGCTTTCCCTACGACGCGTTCGATCGCCTGAAGACCACGCCGATCCACGCTGGCGGCAGCACGCTCAATGTCGGCTTTGCACCCGGCGCTTCCGCCCTGCCGCGCAGCGCCATCCTGGCCTGGCTCGAGACCTCGGCTAAGGCGGTCTCGGTCTATTTCGGCAAGTTCCCCGTCGCCTCGGCGCGAATTCTCATCGTCCCCGTCCCCGACGCCGGCGTGCCGGCCGCCACCACCTTCGGCTATCGCGGCGCCGCCATCCGTTTCGTGGTCGGCAGCGATGTGACGAAGACCCAGCTCGCCGACGATTGGAAGGGCGTGCACGAGATGACCCATCTCGCACTTCCCTACGTGGACGAGACCCATCTGTGGTTGGCCGAAGGCGTTGCCGTCTATGTTGAGCCGGTCGCACGCGTTCAGGCAGGCGACCTCACAGCCGAGCGCATCTGGGGCGATATGGTGCGGGACATGAAGCAAGGCCTGCCGCAGAAGGGCGACCGCGGACTCGACTTCACGCCGACGTGGGGACGCACCTATTGGGGCGGCGCCATGTTCTACTTCTTGGCCGACATCGAGATCCGCAAAGCGACCGGCAACAGAGCCGGCCTCCAGCAGGCGTTGCGCGGCATCCTCGCCGCGGGCGGCGATCATGAGCAGCATTGGCCGATCGAGCGCGTCCTTAGCACGGCCGACGAGGCAACCGGCACCACGGTCCTCTCCGATCTCTACGCCAAGATGGGCGATAAGCCTTATGCGCCGGACCTTGACGCGCTGTGGCGCGACCTGGGAATTTCAGTGCGCGCTGGCAAGGTCACCTTTGACGACAGCGCGCCGCTCGCACCTATCCGCCGTGCCATCACCGCCGCCCCGTCGCCCGGTTAGCCTTGGCCCGGATGAGCGTGGCGATGGATATTGGAACCCCCAATGGGCCCCCGATGGCGTCTACGGGAATAACGGCAGTTGCTCGAGTGCGGTGGTCTCGTCGAGGCCGTGCATCAGGTTGAAGTTCTGGAGTGCCTGGCCCGCAGAGCCCTTGACCAGATTGTCGATGGCCGAGACGACGATGGCGCGGCCGGGGAGGCGATCGGCGAACACGCCGATATGGCAATAGTTCGAGCCGCGTACATGCTGGGTTGCGGGGATGACGCCCTCCTCCACCACACGCACGAACGGGCTCGCCGCGTAGGCTTCGTTAAGCGCCTTGCGGAGAGCGGCGGCGTCCGCCTTGCCGGCGAGCCGCACATAGGATGTGCACAGCTCCCCGCGTGACATCGGCGCTAGATGGGGCGTGAAATTGACGGTCACGGTCGCGCCGGCGGCGAGACTGAGTTCCTGTTCGATCTCCGGGACATGCCGGTGATTGCCGATGCCGTAGGGCGACAGACCCTCGCCCGCTTCCGAGAACAGGATGTTCTGCTTCAGGGTACGGCCCGCGCCGGACACGCCGGACTTGGCATCGATGATGAGGTCCTCGCCGGCAATCAGCTTCGTCTTGAGGAGCGGCAGGAGCGCGAGCAGCACGGCGGTGGGGTAGCAGCCAGGACAGGCGACAAGCCGAGCGGTCTTGATTTCATCGCGATAATGCTCGGTGAGCCCGTAGATCGCCCCTTTCAGAAGTTCCGGGGCGCTGTGCGCGCCGCCATACCATTCGGAGTAAGTGCCGGAGTCGCGCAGGCGGAAGTCGGCGGACATGTCGATCACTTTCACCCGCTCAGGGAGCTTTCTGATCTCGGTGTGCGCCGTGCCGTGGGGCAAGCCGCAGAACGCCACGTCGATTTTATTCCAATCCACCTCGTCGGAGGTGACGAGGTCAGGAAGATCGAGGCTGACGAGATGCGGGAAGACCTGGGCGAGCGCCTGGCCGGCGTGGCCTTTGGCGATCAGCGCCGTGATGGCGATGTTCGGGTGTCTCGCGGCGAGCCGGATCAGGTCGGCGCCGGTATAGCCGGAGGCGCCGAGCACTGCGGCCCGGATCGGGGGTTTGCTGGCCATGATTGAACCTGTGACGGGTTCCGCTCGAAGCGGGCTTAACCGAATTCGACGCTTTGCGGAAGAAGAAGCCGCAGCCGAGCACGTGACGTGGATCGACCGTGGTTCTCAGAGAAGCGCAGTGGTTAGCGCTTGGAGAACTGGAAGCTTCGTCGGGCCTTGGCCTTGCCGTACTTCTTGCGCTCGACCGTGCGCGCGTCGCGGGTCAGGAACCCGGCCTTCTTCAACACGCTGCGAAGCTCCGGCTCGAAACGGGTCAGGGCTTTGGAGATGCCGTGACGCACGGCGCCGGCCTGGCCGGACAGCCCGCCGCCGGACACGGTGCAGACGACGTCCAACTGGCCTTCGCGCTTGGCGGTGACGAGCGGCTGCTTCAAGATCATCTGCAACACGGGGCGCGCAAAATAGGCAACGTGGTCCTTGCCATTCACCGTGATCTTGCCAGGGCCCTGCTTGACCCATACGCGGGCAACCGCGTCCTTCCGCTTGCCGGTGGCATAGGCGCGGCCCTGCGCGTCGACCTTCTTCTCGTAGACGCGCTCAGGCGCGGGCGCCTCGCCCCTGAGCTGAGACAGGTCTTCCAAGGTCGTCGTCTCGCTCATGGCTCTTAAGCGCTCCTTGCATTCTTGGGATTGAGGGCGGCGACGTCGAGCTTCACGGGGTTCTGCGCCTCGTGGGGATGCTCGGGTCCCGCATAGACCTTAAGGTTCTTGAGCTGCTTCCGCCCAAGAGGACCGCGGGGCAGCATGCGCTCGACCGCCTTTTGCAGCACCCGCTCGGGATGCTTGCCGTCGAGGATCTTGGCTGCCGAGCGTTCCTTGATGCCGCCCGGATAGCCGGTGTGCCAGTGATAGACCTTGTCGGCACGCTTGTTGCCCGTCAGCACGATGCTGCCTGCGTTGACGACGACGATGTTGTCGCCATCATCCATGTGCGGGGTGAACGAGGGCTTGTGCTTGCCCCGAAGCCTGGTCGCGATCAGAGCCGCGAGCCGGCCGACCACGAGGCCGTCGGCATCGATGAGAATCCAGGACTTTTCGATGTCCTTGGGCGTGGCGGAGAAAGTCTTCATGGTGCGCGTATTCACTTCGGGGCTCGAAAGATCGGCGCTTCTAACGACTCGCCCCTGGGAGGTCAAGCGAAATGACATTTTCCATACAAATCCGTGTCTTATCTATGTGGTATCCGAATACCGGCATAGACGGAGTGGAAATCGCGTGCGCCGCGCGCGTTTTGATGTAAGCCGTCCGCAACGTTGGAACGTATGGACTCAAGCCAAATGGCAAGCATGGCCGCCCGAGAGGCGCAAGCGACCGAGATCCTTTTATCTGAGGATCAAGGACCGGTCAGGGTTCTCACCCTCAACCGGCCGGAGGCGCGCAACAGCCTCTCTGAAGATCTGATGGCGGCGCTGCACGACGCGGTCGACGCGGCGGGCCGCACCGGCACCGTGCGCGCCATCGTGCTTACCGGCGCAGGGTCCGCCTTCTCGTCGGGCCATGACCTGAAGGAGATGACGGCGCACCGTAACGATGCCGACCGGGGCCGCGCGTTCTTCGCCAAGACCATGACCGCCTGCTCGGACATGATGCTTGCCATCGTGCGCTGCCCGAAACCCGTGATTGCCGCGGTGAACGGCATCGCCACGGCGGCCGGCTGCCAGCTCGTGGCGAGTTGCGATCTTGCCGTGGCCAGTGTCGATGCGCGCTTCGCGACGCCCGGCGTGAATATCGGCCTCTTCTGCTCCACGCCCATGGTGGCGCTCAGCCGCAACGTCGCGCGCAAGGACGCCATGGAGATGCTCTTGCTCGGCGAGATGGTGAGCGCGCCCGAGGCGAAGTCGCTTGGGCTCGTGAACCGCGTGTTCGAGGCCGACCGGGTGGTGAACGAGGCGGTGGAGCTCGGCCGCAAGATCGCAGCGAAGCCAGTTCGCACACTCAAGATCGGCAAGGAGGCGTTCTACAAGCAGCTCGACATGTCGCTGGAGGACGCCTACCGCTACGCATCCGAGGTCATGGTGGAGAACATGCTCGACGACGAGGCCAAGGAAGGCATCGGCGCCTTCCTCGACAAGCGTCCGCCAAACTGGCCGCGCTGACTTGCGCGCACGCCTTCCCTTCCCCACCTGCTCACCCGATGAATCACAACTCCTATAGCGACGCCTATATCCGGGACATTCTCGTGGGCCACCGCACCATCGCCATGGTCGGCGCGAGCCCGAACGAGTCACGGCCGAGCTATTTCGCCATGAAATATCTCCTGGCGAAGGGCTTCGAGGTCATTCCCGTCAATCCGGGGCATGCCGGTAAGATGCTGCTCGGCCAGAAGGTCTATGGCACGCTAGGAGACATCGGCAGGCCGGTCGACATCGTCGATATTTTTCGCGGCTCGGACGCGGCGCTCTGGATTACCTGCGAAGCGATCAAGATCGGTGCCAAGGTGGTGTGGATGCAGCTTGGCGTGCGCAACGACGAGGCGGCGAGGCTTGCCGAGTCCGCGGGCATCAAAGTGGTGATGAACCGCTGTCCCAAGATCGAATACGGCCGGCTCTCTGGCGAGCTCGGCTGGGCCGGGGTCAATTCGCGTATGTTGTCGAGCCGTCGTCCGATGCTCGGCCCTAAGGGCGTGCAGCACCGGACCCTCAAACCTGCGGCGACATGATGCGGACTCTACTACCGATTGCCGCGGTCCTTGCTCTCTTATGTGCCAGCGGCGCCGGGGCAACCGAGTCGGATTTTCAAACTCCCGAAACCAAGATCGTTCTCGTCTTGCAAGCCGCCGTGCGCGCCGACGATAAGGATTGGTTCGTTGCGCATCTGCACTTTCCAGTGCGCTACTTTGGGAAGACGAAGCGCACGATCCGCTCAAAGGCTTGGTTCTTGCGCCACTACGACACCATCATCGGACCTGAGCTCAAGGCCTCGATCCTCGCGCAAGGTCCTGACGACTACCTCAAGAACTATCAAGGCCTGATGGTCGGAGACGGCGGCCGCAACATTTGGTTCGCAGACTTCGGTGGCGGCGACGGCATCAAGTACGAGATCATCACGATAAACAACACCGACTAGGAGCCCCTCGATCAATGACCGAAGAGCGAAAGCCCGGCTTCAACACGCTTGCCATCCATGCCGGCGCGCAGCCCGATCCAGCCACCGGCGCACGGGCGACGCCGATCTACCAGACCACTTCTTATGTATTCGACGACGTGGACCATGCGGCGGCGCTGTTCAATCTCGAGACCTTCGGCAACATCTACACGCGCATCATGAACCCACGCAGGCGGTGCTGGAGGAGCGCCTGGCCGCGCTCGAAGGCGGCACGGCGGGGCTCGCCGTCGCCTCGGGGCACGCGGCTCAGGCCATCGTGTTCCACACGCTGCTGGAGCCAGGTGACGAATTCATATCCGCCCGCCAGCTTTATGGCGGGTCTATCAATCAGTTCGGCCAAGCGTTCGCCAAATGCGGGTGGACGGTGCGCTGGGCCGACACCACCGACGCGGAATCGTTCCGCGCGGCGCTCACGCCCAAGACCAAAGCGATCTTCATCGAGTCGATCGCCAATCCCGGCGGGATCATCACCGACATCGCAGCGATCTCCGCCGTCGCCAAGGAGGCCGGCGTGCCGCTCATCGTCGATAATACGCTGGCAACGCCTTACCTCATCCGGCCCATCGAGCATGGCGCCGACATCATCGTCCATTCGCTGACGAAGTTCCTCGGCGGCCACGGCAACTCGATCGGCGGCGCGATCGTCGATTGCGGTACGTTCGATTGGCTGAAGAGCGGGCGATACCCGTCGCTGTCGGGCCCCTGCCCCAGCTATCACGGCATCACCCTGGCCGAGACGTTCGGCAATTTTGCCTTCGCCATCGCCTGCCGCGTGCTCGGCTTGCGTGATCTTGGGCCGGCGATCTCGCCGTTCAACGCGTTCCTCATTCTCACCGGCATCGAGACCTTGCCGCTGCGCATGCAGCGCCATTGCGACAACGCGCTCCAGGTCGCGACCTGGCTCTTGGGCCACGACAAAGTTGCCTGGGTGAACTACGCCGGGTTACCGAACAATCCCTATCACCGGCTGGCCAAGCGCTACTGCCCAGACGGCGCCGGCGCCGTGTTCACCTTCGGGCTGAAGGGCGGCTACGACGCCGGCATCGCGCTCGTGATGAACGTCAAGCTGTTCAGCCATCTCGCCAATATCGGCGACACGCGGAGCCTGATCATCCATCCTGCGTCGACCACACATCGCCAACTCTCCGACGAGCAGCGGGAGCGTGCCGGCGCAGGCGCCGACGTGGTGCGGCTGTCGATCGGGCTGGAGAATGTCGACGATATCATCGCCGACCTCGATCAGGCGCTTGAGGCGGTCTGAGACCTGATCGCGGGCTCCGCTTGGTGGCGCGCAAGCCAGAAATGGTAGAGGGCGGCGACGAAGACGAAAACGGCGCCGGCCTGGTGCGCAAGCCCGAGCTCGATCGGCACGGCGAGCAGCAAGGTCCATACGCCGAGCACGGCTTGCAGCAGCGCCAGCACGGCAAGACTTATCGCAGTGCCGAGAAGCGGCTGGCCCTCGCCCCTCAAGGCGAGCCAGAGGGCTTGCGCGATCGTCGCGACCACGACGACGTAGCCAAGCATGCGATGCTGGAACTGCACGGTAAGAGGGTTCTCGAACAGGTTGAGATACCAAGGCGATGCCTCGCCAAGTCCGGTCGGGATGAAGGCGCCGTCGATGAGCGGCCAGGTGTTGAAGCCCATGCCGGCGTCGAGCCCTGCCACCAATGCGCCCGCCAGAAGCTGCACGAAGATCAGACCGAGCACCACGCCCGCAGTCCAGACGATGCCGGGAGACGCCGTGCGTCGCTGCTGCGCGCTCCCGCCAAGCCCGAACAGGAGCCACAGCGTGTAGCCGAGGATCACGACGGCGATGCTGAAATGCACCATGAGCCGGTATTGGCTGACGGACAGGCGGTCGGCAAGGCCGCTCATCACCATGTACCAGCCGATGGCGCCTTGCAGGCCCCCGAGCAGGAACAGACCGATCAGTCTCGGCATCAAGGCGCGCGGGATATAGCCGGCGAGCCAAAACACGACGAAGGGCACGAGGAAGGCAAGACCGATCAGGCGGCCGAGAAAGCGGTGCGTCCACTCCCACCAATAGATGGTCTTGAACTCCTCGAGGCTCATGCCGCGATTGATCTCGGTGTACTGCGGAATTTTCTTGTAGGCTGCGAAGGCCTCTTGCCAGTCGGTTTCCGACATTGGCGGGATCGCGCCCATCACCGGCTTCCATTCGGTGATCGAGAGACCGGACTCGGTGAGCCGGGTGGCCCCGCCAACCAGGATCATGGCAATGACGAGCAGCGCGATCGAGCCGAGCCAGATGCGCAGCGCCCGGACATGTCGCGCCGGCGACTTGGGCGCGCGGGCTTTTGTCAGGCTCGGGGCGGCAACCGAGGTCATGAAGGGGTTGATAGCCGTCTACCGGCTCAGACTCAATCGGGAGCGCCCTGCCCCAGTGCCGCAGCGCCTCTCCCAAGGGTGGCCATGATGCGCGCACGAACCCGTAAGCTGATCGGCACCGTGGCGCTGATCATCTTCCTCGGCGTCTATGCGTGGGTTGCCGCGGTCATCGGCGCGGGCCGGATCAGCCTGGCGCCCGCCTGGGCGCAGTTCGCCTACTTTCTGGCGGCTGGACTGCTATGGGTTTTGCCGGCCGGCCTTCTCATCCGCTGGATGCAGCGGGCAGATTGAGCCTCAGGCCGCGTTGACCTGCTGGAAGCGGTTCCACAACGCAAACGGTGCGCCGGAGAGATAGAGCGCCGTATAGGTCAGCGACTGGTAGTCACCGTTCAGGGAAACCCGCGGCAGGGCCGTCAGATGCTGTCGGTGGTCGGGGAATAGCATCCCCTTGCGCGTAGTCACGGCCGTCTTGAAGCCGGCTTCGGCGGCGAGCGCGAAGTCTCTGGGCCCAGCGCTTCCCGGATCGCCGTAGGGAAAGGCGAAATGGACCGGGCGCTTGCCAAGCTCAGCCTCGATGCGGTCGGCGCTGCCGGCCATCTCGTCCATCGCCTGCCGCTCAGGGAGCTTGGCGATCGCGTAGTGGCCCTCGGTATGAGCGCCGATAGTGACCAGCGGATCGTCGGTCATGGTCCTGATCTCGTCCCAGTTCATCACCTGCTCGCGGCATTCGGCGCTCAAGTCGACGCCATAGGCTTCGGCGAGCGCGCGGACCACGCGGCGCTGGCTCTCCTCGTCGATGGAGCGCAGCCACCAATAGACCTCTTCGAATGTGCGGTCCTTGTCGGCGACGGTAACAGTCGGGAGCCGCCAGGTTTCGACATCGCGGCGCAGGGCGATCTCGTCGTCTGCGCGGGCAATGATCTCCTCCAGCGCCTGCCACCACAGCTCGCCATGCCCGTCCGGGTAGTCGGTCGGCACGTAGAGGGTGAAGGGCAGCCCGCGCCGCTTGAACAGCGGATAGGCGTATTGGAGGTTGTCACGATAACCGTCGTCGAACGTGAAGCAGACGAAGCGCTTCGCATCGCTGCCGCCGAGCCGGTCGACGGCCTCGTCGAGGGTGATCACGTCGAGGCCGGCCTCCGTCACCTGATCGAGCACGGTATCGAGGAACTCCGGCGTCACCTCCAGAATGCGGTTCGGGGCGAAGGGGTTCGGCATGCGGGGTTCGGGCCGCACATGATGCAAAGTAAAGATCACGCCCACTCCTTGGGTGTAGGGCGCAAGCAGGCGGTGGGCGCCTGTATGGTAGAGTCCGGCCATCGCCGCCTTCATCATGGCAGTCTTTACCTTAGCCACGCCGCCCTCCCTTATCGCCGACCATCAACCATTAACCTCGCTCTGCCATGGTCTTAGAGCCGGGCGCGAGTGTGACGGCGGTTCCTTGCAAAACGATTGCCGGAATGGATGGGGCGGAAGAAACGTGCAAAGCGCTGCCTAGGGTGACATTTGACACATGAGCTCCACCACCTTGTATCGTCCCGAGACTGAGATCGCGCGGCGCAAGCCGGCGCGCAGCGGTCCCGCCGCCGTGAGCACGAGCCTTGGCACAATTTCTCTCCGCCTTGTCTCCGACTTGCCGAGCCTCAAAGGTCTCTGGGAGGCCATGCAATCGACGGCGCCGTGCACGGCGGCGCAGGCCTATGACTGGGCGCACGCCTGGGCCGGGGATGTGCTCGCGCCGCAAGGCCGCGAGGCCGCAATCATCGTGGGCTACGGCGCAAGCGGTGCACCGCTGTTCCTGTGGCCGTTCGAGCAGTCATCCGAATTGGGACTTCCGATACTGAAATGGCTCGGTCAAGACCACGCCAACTACAATATGGGTCTGTTCACGCCGGAGGCTGCACAGGGCCTCGCAAGCGCAGACATGTCCGGTCTCCTCAAGGAAGCTGCACGCCAAGCCGGCGCCGCCGCGGCGATTCTCATTGCGCAGCCCTTCATCTGGGACGGCATCGCCAATCCCTTCGCCAAACTCAGGCATCAACTGTCGCCCAATCGAGGCTACGCCGTGAAGCTCGATAACTTCGCGGAGCTTTATGAAAGGCGGTTCAGCAAACGGTCGCGCGGCACATTGGATCGAAAAGAGCGCAGGCTCCGCGAGATGGGGACTTTGCGTTTCGGCTGGTCCGAGACGCAGGACGAGACGCGCGCCTTGCTCGATGTCTTCTTCGCACAGAAGGCAAAGCAGTTTGCTGTCATGGGCGTGCATGACGTGTTCGACGCGCCTGCGCGCGCGTTCTACCGCGACGTCGCGCTCCTTGAGAGGAACAACCCAAGCCGCCTACGTCTGGGATACTTGAAACTTGACGAGGCGGTGCTCGCCACGTTCAGCGGGACCGTGTGTCATGACCGCATGATCGTTGCCCTGTCCTCTCTGGCCGAAGGCGACGTGCAACGGCAATCGCCTGGTGCGCTTTTGTTGCGTCATCAGATCGAGGAGGCCTCGGCGCAAGGGCTCGCCTTCTACGATCTCGGCGTGGGTCAGGCGCACCACAAGGATGAGTGGTGCGACGTGGTCCAGGACCTATTCGACAGTTTTATCGCCTTCAAGCCCCAAGGCCTCGTGGGGGCGCTACCTCTGGCCGCGGCGGCGCGGCTCAAGCGGACCATCAAGTCGAACCGCCATCTTTGGTCGTTCGCCCAGCAGGTCCGTAAGAGCCTGCTTGGGCGGGGAGAAGAGGCCGGTCCGTCAAACCGCGGCGCTGCGGCCGAATAGGCGGAGCCGGCGTGGCGTGCCCCCTCCCTCGTAGACCAGAACCGGGCAGCCGAGCGCCCGAAACGTCGACATAGCCCCGTTGGCGTCGGCTACTCCCTCGCCTTCGGCAAGGACGGCAACCATCACGGGCAGTTCGAATTTGAGGGCCGGCGTCAGCGCCTGCACTGTAGCGACGTCGGCATGGAGCACGACGCACCCATAGGCTTGGGTGAGCGCCTCGAATACGCGCATGAACCGGTCCGGCTGGTGCCCCTCGTCGCGCACCGCGGGGTGGCCCGCTGTGATCACTTGCAGCGGCGTGTCGTCGTCGATGCGAATGACCTCGGCGAAGGTCGCGCGGCCCGCTACCAGATCGGTGAAGCCCGGCGCACGCGG
Source organism: Methyloceanibacter sp. (assembly GCF_050726195.1). Lineage (GTDB taxonomy): Bacteria > Pseudomonadota > Alphaproteobacteria > Rhizobiales > Methyloligellaceae > Methyloceanibacter. The sequence goes on along the minus strand of NZ_JBOHJC010000011.1, from coordinate 1,036 downwards.
CATGCCGAGCGGCCCCGACACGGCCGAGGCGCCCCGCGCGAGATCGACGAGCACAACCTGTTCTTTGCGGGCGACAAGGGCGCGGGCGAGGCTGATGGCGACTTGCGTCGCGTCCGCCTTCGATGAGACGCCGGCAACCAGGAGCGCGCGCGGAAGGCCGCCGGTGACCGAAGCGAGCACCTGGTTCAGCAGCGCATCGAGCGACCGCATCACCGGCCTCGCCTTGCCGTTGCCGATTTTCGGCGCGGATGGAAACTCGGCGTCGTCATGGTCGTCGGACCCGGCAGAGGCGATTCGCTGGGTGAGATAGTGGCGAAGGTCGTTGGGGCTGAGTGCGGACATGTCTGCACCTTTCGGCGTGGGTTGGCTGCCTTCCGCGGCGGTACCCTTTTCTTCGGCGGTGCGGCGGAAACGGTCGAGGAATTTGGGGACCGAGCGTGGCTTGATCGGCGCATCGGCCGAAGCCTCGTCGTCGCTTTGGGCGAACTCCTGCCGCAGACGGTCGAGGAGCCCTGTGGCCGCAGGCTTCGGTGGCGCCGCTTGAGCCGGCGGTGTCTCAGGCCCCACTTTCGGTGATGGGGCCGGCGCTTCCGGCACGGCGCTTGAAGATTGCGGTTCGGGGTCGTCTCGCGTGCTGAGCCAGCTCGGCTTTGACGGTGCCTTCTTCACCTGCCACGGGGGCGTCACAGCGGCGGCGGACGGCGCGGCGCTCGGCACAGGCGCCGGTTGCGGTTCGGGACTCCTGGCAGGTTCGGCCGCCGGCGGAGACGCCTCGATCACGACTGGAAGGGTCCGCGCGGCAGGCCGCGATGCGGGCGGAGGCGGCGCAGGTTTTTGTGGCGGCGGCGATGCGGTCTTGGCCCGGACGGGCTCCCGTAGAACGCTCCGGCTTGGCTCCTCATGGCGCCGCCGCATGCGGGGTTCGGATTGGGGGACGTGGCGTGTGGCGGGGTACGGGGCGGCGATGAGGGTGCGGGCGAGGACGTATGCGACGGCGAGGAGCGCCGTTGCGGCCATGACGAGGAGGCTCAAGGGT
>NZ_JBOHJC010000010.1:0-124808 GCF_050726195.1 Methyloceanibacter sp. | reverse complement strand
CCCTCACCCCAACCCTCTCCCCACAGGGGAGAGGGGGAAGTGACGCCATGCCGTGTTTTGTGTTCACGAGCCGAGCCAGCGGCGGAGCATGCCGGCAAGCGCGCCTTCATGCGCCGGCTTCTCGGCATTCTTCTCGTCCTCCGCCGCCGGCGCTTTCTTCTCCTTGCGCGCGGGCTTGGCGCGGGCCGCCTTCTTCTCGGGCGCGGCGGCCTGCGCACGGTGAGCGACTTGAGTCTGGAACTTGTCGAACGCGCCGTCGGCGAGATAAGGCGCGGCCTCGGCGATCGCGCCAAGCAGCGGCTCGAGCCAGTCATAGTCGGCCTTGGCGAAATCATGCAGCACGTAGCCCACGACCTGGTCGCGGTGGCCTGGATGGCCGACACCGATGCGCACTCGCACGTAGTCGTTGCCGATATGGGAGGTCAGCGACTTGAGCCCGTTATGGCCGGCCACGCCACCGCCCGCCTTTACCCGCACCTTGCCGGGGGCGAGGTCGATCTCGTCGTGGAACGCGATGACGTCGCCAAGATCGAGCTTATAGAAGCGCACAGCCTCGCCCACGGCGCGTCCCGAATCGTTCATATAGGTCTGAGGCTTGAGCAGCAGCACCTGCTCGCGTCCGAGCCGGCCTTCACTGACGGCGCTCGAGAAGCGCTTGCGCCAGGCAGGAAAATCGTGGGACGCGGCGATGGCGTCGAGCGCCATGAAGCCGACATTGTGGCGGTGGAACGCGTATTCCGCCCCCGGATTGCCGAGGCCGACAAAGAGCTTCATGGCGTGATCCCGATCGGGAATGCAGCGAGACGCGGGGCCAAGCCCCGAAGAAGAGAAGAGACTACTTCTTCTCCTCCTTCTTCGCCTTGTCCTTGTCCTTGTCTTCGGCCTCGCCCTCGGCCGGAGCGGCGGCAGCTTCGGCGCCAGGCTCGGCGACACCCTCGGCGGCGGCGGCAGCGCCAGGCGCGGCCTCTTCAGCCGCGCGGCCGACGATCGTCGCCACGGTGAAGTCGCGGTCGGTGATGGTGGGCTTGACGCCCTCGGGCAAGGCGATGGCCGAGATGTGGACCGAGTCGCCGATTTCGAGCCCCGTCAGATCGACGTCGAAATGCGTCGGGATCTTGTCGGCGGGGCAGCGCACCGGAATTTCATGGCGCACGATATTGAGCACGCCGCCGCGCTTCAAGCCGGGGGACGCCGCGTCGTTGAGGAAGTGCACCGGCACGTCGACGGTGACGAGCGCATCCTTGCTGAGGCGCAGGAAATCCACATGGATGGGGAAGTCGCGAATGGGGTCGAGCTGCACGCCGCGCGGGATGACGCGGGTCTTGGTCCCGTCCATGTCGAGCATGTAGATCGTGCTCTGGAAGTGGCCGGTCAGGAGCTGCTTGGAGATCTCCCTGGACTCCAAGGCGATGTTCTGCGGCGCCCTCTTGTCGCCATAGACGATGCCCGGAACCCGTCCATCGCGGCGGACTGAGCGCGCGCCGCCCTTGCCGGTGCGCTGCCTGGCCCATGCCTTGAGTTCGATCGCCTCGGCCATGTCAACCTCCAAGTCTCTGAAACAATGAGGGGGCCGGAACGGCCCCGCAAGGTCTCGCGCGGCGCTCCCGAGCAGCCACGACGGAATTCGAGAGGCTTATAGCCCAAGCGCAAGCCGAAAGACAATTGCCTATCGGGCCAGAATTGCGGCCTTATCGCACGGTTTCGAGCGATTCAGGGGCAAGTTTGGGCGAACCCTTACCGGCCTTTTCCGCCTGCTTGACGAGGTCCATGACCCGGCGGTTCAGGGGGGTCGCGACCCCGTGCTTTTCCGCCAGCCGGACGATCTCGCCCTGGATATGGTCGATCTCGGTCGGCCGCCGGGCCTCCAGATCCTCCCACATGGAGGAGCGGGCGTTGCGGTCGATAGCCATCATGCGGCGCGCGGCGAGCCCGAACAGGGGGTCGGGCAGCCGGAGCGCAAAGGCGGTCAGCCGCGGGTGCACGCCTTCGACCGGCGTGAGCCGGATGCCGGCCGTGCGCAGCACGGCGAGCCCCTCGCGGATCTGCCGCGACAGGAGAAGCCGCCAGCGCCGGTCGCCGAGCTGCTCGACCAGCGGCAGGCCGGACAGAGCGTTCAACGCGTTGTTGAGATTGACGAGGAGCTTGCCCCACAACAGGGCCTCCATGTCGCCATGCTCGGCGAAGGGCGTGCCGGGGACGTCGAGGAGATCGCGCAAGCCATCCACGCCACGCTCGATCTGCATGGTGCCGCTGCTTGCGCGATGGAATCGCGGCGGCGCTCCATCCGTCCGGGTTTGCACCACGTTGAACGGGACCATGGCGTCGACGACCTTGCGCCCCGGACCGACCGCGTTGCGGAGGATCGTGGCGTTGTCGACGCCGTTCTGCAGGCTCACGACAATTGCGCCTTGCGGCGCGTGCTCAGCGATCAACTTACTCATCGCCGGCGTGCCATGCGCCTTGACGGTGACCAAGATGATTTCGGCGGAGACCAGTGCCGTTTTCGGGTCCGAGGTCAGCTTCAGGGACGAGGCAGGCAATATCTCGTCCCTGCCGTCGAGATCGGAGACGCGCAGACCGTGGCGGGCGATCGTGTCGGCGAGCGGCTTGCGCATGAGAAATGTCACATCGCGGCCGGCGGCGGCAAGGCGGGCGCCGACATAGCCGCCCACGCTGCCGGCTCCGGCGACAACGATGGAAGACCGGGGGCTGAGCGTCATGCAAGGGCCTATCGAGGAGGGCGCTTTTGCGGGGTTGGTTTTGTGCCCCGTGAGGGCGATAGTAAGGGCTAGGGCAGGGGGCACGTCAAACGTCAAGCAATCGCCCCGCGACCGCCGAGGGAACCGACGGATGAACGAGCCAATCAAGGGGCGACCCGCGTTTCCGGGCTCGGAGCGGGTCGAGCCGGTCGATGCCCCTGGCTTACGCACGCGCCAGCAAGCCAGGGCCGCCGCCCTGGCGCGGCATCCTGGCCATCTCAGGGCGGCCGCCAAGCGCCGGTTACCCCGCGCGATCCTTGATTATCTCGAGGGCGGCTCTAACGACGAGGTGACGTTGCGCGCGAACCGCACCGACCTCGAGGCCCTTCGTCTCAATCAGAGGGTGTTCGAGCATGCCCCGTCGCGCAATATGCGCACCACCCTGTTCGGGCAGCACGCGACGATCCCGGTGGCGCTGGCACCGATCGGCCTTGCCGGCGTGTTCTATCCGCGCGGAGAAATTCACGCGGCGCGCGCCGCCCATGCGTTCGGCGTGCCGTATTGTCTCAGCACATTGTCGAGCTGCGCGATGGAGGATGTCGCCACCGCCAGCCGCACACCGTTTCTGTTCCAGCTCTACATGTTCAAGGATCGCGGCGTGAACGCCAATCTGATGCAGCGCGCCGACCAATTGCGCTGCCCGGCGCTCGTGCTCACGCTCGACACATGCGTACAGGGCAGGCGGAATCGCGACCTCGACAACGGTCTCGTGGTGCCGCTCAAAGTGCGCCCGCGTCATGTGGTCCGCATCGCCACCAGGCTGCGCTGGCTGGTCGGCTTCCTGCGGAACCGGCCGACGCTCGGCAACCTCACGGCCTACGCCGCCGGCGGGTCCGATCTCGCCACGGTGTCGGCATGGGCGGATCGCCATTACAAGGGCGCCGTCACGGCGGCCGACCTCGAATGGGTGCGGCAGACCTGGCCGCGCAAGCTCGTGGTCAAGGGCATTCTCGATCCAGAGGATGCCAAGCTCGCAGTCAAGCTCGGCGCCGACGCCATCGTGGTCTCCAATCACGGAGGGCGGCAGCTCGACGGCGCCAATACGGCGGCGCGGGCGCTGCCGGCCATTCGCGAGGCGGTGGGCGACGGCGTGGAGCTCATCTACGACGGCGGCATCAGGTCGGGCCTCGACGTGCTCAAGGCGCTCGGCCTCGGCGCGCAAGGCTGCCTGATCGGCCGCGCCCATCTCTATGGCCTGGCGGCGCACGGCGAGGCGGGAGTCGCCGCCGCGCTCAAGATGATGGCGCAGGAGCTGGATGAGGGCATGGCGCTGGCGGGGGTTGCGGACGTCAATGCCTTGCCGCGCGGTCTCGTGCTGAAGCCGGTCTAAGTCCGCCAAGGGTGCTCGGGCAGCTCGCTGACGCCGAGCACCTTGACGCCCGCCGCAGCCACCGCGTGATCGTTCTCGACAGAGCTGCCGCTGACGCCGATGGCGCCGCCGAGCACACCGTCCTCATCGACGATGGGGAGGCCGCCGGGAAACGTGATCAGCCCGTCGTTGGAATGCTCGATGCCGTAGAGCGGCTTGGCCGGTTGGGACAGCTTGCCGAGCTCGCCGGTCGCCATGCCGAAGAAGACAGCGGTCTTCGCCTTCTTGATGGCGATGTCGATCGAGCCGACCCAGGCGTCGTCCATGCGGATGAAGGCCTTGAGGTTGGCGCCGGAGTCCACCACGGCGATGCACATCTGGGTCTTGAGGGCGATGGCTTTCTTGCGGGCGGCTTCGATGGCTGTTTCGGCATTCGCTAGATTGACGTGCATGGTGGTCCTTTGGGTTGGTTGATCGCCGTAAGCGCTCGTCTAAACGCGCGAGGCGTCAAATTGGTGGCAGGGTTGCGTATTCGGCGTAGGATAGGCGTAACGCAGGAAGATCCAAGCTCTCGACGGCGCCAGCGTGAAGGAGAACGTCACCATGCCCGACAGCACTTACAAGGTCATCGAACTCATCGGCACCAGCAAGACCTCCTGGGAGGACGCGGCCAAAAAGGCGGTCGAGAAAGCCGCCGAGCATCTGCGCGAGCTGCGCGTGGCCGAAGTCGTGGAGCAGGATATCGTCATTTCCGACGGCAAGGTCGAGGCCTACCGTACCAAGGTCAAACTCTCCTTCAAGTATGAAGGCCATTAAGGGCGAGGCGGCCGGCCGCGGCCCGGCGCCGTACGTGCGCCGGACAGGGTTCGCGTCGATCTTGGAACCTGTCATTTGAGGACGGGCGGATGCACGCTTCATCGTCTGCGATGCCTACTGCTCAATCGCTCTCCCAGCGTCTGAACCAGGAATGCTTCTGCATCACGCTCGACCGCTACGCGCTGACTGCGGCGCTCGAGCGGGAACTGGGAGACCAGGACCTCTGCGCCACCGTCATTGAGGCGCGGCCTCATCTGTTCTCCAATATCCCGGTATTCATTTCCGAGCGCGAAACCGGCGAGATCCTGCGGATCGTGCAGGCCGTAGAGGCCGCTGCCCTTCTGCCCGGCTATCAACAAGCGGCCTTGTCCTGGGCTCCCGACATCGCGCGGCACGACTTCGGACCGCGCGGTGTCTTCATGGGTTATGACTTCCACCTTGCAGCGACTGGGCCAAAGCTGATCGAGGTGAACTCGAACGCTGGTGGAGCCTTTCTGAACGCGTTGCTGGCTAAGGCTCAACGAGCCTGCTGCGCCGAGATCGAGGTTTCCCTCGACAAGGTCAAAGCCGACGATTTCGAGAGCGAAGTCCTAGGCATGTTCCAGCAAGAGTGGACGCTGCAGCGAAACTCCGGCGTGCTCGGGCAGGTCGCTATCGTCGATGAGCGGCCCGCGGCGCAATACCTCTACCCGGAATTTCTCCTCGCCCAACGGCTCTTTCAGAGGAGTGGGATAGACGCGGTCATCGCCGATGGAGGTGAGCTTCGCTACGAGCAGGGGCGATTATTGGCGGAAGGGCAGCCGGTCGATCTTGTCTACAATCGGTTGGTCGACTTTTCGTTGGATCGTCCGGAGAACAAGGCCCTGCGCGCGGCGTATCGCGACGGCGCCGTCGTCGTCACGCCAAATCCGCACGTGCATGCGCTGTACGCCGACAAGCGCAACCTAGGCCTGCTGTGCGATCAGAAGGCGCTTGGTGCGTGGGGGCTTCCGGAGCAGATGCTTGCCGATCTTGCCGGAGTGCCGCGCACGGTGCCCGTTACGCCCGATAATGCGGAACAGCTATGGCAGGCGAGGAGGAGGTTGTTCTTCAAACCGTTTGGCGGCCATGGAAGCAGAGCGGTCTATCGCGGCGATAAGGTCACGCAGCGGGTGTGGGCCGAGATCATGCGAGGCGGTTACGTTGCCCAGGAGTTTGCAGCGCCCGGCGAGCGCATGATCAAGCTCGATGGAACGGCGGAGCTGCGGAAAACGGATGTCAGGCTGTATACGTACAGGGGCCGGATCTTGCGCACAGCCGCGCGTCTTTATCAGGGGCAGACAACGAATCTTCGGACGCCAGGCGGCGGGTTCGCGCCGGTATACGCAATCTAGCTCAAAAGAACCGGTCACCCTCGGCTCTCGCGTTCAATAGAACAGGCTGGAAACCGACTTTTCCTCGGCGGTGCGGGCGATGGCCTCGCCGAGCAGCGGCGCGATGAGCAGCACCCTGATGTTGTGCGCCTTCAGAACCGACTCGCTCGGCATGATCGAGTCGGTGATGACGAGCTCCTTCAGCCGCGAGGCCGCGATGCGGGCGACCGCGCCGCCCGAAAGCACGCCGTGGGTGATATAGCCTGTCACCATATTGGCGCCCTGGTCGAGTAGCGCTTCCGCCGCGTTCACCAAGGTGCCCCCTGAATCGACAATGTCGTCGACGAGAATGCAGGTATGGCCTGAGACGTCGCCGATGACGTTCATCACCTCGGAATCGCCGGGCCTCTCGCGCCGCTTGTCGACGATGGCGAGCGGCGCGTCGATGCGCTTGGCAAGCCCGCGGGCGCGGACGACGCCGCCGACGTCCGGCGAGACCACCATGAGGTTGTCGTTGGGAAACACCTCCTTGAGGTCCTGCACCATCACGGGCGCGGCGAACAGATTGTCGGTCGGGATGTCGAAGAAGCCTTGGATCTGGCCGGCGTGGAGATCGAGGGTGAGCACGCGGTCGGCGCCGGCGCGCACGATCATGTTGGCCACGAGCTTGGCCGAGATCGGCGTGCGCGGGCCCGGTTTGCGGTCTTGGCGGGCATAGCCGAAATAGGGAATGACTGCCGTGATGCGCCGCGCCGACGCCCGCTTCAGGGCGTCGATGAGGATGAGCAGCTCCATCAGGTGGTCGTTGGCGGGAGCGGAGGTCGATTGGATGACGAACACATCCTCGCCGCGGACGTTCTCCTGCACCTCGACGAAAATCTCCATGTCCGCAAAGCGGCGGACAATGCATTTGGCGAGGGGGATGTCGAGATAAGCGCTGATCGCCTCGGCAAGAGGACGGTTGCTGTTGCCTGCAACCAGTTTCATGCGGCCTCTCCCCGAGCAGGTCGTCCACGCGAGGCGGACCGCTCGGCCGCCTGCGCCACGCCGCGCTTTTAACAAGGGCTTGGCACACCTGTAAACTCGCCAGCTGCGCCTTGTGGACGAGGTCAGCTCGATTTGGGAAGAAGCTTAATGATGCCGTCGGCTGCGGCGCCGGCTGCGGCGTCGGCAATTGCGCCCCACGGGCCGTTCAGCGAGCCCTTAGGGATGGTGTTCTGCTGCGACACCGTGCCCAGGCGTTTGCCGTTGGGATCGAGCACCTGCCAGTCGATGCGGATGTTTTCCTTGCCACCGCTCGCATCCGTGAGCTTCACGATGCCCTTGACCACGTAGACGTTGCTGGCGGCGCCGTTGGCGAGCTTGACGCCGTCGGCGTAGAGCTTCTTCTTCAGGGCCGTCGTCAGGGACCTGCTGCCGTCACCAGGCGCGCCGGAAACCGGGGCGACGAGCACGCCGGAGGCTTTGGGCGGGGATGGCGCCGCCGCCGCCGCCGTGGACGCGGTGGTGACACCAGCGGCAGGAGCCGCCGCCACGGCCGGGGCCGGGGATGGGGATGGGGCGCTTCGTCCTCCCGGCAGGTTGGCCGCGAGTTGCGAGGTGGTCTTGCCGGCGATGCTGCGAATAACGGCGCTGTCCACGCCACTCCACGGCTTGCTGTAGGAGCTTTTGGCGACGACCTCCTCGCCGGTGACCCTGGTCACGCGCGTGCCCTTGGTGTCGGTCACGTCCCAAATGTAAGTGATCTTGGCGCCGCCGCGCTCGGGGGTGGCAAGAAGATAGCCGCGCAGCGTGTAGTCGCCGCCGCCGGTGCCTGGGATGAGGGTGAGGTTGCGCTCCTCGCCGGCGGTGACGAGGGCCGTGGTCATCTCGCTGCTTACATTCTGCGGCGCGCCGATGATGGGGGCCACGGCAATCTTGGGCGAGCTGCCGAAGATGCCCTGCGCCCCGCTCAAGAGGCCGCTCATGCTCGCGCCGCCGCCCCCGCCGCCGCAGCCGGACAGGCACGCAAGCGCCATGGTGGCGAGCGTGATGCAGATGGCACGCCGCAAACGGCCGCGTCCGTGTCGTGAGTCCGCGTCCAACAAAATACTCCCTCTGTTGGCCGCACAGCACCGCTCGCGAAAATCTCGCGACGGGACTCCCAACCCTCAACCCAAATAGCTTACCTGCCCCGGCAGGCTTGCGTCCAGTTTAAGCGATACCCCCGGATGGGGCCAACGCCGCTTATGGTGAACCTAACTCAGGCAAGCAGAATGGCGGAAATTTGACGGCCATAGTCGCCCTCGCCATGGTGCTGCGACCGGCGATAGCTGAACAGCCGGGTCTCGTCATAGTAGGTGCAAAGCCCAAGATCGACGATCTCCACGACGCCGGCCCTGGCGAGGCGATCGGCAACATAGCCGGGAAGATCGAAATGGGGTTCGCCCGAGCCTTCGTCAGTCGCGAAGAACGCCGCGCTGTCCGGCTCGTCAGACAGGAACTTCTGCCGGAAATCCTCGCCGACCTCGTAGGCGCCTTGCGAAATGGCCGGGCCGATCACGGCGCGGATGCGCTCAGGGCTGGCACCAAGCTCCATCATGGCCTTGACGGTCGCCTCGATGACGCCGGAAAGCGCGCCGCGCCAGCCGGCATGTGCGGCGCCGACCACGCGGGCCTCGCCGTCGCAGAACAGCACGGGCGCGCAGTCCGCAGTGAGAACGCCGATCGCCAGGCCGGGCGTGGCCGAGACGATGGCGTCGGCCTCGGGGATCTTTCCCTTCGCCCACGGCTTCTCGGCGATCACCGCGACCGGGCTGTGCGCCTGATACACCGAAAGAAGGTTCTCCGGCGTCGCGCCCAAGATGCCGGCAACACGCGCGCGGTTCTCCGTCACATTGGCCGCATCGTCGCGCGAGCCGGGGCCGCAATTGAGCGAGGCATAGATCCCTTCGGACACACCGTCAAGGCGCGTGAAGAAGCCGTGGGCCACGCCGTCGATTGCGGCGAGGCTTGGAGCGCATAGCATCATCTTGTCCAGTGTCACCATGGCGGGCGGTTTGGCTTGGTCAAATCTCGCCGAAGGGAGGCGGCGGGGCAAGCCCGGGGCTCGTCAGCGCGAGCGCCTTGAACAGAAGTCCCATGGCTTGCGGGTCGACGAGCCGGCTCGCGCCGGAGGCGAGCTCCGCCTTCTGCTCCGGCGTCGCCTTCTCGTACAGGCGGTCGCGGCGGGCTTCGAGGCCGAGTTTGAGGAGGAATTCGCCTTGCGGCATGGGCCCGTAGGCTGCGAGCCCGTGCGCCAAGCCCACGTCCTTCAGCGCGGCGAAGTCGACATGGGCGGTGAGGTCCACCTCGCCCGGCGCGGCGAGGGGATCGGCGAATTGGTGGCGCGAGACGGCCTGCAGCGTATCGCCGCAGGCGGTCTCGGTGTGGCCGTAGTCGACAAAGAGCGCCGCAAGCGGCGCTTCGCGGGCGCGGGTGGCGAGCGCGGCGATCAGGGCGGCCGCCGCAGGCCTGACCTCGAGGATGGAGCCCTCCGGCGCGCGTAGCGCGTGCGCCGCCTGCCGCAAGCCTTCGCTCCATACCTCGCGTCCCTCGCAAAATGCGAAGCCGCCGGTCCGGCCGATGGTGACGCAACGCTCGCGCCACACACCGTCGCGCCAAACGAGCTGGCGGACGGGAAGGGCGTCGACGAACTCGTTGGCGATGACGATCAGCGGGCCGGGCGGTACGTCCTCGATGGCGCCATACCATTGGACCGGCGCAATTGCCTCGTGCATCCCTACTTGCTGGGCTTCGCGCAGCACGGGGCTCGTTTCAACCAGCGCAATCCGAACCGCGGCATGAAAGTCCGGCACGCTCCGCCAGGCGCGCAGCGAATCCGCCATGAGAGTGCCGCGGCCAGGGCCGAGCTCGGCGACGACGACGGGCCGTGGCTCGCCCATGGATTGCCACACGGCGACAGCCCACAGCCCGAGCAGCTCGCCGAACATCTGGCTGACCTCGGGCGCGGTGATGAAGTCGCCGGCCTCGCCAATCGGCTGGCGCGAGGTGTAGTAGCCGGCGCCGGTATCGGCGAGACAGGCTTCCATGAACGCGGCGACGCTCAACGGGCCGTCGCGGGCGATGCGGGCTTTGAGGCGCGCCGCGAGCAGCGTGCTTTGCGGGTTGTGATGCTTGCGCGCGGCGCCCATCACGAGGCAAGCGCCGGCTTCCGCCTTGCGCGCCAAATGAGCCAGGCGCCGATCAGGATCATCGGGATCGAGTAGACGAAGCCCGGCGTGAGGATGCCGACATCCATCGGATGTCCGGCATGGGGTTCGCGGAAGAACTCCTCCACCAGGCTCCGGAAGATGCCGTAGAACACGAGGAACAGCCCGAACACCGTGCCCGGCCGGGTCAGCGCGAAGTAGCGGTGCGTGGCGATGCGCAGGATGATGAACAGCACGACGCCCTCGAGCGCCGCCTCGTAGAGCTGGCTCGGATGGCGCGGCCGATCGCCGGCGCCGGGGAACACCATGGCCCACGGCACGTCGCTCGTCCGTCCCACCACCTCGGAGTTGATGAAATTGGCGAGGCGGCCGAAGAAGAGGCCGAACGGCGTGGCGGCGGAGGCGACATCGCCGAGCGACAGCGGGTTGATGCCCTTCACCCGCGAGAACACGTAAACGGCGAGGACGACCACGAGCAACCCGCCATGGAACGACATGCCACCGTTCCATATCGCGGGGATCTGCATGGGGTTTTGCCAGAAGTAACTCGGCTCGTAGAACAGGACGAAGCCAAGCCGTCCGCCGACGACGATGCCGAGCGTGATCCACAGCAGGAAATCGTCGGCTTGGCTCACGGTCATCGGCGGCTTGCCGGCCCATAGTGCGGGACGCGACACGAGATAGCGCCCATAGAGCCAGCCGAGCAGGATGCCGGCCATGTAGGCGAGCCCGTACCAGCGGACGGACACGGGGCCGATCTCGATCGCGATGGGATCGATGACGGGGTAGGGGAGGACGAACAGTTGCATGGGTCCTGGGGTCGGAGCGACGGGCCGACCCTTCACCGCTGGATATCGACTGTCAAGGCGCTCAAGGCCGCGCCGTCCCGCGGCTTGCCTCGGTTATGATGGCGTCCCATAGTCGCCGCAGATGACAGTTCAGTTTCGCCCCATTCCAGGGATTTTCGCCATGACGCAGACTACCGGACGATTCTTCGACGAGCTCGGCAAGCTCCTGACCGACGCGGCCGGCGCCGCCGACGGCGTGCGCAAGGAGGTCGAGAGCGTCGTCCGCGCCCAGGCCGAGCGCGTGTTGCGCGACCTCGACGTGGTGCAGCGCGAGGAGTTCGAGGCGGTCAAGGCCATGGCGCAGAAGGCGCGGGAGGAGAACGAGAGCCTTAAAGAGCGCATCGCCGCGCTGGAGGCCGCGCTCGCCAAGGGCAAGTCCAAGAAGGGCGCCTAGGCTTCGGTCCACAGGCTGCCGTCTTTCCGCGAAAAAATTCCCTCAAAATAATTCGTGCGCCTGTCGATTCCGCTGCGCCCCGTTCGTCGTGGGGATAGAGCCAGGCAACCGGCTTCCACGGAAAGAGAGGAGAAAACACATGCGATTCGTAGCGTTCGTCAAAGCCACGAAGGATTCGGAGGCCGGCGCGATGCCCTCCGAAGAACTGCTCGCCGCCATGGCGAAGTTCAACGAGGAGCTGGTGAAGGCCGGCGTGATGCTCGACGGCAACGGGCTCCAGCCGAGCTCGAAGGGCGCTCGCGTCCGGTTTTCCGGCGACAAGCGCACAGTCGTCGACGGCCCCTTCGCCGAGACCAAGGAGCTGGTGGCCGGCTACTGGGTCCTGCAATGCAAGTCGCTGGAGGAGGCGGTCGCCTGGATCAAGCGCTGCCCCAATCCCCATAACGAGGACAGCGAGATCGAAATCCGCCAGATGTTCGAGCTCGAGGATTTCGGCGAAAGCGATGCGGTCGAGCACCATCGCCGGCTGAGCGAGCAAATTGCGAAGTCATGATCCTGAACCTGGCAGACGCCCGCTCAAGACCGATAGATAGTCAACACGAAGGAGACGTGAGATGCGATTCATATCGATGGTGAAATTTCGGGAAACCAACGCGGCCCCGCCGCCGAAGGAGTTCCTCGAGGCGATGGGCGCGCTGACGCGGGAAGCTGCCGAGGCTGGTTGCGTGATGACCGCGGGCGAAGGCTTGTTGCCGACCGCCAAGGCCGCGCGTGTGCGCCTCGACGGCGGCAAGGTCAGCATCATGGACGGCCCGTTTACCGAGGCCAAGGAAGTCATCGGCGGTTTCGCGATCTTCGAGGCGCAGTCGATGGACGAGATGGTCAAATGGGCGCGCCGCATGATGGACCTACACAAGGCGTACCTCCCAGGCTGGCAAGGGGAATGCGAAATCCGCCAGATCGGGGGCCCGGGCGAGAAGCTGTGCGACCAAGTCGCGGAGGAGCAGGCGACCGCGGTCTAGCGCCGCTTGCAGACGCGAAGGAAGTGGCCATAGTCGGTCGCCATGACGGCGACCGACATCACAGGCGCCATAGAGGCGGTGTTCCGCATCGAGCAGGCCAAGCTGATCGCCGGCCTCACGCGCATGGTGCGCGACGTGGGCGTCGCCGAGGAATTGGCGCAAGACGCGCTGGTCGCGGCGCTCGAGCAGTGGCCTAGATTGGGCATTCCCGACAAGCCCGCCGCCTGGCTCATGGCCTCGGCGAAGAATCGCGCGATCGACCGCTTTCGCCGCAACAAGCTCGCCGAGCGCAAGCACGAACAGCTCGGCTACGAACTCGTGATCGAGCAGGAGACGCAGCCCGATCTCGACGCCGCGCTCGACGACGACATTGGCGACGATCTCTTGCGTTTGATGTTCATTTCCTGCCACCCGGTCCTTGCACCCGATGCGCAGGCGGCGCTCACCTTGCGCCTGCTTGGCGGCTTGACCACCGAGGAGATCGCGCGTGCGTTCCTTGTACCCGAGCCGACGGTGGCGCAGCGCATTGTCCGCGCCAAGCGGATGCTCGCCGAGAAGCGCGTGCCGTTCGAGGTGCCGCGCGGGGAGGAACGCGCCTCGCGCCTCGCTTCCGTGCTCGCGGTCATCTACCTGATCTTCAACGAGGGCTATTCGGCAACCGCGGGCGACGACTGGATGCGGCCGCAGCTCTGCCAGGAGGCGCTGCGTCTGGGCCGCATCCTTGCCGAGCTGGCGCGCGACGAGGCGGAAGTGCACGGCCTCATCGCGCTGATGGAGATTCAGGCGTCGCGTTTCGGCGCGCGCACCGAGCCCTCGGGCGAGCCGGTGCTTCTGCTCGATCAGAATCGCGCGCGGTGGGATCAGCTCCTCATTCGCCGCGGTCTCGCGGCGCTCGAACGTGCTGAGAGGTTGACGCAGGTCCCGGGTCCCTACGCATTGCAGGCGGCGATCGCCGCGTGTCACGCGCGGGCGCGCACGGCCGCGGAGACGGATTGGGCGCAGATCGTCGGACTTTACGGCAAGCTCGGCGACATTGCGCCGTCACCCATCGTGGAGCTCAATCGCGCGGTGGCGCTTGCCATGTTGTTCGGCCCCGAGGCGGGGCTTGCGGTCGTCGATGCCTTGAAATCGGAGCCGACGCTCAGGGCGTATCATCTTCTGCCGAGCGTCCGCGGCGACCTCCTCGAGAAGCTCGGCCGGTTCGACGAGGCGCGGGCGGAGTTCGCGCGCGCCGCGGCGCTGACTCAGAATGAACGCGAGCGCAAATTGCTGCTCGACCGCGCCGCCGCCTGCGGGGATGAGACTCCGGCGCTACCGCCGAAACGCGAGTCGAGTCCGCGCGCAAAGTAATCCACAGCTTTTTGAAGCCTTCCACAGCTATTCGCTGCGGGCGACTCCGGCCGCCTTGGTGCTCGCAGACTCCTCGATATATAACTGATTCATCTACTGATTCGCGGCAGGCGTGTTGCGTGCGCGGAACTCTGCTGAGGCCCTCAGAGGACACGCATGGCTACGATACAAGCTATCTACGACCACTTCACCAACCCGGTCGACATCGTCGAGCAGATTGCGACCATCCACGACTGGGCGTTCGAGCGCAGCACCCCTGACGAGCTCACCCTGTCGGTGGCCGGCGCGTGGTGCGACTACCACATCTCGCTCACCTGGCGGGAGGACCTAGAGGCGCTGCATCTCGCTTGCGCCTTCGATTTCCGGGCGACCTCGCCCAGGCTGCCGGAGATCTACCGGCTGATGGCGCTGATCAACGAGCAGATGTGGCTCGGCCATTTCGACTTGTGGCGCGAGGACGGCATGCTGCTCTACCGCCACGGGCTGCTGCTTGCCGGCGCCACCACCCATGCCGGCCAATGCGAAGCGCTGTTAAAGGCGGCGCTCGAAGCCTGTGAGCGCTATTATCAGTCGTTCCAGTTCGTGTTGTGGGCGGGCAAGTCGGCCGAAGACGCCCTTGCCGCCACCATGCTCGAGACGCAAGGAAGCGCATGACACTCCGCCTCGCCGGCCCGTTGCTCCTCGTGGGCGCGGGCAAGATGGGCGGGGCGCTGCTCGAGGGATGGCTCAAGCAGGGCCTCGACCCGGCCACGGTCTTCATCCAGGATCCCGCGCTGTCGGAAGCGATGCGCGCGCTTGCCGCGCGTCACGGCATCGCCGCGAACGACGCGCCTGAGCTGCCGGCGCCGCCCGCCGTCATTCTCATTGCGGTGAAGCCCGACGTCACCGACAGACTGTTGCCGGAGATCGAGCCGATGATCGGCGAGAGGACTGTGGTTCTGTCCATTGCCGCTGGGAGGACGCTGGCGAGCCTGTCGCGGTATCTGCCGGAGACGGCGGCGATCGTGCGCGCGATGCCGAACACGCCTGTGTCGGTCGGGCAGGGGATGACCGTCGCGGTCGCCAATGCCAACGTCACGGCGGAGCAGAGGCGGGAGTGTGATGCGTTGCTGTCTGGGGTGGGCGAGGTGATCTGGCTCGCGGACGAAACGCTGCTCGATCCTGTGACCGCCGTGTCCGGTAGCGGGCCGGCTTACGTGTTCCTGCTCGCGGAATGCCTGGAAGAGGCGGGCGTGGCGGCAGGGCTTCCGCATGATCTCGCCAAGCGGCTGGCGCGTGCCACCGTCGCGGGCGCCGGCGAGTTGTTGCGCCGTTCCGAGCTGGAACCGGCCGAACTCCGCAAGAATGTCACGTCGCCAAAGGGCACGACCGCGGCGGCGCTCGACGTGCTGATGGGCAAGCACGGCATGCAGGAGCTGTTCCTCCGCGCCGTGGAGGCCGCCGCCAAACGCTCCCGCGAGCTATCGTCGTAAGCTGAATGGGGCGACTTCGGCGTCTTTAGATAGCCACCAAAAAGGCCTATCTTCTAGGGCAAAGGAGTACGCCCATGTTCGACGAATTCTCCAAGCGAAGCAAAGCCGTGCGGGCCGCGCTCGAGCTGGCGCAACAGCGCGACTGGGGCGACATCACCCTCGCCGACATCGCCAAGCAGGCAGGCCTCGACCTTGCCGACCTCAGGCGCGAGTTCTCCTGCAAGAGCGATATCATCCGCGCCTTCCAGGCCGAGGTCGACGCCGAGGTGCTGGCCAAGGCGAAACCGGCCGGGCCCGACCAGAGCCCACGCGACCGGCTGTTCGACATTGTCATGACGCGGTTCGAGGTGCTGGGGCCGTACAAGCCCGCGCTGAAGCGCATCGCATGTTACCTGCGCTGCCGTCCGGGCGAGGCGTCGCTCATCGCCTGCTCAACGCTCGCGTCGCAATACTGGATGCTTGCCGCGTCCGGCGCCAAGCTCGAAGGGCCTGGCGCCGCGGTGCGCGTCGCCGGTCTCGCATCGATCTACGGCAAGGTGTTTCAGGTCTGGCTCGACGACCCGTCGCCGTCGCTCGATCGCACCATGGCGGCGCTCGACCGCCGCTTGAGCCGCGGCGAGCAGATGCTGACCAGGATGGAAGATGCCTGCCGTTTCGTGTGCGGGCTGATGCCGCGCGGCTGGAAGCGGAAGGACGGTGCGGAAACAACGCCACCGCCGCGAGCGCCGGAGGCGGGCCCGGCGCCGGCCATGTAGTCGCTCACCGCGACGCGGCTATTCCGGCAGAGGATCCTCGTCGAACGGGCCCGAAAGGTCCTCGGGCCCTTCGCCAGGCAATTCCTCGTCGATGGGGTCCGGGTCGATGGGATTGTCGGGGTCGTCGAGAGGCTCCAAGGGCACCTCGGCTTCACCCTCGCCGAAGATCGGCCCGCCGCCCTCGCGGTGAATTTGCGGCTTGCCGCCGCCGAGATCGATCTCGATCTCGGAGCCCGGCTGCTCGGCGTCTTGAATCTCGTCTTGGACGGATTCGCCCGAGGCCGCTCCGCAGAACGCGACCGCCAATAACGCTGCCAGTCCGACAGCCATCCTGCGCATAAGCATCTCCTCCAGAATCAGACGGGAACTCTTAGCACGGCTTTCAAACCGCCGAGGCGGGATTCACCCAGCGCGATGTCGCCGCCGTGGATCCGGGCGATGTCGCGGGCGATGGCGAGCCCGAGCCCGGTCGAGCCGGCGTCCTGGTTGCGCGCATCATCGACGCGGTAGAACGGCCGAAACACATGCTCGCGCTCGTCTTCCGGAATGCCGGGGCCGTCATCTTCCACCTGGACGGTGAGCGAGCCATTGTGCTTGGCGGCGCTGACGTTCACGTGGTCGGCGAACCGGGCGGCGTTGTTGACCAGGTTGGCGACGGCGCGCTTGAACGCGTGGCGGCGCACCGGCACCACCAGAGGCTCGCCCTCGACTTCGATCTCGATGTTCTTGGCGGCATGCGCCTGGCTCTTCACTTCGCCGAGAATTTCGCCGATGTCGGTGCGTACGATCTCCTCGCCGGAATCGCCCTTGGCGAACGCCATGTAGTCCTCGAGCATGGCCTGCATCTCATCGACGTCGGCACGCATGGCGTCGATCTCCGGCGTCTCCTCGAACAGGGCGAGTTGCAGCTTGAAGCGGGTCAGGACGGTTCTCAGATCGTGGCTGACGCCGGCGAGCATGACGGTGCGCTGCTCCACGTGACGCTCGATGCGGTCGCGCATCTCGATGAAGGCATGGGCCGCCTGGCGCACTTCGCGCGCGCCGCGCGGGCGGAAGTCGGGCGGCGGCGGCCGCCCCTTGCCGAAGCTCTCGGCCGCGTGCGCGAGTCGCAGGATAGGCTTGATCTGGTTGCGCAGGAACAGGATCGCCACGGTGAGCAGCACGAGCGAAGTGCCGAGCATCCACACCAGGAAAATGTGCGAGTTGGAGGCATAGGTTTGGCTGCGTTTGGCGAGGACGTGCATCACCGCATCGTCGAGCTTGATGCGGATGTCGACGAAGTCGGAGCGGCCGACCGTATCGATCCAGAACGGACGCCCGATGCGCGTCGTCAACTCGTCGGAGAGCGCGTCATCGAGGAGGCCGAAGAACGGCTTCGAGCGGACTTCCGGCAGCTCCTCGCCCTTGGCGAAGCGCACCCGCAGGTTCAGATTCTTCTCGGCGAGCGCGGTCAGGGTTTCGCCATTCTGCCCTTGGGGAAACGCCTGATACATGTCGATCAACATGGCGATGTTCTGCACCGTGACGGTCGACAGCCGGTGCGTCACCGTTTGCCAATGCCGTTCCAGGAACACGAACGTCACCACCGATTGGAGCAGCACCATCGGCGCAATGATGATGATGAGGGCGCGCGCATAGAGGCCTTTCGGCATCGCATCGCCGATTGCCGAAAGGAGCCGCCGCAAGGGCCGGCGGCGTTCGGTGGGAAGCGGGGCGGTGTGGGTGAGCGCGTCCATCGTCATTCGGAGTAGAGGATATAGCCTTTGCCGCGCACGGTCTGGAGATAGACCGGGTTGGCAGGATCATGCTCGATCTTGCGCCGAAGCCGGTTGATCTGCACGTCGACGGCGCGCTCGGCGCCGCTATCGGCGCCCTTGGCAAGCTCGTGGCGCGACACCGGTGTGCCGGGACGCTGGGCGAAGTAACGCAACAGCTCGCGCTCCCGCTCAGTGAGGCGAACCGTCTCGCCGTCGCGCTTCAACTCGCCGCGCGAGACATGGAAGATGAACTCGCCCATGCGGACCTCGCTGGAGCCTTGCGCCGCGGCGCCGCGGCGGAGAACGTTGCCGACCCTTAGCAGCAGCTCGCGCGGATCGAACGGCTTGGCGAGATAGTCATCGACGCCGGTCTCCAGACCTTCGATGCGCTGCTCCGGTTCGGCGCGGGCAGTCAGCATGAGGATCGGCACGCGGCTTTCGGCGCGCAGCGTACGGGCGAACTCGATGCCGGACTCCTTCGGCATCATCACATCGAGAATGAGCAGATCGAAGGAGAGGCTGCGCATGGTGGCGCGCGCCGAGGCGGCGTCGACCGCGGTGGTGACGCGGAAGCCGTGGTCGTAAAGATAGCGGGCGAGCAGATCGCGGATGCGGCTGTCGTCGTCGACGACGAGGATATGCGGCGCGTTGTCGTCCGGGCCGCTGGCGCGGTGCGCTTTGATCGCCGTCGGCATGGTCAAGACCCTCCCCCCTTGCCGCCGTCGCTTGGCTCTACCGGCGACGCAGACATTATCGAGGAGACTTTTGGCCGATCTTCGGCATTGATCATGGCCTCGAGAAAGCGGCGGAGGGTGGCCTCGGCCCCGGGCCCGGCGGCCTGAAGGGCGTTGGTGAGGCGGACGAGCTGGGGGGCCGCCAAGCGCTCGGCCAGGGCGCGGCCGCGCGGAGTGGGGAACAGGAGCCGCTGTCTGCGGTCCGACGAGCCCGCCTGCTGCACGATATATCCCTGGTCGATCAATTGCTTGAGCACGCGCGAGAGGCTCTGCTTGGTGATAGTGAGGATCTCCAGCAGGTCGGCGACGCGCAAGCCCGAGTGGCGGTTGACAAAATGCAGCACCCGGTGATGCGCCCTGCCGAAGCCGAAATTGGCAAGGATCGCGTCGGGGTCCTTGGTGAAGTCGCGATAGGCGAAGAACAGCAGTTCGGCGAATTCGTGCAGCTTGGCTTCGGGCAGGGGGGCGCCCTTATCGCCGGGGCGGCCATTGCCGCGCTTGGCCTCGGCGGTCTTGGCGCCGCGAGCGAGTGGCGGATTTAGGTCAGTCATGTTGACATATTTCTCGGGCTGGTTTATGTCAGCCATGTTGACTTAATTGACCCTTGATACGCCTCGCCGCCAACGCGCGCAATCGCCGTCGAGAGGTGGTATGAGGGGCGCTTCTGGTGTTTCGAGGACGAGGCCCGCGGCGAAGAACGGCCGGTCCTGCTCGCGGAGGAGAGCTCATGGCGACCTACGATCAGCGCGACGGCTATATCTGGTTCAACGGCGAGCTGATCCCGTGGTCGGATGCGCGCGTGCATCTCCTCACCCATGCATTGCATTACGGCAGCGCCGTGTTCGAAGGCATGCGCGCCTATAACGGCGAGATCTTCAAGCTGACCGAGCACAATCAGCGCCTGCACAAATCGGCCGAGATCCTCGACTTCGCGATTCCCTATTCCGTCGCCGAGCTGGACAAGGCCGCGCGCGACGTGCTCCGCGCCAACAAGCTCACCGACGCCTATGTCCGCCCCATCGCCTGGCGCGGCAGCGAGCAGATGGGCGTCTCGGCGCAAAAGACCAAGATCAACGTCGCCATCGCCGCGTGGGATTGGGGCGCCTATTTCGACCCGGCCGCGCGCGAGACCGGGCTCAAGCTCACCTTCGGCAAATATCGCCGGCCAGACCCCGCCACGGCGCCGGTCCACAGCAAGGCGGCCGGGCTCTATATGATCTGCACCATCGAGAAGCACCGCGCCGAGCGGGCGGGCTTTGCCGATGCGGTGATGCTCGACTGGCGCGGTCGCATCGCCGAATGCACCGGCGCCAACATCTTCTTCGTCAAGGACGGCGTGATCTATACGCCGACGCCGGATTGCTTCCTCGACGGCATCACGCGGCGCACAGTGATCGGCCTCGCCAAAGAGCGCGGCATCAAGCTGGTCGAGAAGACGATCATGCCGGAGGAGCTCGGCGGCTTTACCGAGTGCTTCATCACCGGCACGGCGGCGGAAGTCATGCCGGTCGCCTCGATCGGCGACTATCAATTCAAGGTCGGCGACATCACCCGCGCGCTGATGGCCGACTATACGGCGCTGACCCACCACGAGACGGCGCGCACCAAGGTCGCCGCGGCGGGGTAGGGCGCTCGCGTCTCACGGATCGGGGAAGGTGCCTGGCGGCAGGTTCTTGTTTGCAACCCACTCAATGCACTTGGGCAATTGACCGTCTGTCTCGATGAATTCCTTCACCGCCTCGTAGGCGTCGGGGAAGGGGATAAAGAGGCCGACGGGCAGGGGATCGTAGTGCAGACTACGCACCCACTCGCGCAGTCGGCTCATATCGCCTTTTGAAGTGAAGGCCTCCTGGTAGCTGCCGCCAAACTTGCGATAAAGCAATAGGACGCCCAGTCCAGGCATGCCCCACATCATCAGGTGAAGGTCTACCCTGCGTCCTGCCAGGTGATCCTCGTTCTCCGTGCCGTAAAGACCTTCCGCCGAAAGGCCAGCAGTGTCGTTTCCTCCTGTGTGAAACCACTCCTGGCCAGGTGGTCCAAAAAAATAGGGCATCAGGTCGCGCGGGTCTGCCCAGCCTTCGTGGTCGTACTTGTCGAAGTCAGTCCACTTTCGCATCGGTCACCTGACTAGTTTGCCATCACGTATCGTGATTGTGATGCCAGTGTTGTCGACAATGGTGATCTCCGGGTTGCCTAGCTCCAATCCGACTAAGGAAGTATGGTCGGATCGCCTGCGACGTGGGGCGAACGCTCAACTGGGCTTAAAGACCCCGGCATCAAGATTGCGGAGGCACATGCCTGCTTCGCCAGCCTGCGGATACTCGCCGGAACTTGCGATCGCTTGAATAACGTTGCGCGCCTCATCGGGGGCCAGCGCCAACGTGTTCTTTGCCGCCTTTAGTCGGACTTGGCTGTTGGGATGATCGTATAAGGGAAATAGAGTTCGCCTCTGGTCGCCTTTGCGAGCCGTTAATTCCTCAAGTATCGCGCGCATTTCGGTGAACAGGCGATTGAATTGGGCTCGCTCACCTTCAAGAAGTGCCTCGTCCTGAGCAAGCGTATTTTCGACGAAGCGCCCGACAAGCTGGTCGGTCGTCAGTTCTTGGAGGCTAAGCCCCGTCATGGACGCCACTCAGGTGGGCCTAAAGGTTCCATCGTCTAGTCCGTCCACCAACATGCCAGCGTCGGCAGCCTGTGGGTAGTGTTGCGAAGCCGCAATGGATTCCAGCAGCCTTCGTCCCTCCTTTGGCGCCACGCCGAGTGTTGAGGTTGCTGCCTTGAGCCTTACTTGAATGTTTGGGTGGTCATAGAGCCGCAACAACTCTAGCCGCGCCTCTATACCACGTGCGCGAAGTTCCCGATCGACATCTAGCATTCGGTCGTAGAGGCGATTGAACTCGGAGTATCGGTCGTCGAGTATCGCATCGTCCTGCGCCAGGGCGATCTGGACGAACCGTTCGATCAACTGATCTAACGTCATATCCTGGAGTCTCCCTCGATTCATGGCTACCTCAAGGATCGGGGAAGGTG
Source organism: Methyloceanibacter sp. (assembly GCF_050726195.1). Taxonomy (GTDB): domain Bacteria; phylum Pseudomonadota; class Alphaproteobacteria; order Rhizobiales; family Methyloligellaceae; genus Methyloceanibacter. The sequence continues at coordinate 103,020 of NZ_JBOHJC010000010.1, read as the reverse complement.
CCTGGCGGCAGGTTCTTGTTTGCAACCCACTCAATGCACTTGGGCAATTGACCGTCTGTCTCGATGAATTCCTTCACCGCCTCGTAGGCGTCGGGGAAGGGGATGAACAGGCCAACGGGGAGGGGGGTGTTGTGCAGGTTATGCACCCATTCGCTTAGTCGTCGCAGGTCGCCCTTCGAACTATAAGTCTCTCGGGAGCCGCCACCCCATTTCGTGTAGATCAGGAGGACGCCGAGTTTGGGGATGCCCCACATCAGGAGACGAATGTCGATGCGGCCTTTGTTTACCGGCAACGCATCGCTTCCATCGACTCCTTCTGCCTCGATGCTCGCACCGTCATTGCCTCCGGTGTGGAACCATTCCTGACCTGGAGGAGCATAGAAGTAAGGCCTCAGCTCTAGCGGATCAGGCCAGCCCTTTATTTCTTGAGAATCGAAATAGCCGCTCTTTCTCATGGACCTTTCCTATTCGATCCAATGCCCGTCGCGCATCGTCCGGGTGAACCCGCGGGGGTCAATAAATCTTACCGTGGGATTACCGAGTTCCAATCCTAAGACCGGAAGAACAGTTCTGCAGCTCGGGCACATAACGCGATCGACAGTTACTTCAATCACTCGGGTCTCAAGCGTGCCGCCATTCGCACGAGCTGCTCTCAGAAGGCACGTTGCTTCGGCATGGAACAGCGCGTCGTTGGGAAACTGGCCTATGTCATCAGTGTTGATGACATCAGGATGTTTTTCTATCAGCACGCTTCGTGCTCGTTCCGCTGATGTCCTATCTGAATTGGTGTACGTGATCGCCTGCGAATTGACTCCAAGATACGGAACGCCATCGACTTGACATGTGGACACGCTGTTTTGTTCGCGCGACCATATGGGATCGCCGAGAAGGTCCAGCCCGTGCTGACGCCGAAAAGCATCAATTAGACTGGTAGGTTCCTCCTGAGCAAGCTCGCGCAGCCGCACTTCCGCCTCGCTGCGCGCAGCTTCAGCCCGAGCGATTTCACCTTCTACCGAATTCGGCCTGGTCAGACTCGCGCGGGGCTTCCATGCCGGATCGATGTCGTTGACACGGCGAATGGCAGCACGCGCCTGCGCCTCCGCGATGTCGCGGCGTGCGAGTTGCGCCGGTGTTGCTTCGGCGTCGCTGCCGCGGCGGCGACCGCCGCGCGCTTGGGCTAGGCGCTCGTTTGCGCTCTGAGAGCCGCTTCCGCCGCCAGTGCTTGTCCATTGACCGCCGTCGGGATTGCCGGCAGGGACACGCGGCTGGTTGGGGTCGAAGTTCGCCTTGATGGCGCGGTCGAGGGCGTGGAGCTTGGCCTCGACGACCTTGCCCCAAAGGAGCGCGCGCACGCGGTGGAGCCGAAGGCTTGCCTGCCGACTTGCCGCCGATCTCTGCACCCTGACCCACTCCTCGTTCGGTTCAATCGAACTAGGAATATATTCATAACAATGCTCCGGGAGTCAACCTCAAATTGAGAATACATTCCTGGCTAATTCGCCGGCCAGGAGGGGGAACCGGGGGCGAGTGGTGGCCACATCCTCGGTAGGCGGGCGCCAGCGCCGATCCGTGCTAGGGTCGTGGGGACCCATGGACAGCTTCAGCCGACAATTCGAACAGCGATTCGCGGAGCGCGAGGGGCAACAGGCCGAGCCGCCCGCCTTCGACGCGAGCTTTCGCGCGCGGCTTCTTGATCTGCTGAAGTGGCGGCGGGACGTGCGCCGCTTCAAGCGATTGGCTTTGCCCGAAGGCGCGATCGAGCGGCTGATCTCGATTGCCTGCCTCTCGCCCTCGGTCGGGCTCTCGGAGCCGTGGCGCTTCGTGCTGGTGGAGGACGAGATGCGGCGCGCCGCGATCCGCGATTGTTTTCAGGCGTGCAACAAAGATGCGCTTGAGATGCAGGCGCCGGACCGCGCCGCGCTCTATGCGCGGCTCAAACTCGCCGGCCTCGACGAGGCGCCGGTGCAAGTCTCCGTGTTCGCCGACCGCGCCACGGCGCAAGGCTCGGGGCTGGGCCGCCGCACCATGCCGGAGACCTTGGATTACTCGGTCGCCATCGCCATCCACACGTTGTGGCTCGCCGCGCGGGCGGAAGGGCTTGGGGTCGGCTGGGTGTCGATCCTCGATCCTTCGCGCATGACGGCAATCCTCGACGTGCCATCGGACTGGGTGTTCATCGGCCATCTCTGCGTCGGTTACCCCGAAGCTGAGGACGACACGCCGGCGCTGGAGCGGGCAGGCTGGGAGCAGCGCCGCCCGCCCGAAGGGGTCGTGCTCCGCCGCTGAGGGGCCGCCGCTTTGCACCTTATTTCACCTCTCCCCTGTGGGGAGAGGTCGCGCAGTCGCTCGTTACGACTGCGCGGGTGAGGGGGAGCGGCCCCTCGAGACTTGCGCGTCTTGACCCCCTCACCCTTTCCACCATTGCTCGCTTCGCTCGCGGCGGAAAGCCCTCTCCCCGGCGGGGAGAGGGGAACTCACGCCCGCGGCTTGGCGAGGGGGCGCTTGATCCGGGGCGGGCTTAAGGGCACTCTCAATCCACGCGATGGGGGCATCGCGGGAAGTGGGGGCCCATGCGAAGAGCACGCATTACCGTGGCTGTGGCGGCGCTTGGCCTTGCCGCGCTGGCGGCGAGCGACGGGCGGGCCACCGCCTGGACCTTCGGCGACGCGCTTCAGCACGACCCGATCGCCACGCCGGTCGCGGTGTGGAAAGAGTGCATGGAGATCGCGATGTGCACCGGCTGCAAGCCGGTCTACAAGTGCCGCTCCTGCAGCTATCAGCGAACCTGCGCCGGGGGGCTCTGCAGCTGGGGTGACGTCTGCGTGTGGGGGCCGGCGGTGAGGGTTCTGCCGCGCGGCGCGCGCATCATCCGGAACCCCTAGGTGCGCCGCTCAGCCCGGCAAAACCCAAGGAATCCATCACCTTTCGGTGTGTTGAACCCCTACGCCACATGGGGCATGCTGCCGGCGAAGGGAGTGAAGAGTTGGTCGAGAGTTCCGTCCGGGAGACCTATTCAGCCGCCGTCGCGCGTCCGGTCGCCTTCGCCCTCGGCGTCTTGTTCGGGGTGAGCGTCGTCAGCTTGGCTTGGTATTTCATCGATCGCAACACCGAGAAGCAGTTGAGCCTTCTAAGGGACGAGAACGTCCATCAGGAGCGGGCGCTCGACGCCGCGCTTCAGGCGAAGCTCGATCTGGAGAAGAAGATCACCGCGCTTCAATCCGAATTGAGCGCCGCTCAACAGGCTGTCGCAAACGCGGAGGAATGGGAATACAGCCCCGCGTCGGAACCGATTTTTAATCTGAGCGCTACCAAGCAGAAACTGGAGTCCCTGGAGCTCAATCCAGAACAGCAGATGATCGTCTCCTATCTCTTCGCGAAGGACGGTGCACGATCAGGCATGATCGGCGAGGGAGTCGGCTTGACGGTTGGCCGTGTGGACTACGAGTTGGAAGGCCTGAACTCGAACGGGCTGGTTGCCGCCGGCACTTGCCACCGTAAGGGCGAGACGACACTCTACACCTGCTGGGGACTGACCGCCTTCGGCCGAAAATACGTCGTGAATAAGCTCGACGGACAATCCTCGACCCCGATGGACTCCCAGCAGTCCTCGACCTCGATGGAACGCCAGTAAGCCGGTCAGCACGCCTGAGCTTCGACCCGATGTCTGTCGCTAGCGGGGACCAAAGCGCATACCGCTTTGGACCAAAAACATACCATTGTTGACCAGGGCCAAGCCCCCCGTTATCGTCGGCTGAAATTCCCGGTCCCCTGATGGGAGAGCCGCGCGTTGGACATTTCCGCCGACCAGATCATTCGCCCAGGGCCGCCCAAGCCATCGGCAATCTTGCGCCCAGGCGCGCGGGCGCTTGCACCGGGCGAGGAGCGCTACGCGGTGCCAGGCGGCGGGGCCATCGCCGTGGCGATCCATGCCGGCGACCATATTCGGGTCGTCGATGTGGAAGGCTTGCAGGTTTGCGAGCTGGTGGCGGTCGATGCCGCCGGCCTCGCCGATCCGGCGATATTGGGGGCGCGCGGCGAAGGCGATGCGCGCGGCCTGAAGCAGATCCTGAGCGCAGATGACGAGAGCGCGCGCGCCGTGCGCGCCGGGCTCGAGCGGCGCGGCATCGATCTCGCCAGTGCCCGCGCCGTCACCTTGTTCGGCGGCGAATCGCGCCCCGGGGACTCCGCCGAATTCACCGTTACTCGCGATGGTGTGCTGATCGCCGGCGCGCCGGCCGCACCGATGGAGGCGGGTGCCCAAGATACGGCGACGCCGATCCGCGTGCACATCCGGCGCAGCCGCATTCGCCCGGCGCATGAAACGACACTGCCGGAGCCGCTTGCCGATCCGCAGCAAGACATCCGGGTCAATCAATCGACGGCGCAGGCCTATTTCGTGCGCGCGGGCGAATACATCCAGATCATCGACGTCGCCGGGCGCCAATGCACCGACTTCCAGTGCTTTCCCGCGCGCGGCCTCGATAAGGGGCTGGAGCGTCCGCTCGACGTGACGACGACGCGCTCACTGATGGGGCAGAGCTATCCGCTTCCCGGCCTATTCTCCAAGGCCTTCGATCAGGATATGCAGCCGCTCGTGGAGGTGGTTCGCGATACCGTCGGGCGTCACGATGCCTTCGGACTCGCCTGCAACGCGCGCTACTACGAAGACCGGGGCTATCCCGGCCACGTCAACTGCAGCGACAACTTCAACGCCCAGCTCGAGCCTTACGGTATCGCCCCGCGCAAAGGCTGGATGGCGCTCAACTTCTTCTACAACACGGGCATCGACGCGCATAACGTGCTCTATTTCGACGAGCCATGGTCGCGGCCGGGCGACTATGTGCTGTTGCGCGCGCTCACCGATATCGTCTGTGTGTCGTCATCTTGTCCGGACGACATCGATCCTGCCAATGGGTGGGTACCGACAGACATCCATGTGCGCACCTATTCCGACAAACAAAGCTTCTCCAGAGCGGTGGCCTATAGAATGACGCCAGATGCCGAACCCCAACTCACGCGCGAGACCGCGTTTCACCCGCGCTTCTCGGCGCTGACCCGCAACTTCATCGAATATCGTGGCTATTGGCTGCCGACCTGCTTCTCGAACGACGGGCCGGTGTCTGAATACTGGGCCTGCCGCGAGCGCGCGGTGATCATGGATCTATCGCCTTTGCGCAAATTCGAGGTGACCGGCCCCGACGCGGAGTCGCTCTTGCAATATGTGCTGACGCGCAACGTGCGGAAGCTGGCCACCGGCCAGGTCGTTTATACCGCCATGTGCTACGAGCACGGCGGCATGATCGACGACGGCACGTTGTTCCGTCTCGGCGACAACAATTTCCGCTGGATCGGCGGCGACGACTATAGCGGCATCTGGCTGCGCGAGCAGGCGGAGAAGCTTGGGCTGAAGGCATGGGTGCGGTCCTCAACCGACCAGCTGCACAATGTCGCCGTGCAAGGGCCGAAGAGCCGCGACATCTTGCGCGAGGTCATCTGGACACCGCCGGCGCAGCCCTCAGTGGAGGAGCTCGGCTGGTTCCGCTTCACCGTCGGCCGTATCGGCGGCTTCGACGGTGCGCCGGTCGTGGTGTCGCGCACCGGCTATACGGGCGAACTCGGCTACGAAGTGTTCTGCCATCCCAAGGACGCGCTCACGGTGTTCGACGCCATTTGGCAGGCCGGCGAACCGCACGGATTGATGCCTTTCGGGCTCCAGGCGCTGGACATGGTGCGCATCGAGGCGGGGCTGGTGTTCGCTGGCTACGAGTTCTGCGACCAGACCGACCCGTTCGAGGCGGGCATCGGCTTCACCGTGCCGCTCAAGGGCAAGAACGAGGATTTCATCGGCCGCGAAGCGCTTCAGAGGCGGAGCGAGCACGCCCAAAGAAAACTGGTCGGACTGGAGATGGAGGGGGAGGAGCAGATCGGCCACGGCGACTGCGTCCATGTCGGCCGGGCGCAGATTGGCATCGTCACCAGCGCTACGCGCTCGCCGATCCTGAAGAAGACCATCGCGCTCGCCAGGGTCGACGTCGCGCATAGCGCGCTTGGCACGGAGGTGGAGGTCGGCAAGCTCGACGGCCATCAGAAGCGGCTGCCGGCACGCATCGTGCGCTTCCCGCATTTCGACCCCGACAAGACGCGGGTCCGCTCTTAACCGCACACAAAAAAGAAGGGCCGCAAGCGGGCGGCCCTCTCTTGTTGGATCGCCGCAGCGCTATTCGGCTGCGGCCTTCTTGCCGTCGCTGAGATACGCTCTCATCGAATCGTCCATCGCCTCGATCCACGTCGTGTGGTGCGCCGGCGCCATGGTGCCGGTGCAGGGCGACTTGAACGGTTTGTTGCGGTAGCCGATGATCGAGTCGACCTTGTCGTGCTCCCACTCCTTGAATTCCTCGTCGATAAGATCGAGGTCGATCTTCGGATAGTCGATCACCGCACAGAGATCGCGCACGTAATCGCCCTGGAAGTCGATCTTCTGATCGTCGGTCTCGAGGCCTTCCTCGCGCTTCACCCACGCGTCGATGTCCTTTTGCATCTCGGCCTTGGCCGGCAGCTTGATGCGGCCCATGATGAAGTCGCGTGCGTACCAGGCCTGCGCGTCGAACATGTTGAACGTGTAGAACTGGTCCTGCATGCCGAGATACATGACCTTCGGATTGTCGATCCAGAACACGCCCTTGTAGATGTCCGGCGGATAGAGCCGGTTGTGCGTGCGCAGCCTCAGCTCGTCGGCGAGGAACGGGAAGTGGTGCTGATAGCCGGTGCATAGGATGATGGCGTCGACGTCCTTGGTCGAGCCGTCCTTGAAATGCACGGTCTTGCCGGCGATTTTCGTCAGCAGCGGACGCTCTTCCATGGTCTCCGGCCACTTGAAGCCCATAGCCTTCGTGCGCCAGCACATGGTCACCGACTTGGCGCCATATTTGTAGCACTGCAGCCCGATGTCCTCGGCCGAATAGCTGGCGCCGACGACAAGCAGATTCTTGCCGGTGAATTCGTTGGCGCTGCGGAAGTCGTGGGCGTGAAGCACGCGTCCGGGAAACGTCTCGATGCCTGGAAATGTCGGTACGTTCGGCACGGAGAAATGGCCGGTGGCCACGACCACGTGGTCGAACGTGTCGGTGTGCTGCGTGCGATCGGTCAAACGCTCGAAAATCACCGTGAACTTTCCGGATTTGTCGTCATAGGTGACTTCGCGGACTGCCGTACTGAACTGGATCCAGCGCCTGACATTGCCGTCCTTGGCCCGCCCGATGATGTAGTCAAACAGCACCTCGCGCGGGGGGAATGAGGCGATCGGCTTGCCGAAGTGCTGATCGAACGTGTAGTCGGCAAACTCGAGACATTCCTTCGGTCCATTCGACCAAAGGTAACGGTACATGCTGCAATGAACGGGCTCGCCGTGCTCATCGAGCCCGGTGCGCCACGTGTAGTTCCACAGTCCGCCCCAGTCGCTTTGCTTCTCGAAGCAGACGATGTCGGGAATGTCGGCCCCTTTGATCTGCGCCTGCTGAAACGCCCGCAGCATGCCGAGGCCGCACGGCCCCGCTCCTATAACGGCAACGCGACCCGCCATATCTCATCTCCCTCACGTTCGGAGTTGACCCGGTAAGGCTACCACCATTTGGCAGGAGCGGCTCGGCGGCGGCGCCGCCAAAACCAATTTGCCGCTCTGCTAGGCCATTTTAGACCAGCAAGGGCCCAATTTGTCAAAGTAAAGCGGATTGGTATTGTCCAAGGGCCAAGAACCGGTCTAAGCTGGCCTTGTCAACGCCCGCTAAAGCCGCCGTTATCGCTGTCCCCGGGCAAGTAAGCTGGGCCGGTCGCCCGTTCCAACGGTCGTACCGCCGATCGACGTGGAGGGACCAAATGACGACCAAATTCTCAGTGCGTTCGCTCAACCGCCGCGATTTCCTTTCGACCACCGCAGCCGCCACGATCATGGCCGGCTTCTCGATGCCCAAGATCGCCTTCGGCGCCGACAAGGTGGTGAAGATCGGTTTTCTCGCCCCGCTGACCGGAGAGGTCGCGGCGTGGGGCAAGCCCGGGCTCGACGGTTGTAAGATCTGGGCCGACTGGATCAATGCCGATGGCGGCGTGAAGATCGGCGACGAGGCCTATCAGGTCGAGTTCGTCGCCTATGATGACGAATACGACCCCGGCAAGGCGCGCGCCGGCGCGGTCAAGTTGATCAAGGAAGACGGCGTCAAGTTCGTCATGATGCTCGGCGGCGATCCTTGGCCCGGCGTCTCACCGGTGTCGGACAAGGAGAAGATGCTGTTCTCCACGCTTCTCCCCAGCGATCTGACGCCTGAGACCAAGCTCTTGGTCGCCCCTTGCGAAGTGCATCCGATCTACAACGTGACCGGCGTCGAGTGGCTGGCGGAAAACAAGCCGGACCTGAAGACCGCCGTCATCTGCGCCCAGGACGACTCCCTCGGCAAGCCGTCCGTCGCCACCTATCTTGCGGCATTCGAGGCGGCGGGGATCAAGGTCTTGGGAGATCCGATCTTCTTCGACCCGGCCACCACCGACTTCGCGCCGCTCATGTCGAAGATGCTAGCGCTCAAGCCGGACATCATCTGCCTCGACACGTGCTACGCCGACTACGTCCACCCGCTCACCGAGCAGGCGTTCCAGCAGGGCTTCAAAGGCCAGATGATCTCCTGCACGGCCGACTTCTATCAAAAGATGGTCGAGAAGACCTCCAAGGAGTTCATGGAGGGCTTCATCTTCCAGTTCCCGGACTTCGACGATCCGGCGCTCAATGCCGAGCATGTCAATTTCCGCAAGCCGAACGACTTCTACGAGGAATACAAGAAGCGCTTCGGCGAGAGCGAGTGGAGCGCGGTGTCGTGGGAATATGCCTCCATCATGGATCTCTGGTCCGATGCCGCGGGGCGCGCCGGCACCACCGAGCCGGAGAAGGTGCTCGAGGCCATGCAGGTCGGCGGTACCGGCAAGCAGGCGTTCGGCGAAGCCAAATGGTGGGGCAAGGAGCTGTTCGGCATCGACAATGCCCTGGTCGGCCTGTGGCCGGTGGTCGTCATCGAGGACGGCAAGGCCAAGATCAAGGAGTTCAAGTCCATCCCGGCGTGGTGGGACAAGCACAAGGATCTCATGATCAAGCACATGGAAGCGCTCGATCAGATGTACTACCAGCGCAGCTGAGCCTGCCTCCCACTGCGTGCGTGGGCACTGCCGGCTATCCGCGCCATCTAGACCTGGCGTCATGACGGCATTTGCCGCACCCTGCGCCCATGGGGCAGGACGGCAAGACAAAACTGCGCGCGCCGCCAGATGGATCGTCCGAGGTCGCGGGGTCCGACGATGACTGCTGAGTTGCTGCTTCAGACCATCGTGAACGCGACCTACGCGGCGAGCTATATGGCGCTGATCGCCGTGGGCCTGGTGCTGATCTTCGGGGTGATGGGCGTGATCAACTTCGCCCATGGCGAGCTCTATATGGCCGGCGCCTATGTCATCGTGGCGCTCTATGCCGGTTCCGGCGTTCCCTTCTTTCTCGCCGTGTTCGCCGGTCTCATCTTTGTCGGCCTGCTCGGGCTGCTGATGGAGTATGGCCTGTTCAGACCGTTGCGCGAGAATCCGCTCGGCGGCCTGATTGCCTCGATCGGCTTTCTGCTCATTCTGCAAACGGCGGCGGTGCTTGGCTTCGGTATCCGCATGAAGCACGTGCCGCCGGCGACGCAAGACACCATCGTGTTCATGGACGGCGTGGTGCTGACCTATCAACGGCTCTACGTGATCGTGGCCACTGTTATTCTGCTGTCCGCGCTGTGGGTCTTCCTGCGCAAGAGCAAGTTCGGCTGGGCGTTGCGCGCCTGCGCGCAGGATCGCGAGGCGGCGGCGCTTCAGGGCATCTCCATCAACCAAACGGCGCGCCTTGCCATGTTCATCGGCGCGGCGCTCGCGGGCGTCGCGGGCGCGCTCACCGCCCCGCTCGTCGCACCGACTCCCTATATGGGTCACGCCGTCATCGTCACCGCCTTCATCATCATCATCGTCGGCGGTATCGGCTCGCTGGGGGGCGCGGTGCTCGCCGCCATCCTCTATGCGTTTGTGTATACTTTCGTCACCACGATCTATGACGGGACGCTCGCCAATATCGTGGGGCTGCTGCTGATGCTCATTGTTCTCATCGTGAAGCCGACCGGACTGTTCGGAGCCAAGGAACGTGCCTGAGCGCGCCGCCAGCACGCGACTTTACTGGGCGATCGGAGCTGTCCTGCTGGCGGCGGGCCTCATCGTGCTGCCGCATCTGCTGTCGTTCTCGCAGCAGGAGATCCTGGTCCTCCTCACCATCAACGTCCTGCTTGTGTGCAGCTACCGGCTGCTCACCTTGACCGGCGAATGGTCTCTGGCTCACGCGGTGATGATGGGCGTGGGCGCCTACGGCTCGGCGCTTGCCGCCAAGACTCTCGGCCTGCCGGTGCCGCTCGCCATGCTGGTGGGGGCCGGGGTCGCGGGGATCGTCGCCTTCCTGCTCAGCTTCCCCTTGCTGCGCATGAAGGGGTTCTACTTTTTGATCGGCTCGTTCGCCGCCGGCGAGATCATCCGGCTGGTGTGGAAATGGAGCGAGCTGACGTGGCTGTTCGGCGGACCGAAGGGCATCAAGCTCATTCCGCCGTTTCCCGATATTCCAATCCTGTCGATCGAATTCTACGACCCGGCGAACTACTACTATCTCTGCCTCGTCGTGGTTACGCTGTCGCTCGTCATTCTCTATCGCATCGAACACTCGCGCATCGGCCTCACCTTCCACGCCATCCACTGGCAGGACAAGCTGGCGCAGTCCGTAGGGGTCAACACGTTCCGCTATCGCATGCTCGCCTTCGTGGTCTCGGCGTTCTTCGCCGGCCTCGCCGGCGCGCTCTACGCGCATTATGTCGGAACGGTGAATCCTAGCCGCTTCGGCGTGGAGGAGATGGTCTATATCCTGATCTGGGCGATCGTCGGCGGAACGGCGACGTTCTACGGGCCCATTCTCGGTGTGGTGGCGCTCACCGTGCTCAACGAGGTTGTGCTGCGCGCGCTCAACGTCGACCAGATGCGGCCGATGCTGTACGGCGCGATCCTCATTATCTCGATCCTATTCCTGCCGAACGGGCTGGAGAGCCTGGTGCCGAAGATCAAGGCCTGGATCGCCGGGCGCAAGCAGAAGCGCGCCGTCGGGAAGGAGCAGCCGGCTGAGTAGTGGCGGGCGCTAACCCGCCCTGGTCTTGGTGGTGGTCGGCGCAAGAAGCAAGAAGGCGGCGGCCATCAGCTTGCGCGTATCGTTGAGCATGGCGGGCCGCTCGCGCCGCCACAGCGCCAGCGCGTCCGCCGCCGGCAGATCGACGACGCCTTGAGAATCGACCAGCGCCTCGAGCCGCGCGGTCGCCTCGGCGGCGATCTCCTGCCAGCGTTGTTGCCACCTCGCGCGGTAGGTGGCGCGATGCTGCGCCTCCATGCGCATGTGAAACAGCGAGCTGCGCGCAACGCGCGGGGCGTCCAGGCGGGCGATCCACGGGCCTGTGCTGCGCCACACGCCGAGCGCTTCGCGGAACAGGAATGCGTTGTCCTCGATGGGGCCTCCAAGCGACAGGCAGAGGCCGTAATTGGCGAGGCTCGTGCCGAGGCGCGGGTCGATCGGCTCGAACTCCGCGCGGGCGAGCTGTAGCGTTTGGCCGGCCTCGTCCTTGGCTTGGGCGGTGTCTCGCCGGGCGACGGCCGCGGCGGTCCGCTCGGCCGTCTTCTCCCAGGCGAGATCGGCCTCGCGCCATCCTGCGCTGAGGAGCTCTTTCGCGCTCCAGGCTTCAGGCACCGAGATAAGCCCGCTTCACGTGGTCGTTGTCGTGCAGCTCGTGCGCCGGGCCTTGCAGCGCGATGCGCCCGGTCTCGAGCACATAGGCGAAGCGCGCGAGGCGGAGCGCCAGCTCGGCGTTCTGCTCGACCAGCACGACGGGCACGCCGCGGGCGACGATGTCGCGAATGATGCGCGCCATTTCCTGCACCATGACCGGCGACAGGCCCATGGACGGCTCGTCGAGAACCAGCATCTTCGGGCGCGTCATCAGCGCCCGGCCGATGGCGAGCATCTGCTGCTCGCCTCCCGACAGGGACCGCGCCCATTGCTTGCGGCGCTCCTTGAGACGCGGGAAATGCTCGAACACCTCGTCGAGGTCCGTTTCGATTCCCGTCTTGTCGGAACGCAGGAACGCGCCGGTCCGCAGATTTTCTTCGACGGTAAGGTCGGGAAACACGCGGCGGCCTTCGGGCACATGGGCGATGCCAAGCGCCACGATCTTCTCCGGCGCCATTTTGTCGATGCGCCTGCCGGCGAACACGATCTCGCCCTTGCTGATGCGCGTCAGCCCGGAGATGGCGCGCAAGGTGGTGGTCTTGCCGGCGCCGTTGGCGCCGATGATGGTGACGATGCCGTCCTCGGGCACCGCCATGTCGATGCCCTTGAGCGCGGCCACCTTGTGGTAGTGGACGTGGACGTTGTTGATCTCAAGCAGCATCGCCGGCGCTTCCCAGATAAGCCTCGATGACGGCGGGGTTGGTGCGCACCTCCTCCGGCGTGCCTTCCGCCAGCAGCGTGCCGAAATTCATCACGGTGATGGTCTCGCACAGGCCCATCACCGCCTGCATGTCGTGCTCGATGAGCATGATGGTCACGCCGCGCTCGTCGCGCACGAGGCGTACCAGGTCGATCATGCGCCGCGTCTCTTCCGGGTTCATGCCGGTGAACGGTTCGTCGAGGAGCATGAGCTTGGGGTCGGCGGCGAGCGCCACGGCCATGCCAAGGGCGCGCTGATGACCGTGAGAGAGATTGGCGGCGAGCTCGGCGGCGAGAGCCTGGATGCTGAACAGCTCGAGGATGTCGTGTGCCTTGCAGTCGGCGGCCGCTTCCGTGTGCCGGTCGCTACCGACGATTCGTTTGACGAGCCCCGCCTTGGCGCTGCGGTGGCAGCCGAGACGGACATTGTCGAGCACGCTCAACTCATGGAACAAGGTCGTGCCCTGAAAGGTGCGGATCAGCCCGAGCTCGGCGAGCGCGCTGGTCGCCCGTCCTGAGATGTCCTCGCCAAGATAGACGATCTTGCCGCGTGATGGTGCGTAGAAGCCGCTGATGACATTGAAGGTCGTGGTCTTGCCGGCGCCATTCGGGCCGATCAGGCCGTGAATCGCGCCGGGATAGACGTCGAGGCTGAAGTCGTTGACGGCGAGGATGCCGCCGAAGGATCGCACGAGATCGCGAACTTGAAGAATGGGCTGCTCGGCTGACGGCATCGGCTTCTATCCGGATCGCTCACGAGAGACCGACGCTGCGCAAGCAACGAGCGGCATGCCATTGTCCATGTTTCGCGTGCGGTATGCACCCCAAAACTTCGGATGGCAGCGCGGCGAGTGACGCGCGAGTCCAGATTGGGCTCTACGAGGACGAATGAGTTTATTCAGCGGCGTGTTTGCGCCAGTTCCAGCGCACGCGTGCTGTCTGGTCTTTGGCCTCGGCCTCCACCCAGCGGCTGCCATCCGGTCCCCTCTCGCGCTTCCAGAATGGCGCGCTGGTCTTGAGGTAGTCCATCAGGAAGCGTGAGGCTTCGAACGCGGAGTCGCGGTGCTCCGATGCCGTGACGACGAGCACGATGTTGTCGCCGGGTTTGAGAGCGCCGTAGCGATGCACGATGAGAGAAGCTTGTAACGGCCAGCGCGCGTGCGCTTCCGCCTCGATGCGCGCGAGCTCGGTCTCCGTCATGGCGGGATAATGCTCGAGCGTCATCTCGGTGACGGCGCCGTGTTGATCGCGCACGGTACCGGTGAAGGTGACGATCGCGCCGATGTCGGTGCGGCCTCGCGTCAGCTGCGCGATCTCGGCGCCAATGTCGAAGTCTTCTCGCTGGACTCTGATCACGCTAGCCTCCGGTGACCGGCGGGAAGAAGGCGATCTCGCGGGCTTCACCGATCTTGGCGTCGTGGCGCACATGGCTCCGGTCTATGGCGGCGCGGATCGCCTGTTCGCGCGCGAAGGCGTGCGCGAACTCGGGGCCCCGCGTCTTGAGCCAGGCAATCAGCTCGGCGATCGTGGCGATGCCCTCGGGCAGCGCCACATCCTCGGCGGCGATACCCGTCTTCTCCTTGACCCAAGCGAAATAGAGGAGACGCATGGTCACTCCTCCTCGGTCATGACATGGCGGAAGGTCGCCTTCAGATAATCGAAGCCCGTGTAGAGCGTTAGGATCGCGGCGATCCACAACAGGGTGAGGCCGAACAGCGTGGTGTACGGCCAGATCTTGTCGCCAGCCGGTCCCGCCAGTAGGAAGCCGATCGCCACCATCTGCACCACGGTCTTCCATTTGGCGAGCCGCGTGACCGGCACGCTCACGGCGAGCGTGCCGAGGAACTCCCGCAGGCCCGAAACGAGGATCTCGCGGCACAGAATGATGACGCCGGCCCATAGCGACCAGCCTGCGATCGTCCCGTAAGCGGCAAGCATGAGCAGGGCGGCGGCGACGATCAGCTTGTCGGCGATCGGGTCGAGCATGCGGCCGATGGCGCTTTGCTGCTGCCAGGCGCGGGCGAGATAGCCGTCGAGGAAATCGCTGACGCCGGCGGCGATGAAAATCCACATGGCGAGCCAGCGGCCCCAGTCGGCCGTGGTCACAAAGAAGCAAGCGACGAGGGCAGGGATGGCAAGGATGCGGCCATAGGTCAGGATATTGGGCAGGCTGCCGAAGCGCCCACGGGGGACGCCTCGCGGCGTCGCCACTCCTTGCTGTGCCATATCCGATCGTCCGTCCAACTCAGCTACCCACGCTCGTGGAAGTAATCATAGATGGTCTTGGCCATCTGCGCGCTAATGCCGCCTACGCTTTCGAGATCGGCGATGCCGGCGCGGCTCACGGCTTTGGCCGAGCCAAAATGCTTGAGCAGCGCGCGTTTGCGCGCCGGGCCGATGCCGGGCACCTCGTCAAGCGGCGAGGCGGTGATGCTCTTCCTGCGCCGCGCCCGGTGCGCGCCGATGGCGAACCGGTGCGCCTCGTCACGGAGCGTCTGTATGCAATAAAGCACCGGGTCGCGGGGTTCCAAGAGCAAAGGCGGTTTTCCCTTAAGATAGATGCGCTCGCGGCCGGCATTGCGGTCCGGGCCCTTGGCGACCGCCGCAATCCTGATTTCCGGGAGGCCAAGATCGTCCAGCACCGCATGCGCCGCCGAGAGTTGTCCGGGGCCGCCGTCGATCAGTACCAAGTCCGGCGACACCCAGCCATTGCCGAGGTCCTTGTCGCGATCCTTGACTAGGCGGCTGAAGCGCCGCGTCAGCATCTCGCGCATCATGGCGTAGTCGTCACCCGGCGCGAGATCCTCGCCCTTCATGTTAAACTTCCGATACTGCGCTTTGATGAAGCCCTCGGGGCCGGCCACGATCATGGCGCCGACGGGATTGGTGCCGGAGATGTGGCTGTTGTCGTAGACCTCGATGCGCTCGGGCGCTTCATCGAGATCGAGGACCTCGGCCAGCCGGGCGAAGATCGCCGCCTGCGACGCGGATTCGGCGAGGCGTCGCGCAAGGGCTTCACGCGCGTTGATGAGCGCATGATCGACAAGCTCGCGCTTCTCGCCGCGCTGCGGCGTCATTACGCCGATCTTGTGGCCGGCCTTCAAGGACAGCGCCTCGGCAAGCAGGCGGCGTCCGGCAATCTCGTGGGACAGCAAGATCAGCTTCGGCGGGGGCTTGTCGTCATAAAACTGGGCGATGAACGACTCCAGCACCTCGTCTGCCGGCAGCGCCTTGTCGGCACGCGGGAAGTAGGCACGGTTGCCCCAGTTGTTGCCGCTGCGGAAGAAGAACACCTGGATGCAGGTCTGCCCCGCGTCCTGGTGGGCGGCGAACACGTCGGCTTCCTTCAAGGTCTGCGGGTTGATGCCCTGGCGTGATTGGATGTGGGATAGAGCGGTCAAGCGGTCGCGGAAGCTCGCCGCCCGCTCGTAATCCTGCTTCTGGCTCGCCTCGTCCATGAGCGCGTGCAGGCGGCGCTTCACCTCGTCGCTCTCGCCGCGCAGGAAGCGCAGCGCCTCGCCGACCAGGGCGCCGTAGTCCCCGACCGAGATCTCGCCGGTGCACGGCGCGCTGCACCGCTTGATCTGGTAGAGCAGGCATGGCCGCAGCCGCGTCTCGTAATAGGCGTCGGAGCACGACCTGAGCAGAAAGGCGCGCTGCAAGGTGTTGATGGTGCGGCCGACCGCACCGGCCGAGGCGAATGGGCCGAAATACTCGCCCTCCCGGTTCCTTGCGCCGCGATGCTTGAGGATTTGCGGCACGGGATGGTCACGCGCGATCAGGATGAAGGGGAAGGATTTGTCGTCCCTGAGCACCACGTTGAAGCGGGGCTTCAGCCGCTTGATCAGATTCGCCTCGAGGAGCAGCGCCTCGATCTCGGTCGCCGTGGTGACAAACTCCATGCCCGCGGTGTCGGCGATCATGCGGGCGATGCGGTTGTTGTGGCCGGCCCCGCGCGCGTAGCTCTGCACGCGCTTCTTGAGATGGCGTGCCTTGCCGACGTAGAGCACCTCGCCGCCCCCATCGAGCATGCGGTAGACGCCGGGGCCAGCCGGCGCCGTCTTGGCATATTTGGCGATCACTACCGCGCCGGTCTCCCCGCCGCGCAGGGCTTTGCGAGCGCGCGAAAGGAGCGAGGCGGGGGCGCTGTCGGGGTTCTCTATCGGCATGGGATCACGGGGTTTTGGCGCGGATGCCGAAAGCATGCGCCACCTTGAGCGAAGGTAAGGTCTAAGCCTCACCGCGTTCAAGGGGCCCGAGGGCGCCTCCGCCCTCCCAGGCGAGGTGCTGGCCCGCGTCCAGGGCGATCATCTGGCCGGTGACTGACGGCGTTTCGAGCAAGAAGCGGACGGCGGCGGTGACGTCGTCGGTCGAGACTACGCGCTTCAGCAGGGTGGTGCGGTATTCCTTGGCGAAGTCCACCTCGTTTTGGCCGCGGGCGGGCAGCACGGGCCCTGGGGCTATGGCATTGACCCTGACCTGGGGGGCGAGGGCTTGCGCCAAGGTCTGGGTGGCGGTCCACAGGGCCGATTTGGCGATGGTGTAGGAGAAAAAGTCGGGGTTGAGGCGCCAGACTTTTTGATCGACCAGGTTGATGACATTGCCGGGGACGTGCTCCGGCAGCCTCTTGGCGAAGGCTTGGGCCAGAAAGACGGGCGCCCGCAAATTGACGTCGAGATGCAACTGCCAGGACGCCGCATCGAGCGATTCCACCGTGTCCCGCTCGAAACAGGCCGCATTGTTGATCAGGCAGGCGGGGGCCCCTAGGCGGTCTCCGCAGGCGACCACCAAGGGGTCGAGCTCTTCCAGCCGGGCGAGGTCGGCCTGAAACGCGGCGGCTTGGCCGCCTATCGCCTCGATTTCCGCGACGAGCCCCAAGGCCTCCGCGGCGGAGGCATGGTAGTGGACCCCGACCCGCCAGCCTCCTCGGGCCAGGTCGAGGGCGATGGCCCGACCGAGCCGCCGCCCCGCGCCGGTCACGAGCGCGGTCGCGTCAGTGTCGTTCTCAGACATGCTCGCCTTGCGGGAAGAGGATATCGAATCGAATTGTCAAGCTTTGAGCGCCGCCGAATCTCACTCTAGGGGACCGCACATTCCCGAACAAGGCGCAGCGGGCAGCCCCGCGTACGCCGTGAGAGGCGGACGGCCCCAACCCTATGAATCGTTGAGAAGATTGGTTCTCGCCTGCCATTTGGGCATTTGCCCTTCTCGTGAGCAGGCTGAATGAGCATTTGTGCGGCTCATTCAGGTCCGTGAGCCCAATGTGGCATCAAAGTGTTTGGACCATTGCAGAATAGTCACACCGCGCCAGATGTTTTCAAAAACCCTTGCTTTTTCGTTGCTTCAAGGGGGGCCGGGTCTATTCTCGACGTGACGGGGACGTTGCACCGCGGGCACGCATGCGGGGTTGCATCCTGAAAATAACGAATTTCATACTCGCAGGGACAGGCGAAAAAAACAGGAGACTGGACAATGGCTCGGCGCAGCAGGGAAGTGGGGATCATCAAGTCATGCATTCTGGGCGCGGCATTTGCCGGCGCGTTGGCTATGCCGGCGCAGGCAAATGAGCTGACGCTATCGGCAACCACCGCGATCACCACGGACTACATCTTCCGCGGCATTTCCAACTCGGCTGAGAATCCGGCGGTGCAGCCTGAGTTCGATGCCTATTACGGCATCTTCTATGCCGGCATTTGGGGATCCAATACTTCTGATGCTATTGGGGATGGCATCGAGATCGACTACTACGCCGGCATCGCCCCGGCGTGGCAGAACATCACCTTCGATATCGCCGGCCTCTACTACACCTACCCAGGCGGCAACGATATCGACTATTTCGAGTTGAAGACGGGCGCTACCTGGGCCCCCAACGACGCCTGGAGCTTCCGGGTCACCAATTACTGGTCGCCGGATTATGCCCAAACCGGCTTGCAGTCGGATGCGATCGAGGGCGCGGCGGCTTACACGTTCTCCGGCACAATCTTCAACTTCTTCACGCCCACCATCAGCGCCTTGGTTGGATGGCAGTGGTACGAAGACCCCATCCCCGATTACACGTATTGGAATGCCGGCTTGACCCTCGGCTTCATGGAGCATTGGTCGGTCGACGTGCGCTACTGGGATACGGACTATAATCAACCAGATTGCCTTAGTCTCATTGGTGACCGGAGTGCCTGCGACGCGCGGGTCGTGGGCACCGTCAAGGCGACCTTCTAGAGCTTAACCTCCCCAAAAAGCACTTCCCACCTAAAAGGGGGCCGCTTCGGCGCCCTTTCTTTATTTTCGGCGCGGTGGCATATGCAGCGCCATGGCCGAGCATCTTGCGCGCAAGAGCGAAGCGAGTACCGATCCGCGAGCGATCGCACGTGCGCATGCGATCTATACGCCGCTCATGCTGTCGTTCTACGACGTGCTGGTTCACGGGCTTTCCAATCGGTATGCCTGGAAGTGCCCGACCCCACGTTTGCTTTCGCTTTATGAGGCCAATCTCACCGCCAATCATCTGGAGGCCGGCGTGGGCACCGGCCTGTTCCTGGATCGCGCGGGCGCCGAGTTCGACCGACTCGTGTTGCTCGATATCAATCGCAATTGTCTGGCCCGCGCGGCGCGGCGGCTTGCGCGGTTCGCGCCGACGACGTGCGAGGCCAATCTGCTTGCGCCCCTCGCCGAGCACATGGCGCCGTTCGATTCCGTCGGACTCACTTATGTGCTGCACTGCCTGCCAGGGCGCATGAGCGAGAAACTCAAGGCGATCGATCATCTGCGGCCGGTGATGGCGGACGGGGCGGTGCTGTTCGGCGCCACGATTCTCGGCCGCGGGGTCACCCCGAACGCGGCGGCGCGGACCTTGCTCGACCTCTACAACGCGAAGGGTGTATTCAATAACCGCGAGGACGACGCCGAGGCGCTTGCGCAGGGCCTCAACCAGCGCTTCGCCACGGTCGAAATCGAGCGCCAAGGCTGCGTGGCCCTGTTCCGCGCCGCGTAAGATCGGCGGAGCTCCAGGCCAATTGCGTGCTGCCTTGCGATGGCCATTAACCCGCCGCTTACCCTACCCAGTTTTGCCCCGGTTCATTGTTAACGCTTGGTAAGGGTGGGGCACTACCCTGGGGCCGTGAGCGCTTGGTCCAGCACACTTCGTGCTGCGCGGCGTACGGGACCGGCCTCCAATCGTGAGGGAGTTCGTCGTTTGCGTACGCGATTGCACCAGGCTGTGGTTGTTACCGCCGTGTTAACGGCCGGCGCCACGGCCTCTATCCCAGCGAGTAGTGCCGACCTGTATGCGTCCCCGCCTCCTTACGAGGTGACGCCGGTTCCGCCGCAAGATGTGTTCGAAGGCTGGTGGCTCGGCGGCACCATCGGCGGGGCCTCGGTGAGCTACGACTTCACGCCGGCGTCGGGCTCGATTTCCACAGATGGTATCGTCGGCGGCGTGGTCGGCGGCTATAGCTGGCAGCACGGTCCATTCGTGCTCGGCGTCGAAGGCGACTTCCTGGCGAGCGACGTCAGCGGCAGCCGGCGTTTCAATGCCGGCCTCAACGAGGCAAGCCCGAGCATTGATACGATGGCCGACATTCGCTTGCGGGCTGGCTACACCATCACGCCGCGCGTGCTGCTGTTTGGAACGTTCGGGGGCGCCTGGGCCGACGCCGATCTGCCGATCAGCGGGCCGGGCGGCGGCATCCGCGAGACCACGTTCTTCGGCTGGAGCGCAGGCGCCGGTGCCGAAGTGGCGCTCAGCCCGAATTGGGGCGCGCGCTTCGACTATCAGTTTACCGATTTCGACAGCGAGACGGTGACCTATCCGGGCGGCAAGACGACCTACGATCCCGACGCCAACACGTTCCGCGGCTCGCTGACCTACCGCTTCTGAGCTCCACCTCGGACTGTCGGCGCCTGCCCGCAGGAAAGCACGGGCCCAATCTGGGCCTGTGACGCGGCGGCGCTGGAGCCCCCTTCCACTTCACCTAGACCTTCTCATCCAACAAGATAGTATGGCGGTACCAAGCCTTGTTGTGACAACGCGTTTGTCCCGGGGCCTGCGGGTGGAGACAGGGCAGGATGGGGGACAGGGTTTGCAGCCCGGTGATAGAGGATCCGGATGGGGCCGGATGCCTCAGAGATTTCCGCAACCGCAACTTACCCCGCGCATCTGAGATCTACTGGCCGCTCGGTCACGCTATCCGCTTCTCGCGCGCATCACCGCGACTGGCCACGCGGCGCATTTCTTGCATCTTAACCGCGGTTGCCTGCGGATATCCGGCATGACTGTACAAGCAAGCGGCACGATAACGGATGGAGCGCGATGCCTAAGGCGGTAAAGCTCTTCGTCCGGTATGTCGATGTCGTGAACCGGGTCGTCGGCCGCTGGGTCATGTGGTTGGTTCTCGTGATGATGGGCGTGTTGCTCTACGCCTCGATTGCGCGGGGCTTCTTCGGCACTTCCTACATTTGGATCATCGAAACATCGCAGATGCTGCTGGCCGCCTACTATCTTCTTGGCGGCGGCTATTCGCTGCAACTCGGCGCGCATGTGAGAATGGACCTGCTCTACAGCCGTTGGTCGCCGCTGACGCAGGCCCGCGTCGACACCGTGACTTCGCTGCTGGTGATCTTCTATCTCGTCATGCTGCTCGTCGGCGGCATTTCCAGCACGGTCTACGCCATCGAGTACAACCAGAAGAACTACTCGTCATGGGCGCCGGTGCTCTGGCCCATCAAGGTCGTGATGTGTATCGGCATCGTGTTGATGCTGCTCCAGATGATTGCCGTGTTCTTCAAGGACCTGGCTGCGGCGCGCGGACAGCCCCTCGCTGAGGATCTTCCCCAAGGAGAAGCTCTCGAAGGAGAGGGGCTGGAATGAGTCACGAGGTCATCGCCCTTCTCATGTTCGCGTCGATGATGCTGCTGTTGTTGACCGGGCAGCGGTTCTTCGGCGTGATCGGTTTTGTCGCCGCGTCCTTCGCGCTGATGCTGTGGGGCACCGGCGGCGAGGAGATGCCGTTCAACGCCTCCTTCGTGCTGTTCAATTGGTATCCGATGTTGACGCTGCCCTTGTTCATCTACATGGGCTACATGCTGTCCGAATCGGGCATCGCCGACGACCTGTACAAGATGTTTCATGTCTGGTTCGGCCCGGTGCCCGGAGGGCTTGCCATCGGCACCATCCTCTTGATGGTGGTGATCGCGGCGATGAACGGCTTGAGCGTCGCCGGCATGGCGATCGGCGCCAGCATCGCGCTGCCGGAGCTGCTGCGGCGCGGCTACGACAAAGTGATGGTCACCGGCGTGATTCAGGCAGGCAGCTCGCTCGGCATCCTGATCCCGCCGAGCGTCGTGCTGGTACTGTACGGCCTGATCGCCCGCCAACCTATGGGCCAACTTTGGTTGGCGGGGGTCTTCCCGGGCCTGCTGTTGGCGAGCCTGTTCATCGCTTACGTCGCCATCAGGTGCTATCTCCAGCCGAACCTCGGCCCGGTGCTGCCGGCCGACGAGCGCAAGGTGAGCTGGCGCGAAAGGATCAGGCTGCTCGGCGCCGGCATCATTCCCTTCCTTATCTTCTTCTCGATGACCGGCCTCTTCCTCATGGGCAAGACGAGCCTGGTGGAAAGTTCAGCCGTGGGAGCGGCGGGCGCGACGCTCGCCGCTATTTTCCGACGCAAGCTGACGTGGAAGGTCTTGGAGGACACCGTTCGCAAGACACTTGGCATCAGCTGCATGTTCCTGTGGATCATCCTCGCGGCGCTCTGCTTCGGCGCCGTGTTCGACGGCCTCGGCGCCGTGCACGGGCTGAGATACCTGTTCCTGGAGAAATGGGGGCTCGATCCTTGGACCGTCCTCATCATGATGCAGATCTCCTATCTGCTCATGGGGACGTTCCTCGACGACACGGCGATGCTGGTGATCGTCGCGCCGCTTTACGTGCCGATCGTGATTGCGCTCGGCTTCGACCCCGTCTGGTACGGCGTGCTCTACACCATCACCTGCCAGATCGCATATATGACGCCGCCCTTCGGCTATAACCTGTTCCTCATGCGCGCCATGGCGCCGCCGGAGATCACGCTGAGCGATATCTACAAGTCGATCGTGCCTTTCGTACTTGTAATGATCATTGGCTTGGCAATCGTGATGATTTTCCCGCAGATTGCTCTGTGGCTGCCCAATCAATACTACGGAAGGTAGAGCCCCTTGAGATGCGGTCAACGAGTTTGGTTTGTGTCTGGAAGGAGTGATGGCGATGAAAGTACCTAAGAAGATAAGTAAGCGAGATTTTATCAAGACAGCCGGCTTAACCACTGCCGCCGCTGCTTCGGCGACTGTGGCAGCGCCGTACGTGGTCAGGGCGCAGGGCGCCCCGATCAAGTGGCGCATGCAGACCTACGCCGGGACGGCGCTCGGCGAGCATGTGATCAAGCCGTCGATCGAAGCCTTCAACAAGGCGGCGAACGGCGAGATGGTCATCGAGCTGTACTATGCCGACCAGCTGGTGCCGCAAGGCGAGCTGTTCCGCGCCGTGCAGACCGGCACGATCGATGCAGCGCAGAGCGATGACGACTCGATGGCTTCCCCCGTCGACGTCAAGATCTTTGCCGCCTACTTCCCGTTTGCCTCGCGCTACTCACTGGACGTGCCGACGCTATGGCATTGGTACGGACTGAAAGAGATCTGGGAAGAAGCATATTCCGAGGTCAAAGGTGTGACGTGGCTCAGCACCGGCGCCTGGGATCCATGCAACTTCGCCACCACCAAGCCGATCAAGTCGGTCGCTGACCTCAAGGGCTTGCGTGTTTACATGTTCCCGACGGGCGGCCAGTTCATGTCGCAGTTCGGCGTCGTGCCGGTCACGCTACCCTACGAAGACGTCGAGGTCGCCATTCAGACGGGCGAACTCGACGGCGTGTGCTGGAGTGGCATCACCGAGGACTACACGGTGGGTTGGGCCGATGTCACCAAGTACTACCTGACCAACAACATCTCGGGCGCTTGGGCAGGGTCCTATTTCGTGAACAGCGACAAGTGGAACGCTCTGCCGCCCCATCTCCAGGAGCTGTTCAAACTGTCGATCGACAACTCGCACTACTACCGCCTGCACTGGTACTGGTGGGGCGAGGCGCACTATCGTACGCAGGGCGGCAAGCTACAGTTGACTACGATCCCCGACGGGGAGTGGCAGCAGGTCGTGGATGCCGCGGTCAAGTTCTGGGACGAGGCCGCGCAGATCAGCCCGCGCTGCGCCAAGGTCGTAGAGATCCTCAGGAAATACAACGAGATCATGGAGAAGGCCGGCCCGCCCTACCGGTGCGCCTAGGCTGCAAAGTAACCCGCGCGGCTTCGCGCCGCGCGGGTCGTCTTTCAAGACTGTCGGCAGGGATGCCCGGGCTAAGGCGCGGGCACGCTGATCGTATTGGCGCGGCAGAGCCGAGCCTGGTCCTCATTGACGCCGCAAGGCCGCGGCCGAAGCGCGCGGTCGAAGCACACCCTGATGTCGAGCAGGTTGTCGCGGCGGCAGGTCACGGCGATCATGTCGGCTTGCAGCCAAGGATTGACGGCGATGAACTCGCGCTCGATCTCATCGGGCGACAAATGGCGCTGGGCTTCGGGATCGTCGAATTGGGGCGGCACGACGATCCGTTCGTAAAGCGCGCGGGCAGCGTCGTAATATTGCTCCAGCGAGAGTCCCGAGCAGGTACCGTGCGTGCTGTATTCGTGGATGATCAGCCCCATGCTCGGCATGATGTCGCGCATGCGGTCGATGACCTCGCGGGGGATCCAGGGCCGTTTGCCCGTGTAGCAATCCTCAGGCCAGCCATTGTCGTGCTGCGGCCAAAGCCCGTGCAGCACGAAGTCATGTCCAGCCTCGCATTGCCTGTCGCGACGGTTGAAGCCGTCGAGGATGCAGTAAGTGGGCGACCAGCCGAGCACGAGCACGTAATAGTCGAACACGCCCGGACGATCGCGCCCGAACGCCACGGTGCTCGCCGCGACCGTTAGCGCAGCGATGACAAGGAAAACAGATACGATGCGTTCAAGTCCCGGCATCGGCGTCGCCGAGCTCCGCGAGGATGCGCGCCCAGCTGCGCGCGCCTTTCTCGAAGCTCGTCAGATTGTATTTCTCGTTGGGCGAGTGGATGCGGTCGTCGTCCAGCGCGAAGCCCACGAGCAGCGAATCCATGCCGAGGCGCGAGCGGAACGATTCGACGATGGGAATGGAGGCGCCGCAGCCGATGATCACCGGCGGCTTGCCCCACTCCGCCTCAAGCGCGCGCGCCGCGGCACGGAAGGCGGGCGCCTCGGTGTCGAAGCCGACCGCGGGCGATCCGCCTTCGCCTGAATAGGACACGGCGGCATCGGCGGGGAGGCGGTCGCCGATGAAGCGATGGAGTCCGTCGAGGATCTTGGCCGGTTCCTGGTCGGGCACGAGGCGGAACGACAGCTTGGCGGAGGCCTTCGTGGGGATCACCGTCTTGGTGCCCGGACCGGCATAGCCGCCGACGATGCCGTTAATCTCGACCGTCGGGCGCGACCAGAGCCGCTCCAGCACGCTCAAGCCGGCCTCGCCGGCCGGTTCGCTCAAACCCACCTCGCCGAGAAAGCTCGCGGTGTCGAAGCCAAGCGCGTGCCAGGCCGCGCGCTGTTTGGCCGAGGGCTTGCGGACGTCGTCGTAGAACCCCGGGATGGTGACACGGCCTTGCGCATCGCGCAGCGCCGAGATCAGCTCGGCGAGGACGCGGATGGGGTTGCGTGCAGGCCCGCCATAGACCCCCGAATGCAGATCCCGCGACGGGCCTGTGATAGTGACCTCGGAGAAGGCGAGGCCGCGCAGGAACGCGGTGATGGCGGGGGTAGTTTCGTCCCATTGGCCGGTGTCGCAGACCAGCGCGATGTCGGCTCGAAGCTCTTCGCCGTGCGCGTCGAGAAACGGCGCGAGGCTCGGACTGCCGGATTCCTCCTCGCCCTCGAGCAGCACGGAGATATCGACGGGGAGGGCGCCATGGGCATCGCGCCAGGCGCGGCACGCCTCGAAGAAGGTCATCACCTGGCCTTTGTCGTCGGAGGCGCCGCGCGCGACGATGACCTTGCCGTGACGTGGATCGTCGGCGAGATACGGTTCAAATGGCGGCGCGGTCCACGCGTCCAAGGGGTCGGGCGGCTGCACATCGTAATGTCCATAAAAGAGGACATGCCGGCGCGAAGCGGCTCCGTCCCCGGCGCGCCAATGGGCGACTACCATGGGCTTGCCTGTCGTGGGCACGACCCGCGCCGTGAAGCCGATGTCGCGCAAGGCCCTGGCGCACCATTCGGCGGCTTCGAGACAAGGTTCATGATAGGCGGGGTCGGTCGAAATGCTCGGGATGGCGAGGAACTGAAACAGCCGCTCGAGTGCGTACGGCCGCGCCGCGGCGAGGCGATCGAGCACGGTCGCGAGCATGGGGTCTGACGCGCGTGATGGCACTACCGTCATAGCCTAGCGCTTCTCGTCCAGCCGTTCACTGCCGCGATCAAAAACCCGCTGACGATAGCAGCGTCGAAGGCGCCGCTATCGTAGCGGGTGGTACAGTTTGATTGTGGGGATGGTTTATTCGCCGAGTTGCACGTTGATGGCCTGGGGACCTTTGCCCCGGCGGTCCGGTTCGGTCTCGAACGAGACCCGCGCTCCTTCGTCGAGCGCCGGAAGGCCCGAGCGCTGCAACGCGGAGATGTGAAGAAACACGTCCTTGCCGCCATCGTCCGGCGTGATAAAGCCGAACCCCCGCGAGTGGTTGAAGAATTTGACCGTTCCGGTCTGACGCATGGGAAGCTCCTTTCCCCCTCCAAATGGTCCGCGCAACGCGCACGGAAAATCAGGCAAGTCTAGGAAACGGGGAAAGAAACCACGCAGCTTCCCAAGGAGCGTACGCGGCCAGTCTCCACCCTGGTTCGCAGTCTGCCCGCAAAGCGCCTCACTCTAGGGGCGTGGGGCTGCCGTGCGCAAGACCCCATCGACCCGCCCTAGGGGCCTGCGGCGGAAGCGGATTTGCGGCCTAATTGGGATAAGGCGACTGGCTCGGCGGGCCATTGAGGTCATAGCCGCCCGGCGGGTAATTGAACGCGGGGTAATCCAAAGACGGCTTTGGCATCTCCGGCTCTCCCCAAACGTCGCTCAGGGTCCATGACGTGCCGCCGATGAGGGGACCGCGAGGAGGCGGCTTAAATATTCCTTGGCGTTCGTTGCGCGGCTGCTGTTGGGCTTCCGCGCTAGCCACGGCGAGAGACGCCACGGAAGCTGCCAGGACGAGTGCAGCGAGCAGATAGGAAAGCTTGATCATGTCGCGTCCCGACTCCTGAAGGGGCTTCTGTAACGTCTTACGAATCTTGAGCTTTGCTGGTTACGAATGTATGACCGCGCCCACTCGAGGAGGGGGTTGCCCAAACGTCAACCGTTCGGCTCCGGAAGACTATGGCCTCTTTGGGGCTGGCTGCCTAGGGCAACAATGCAACGGTCGAGATTGTTCTTCAGGGTTCAACGCAGCCGGAGGGTTGGGCCGCGTGCGGGCAGAAGAGAGGTCAGAAAAATGTGAACGCCGGGCAAAGGCCCGGCGTTCATAGGATTTCTTTCCGAGCAGCTGACAGAGTGCCAGAAACCCGGTTATTTTCAAAAACTTGCACGAAGGGCGAGCTAGAGCGGCGCCCAACCCGGCGTTAGTTGCCGGCGCCTTGGCTCTTCGCCTTGGACCGGCCAAGGGCCTCGAGCGCGCCGCCCGACTTCGTCACTCGCACCTTCGCGGTGCCGGAACCGATCATGCCGATCTGCGCGGCGGCTGCCTTCGACAAGTCGATAATGCGCCCGCCAATGAACGGGCCCCGGTCATTGATTCGCACGACCACGGAGCGGCCGTTGCTCAGGTTCTCCACGAGGACCTTGGTGCCGAACGGCAGCGACCGGTGTGCCGCCGTCAGCGCGCTTGGGTTCATGCGCTCTCCGCTCGCCGTCTTGGACGTCAGGGCATACCACGAGGCATGTCCGACCTGGTCCGCGCTGGCGGCAGTGAGAGGCAGCATCATAGCGGTGCCGAGAAGCCCCACCGTAATCATCTTGGCTCGCATTTTGACCATGCGTTGTTGCTCCTTACTTCCAACTTGTCTGGGAGGTTCTTGTGAGAGACCGACGAAGAGTCGAGCCGGCCGCACGCGTTGGTGCAGTGCAATAAACACCGGAACAAATGGGCAAAAGATCGGCTGGGCCTGGGTCATTGAGCGGCCGTTTATGGGCGCTTTTTGCCTTTTTTCTTAATATTTACAGAATGTTACAAGGAAAGAAGGGGATTCGCTTCGAACCGCGTTGCGTTGTCGCACCGCAACAATCGAGGGCTGCACCTGGCGTTGCCGGCAGGACCTTGCGGCGGACCGATCTCAACCGCCGCAGGTTTGCGATATAGCTTGTCGGCGCCGCCCGTTACCTGGGCGACACCATCTCTTGCCTAAACCTTTGCCAGATCGCGCCAAATCCTTGCCCTTTTCAATTCTTACTGTAAGACTCGATCCAATAATAAGGACTGCAAGGAAACACCAAGTGCGGACTCAGGACTAACTACGATGCATCAGAAGAAGAGGACTCTGGAGGTCCAAGAAAGCCAACACCTTTCCACGTCCGAGAATCCGGGGGCGGAGCCAATGACGGGGGCGCAGGCTTCTTACCTCAGGACGCTCGCAGACGAAGCGAAAGAGCCGGGTTGGTACCGGCAGGGCTTGAGCAAGCGTGAAGCGTCTCGGCGCATCGATGCGCTGATGGAAAAGCTAAGGCTTGGCGAGCTGCCGCCGCATACGGATTGACCGCCGCGCGTGGCGTTGCGCCGAGTCGCTAGCTCCGCACGTTCTGGCGACCACGCACGCACCATCTGCTCGGCGGTTAACGATCGGTCTGATCGCCATTCTGGCATTCGGACTTGGTTTGGAGGGGAACGCAGCAATGCCTCTCGCGCTGACATCTCCCGCGTTCGAACCTGGCGGCAAGATTCCGTCGAAATATACTTGCGAAGACGAAGACATCTCGCCGCCGCTCGCGATTGCCGGCGTGCCGGACGGCGCCAAGAGCTTGGCGCTCATCGTCGACGATCCCGACGCGCCGGATCCGAAGGCGCCGAAGCGCGTCTGGGCACATTGGATCGTCCATAATTTGCCAGCAGATCTCAAGTCGTTGCCCGAGGACGCTGAAGCCCGAGGCCTGCCAGGGGGAGCCGTGGTCGGAGTCACCGACAAGAACGAGGCCGCCTATCACGGGCCGTGCCCGCCGATCGGCCGTCACCGGTATTTCTACAAGCTCTACGCGCTCGACACGATGCTTCCGGCGGAGGCCATGACCAAGGCCGAACTCGAAGCCGCGATGAAAGGTCATATCCTAGCGAGCGCTGAGCTTATTGGGACTTATCACAAGGGCGATCCATAGGCCGGGAACATTACAACCTCTTAGCTTGACTGAGGCCTCCCGACTGGGTTCATTGACGCGCATGACTAGACACCCCATGACCCTTATCCCCCTCATGACAGCGCGCGCCGGCCTCTGTGCGGTGGTGCTGCTCGGTTCGGCTTCGAGCGCCCTTGCGCAGCAATGTCCCGGCGCCGCCGGATTCGGTAAGTGGCTGCAGAGCTTCAAGCAGCAGGCGGTCGCCCAAGGAATCTCGCCGCGGACCGTCTCCGTCGCGCTCGACGGCGTTACCTACGATCCCAACACCATTGCCAAGGACCGGGCCCAGGGCGTGTTCGCGCAGGACTTTCTCACGTTCTCCGGCCGCATGGTGTCGAACAACCGCATGCAGGTCGGCGCGGCTCTGCTCAAGAAGTACGGATCGACCTTTGCCAAGATCGAGCAGCAATTCGGCGTTCCGGGACCTGTGCTCGTCGCCTATTGGGGGTTAGAGACCGACTTCGGCAAGGTGATGGGCAACATGCAGAGCATCCGCTCGCTCGCCACCTTGAGCTATGACTGCCGTCGCCCCGCCGAGTTCCAGGCCCAGTTGATGGACGCGTTGCGCGTCATCGATCGCGGCGACTTGAGCCCGGCCGAGATGCGAGGCCCTGCGCACGGCGAGGTCGGCCAATTCCAGTTCCAGCCGAGCACCTATTACAACTACGCCGTGGATTTCGACGGCGACGGGCGCCGCGACCTCGTGAAGAGCGCGCCGGACTCGCTTGCGTCGGCAGCCAACTACATCCGCTCCAAGGGATGGCAGCCCGGTCAACCGTGGCTCGAGGAAGTCATCGTGCCGCCCAACCTGCCGTGGGAACAGGCCGACGTGACGATCCAGCGGCCGCGGCTGTTCTGGTCGCGCTACGGGGTCACCTATCGTAATGGCAAGCCGGTCCCGGCCGACAACGTGCCGGCAGCGCTCGTTCTGCCCATGGGACGCGATGGACCTGCGTTCCTTGCCTATCCCAACTTCATCAACGTTTATCTCGATTGGAACAACTCGCTCGTCTATTCGACGACGGCGGGGTACTACGCCACGCGGCTTGCCGGTGCGCCGCCCCTCAAGCGCGGCAACCCGGAGCCCTTCACCGCGGCGGAGACGAAGCAGCTGCAGCAGCTTCTCGCGCGCCAGGGCTTCGACGTCGGCAAGATCGACGGGGTTATCGGTGCCGGCACACGAGAGGCGATCCGCTCCATGCAGATCAAGTATGGGCTGCCGGCGGATTCGTATCCCAGCCACGAGCTGCTGAGACAGCTTCAGCGCGGCCGCTAGAAGCTTGCCCCTCCACTTGCCAGGGAGCGCGCGCAGGCCTAACGCGCCGGCGCGGCTTGCGGCTGCACGCGGGACCAGATGAGATGGTCGAGCGAGATGGCGCCAGGGCCGCGCGCCAGGATTAGGAACAGCGCGGCGAACCACAGAATATGGTCCGGCCAACCCTCCGGATAGACGAAGACCTGGATCACCAGGGTCATGAGAATCAAGCCGAGCGCCGATAGGCGCGAGGCGAAGCCGACGATGAGGCAGACCGAGAGAATGTGCTCCGCGTAAGTGGTGAGATAGGCGGCGAGGTCCGGCGGCAAGATCGGGACCTTGTACTCTTCGCGGAACAGGAAGAACGTGTTGTCCTTGATCTGCAAGCCGTCGATCTTGGTCTGGCCAGAGCGCCAGAACACCGAGGCGGCGGCGAAGCGCGCGACAAGCGCCACGAGGCTATAGGGGATGCGTTCGGCGAGGCGCCTTCCGGCGTCCAGCCAATCGATGAGCGTGGACATTTTGTTTCCTCCCCAAGGCCTCGCGAAGAGGCCGATTTTCCGCGGATTTCCGTGAGGCCAACTAAGCCCATCCGGTCCGGCGCGGAACTGCCGATGCCTGATAAAGACCATAGCCGGATGCTATTGGACGGGCGGTTCAAATGCCGGTCATATTTGCTCACAAGGTCTTGAGCGGAGGAGATGGCACGGATAGCTGCAAAGCCGACTTGCGTCACTGCTCCTTGGAACGAAATACCTGCACCCGGATTTGACCCACCGGGTCAAGGAGAGTGATTGAATGGGACAGCTGGCCTTCGCCACGGTCGAAGAGGCCTTCGCCTACTGCCGCGACATGGATGCATCGTTGAGCGAGCGGCTCGAGATGTTTGCCGATGCGGCGCGCCAGCTCACCCCGGCCCTGCAAGTGGCGGTCGATCGCATGGTGGATCGGCTCAAGGCGCACGAGGCCGGCGCCGCGGCGCCAGGGCCCGGCGATTCCATGCCGCCGTTCGCGTTACCGGACGAGACGGGCCGGGTGATAGCCCTCAATTCGCTTCTCGCCACCGGCCCCGTCGCCATCACCTTCCATCGCGGACATTGGTGCCCTTATTGCCGCATCAACACGCGCGTACTGTCGGATGTGCAACAGGCCATCGCAGCGGAGGGGGCATCGATCGTCGCCATCGTGCCGGAGCGGCAGCAATTTGCCGCCGCGTTGAAGGCGGACGCGGCGCTGCGCTATCCCGTCCTTTCGGATGTGGACAACGGCTACGCGCTCTCGATCGGCCTTGCCATTTGGGTCGGTGCCGAGGTGCAGGAGCTGATGGCCAAGTCGGGCCGGGACCTTCCGGCCTACCAAGGCAACGACGCCTGGATCTTGCCGATCCCGGCGACCTTCGTGATCGGCCAGGATGGCCGCGTCGCGGCGCGGTTCATCGATCCCGATTATCGGAGGCGGATGGCGGTGGAGGACCTGCTGGCGGGCCTCCGCGAGGCGCGGGATAGGGGCCTGCCCAACTGAATGGCTCAATTGCTTGATATCACGGGTTTCCAGGCTACCCAGGGGAGGCGCCGGGTGGTATTGAGACGGGTAGGGGTGGGGTGACAACGGGGTCTCGCAGGGACGTCCTTGCTATGCCCTGGGAGTTTGGGGATGACGGCACGGCCGCTTTCCGAACAGCTTGAAGAAGCCTTCGTCCAGGCGCGCGACATGGATGCGTCCCTGGCCGACAGGTTGCAGTCGTTCGCCGACTCCGTGCGCAAGCTTGGGCCGGTATTCCAGACCTCCGTTGACGGGCTCGTGGCCCGCCTCAGGGAGCACGAGGTTGGCGAGAACGCGCCGAAGCCGGGCGAGCCGATGCCGAATTTCGTCCTGCCCAATCAGAATGCCAGCCTGATCAGTCTCGAAGGCCTCCTCGAGAAGGGACCTGTAGCGGTTACCTTCCATCGTGGCCATTGGTGCCCTTATTGCCGGATCAACACCAAGGTGCTGGCCGAGGCCCAAGACCAGATTGCTGCGGCCGGCGGCCAAATCGTCGCGATCATGCCGGACCGCCAGCATTACGCGGTAGAGCTTGAGGAACAGTCCGGCTCGAGCTTCCCTATTCTGACTGACTTCGACAACGGATACGCGCTGTCCTTGAACCTCGCGTTCTGGGTCGGCGAGGAGATGCGGGAACTGATGACTCGGGCCGGGTGGGACGTCGCGCCGTCTCAGGGAAGCGACGCCTGGCTGCTCCCCGTGCCGGCCACCTTCGTGGTCGGCACCGACGGGCGCGTGAACGCGCGGTTCGTGGATCCGGACTACCGCAAGCGCATGGCGGTGGAGGACCTGCTCGCGGCGCTCGATTCCGCGGGCTAGGCCGCCGCGTAACTCGACCAGTCATAGGCACGCAGCATCTTCATCAAGGTAGAGGCGACGGCGGTGCGCTGCCGTCCGGCAACGCCATAAAGATAGATCGTCCGATCGAGTTCGACCCCGGTCACCGGGATGCGCGCCAGACTTTCCGGGTTCTTCGTGCTGCGCGGGACGAAGGCCACGCCGAATCCGGCCTCGAGCAGGGCCACCAGGTCGTCCTCGCCGCTCACCTCATGGAAGCGAGAGACGTCGAACTCCCGATTGCGCAACAGGTCGATCAGGCTCTGCGTGGTCTCGCAGTAGGTGCGAATCATCAAACGCTCCTGCCGCAGCCCGTCGAGATCAACGACGGGGGCCTGCGCCAAGTTGTGGCTCTTGCTGACGGCGAGTTGGAAGTCCTCGGTAAACAGGGGCCAGCAGTCGAGGCGTTCCCATTCCTCGCCGATGGGGCCGGCGATGCCGAGTTCGACCTCGCCGCTTTTCAGATATTCGAGGACCTCGCCGGCGGAACCCCGCAGCAGCTTCAGGTCGAGGCTGCTGAACAATTTGCCGAGCTCGACGACATGGGGCGTCACCAGACCGGGATCGATGGTGCGCGACACGGCGAGCCTGAGGGCGCCAACCTCGCCCTTCTTGATGGCCTCGGCGAGCGAGCGGGCGCTGAGCGCGCTCTCGTAGCATTGTCTGAGGAGCGGCAGCATGCGCTGGCCAAGCTCGGTGAGCTGGGCCTGGGGGCGCTCGCGCCGGAACAGGTCGCCGCCAAGCTCGCCCTCGAGCTGGCGAATGGCGCGGGTCAGGGACGGCTGGGCGACATTGCACTCCTCCGCCGCGCGCGTGAAGTTCAGCGCTCGCGATACGGCGAGGAAGTAGCGGACCTGATGCATTTCCATGCAGTTCGCTCCGCCGCCTAAGTCGTTTCTGGAACAGGGGCCGGCAAATCGGCGGCGCGGCCGCCAAAACGCTCGCCGCTACCCCGCCTCGCCACGCAAATCTTCATCACCCGAAAAGCTCGGTTCCTGCCATGCCCGAAAGGCTGTTCTACGCTCCATGGGCGCTTCCAGTCGAGAGATTTGAAGTTCCTGGCACATATTTGAGCGGACGTGAGGGGGTGCCGGGAGTAGAATCGGGGACGTTCTTGGCACTCTCGGTCATAGCGCCTCCCTATCGACTCCTTAGCCAAAGGGCATTTTCCGTTTAGGGCCCGGCGCGGCATCATCCTATTAAGGCAGAGCGTGCCAGGGGCGCGCCATTGCAGCCGCTGAAAGGAAGCCAGGCCATGAACCTCGCCATAACCGAGCGCGCCAGCACGACAACCCAACCCCTCAAGGGCAAAGTCTCCCTTGTCACGGGCTCCACTAGTGGCATCGGCCTCGGCATCGCCAGGGCCCTGGCCGCCGCCGGCTCGGCGGTCGTCCTCAACGGCTTCGGCAAGCACGAGGAAATCAAAGCGGCGCAAGGCGGCATCGTCGCCGATTTCGGTGTCCCCGTCAGCTATTCGGCCGCCGACATGTCCAAGCCCGAATCGATCGCCGAGATGTTCGAGACGATGCTCGGCGAGCACGGCGCCGTCGACGTTCTGGTCAACAATGCCGGCATCCAGCACGTGGCGCCGCTGCCGGAGTTCCCGGTCGCCAAGTGGGACGCCATTATCGCCATCAATCTCAGCTCTGCCTTCCATACCACGCGGCTCGCGCTTCCCGGCATGATCGACAAGGGCTGGGGACGCATCATCAACATCGCCTCGGCGCACGGCCTCGTCGGCTCGGCCTTTAAGTCCGCCTATGTGGCGGCCAAGCACGGCATGCTGGGCCTGACCAAGGTGACGGCACTCGAGGTGGCGGAGACAGGCATCACCTGCAACGCCATCTGCCCTGGCTATGTCTATACGCCGCTGGTCGAGGCCCAGATCGAAGGTCAGGCGAAGTCTCATGGTATCCCGCGCGAGCAGGTGATCCGCGACGTGCTGCTGGCGCAGCAGCCGAATAAGCGGTTTGCCACCACCGACGAGCTCGGCGGCATCGCCGTGTTCCTGACTTCGGACGCGGCGGCATCGATCACGGGCACCACCATCGCCGTTGACGGCGGCTGGACCGCCCATTGAGGCGCACGACTTTGCGCCGGGAGGAGCGATCATGATCGCCAAACGTCTGTCACCGCTCGATGCGGTCAACGCGATCCGCAACGACAATAGCGGCCAAGTCGTGGTCGTGCTGCAAGGCGGCGGCGCGCTCGGCGCCTACCAAGGCGGCGTCTATCAGGCACTGCACGAGGCGGGCATCGAACCGGACTGGATCGTGGGCACGTCGATCGGCGCGATCAACGCGAGCATCATCGCCGGCAACGAGCCGGAACATCGCCTGCCGAGGCTCAAGGAGTTTTGGCAGCGGGTGGAGGCCGCCAATTTCTGGGGCGCGTTTCCCGCGTGGGGCGGCGCCGCCGACGCTCTGTCGTCCTGGATGACGCTAACCAGCGGCATTTCCGGGTTCTTCGAGCCGCACACCCGTGCGTTTCTCGGCGCGCATGTGGCGCTCGGGCCCGACAACGCCGGCTATTACTCGACCGCGCCATTGCGCCGGACCCTCGAAGATCTGGTCGATTTCAACTACCTGAACAAGAGCCGCGTGCGGCTCACGGTGGGCGCAGCGCATGTGTGCACGAGCGTGATGCACTATTTCGACTCGCGGGACATGCCGCTCAGCGTGAGCCACATCATGGCTTCCGGCGCGCTGCCGCCGGCCTTTCCGGCCGTGCGCATCGACGGCGAGCTCTACTGGGACGGCGGCATCCTGTCCAACACGCCGGCCGAGCGCATCTTCGAGGACAATCCGCGCCGAAACGGCATCATCTTCGCCGTGCATCTTTGGAACCCGACGGGGCCGGAACCCAACACCATCTGGGAAACGCTGCACCGTCACAAGGACATCCAATATTCGAGCCGCATTTCGAACCACATCGTGCGGCAGCGCGAGGCACACCGCCTGCGTCATGTGATCACCGAGCTTCTCAAATATGTACCGCAAGAGGTGAAGAAGGACCCGATGGTGCGGGAGCTTGCCGGCTATTCGTGCCGCACGCGCATGCACGTGGTGCGGTTGCTGGCGCCGCGCCTCGACAACGAAAGTCACATCAAGGACATCGATTTCTCGCTGGCGGGCATCCGCAAGCGGTGGGAGTCCGGTTACGAAGACACTAACCGCGCGCTTGCGCGGCAAGCTTGGCTTGGCGAGTTCGACGTGCTCGAAGGCGTGATCCTGCATGAGCCCGAGCCCGGCGCCGAACCGGCGACGGAGTTCGAACCGGGCGAAGCGCCGGAGACGAAGGACCGGGACGAACCTAAGCTCGCGGCCGAATAGAAAGGGCACGTGACGTGGATACCTGCACCAGCGTGTCGGCGATCCAGCTTCTGGCAACGGCCTTTGGGTTTTTGCTGGCGGTGCTGTGGCTCGACATGTTCTGGGTGCGGTCGTCGCTGGCGCATCACGACATCGACGGTGCGCTGCGCAAGCGCGGCTGGCTGAACGCGTTCGTTGCCTTCGGTGGGCTCGGCGCGGTGGTGCTGCTGTGGGTGTGGGTCAGCACATGCACCAACGGCGCGTTCTAACGCACGTCGAGCGGCTCGATGTCGCGGCGGCCTAGGCCAGGGCCGCGGCGACAGCCAGCACGGCGACGAAGACCGTCAAGGTCGGGATCCACCAACTCGACGCGGGAAGTCTGAACCGTTCTTGCTCTAAACTGCTCGGGCGTAAGGGCATCAGCGCTACTTCTTGCGCACCAGCGGCGCGCCTTCCCGTTAGGCCCGGTTCATTGCGTCAAATTTGGCTCGAACCGGGGATATTCGTCCTGAGAACGCTCCCGGCGCGCCATGGTTCCGTCTAAGGCGCTTATCCGCCTTAAGAAAAGTACGGCAAGAAAAAGCCCGGCGCTCGGTCCGGGCTCTTCTTAGCAAACCCCTTCGACTCCCAAGCCGGCACGGCGCCCTGGCTCGTTTCAGGCGCTCGATGCCAAGGACCGGAACCGCGTGGTCTTATTTATACGGTACAGGGGCCGGCGGCAGCTCGGTGACGTAAGCTTGCTGGTGATGATGGAAGCAACCGCTCAGGGCGAAGGTCGCGGCGATGACCGCAAGAGCAATGATGGTGCGCATGACTGATTCCCTCTACTTAGTACTCCACTCGGTACTGCGCCCATCTCACCCTGATCCGATTAGAAAAGGGTTAATGCGCGGGCCATTTTAGAACGGCGTGGGTAGAAAAACGTCAGGCTGCTTGCCGCTGCACCGGCGTCTTGAGGAAGATCGCGAGCAGGGCGGCGACGATCAGCGATACGCCGATGCCGGCGACGCAGGCTGCCCAGCCGTACATATCGAAAATCACGCCGAGGACGGCGCTGCCGATCAGGCCGCCGAAGAAATAGCTCGCGAGATAAAGGCCGCTGGCGGAGCCACGATCCGAGGTCGCGGCGCGGCCGACAAAGCCGGTGGCGCAGGCTTGGGCGAAGAACGTGCCGACGCCGACGAGCACCATACCGATCAGCACCGCCGACAAGTTGGGTAGGACGAGGAGTGGTAGGCCCAGTCCGGCCACGGCTAGCGACGCCCAGAAGGTCGGCCGCGTGCCGAAGCGCTGCACGGCGCGTCCGGCGAGCGGCGTCGTCAGGATCGACGGGAGGAACACGAAATAGATGAACCCCAGCGTCATCATGCCGACACTTAGCGGCGGCTCGACGAGCACGAAGTTCACATAGGTGAAGGTGCCGATGAAGGCGAACAAGATGCAGAAGCCAATGGCGAAGCTGGCCCGCAAAGCCGGATTCTTGAGATGGTCAAGCCATGCGGCGAAGGGCGAGCGCCGCGCTTCACGCATCTCCTTCATGTGGGGTGTCTTCTCCACGGTGAAGAACACCAGCACGGCGCCAAGAAGGTTGAGGATGGCGAAGAAATAGAAGTTCGAAACGAGACCGAAATGATCGGTGACGCCGGCGGCGAGTAAGCGGCCGACGAGATTGCTGGCGACATTGCCGGTGATATAGGCAGCAAAGGCGGTCGCCGAATCCGCGGCGCTATAGTGCTCGCCGAGATAGGCGAGGGTCAGCGTGAAGGCCGCCGCCATGCACAGACCCTGCACCACGCGCAACACGGTAAAGGTCAACAAATCCGGCGCGTGCGCCAGCAGCGTCGTGGGAATGGCGAGCAGCGCCAGGCTGAGCAGGATGCCCATGCGCCGATCGATGGCGTTGCTGAAATAGGCGACCGCCAAGCCGGCGACAGCCATCCCCAGCGTGCTGGCGTTGACGGCAGTGCCCATGGCGGCGGGCGTGACGCCGTAATGGTGCATGAGCTCCGGAAGGATCGCTTGCGTCGCAAACAGATCGACCAGGGTGACAAAGGCGGTTATCGCGATGACGATGAAGCGCCAGACCGCCGCGGCGGAGCCTTTCGCCCCGTCATGCCGGACCTCGGCGGCGTGCGGCATCTTGTTCATTGGGCGGCTCCTCGGCAAAAGGAGGGGATGTGGCGCCTCGCGGGAGGGCGCCACATCCAGGGGAGGAAGTCTTAATTCTTCGGCAGGTCGGCGGCAATCAGGACCACCGTCTCGTCGCCGGTGTTCTTCCACCAATGCGAGATGTCCTTGGTTTCGGCGCTGACGTCGCCGGGTTTGTGCACGATCGGGACGGCGCAATCGCTTGAGTACTCTTCGATGGTGCCGCTGGCGATGTAGATGATCGCGGGGCGCTCGGCGTGGCTGTGCCAGGGCACGATGCCGCCAGGCTCGATCTCAAGGCGGCGCATGCGCAGGACGCGGCCGGCGACGCCGTGCTCCTTGGCCACGTCGAGCGTGCCGATGACCGTATCGGTCTTGCCCACCGCCTCCACATTGACGGGCTCGCGGGCGTTCGGCTTCTGCTGATCGGCGGGGCATTCGCCGGCCGAGGCGCCGGTAGCGATGAGGCTCGTGACCAGCACCGCGCCGGAAAGCACGCCGGCGACGAATAGGCTGCGGCCGAGGCCGCCATTCTCTTTCGATAGGAACATGTCCGTTGACTCCCTTTTGGCTAGTGGGGGGCGCCGGCCGAAGGTACGGCCGTGTCGATAATAGCCAGGATCGGCCGAAAGCGTGGTGAACGGAAATGCCGGTTGGCTTCCAAGTCCATAGCCGAGCGCTATTCGGTGCAGACGATGCACCTGATCGATAGCCATAAGGTATTGGGCAGACAGGGGTATCCGTCCCTATTTTCCCGGTGTTCCGAACGGACATCTTGGCCACCCGGCTCGGAGCTTCCTGAACCCCCGGCCAGACAATTTGAAGGAGACTTGAAATGAAGCAGCTCGTGATCGCCGTGACCCTGGTCCTCGCCTTCGCCGCTCCGGCCGCGGCCGAGACCTTCCCGAACCTCTACTCGACGATGGGCCGCTAATCCCGGACCCCTCTCGTTCCCTAAAAGGAGACTCAAAATGAAGCAGCTCGTGATCGCAGTGACCCTGGTTCTCGCCTTCGCCGCTCCTGCTGCGGCCGAGACCTTCCCGAACCTCTACTCGACGATGGGCCGCTAATCCCGGACCCGTTTCGCAAAGGAGACTTGAGATGAAGCAGTTCCTGATCGCGCTCACGCTGATCGCCGCCTTCGCGGCGCCGGCTGCGGCTCAGAACTTCGTGAACCCCTATTCCTCGATCTGCGATTCTTGCAGGTAGAGCCATGAGACGTGGTCCCATTTCGACCACCCTCATCCCCCCAAACTTCCGGGCGCCCCTCTGACGAAGAGCGGCGCCCGAATTTTTTTGCGGCTGCTGCGTCTACCCAATCGCTCCCAACCAGCACCGTCCAGCCCCGTTGCCGTCGCAGCCGGCGGTCTCGCGCCAGAAGATGAGCTTGGGCTGAAGCGGCGCGCCTTCGAGGCGCCAGCGGCCTTCGCTGCGGCAGACACCTCGGCCGCTTTGCTAGGCTGATGCCCGCTCGGCCACGGCGCTGACGAAGGCCTGGATGTCGCCGACGTCGTAATACTCGTTCAGCCTGACCGGCCAGCCGGACTCGACGGTCCAGAAATGGGCCTTGATCGTTGCGAACGGCAAACCCGTCGCCCGATGGCGGCAGTGCACCGAGACTTCGGCGGCTGCGTGATTTCTATCCACCATCAGGTTTGGCGTTTCGAGCTGCTCGCAATCGAACTCAGAAAAGACTTGCTGCCAGCGCGCAAGGACCGCCTGCTTGCCGGCGTAACTGCCGCCCGCATGATGGAGATCAGTCGGGAAGTTGATGGTGTGGCAGAAGTCGTCCGGCAGGTAGCTCGCCAGCCGGTCCAAATCCTGATCACGCCAGGCGTCGTAGATGTCGCCCAGGATCGTTCGTGTCTCGTGCATGTCGTCGGTGCCCTTGTTGTTGGAGGTCCGCTCTTCGGGGCGGATATTTAGCGTCGAGGGGGCTGCAACTACCGGGAGGGGCGGTACAATTTCTATGCGGCATGGCGCCCATGCGTCATTCGGTCCCAGCGGGCCATTTCTCCAAGTATCTCAAGGCGATCGGCTAAGGGTCCGGCTTGGCTTGCGATTTGGTGAATCGGGGGCCCTGACGGCACGCGCCGGAGGTGTGACCCCCGGGGCACGCCTCTCACGCCTTTTCGGGGGAAGGCCACCGCGTGGCCTGCGCGGGACGAGGCGATTGATGATAAACTCCGGGTGCGGACATTGGCCGCCGAAGGTTGGCGTCGAGGTGGCGGCCGGCATCGAGGAGGGGGAATCATGGAAAGCTGGATCATCAATTTGATTGTGCAGGCGGTCGCCGGCGCGGCTGGCGGCACGGGCGCCGGCGCGGTGCTCAAGGACGCGAGCATGGGCAAGCCAGCCGACGCCATTACCGGCGCCATCGGCGGCGGCGTGGTGGGCCAAATCCTTGCGTCGGTGCTCGGCGGAGCGGCCGGCGGCGACGTGGCCGGCATGAGCGTGGGCAGTCTGGTGCAGGACATCGTCGGTGGCGGCGTCGGCGGCGCGGTGGTGATGGCCATCGTCGGCATGCTGCGCAACGCCATGATGAAGCGCTAGGGCGCCGCCTTTCCCATCGCGGGTGGGGCACTGTCCCGGCGTCAGGCGCGGGACAGCGGAGTCAGGGCTGCCAATTTGGCGGTAAACGCCTGGACACGTTCGATATCGTAATACTCGGTGAGCTTGACCGGCCAGCCGTCCTCGAAGGTCCAGAAGTTCACGATCGTGGTCTCGATCTGAAGGCCGGTGGCCTTGTGGCGGTAGTGGCTCGGGATCTCCAGTCCGGCGCGGTTATGCTGGAGCATCAGATCGCTCGTTTCGAAGCGCAGTAGATCGAATTCTTGCGCGACGGTGGCCCACCTTTGCAGCGCGGCAGTCTTGCCGCGGCGGAGACCGCCGAGCGGATGGATTTCGGTGGGGACATGGACCATGTGGCAGAAATCGGTGGGGAGGTAAGTGCCCAGCCATTCGATGTCCTGCGCCCGCCACGCGTCATAGATGTCGTTGAGGATGGTCTCGGTCTTCATTTTTGTTGCCCCCCGCGTAATGTCTCCCCCGATTGTTCCGGCTACAGATTATCACGAAACGGTTTCGGGACCACATTGGTTGAGGGAGCGCCAAACTTTGGATGGTGGCGATGAAGCCTGATCTCCGTCCCATGCTCGCGACCCTCACGGACAAGCCGTTTGACGATCCGGCCTGGATTTTCGAAACCAAATGGGACGGGTTCCGCGCCATCGCCGTCGCCACCCCAGGCCATGCCGCGCTCTACTCGCGAAACGGCAACGACATCTCGAAGAAGTACCCGTCGATCTGCGCGGCGCTGGCCAGGATCAAACAGAAGGCCGTGTTCGACGGCGAGCTGGTAGCGCTCGACGCCCATGGACGATCGCGGTTCCAGCTGTTGCAAAATGTCGGACGGGAGCCCACGCGACTGCAATATTGCGTGTTCGACCTGCTCTATCTCGACGGCAAAGATTTGCGCGATGAACCGCTGCTCAAACGGAAAGCGGCGCTTGCGAAGGTGCTGCCGAACAGCCCGTTCCTGCTCTACAGCACGCATGTGGTGGGCGAGGGCATCAAGGCCTTCAACAAGGCAAAGCGCGTCCACGAGGAAGGCGTCATCGCCAAGCTCGCCGACGGCAAATACTATTCGGGCAAGCGCACGCGCGAATGGCTCAAGGTCAAGGCGAGCCAAGAGCAGGAAGTGGTGATCGTCGGCTTCACCAAGCCGCGCGGGTCGCGCAAATGCTTCG
Organism: Methyloceanibacter sp.; assembly: GCF_050726195.1. Classification (GTDB taxonomy): domain Bacteria; phylum Pseudomonadota; class Alphaproteobacteria; order Rhizobiales; family Methyloligellaceae; genus Methyloceanibacter. The sequence goes on along the minus strand of NZ_JBOHJC010000010.1, from coordinate 61,172 downwards.
GTGCGCTCCTGGTCGCGGTGCGCGACGGCAGGCACTGGAAGTATGCCGGCCGGGTCGGCACCGGCTTCGACGCAAAGACGTTGCGGGCGCTCCACGCCAAGTTCCTGCCGCTCACCACGCGCGCCAAGCCCATCGACAAGAAGGTGCCCGGCGAAACGAACACCACCTGGGTGAAACCGAAGCTCGTGGCCGAAGTTAAGTTCACTGAGTGGACCAAAGGCGGCGAGATGCGTCACCCGGTGTTCCTCGGCTTGCGCACCGACAAGCCGGCGACGCAGGTCGTGCGCGAAGTGCCAAAGCCGATCAAGCGCGCCACATCAACCGCCTAGTCGCTTGACCGAGGTCAATGCACCGCCGCTGGCCCGCCCTAGGCTTGCCCCAAGGAGGATGGCCCATGAGCACAGGCCTCGATACGTTCGACAAGACCGTCCAGGAGTCGAATCTTTGGCTCAAGGACATCATGGAGCGGCTCGACACGAAGGACCGCCACCATGCCTATTCCAGCTTGCGCGCGGTGTTGCACGCGCTGCGCGACCGCATCGGTCCGGAGAGCGCGGCCCATCTCGGTGCGCAATTGCCCATGCTACTGCGCGGTCTTTTCTATGAGGGCTGGGACCCGACCCACAAACCCACCAAGGAGCGTCACGAGGAGGACTTTCTCGCCCATATCGCGCTCGAGCTGCCGCGCGCCGCCGAGGGCGAAGTGGAGCAGGGCGCGCTTGCCGTGCTCGACGTGCTGTCGAAGCACATCGACCGCGGCGCTGCGATCAAGATCGCCGGCATGTTCCCGCAGGACCTGCGCAAGTTCTGGCCGGCCTTCATCCGGGAGGCGGTGAAGGGGCGCCAGCAGGGCGCGGCTTGAGCGTCAGCGCGTTCGCTTCATGAAGGCTGCGAACTGCTCCAAGTCGTAGAACTCGGAGAGGCTGACGGGCCAACCGTCCTCCAGCAGCCAGACATGCGTCTTGGTCGTGTCGAGCCATTTGCCGCTCGGCCGGTGCTTGCAGCGCGTGTGCACGTCGAGAACCACCCTGGTCTCGTCCGGCCTCATCAGGCCGGGGTCAATGCACTGCGTGTCGAACCCCTCGAAGATTTCCTGGAGCCGCAGGATCGTGGCTGCCTTGCCCTGGCGGTCCCCGCCCGCGGCGATCATCTCGCGTGGGATGTTCAAGGAGTGCGAGAAATCGGCCGGCAGATACGAGGCGAGGCGGTCAAGGTCGTGATCTCGCCACGCGTCGTAGATGTCCGCGAGGTTGGTCAGCGTGATTTTCGTAGACACGGGCCGCCTTCCTTCGGCTGGAAGGCCCACACTGTACCGCCGCGACCGGCGCCAATCGTTAACGGCTCTTACCCTTATAGGTGCGGGTGCCGGGCTTGCCCGACTTGGAGCGGGGGCGCGAGGTCCGCAAGGGGATTTCGCGGTTGTGCGGCCCCATCTCGTCGAGGCCCGGCTTGTGGGGCCGGGTAATGTCGATCTCCGCCGCCGTGCGCTCCAATTCGCCTTGCCGCGCCAGGGGGTCGTTGGCGATGGCGAGCTCCATCTGGCGCAGGCGCTTGACCTCGTCGCGGAGCCGCGCCGCCTCCTCGAATTCGAGATCCGCCGCGGCGGCGCGCATGCGCTTCTCCATGTCGGCGATGACCGCTTCGAGATTGTGGCCGATGGGCATCTGCTCGCCCTCGGCAAAACCGGCGCCGGCGTCGACCAGCACGTGGTCACGTTCGTAGACGCTCGCAAGGATGTCGCCGATGTTCTTCTTCACGCTTTCCGGCGTGATGCCGTTGGCGGCGTTCCACGCGGTCTGTTTCTCGCGGCGGCGGTTGGTCTCGGCCATGGCGCGCTCCATGGAGCCGGTGATGCCGTCGGCATAGAGGATGACCCTGCCGTCGATGTTGCGAGCGGCCCGGCCGATGGTCTGCACCAAGGATGTCTCGGACCGCAGGAAGCCCTCCTTGTCGGCGTCGAGAATGGCGACCAGCGCGCATTCGGGAATGTCCAGGCCCTCGCGCAGCAAGTTGATGCCGACCAGCACGTCGAAGGCGCCGAGCCGGAGGTCGCGGATGATCTCGATGCGCTCCAAAGTCTCGACGTCCGAGTGCATATAGCGCACCTTGATGCCCTGCTCGTGCATGTACTCGGTGAGGTCCTCGGCCATGCGCTTGGTCAGAGTTGTGACCAAGATGCGATAGCCCTGTTGCACGACCTTCCGCGTCTCGTCGATGAGGTCGTCGACTTGGGTGGAGGCGGGTCGCACCTCGACAGGCGGGTCGATGAGTCCGGTGGGGCGGATGACCTGCTCGGCGAACACGCCGCCGGTCTGCTCCAGCTCCCAACCGGCCGGGGTGGCCGACACGTAGACGGTCTGCGGCCGCATGGCGTCCCACTCCTCGAAGCGGAGCGGGCGGTTGTCCATGCAAGAAGGCAGGCGGAAGCCGTATTCCGCCAGGGTCGACTTGCGCCGGTAATCGCCGCGAAACATGCCGCCGATCTGCGGCACGGTCACGTGGCTCTCGTCGACGAACACCAGCGCGTTGTCGGGCAGGTACTCGAACAGAGTGGGCGGCGGCTCGCCGGCTTTGCGCCCGGTGAGGTAGCGCGAATAATTCTCGATGCCGGCGCAGGAGCCGGTCGCCTCGATCATCTCCAGATCGAACAGCGTGCGTTGCTCGAGCCGCTGCGCCTCCAGCAAGCGCCCGGCGCCGTTCAGCTCGGTGAGGCGCTGCTTCAGTTCTTCCTTGATGCCGCGGATCGCCTGTTTCAGCGTCGGCTTCGGCGTCACATAGTGCGAGTTGGCGTAGACCTTGACCATGCTGAACTCGTCGGTCTTGGCGCCGGTCAAGGGATCGAACTCGACCAGGCTCTCCACCTCGTCGCCGAACAGCGAAACGCGCCAAGCGCGGTCCTCCAAGTGGGCGGGCCACAGCTCGATGGTGTCGCCGCGCACGCGGAACGAGCCGCGCACGAAGTTCGCGTCGTTCCGCCGGTAGTGCAGGGCGACGAGATCGGCCATCAGTTGGCGCTGCTCGACCTTGTCGCCCCGCTTCAGGCTGAAGGTCATGGCCGTATAGGTCTCGACCGAGCCAATACCGTAGATGCACGACACGCTCGCCACGATGATGACGTCGTCGCGCTCGATCAGGGCGCGGGTCGCCGCGTGGCGCATGCGGTCGATCTGCTCGTTGATGGACGAGTCCTTCTCGATATAGGTGTCGGTGCGCGGGATGTAGGCTTCGGGCTGATAGTAGTCGTAATAGGAGACGAAATACTCGACCGCGTTCTCCGGGAAGAAGCTCTTGAACTCGCCGTAGAGCTGGGCGGCGAGCGTCTTGTTGGGGGCGAGGACCAGGGCCGGGCGCTGGGTCGCCTCGATCACCTTGGCCATGGTGAAGGTCTTGCCCGAGCCGGTGACGCCGAGCAGCACCTGGTCGCGCTCATGGGCATTCACCTGCGCCACGAGTTCGGCGATGGCCGACGGCTGGTCGCCCTTGGGCTCGAGCTCCGTCTCAATGCTGAGGGCGATGCCGCCTTCCGACTTCTCGGGGCGTGGTGGACGATGGGGCGTGAACGTGGCGAGGGCCCCGGTGACCAGCGGATGCTCCTGGATCAGCGGTTGCGGCGCCTCGCCGAAGCCAGGCGTGCGGCGGTCGGCGCCGAGCGGCAGGCCGGCAGATTCGCCGGTCACGGCGCGCGGCTCGGCGCGGGAGCCGAAGGTCTTCGGAACTCGATAGGGCATTGGCCGAATATGGCGGCAGGCGAGGGGCTTGGCTAGTGGCCGAACCCGGCGATGCGACGTTCCAATTTTGGCGGGTTCCGTTAAAAAGGTGGAAGGCTGGTCAGATCGCAGAGGGCCCATTGTTCTCCTTGATGCACGACGTCCCATTGTGGCTGACGGCCGTCGTCGTCACCCTGCTGGCGATGGCCTACGCAGTCGGTTTGATGCTGCTGACCCGTTACGCCTATGGTGTCAGCCGGCTGAGCCTCAACAACGAGGTCGCAGGCTTCAAGTTCGCCGTGGTGGGGGTGTTCTATGCGGTGATGCTGGCCTTCGTGGTTATCGCTGTGTGGGAGGACTACCGCGACACCGAGGCGGCCGTGCGCAGCGAGGCGACGGCGGGGGCCGATCTCTACCGCGTCACCTTTGCGCTGCCGGAGGATGGCGGCGCCGATATCCGGGGGCATCTGACGAGCTACGTCAAGGACGTGATCAAGGACGAATGGCCGTCCATGGCGGTCGGAAAGGCAAGTGAGACCGTCACTCGGCATCTCAACAAGCTCAGCGCGGCGATCTTCGCCGTGCAACCAGCGGATCAGAAGCAAGTCTCCCTATATGAACAGGCGCTCGATCTGCTCACGGTGATGAGCGATACCCGGGCCAAGCGATTGGACAGCGCCGCCGGCTCGGTGCCCGCCATCATGTGGTTTGTGCTCATTGTCGGCGGCCTGATCACCCTCGGCTATCCCGCGTTCTTCGCCTCGTCGAATGTCATCGCGCAGATCCTGATGACCGCGTCGCTTGCGGCTTTGGTGGCGCTGTCGCTGCTGCTCGGCCTTGCCTTCGACTACCCGTTTACGGGCGATCCGCACATCTCGCCGGCGCCGTTCGAAGAGGCCCTCGACGAGATGCCGGCAAAGTGGCCGCGTCCCTGACTTGGACTTGCTGTCTCAACGGAGGATCAAAGCGGTGCGGCAGCGGATGTGATTCGCGCGTAAGCGCCTGCGCTCGTGCTTAACGACGGCGAATCGTTGCACTGCGATGCACAATTTCCGGCGCAGGATGGCGCGATCAGAAAGAATTGGTTGTTGAAGTTCCGCGAAGAGCACTCGCTAAATTGCCACTTTCTGATGCAACAGCGTATATAATTGAAAAAAACAATTGACACGTGATGTGGGACGGCAAGCCTGGACCGAGTGAAGCGTGATTCGATGTACGCGTCCTATCGAACGGGTTGAGCGTCATCAAAACCGAATCGGAGCGAAACCATGGCTAGGAAAACTGGGAAGAAGCGCACAACGAGTAGGAAGAAGACAACTCGTAAGAGTCCGGCACGTCGCGCCACGGCGCGCCGCTCGACGGCACGTAAGACGGCGCGGCGGCCGGCCGCTCGCCGCACCGCGCGCAAGACAGCACGCAAGGGGCGGAAGACAGCACGCAAGACGGCGCGGAAGACGGCGCGCACAGGGCGGAAAACGGCGCGGAAGACTGGACGCGCGGGGCGCAAGACGGCGCGCAAGACCGGGCGCACAGGACGGAAGACGGCGCGCCGGTCCTCGGCACGCCGGTCGACCGCCCGCAAGAGCGGGGCGCGGAAGTCTGCGCGGAAATCGGCGGCGAAGAAACCCGCCGCGCGACGGGCGCCGGCTCGCAAGCCGGCGGCCAAGTCAGCAGCTCCCAAGCCGAAGGTAGCGGTCAAGCTGGCCGCTCCTCGGCCAATGGCAGCGGCGCCGGTGAGGCCCGCGCCGCCAATGCCGCAGCCCGCGCCACGGCCGATGGCACCGCCGTCGGGCGGCATGGCGCCGCGTCCTGCGAGCCCGGTGGGTGGTTCGCCCAGCTTCAACGCGCCGCGTCCATCGATGCCCGGAAGCATGCCGAGCTCGAGTCCGAGTCCGCAGCCTTACCGGCCGTCATGGGCGAGAGACGACGACGACTAGATGATTAAGAAGGGCCGGCTCGCGATGCCGGCCCTTCCTCTTTCGATTCGCCGCACAACTGTGTAGAAGCGGCGCGCCGGGGGCGCGGCACGGTTCCTTGCGTCTTCAGGCATCGCCGGTCTCCAAAACTTCCCCAAGGCTCCTCCATGACCTTCGTTGCCGGTTTGCTCAAGCCAGGGCTGTGGCTCTACGTCCTGCCCGTCGTGCTCCTCGTCTGCTCCAATGTGTTCATGACCATCGCCTGGTACGGCCATCTCAAGTTCAAGGCCGTTCCACTTGTCACCGTCGTGCTGGTGAGCTGGGGCATCGCGTTTGTAGAGTACTGGTTCGCCGTGCCGGCGAACCGCATCGGCAGCGCGGTTTATTCGCCTGCCGAGTTGAAGACGATGCAGGAGGTGATCACCCTGCTCGTGTTTGCCGTGTTCACCGCGGTCTACTTCAACGAACCTCTAAGCTGGACGCAGGGGGCTGGGTTTCTGCTGATCGCGCTCGGCGCGGCGCTCGTATTTCATGGTCAGGGGTAGCTTCCGGCTCGTCGCCGGGCGGGGTGGCCTCCGAGGGGGATTGCCCGCCCGGAGGCCATGTAAGGCTAGACGCCTCTGAAAATGTTGCCGATCGCGAGAATCACGTAGGCGACCACGGCAACCCAGAAACCATGCTCGGTGATGAATGGGATCGCCACGAATTTGCCGATGATGGCCAACGCCGCCAGAATGATCGAAATCACAAAGACGACCGTTGTCGGTGGTGACAGACTCATCTTCAGCCCTCCCTCTGTTGACGAGCGGACTGTAATCGTTTTCTGTGAAAAAGCGAGCCGGTTTGGGTGACCGGAAGGTGACGGAACGGGCTTGCGCGCGGGGCGGGAAGCCTACCATAAGGAGGCGTGGTGATGGGTCCGATGATGCGGCTGGTCCTGGGGCTTGTGGTACTTGCCCTCATCTTGGGAGGCGTTGCGCTCGGGTTTCCAAGCCACGTAACGGTGCAGCGGTCGGTCGTGATCAACGCCCCCGAGTACGCGATCTTTCCCTATCTCAACAATCTGCGCCGGTTCCCCGATTGGTCGCCGTGGTCGGCTCGCGATCCGAACATGAAGGTGACCTATTCGGGGCCGGAGCAAGGCAAGGGCGCGAAGATCGAGTGGGCGAGCGAGCAGCCGTCCATCGGTGCAGGCAACATGGAGATCGTCGAAAGCGAACCCTCCCGGAACGTCAGCCTCACCGCGAATTTCAACGGCTTGGAGGGGACGAGCTCCTATGAGCTCTCGCCCGACGGCGCAGGCAGCAAGGTCACCTGGGGCTTCGGCTACGATTCAGGCTCGAGCCCACTCAAGCGGTGGAAGGCCCTGATGCTCGACGGCTTCATCGGCGCGGAGTACCGCACCGGACTGGAGAGGCTGAAGGCGCGGGTGGAGGAGGATCGCCGTCCCGCAGGTCCCGCGGTCGTCGTGCCGCCGCAGCCAATACCGCAGGTGCCGCCGAGCGAGACGGTCGTGCCCCAGAGCCCGGGTCAAGGAGTACAACCAGCTCCGGCTCCGGAGCAGCCTCCGGCGGCGCAAGCCACGCCGCAGCCCGGTGCGCCGCCGCCGCCGCCGCGGGCAAGATAAGATTGCTCTACAGCTTGTGCTGATCGCCGGTTTGTGCCGCCGCCGGCAACTCGCGCTGAGGCGCCTCGACTCGCTCGATCGGCCCGCACTTGAACAAGGAGGCCGCCGCATCGCTGAGGCCGGCCTCGCTCGCGGCGAGGTGAGGATCGACCACGTGCCGGCGGGTGAACGTGTAGACGCAGGTTGCCCCGTCGGCTGCCGTGAAGGTGATGCTGTCGCCGACCGGCGCGTCGCCCAGCACGACGTCGCCAAGCGCCACGTCGCCAACTGCCACGTCGCCAAGCCCGTCTGCCTCTTGCGCCGCTTTGGCGTTTGTCGCGCGATGCCACGCCGTGGACCGGGGCGTGTCGGCGTGTTTCGTGATGGCGGCGCTCAAACCGAGGCGCGGCACGTTCGCTGCCGGCGCAAGCGACATGTTCACCGATAGGTCTTCCCACGGCCAGCGCTCCGGCCCCGATTGGCCGGCGAGCGCCTGCTCCCAGGCGCTTTGACGAAGGGCATGGGCGATACCAGTCTCGGTCCACTCATCCTTGAGATGGACCGTTCCGGCAAGAAGCAGAACAGCAGCCGCTCCAGCCCCCCATCCGAGCATGGTACGCGGGCGAGGAGAGAGGAGGAGGAACTGCACCGACCCCCGTTTCGGCATCAGATCCTCCTCCCGATCCGCCGCGGGGAGGCATTGTCGCGGCGGGAGTGACGCCACGCGAGCGGCGTCACCGCGCTAGGGATGTTGATCAATAGCAAGTCGAATCCTCCGAATTGCCTGATGCCGTGCCCCGTCAAACTCCGAGGCAGTCGGAGTCTGCCCTGTTCGCCGGTGGCGGTCAAATGGGGCAGAGCAGCGGTCATCGGGCGACCCTCCGCGCCCGCCGGGGTGCGTCGTGCGCCCGGCGTTCTTGGCGCCACAGGATCAAGGTCAATCCGCTGAGGAAGGTGAGCAAGAACAAGAAGATGGCGATCCGCTGGTTGAGGTCGAGCGTGGCTTGCGGCAGAGCCGAGGGCTCGGGCGCGGGCTTGGGCACGACTGTCAAGGGCAGAACTGGATAGGCCTCGTCCGCAGTAGCCGCCTCCGACTCCTCGAGCGCCGCTGAGTCGGCAGGGGCCGTAGCCGCATCTGCCGTGGGAAGAGGTGGAGAGGCGGGCAGTGCTTGACTGGGGTCGAAAGCAAGAGCTTGGCGCCGCTTGGCGAGCGCATAGCCTGGGTCGGACTGGAGTTGGGCTTGCGCCGCCGCCATGTTTTGCAGTTGCGGCGACAGCGCCCTTTGAACCGGGGCCGCGGTGCCGAACACCTTGTCGTAGACCCAGCCGTCGGGGAGGTTGAGTGGAAGATTGGTCGTCGTGACATCCGTGCCATCAGGGCGCGTCTTCATGGTGTCGATGGCGACGAGGCTCGTCTGGCTCGACACCAGATGATGCTCGAGCGCGACCGCTTCGATCTGTTTGTCGATGCCGGTTGCCATGAAGTCTGTGGCGGCCTTGGCTTCGAGCGCGGCGATCTTGCTGCGCGCCCATAGCTTGGCGACGCCTTCGCCGCCGATTGCGTCGCCGAGCCGCAAGGCGGCCGTCCAGGGCTTGCCGTCGAACAGGCCCGACAGGCGCAACTCGCCGGTCATGGCGCCGACTTTGGCCGCAAGCACGACTGGTTCGCCGGCATAAAGATCGGGGAGGGGGTTCGGCCACACCTCGACGGTGGTTCCGGCAGGCCATTCGGCTTTGAGGCTGACCATCACCGGCTTCTCGAGCTTGGCGAACAACTCGCTCATGCGCTCAAGCACCTGGGCGTCGGAGCCGATATGGGTGAAGGTGCCGCGGCCAAGTTCGGAAGCCTGCCGCATGAAGTAGCTGTTCGGGGCCGAGCCGATGCCAACGGTGAACAGGCGCGAGCGGCCAAGATTGGCGGCAATCTCGGCGAAGAGCTGCGCCTCGTTGCCCACCGAGCCGTCGGTGAGGAACACCACCTGACGGAGCCGACTCGTGTCGGCCGGGGTGAGATCGGCGAGCGCGGCCTTCAGCGCCGGCAGCATCTCGGTGCCGCCTTCGGCATCGAGGCGCGAGACGAAATGCTTGGCGACGGCGAGGTTCTCCGCCGTGGCATCGACGGGCGCGGGAAACACCGTGTCCATGGTGTCGTCGAAGCGGATCACATTGAACTTGTCGCCGGGACGCAGGCGGTCGAGGGCGAGGAGGAGGCTCTGCTTCGCCTGGACGATCGAGGTGCCGGCCATGGAGCCGGAATTGTCGATGACGAAGATAATCTCGCGCGGCAGCACCTTCGGGGCCGCGTCCAAGGTCGGCGGCGTGACCATGGCGACGAGATAGTCCTGGCCATTGACGACCTCGTGGAACAGGGCGGTCTGCGGGGTCGCGGCGCCCTTGGGCCGCCACGTCAGCTCGAAGTCCTTGTCGGCGGGGACGGTGCCGTCCGCTAGCTTCAAGGTGGCCGTCTCGTCGCCGGTGCGCGTGAGCGAAATCTTGTGGAAGGCGCTCGCAACATCGCCGAGGACGAAGCCCGCATTCAGCTTCACTTCGATCGACACCGGGTTGATCTTGCCTGCCTTGGCAGGGTCCAGCACCGGCGGGGTGATACGGTCGCGGTCCGGCACGGGATCACTGGGGACTTGCGTGCCGCCGAAATCGACGACGTTCACCCCGCTAGGCGCAGGGTTGTAACGGGGGGCGACGACGAGCGGGAAGCGCAGCGAAAATGCGCCGCCGTCCTGCTTCACCGTCTCCTGATACTCGATGCGAATGACCACCGTTTCGCGGGGGCCGATATTCGCGACCGAGTTGGTGAAGATGTTGGGACGCTCCTGCTCGACCAGGCTCGCCTTCTGGCCGGCGTCCTTGGCTGCTTCGTAGAGCGCCTTGGCGTCGTCGCGGCCTTTGATTTCGCCCTCGATGACGCGGTCGCCGATCTCCATGCGCAAGGCGTCGACGGCGGACTGCTCGGGGAGCGGAAATACATAGATGCCTTCGAGCCAGTCGTCACCCGGGTTCTCGAAGCGCTGGACGACGACGGTGCGGGCGATGGTGCCGTTGACCGTGGTGACGATGTCGGTGGCGAGGCGCGGAGCCTCGACATAGCCATCCTCCGACTTGAGGAGCAGGGCGCCGGTGGTCATGTCGCCGGGTTTAACCAAGCCCGCGTCGGCCGGCGGCATAGGCTCGGCGCGCGCCAAGAAGCTCGGGGCGGTGAATGAAACGACGAGAAGAAACAGAAGAGATAGAAATGCCAGAGGCTTAGAGGAGGCCGGAGCTTGACGACGCAAGGTCATTGATTAGCCCTCGATTCTCGGCACGAGGACAAGTGGACCACGCCATTGGGGCGCACCTTTAACCGTATTGTGGCTCCAGGACGGACGTCCCCGCCACAAGTGTGGCGCAATTGGGGAGGGACCGCTGCCCCCGAGGATGCCGGAACCGGACGCGGGGCGATGCGGTTAGCTCCCGATCAAGGGATGTCCGGAGCCGTTTCGATCCTGGTGTCCCAAAGTTCACAACCCCCAAGGAGCCACCCATGACCGCGACCAAATCGCTGGAAGACCTCTTCGTCCACCTGCTCAAGGACGTCTACTACGCCGAAAAGCAAATCCTCAAGGCCCTGCCCAAAATGGCCAAGAAAGCCGATTCCGATCAGCTCCGGCAGGCATTCGAGCATCATTTGAAGGAGACCGAGGGCCAGGTTCAGCGGCTGGAGCAGGTGTTCGAACTGTGCGGCCTGAAGCCTGCCGGCAAGACATGCCCGGGCATCAAGGGCATCATCGAGGAGGGTCAGGAGAGCATCAAGGACGCCAAGGATCCGGACGTCCTCGACGCCGGCATGATCGCCGACGCGCAGGCGGTCGAGCACTATGAGATCGCCCGCTACGGCACGATGATCGCGTGGGCGAACCAGCTCGGCATGACGGACGCCGCGCACCTCCTCCAGGAGACCCTTGACCAGGAGTACAACGCCGACAGGCTCCTGACCGAGCTTGCCGAAGGCCAGCTCAACCGCCAGGCGGCGTGACAGCGTCACCTCTTGCCTAAGAACCGCGCAGCGCGGGCATCCCGCCCGCGCTGCGGCCTTTATGCACGGCCTTATTTGTGCATTGCACTTGCGGCGGGAAGCGCGCGCGCCTAGGTTTCCACCGCATTTTCCGGCCTCGTAACATCTCGTCAGGGGTTCTTCATGGGACTGGTTGCCCGCACGCTCGAACGGGTCAAGCCTTCGCCGACCATGGCCATCACCAACAAAGCGCGCGAGATGAAAGCCTCGGGCTTCGACGTGATCGGTCTTGGCGCCGGCGAACCCGACTTCGATACGCCCGACAACATCAAGCAGGCGGCGATCGAAGCCATCGAACGCGGTGAGACCAAGTATACCGCGGTCGACGGCATCCCCGAGCTCAAGCAGGCGATCAGCGAGAAGTTCGCCCGCGAGAATGGCCTCGACTACAAGCCGAGCGAGATTACCGTCGGCAGCGGCGGCAAGCAGGTGCTGTACAACGCGCTGCTCGCCACGCTCGATCCCGGCGACGAGGCGATCATCCCGGCGCCCTATTGGGTGAGCTATCCCGACATTGTTCTATTGTCAGGAGCGGAGCCGGTCATCGTCGACACGAACCTCGAAGATGGCTTCAAGATCACGCCGACGCAGCTGGAAAAGGCCATCACGCCAAAGACCAAGTGGTTCATCTTCAACTCGCCGTCGAATCCGACGGGCGCGGCCTATACATGCGACGAGATCAAAGCGTTGACCGAGGTGCTGTTGCGCCACGAGCGCGTGTGGGTACTGTCCGACGACATCTACGAGCACCTCGTCTACGACGACTTCAAGTTCACCACGCCGGTGCAGGTCGAGCCGAAGCTGAAGGAGCGGACCCTGACGTTGAACGGCGTATCCAAGGCGTATTCCATGACCGGCTGGCGCATCGGCTATGGTGGCGGGCCGGCACCGCTAATCAAGGCGATTAGCACGCTGCAATCGCAGTCGACGTCGAACCCGTGCTCGATCAGCCAATGGGCGGCGGTCGAGGCGTTGCGCGGTCCGCAGGATTTCTTGAAGGGCTGGGTCAAGTCGTTCCAGGAGCGGCGCGATCTCGTCGTGTCCATGCTCAACCAAGCCAAGGGGATCGACTGCCCGACGCCGGAGGGCGCCTTTTATGTGTATCCGTCCTGCACCGGGTGCATCGGCAAGACGACGCCACAGGGCAAGACCATCGCCAGCGACGAGGACTTCGCCACGGCGCTGCTCCAGGAAGAGGGGGTGGCGGTGGTGCATGGCGCGGCGTTCGGGCTGTCGCCTTTCTTTCGCATTTCCTACGCGACCGGCATTGAGGCGCTGGAGGAGGCGTGCCGCCGCATCCAGCGGTTTTGCGCGAGCCTGAGCTAGACCGGTCTATACTCCCGCGCGGGACAAGCGAGAGGGCGAGCCATGAAATTCTCAAAGCTCAGCACGGCCAATCAGATCGAAGGCAAGATCATGGAGATCCGCAAAGGGGCCGTGACCGCCATCGTCTATGTGCAGATCGCCGGCGACACCATGGTCGAGGCAAGCGTCACCATCGCTTCGCTGGAGACGCTCAAGCTCTACGAGGGCAAGGCGGTGGCGCTGATCATCAATCCCGTCGACATCATGATCGGCTGCGAATAGCGCTCCGGCCCTGACTTGGAGCGGGCCCCGGCCTACCCCGACGACCCATGGACACCATCGTCACAGCGGAAAGACCGGGCTCGGGCGACCGCGCGGCGCGGGTCCTTCGCTTGGCGAACGGCAGAGGGATCGGCTACGCCGAATACGGCGACCCGCACGGCTTGCCGGCGATCGCGCTGCACGGCACGCCGGGCTCCCGCTACATGTTCGCACTGACCGACGAGGGCGCGCGGGCGCGAGGCTTGCGGCTCATCGCGCCTGAGCGGCCAGGGTACGGGCTTTCCGAATTTCAGCGCATGGATTCGCTGGCCGAGACCGCGGCCGACGTGGAGGCGATTGCAGACGCGCTCGGGCTTGACCGGTTCGCGTTGATCGGGGTGTCAGGCGGCGGACCGTACGCCATCGCCGCGGCGGCGTTGCTGAAGTCCCGCGTCCTTCGGCTCGCGCTGATCGGCCCGGTAGGCCCCCTCGCCGAGTGTGGCGACCACATCCGCATGACGCATCTCCACCGGCTCATCTTCACCCGCATGGCGCCGTCGCATCATGCGGCGGGCGCCTTCTTCGCCAGCTTGCGCTTCCTGGTCGACTGGGCTCCGGGCGTCGCCTATCACATCTTGATGCAGCGGGTGACGGAGAGCGACCGCATCATCATGCACCGGCCTGAGGTCAGGGCCAATCTTCAAGCGGCGATCAGTGAAGGCTTGCGGTCAACAGTAGAGGGCGCGCTCCAGGACTTGCGGCTCTATTGCGGGCCGTGGGACGTGCGGCTCGCCGAGATCGACGTGCCGGCAATCATGTGGCAAGGCAGCGACGACACCATCGTGCCGGCCGACGCCGCCTATCACCTCGCCGGTGCCTTGCCCAATTGCCGGCTGGAAGTCGTGGAGGGCGCCGGCCACTATTGGGTGTTCGGCGATTTTGGCCGCGTGCTCGATGCGGTGCGCGCCACATGGCCAAACCCATGACGCCGGTTTTCACTCATTGCGCGCTGCACGTCGCCGACCTCGCGGAATCGATCGCCTTCTACGAGAGCTACTGCGATATGAAGATCGTCAAGGAGCACGGCGAGGGCAAAGCCCGCGTTGTTTGGCTCGCAAGCCCCGGCGCGGAGGAGAGCTTCGTTCTCGTGCTGCTCGGCGGCGGGCCTGAGCGCACTCAGGACGCGGACGACATGACCCATTACGGGTTCGGCGTGGGCAGTCGCGACGACATCGACAGGATCGCCGCGCGGGCGAAGAAGGACGGCTGCCTGCATTGGGAGCCGCGCGACTACGCACCGCCCACCGGCTATCTCTGCGGGGTCAAGGACCCGACCGGCTACATCGTCGAGTTCTCCTACGGCCAGCCGCTCGGCCCGCACCAGGGGTAACAGCTAGAATTGGCTGTAGATGCGGCAGCAGCAGTCCTTCGAGCCGTCGGCGTGAAAGTTGCAGACCTGCTTCTCCGCGGCCCCCTGGCATTGCGGCGGATGGGCATTGGGGGGAATCCCGGTGCTACAGCGCTGCGTATAGGGAATGCAATGGCCGCCGAGCAGCTCCGAATTCTCAGGGCACGAGGTGGGCAGGGCAGCGGGAGTCTGTGTTGCGGTCCCGGGGCCCACCGGCGGCAGTGCCTCTTGCTGGACGTCGCCTTGCCAGGGGCCGCCATCCGACGGCTCGGAAGGAGTTGTCTTCCGACCCGGCCTGCGGTTCTTCCCCGACTGCCCGCCGTCGAATGAGCGCTGGCAGGTGAAGCTGCCGTCGACCGTGCCGCATTTGAAGAGGACCTCGCGGGCCAGGGAGCGCTCGATCTGCGGCGCAAACCGCGGCATTAGGGCGTTCGCTTCGCTGGGGAAAAAGTAGGCCGCTCCCCAAGAAAGCGCGGCAACCAAGAAGGCACAAATGCAACGCATGGCAATCTCACGAGGTGATGGGTGGCCACCATAACGGAAGGCCATAGGGTGGGCAAAGGCGCGAGGAGGCTCCGCGCCGCCGCCGCCTGAACTGAATCGGCCCCCTTGCCAGAGTGGCTTCGGCTTGACACGATAGGTTCATCGAGGCTCGCGCAGGGGGAAAAGAGCCGAAAATCGGCCCTTCCTGCGGCGTGTTGTAAGGGAGGAGAGCATGGGCCAAGCGCAGGGCCAACCAGCCCGCAGCGCCCGCTGCATCGCACTGGTTGGCCCCTATCTCAGCGGTAAGACGACACTTCTGGAATCCATCCTGGCGCGGACCGGCGCCATCAAAAGGCAGGGCACGACCGCCGCCCACAACACGGTCGGCGATGCCTCGGAGGAGGCCCGTCACCACGGTATGAGCGTCGAGCTCAACGTCGCCACGATCGATTTTCTCGGCGATAGCTTCACCTTCCTCGATTGCCCGGGCTCCATCGAGTTCCAGGCCGACGCCGCCAACGCGCTGACCGCCTGCGACGCCGCCGTGGTGGTCTGCGAGCCCGACGAGAAGAAGGTGCCGGCGCTCCAGCTCATCCTCAAGCAGCTCGAAGACCGAGGAATTCCGCATTTCCTGTTCCTCAACAAGATCGATAAGGCGGAAGCGCGGGTGCGCGACATCGTGCCGATGCTCCAGCCGGCGTCAACCAAGCCGCTGGTGCTGCGCCAGATTCCCATCTGGGAGAACGACATCGTCACCGGTTTCATCGACCTCGCGCTCGAACGCGCGCATGTCTATCGCGAGCACGCGCCCTCCGAGGTGATCGAGATCCCGGCGGCGCTCTCCGAGCGCGAGAAGGAGGCCCGCTTCTCCATGCTGGAGAAGCTCGCCGACTACGACGACGAGCTGATGGAGCAATTGCTGGAGGACGTGCCGCCGCCGCGCGACAAGGTGTTCGACGACCTCTCCAAGGAGCTGCGCGAAGGGCAAATCTGCCCGGTACTGCTCGGCTCGGCGGAGAACGGCAACGGCATTTTGCGGCTGCTCAAGGCGTTGAGGCACGAAGCCCCTTTTGTCCAAACCACGGCTGAGCGTCTCGGCGTCGAGGGTGCGTCCTCGTGCGCCTACGTGCTGAAGACCTTCCATACCGCGCATGGCGGCAAGCTGTCGCTCGCGCGCGTGCTCGCCGGCACGTTCGCCGACGGCGCCACAATCCATAGCAATGACGACGAGGAACGCATCGCCGGCGTGCTCAGCCTGATGGGGCAGGAGCCGGTGAAGCGCGGACCGGCGGAACCTGCCGACACAGTGGCCTTCGGCCGCCTCGACGGCATCAACACCGGCGCCACCTTGTCCACGGAGAAGGGCGCTGGCCTTGACCTCGAACGGGCGGCGATCAACGAGCCGGTGTTCGGTCTTGCCATCGCCGCCAAGGAAAAGAAGGACGAGGTGAAGCTCACCGCGGCGCTCGCCAAGATCATCGAAGAGGACCCGTCGCTGTCCATCACCCACAACCAGGACATGGGTGAGATGGTGCTATGGGGGCAGGGGGAGATGCATTTGCGCGTGGCGCTCGAGAGGCTCGTGCGCAAATACGGCATCGACGCCTCCACCCGGCCGCGCCAAATCCCGTACAAGGAAACCATCCGCAAGTCGGCCGAGGTGCGCGGCCGCCACAAGAAGCAGTCCGGAGGCCACGGCCAGTTCGGCGACGTGGTGGTGACAATCGGACCCTTGCCGCGAGGCCAAGGCTTCGAGTTCTCCGACAAGATCACCGGCGGCGTCGTGCCCAAGAACTACATCCCGAGCGTCGAGATCGGGGTTCGCGACTATCTGCACTCGGGGCCGCTCGGCTTCCCTGTGGTCGATGTGGGCGTGTGTCTAATCGATGGCTCCTACCACTCGGTGGATTCGTCGGACATGGCGTTCCGCCAGGCCGGGCGCATCGCCATGAGCGAAGGCATGCCGCAATGCCAGCCGGTCCTGCTCGAACCGATCATGGCGGTGGAGATCGCCGTGCCATCGGAGGCAACAGCCAAGATCAACTCGATCGTGTCCTCGCATCGTGGGCAAATCCTCGGCTTCGACGCGCGGCCGGGCTGGCCCGGCTGGGACGTGGTGCAGGCAAATATTCCGGAAGCCGAGATCCAGACCTTGATCGTCGAACTCCGCTCGGCGACGGCGGGGGTGGGCACGTTCCACGCCAAACCCGACCACCTGGCTGAGCTGACCGGCAAGGCCGCTGACCAGGTCCTGGCCCATCGCGGCGCCAAGGCGGCATGAGGTGCGGGATCAGCGTAGGGTGGGCAACGCCATTTCCGTTGAGTCCCAGGAGGAGGGCATGGCGCTCGCGCGCCTTTGTCCACCGGGCAGGTCTTGCCCCAACCGGCCCAGCCCGCTAGACGTGTGCCGATTTCTTGATCATTGACCGTAGACAGAGGGTGTTCCCATGACCGTATTCCCGCAGCTTGACATCCCCGAGACCCTTGCCGCCGGCCCCGGGCCGGGGAACACCGACCCGCGCGTGCTCGAGCGCTTCGCCAAGACCGGCGTTGCCGACCATATGCAGAAGGACGTGCTGCGCGGCATGCTAGAAGCCAAGCAGATGCTGCGGGAGCTGTGGGGTACCAAGAACGTCTATACCTACGGCGTCGCCGGCACCGGCTTCGACGGCCTCGACTGCGCGCTCTCTCTGATCCTGCCGGGCGACAAGGTGGTGGTGTTCCCCAACGGCACCTTCTCCGGCATCGACAGCCTCACCATTCGCATGAAGGCGGCGACGAAGGACGAGCTCGCCGCCGACTCCCTCAATCCCAAGCCGGCGAGCGTCGTCACCGTCGAGACGCCCCACGGCCAGTCGGTGACAGGCGAGACAGTGGACAAGGCCCTCGCCAAGCACAAGCCGATGTGGGCGTTCATGGCCCATTGGGAGACGGGCTCGGGCCGGGTCAACGACCTCAAGGGCTTCAACGACGCCTGCGTGAAGCACGGCGTCATGGGCATCGTCGACGCGGTGTCGTCACTGGGCGTCTGCGACTTCAACATCGACGACTATCCGGGCGTGGTCGCTTGGGCGTCGTGTCCGCAGAAGGGCGTGCTGTCACTGCCGCTGACCTACGCGCCGGTCAGCTTCACCGACAAAGCCATTGAGATGGTGCGGAAGCGCGGCTGCCGCACTTATGTACACCACCCGATCCTCGACGCGCGCCACTGGGGCATCATCGACGGCAAGGACGTGGACACGCCGGGCTATCACCAGACCCATTCGTGCTATGCGGTCGCCGCGTTCCACGAGGCGCTGCGCATCATTCTCGGCTACGGCCGCCGCCGCAAGGCCACCGACTATCAGTATCACGAGAAGGCGCTGCGCCAGGCGGTCGAGGCCATGGGCTGCGAGGTGACCTCCAACATGCCGAGCCTGGTCGTGCTCAACCTGCCGGGCAAGCTCAAGGGCAAGGAGAAGGAATTGGTGCAAGGCGCCCGGGCGCAAGGCTTCGGCATCTGGCCAACCCTGTCGGAGCCGGTGCAGGTGCGCATCGGCATTCTCAACCAGCTCAGCCCGGAGCAGATCGGCGAGATCACGAGCCGCTTCGCCGACGCCATGCTCGCCATGGGCGCGCAGTTCGACAAGCAGCAGGTGATGAACCAGCTCAAGTCGTACTACGCCAAGGCGGCTTAAAGCGCTCGTGTTTCGCCTGTAAGAGTGCAGCTTGCTCCCCGCTCCCCCCTTGTGGGGGAGCACGCGCGCCATTTGCGCGCGGAGGGGGTGTGGGACTTGCCACCCTCCCGCGGCGCCAATCCTTCGCTTCGCGAAGGTTCGCCGCTGCCCTCCCCCACAAAGGGGGGAGGGGAAAGTGTGCAGTACCCTTGGCTACTACGGCTCGACGCAGGTGGCGAAGACGCCAAACCCCGGCGCTCTGGCATTGCGGCGAAGCTCGTCCCGCGCCTCGCGGCAGGCGACCTGGGTGGTGAAATCGATCACGGTCGTGGTCGCCGTGCTGCCGGTCGTGCCGGTGGCGCCATAGAGCGTGAAGACGATCATTCTGCGCCCTTCCGACTCGGCGTGGGCGGTCGTGAGCATCAAGCCCGCAAAGAGAACAGCAAGCGCAAGTCTGGTCATTGGACTCCCCCTATACGCTGGTACTCGTCAAGCGTGGGTTGCGCCTCCCCAACGCTCCCCCGATTGAACCACACGGACTTCCACCCTGGAAGTGGGGTGTATCCCCGAGTTTTCGAACCGTTTCGCCGCCCGTAACTATTGGATAAGGCTGGAGGTTTAGCGTTGGATAGGCCGGAGGTCTGGCGTTGGATCGTTCCATGCCCTCCGCTCGAGTACCGTTGTGACGAATGAGCCCTTATCCAGTGGCGCCGCAGCGTCTGGCCGGCGTCTGAGCCCCGCGACTTTTGGCCTAGCAAGCCTGGTGGCGGCGGTGGTGCTGATCGCGGTCGTCGTCATACCGCAATGGCTGTCGCAACAGGCGCGATGGGACATGCTGCGGTCGCATGTCGGCGAGATCGGCCGGCTCGCCGCCAGCGTCGTCGACGGCGACCTGCACCGCAAGCTGCTCGACCCGAAAAACTACAGCAAGGAGCTTTAGAGGCGATATTCATCGCCGTTGGCGGCGCGCAAGGTATCGCCGTCGATGGAGACGATGTCGGCGCCGGTGCCGAACGGCTCCACCTGAACGCTGCAGTAGCGCTCGATCAGCAGCACGAGGGCGAGCACGAGCACGAGCGCGATGATCTTGCCGAGGGCGTTGACGAACGTGGTGCGGGCGGAGACCGTCCGCGTCGGCGTACTGCGGCGATTCTTGGCTCGCATGGCTATCGCGCTCAGCCCCGCTGGCGCCGGCGGCCCTACGGCGCCACCAGCTCGACGCGTCGGTTGAGCGCGCGGCCCTCGTCCGTGGCGTTGGAGCCTATCGGAGCGAGAAAGCCGACGCCCGCCGTGCGCATGCGTTTCGGCGCGATTTTATAGTCCTTGGCGAGGGCGGCGGCGACAGCTTCGGCGCGGCGCCGCGACAATTCCATATTGTAGTCGTAGGCGCCCTGATTGTCGGTGTGGCCGACAATGAACACATTGAGCGCGGGCTGGCCGGTCAGCAGCTTGGCAATCTCGGCGAGGGTTGGGGCGCTCTCAGGCTTGATCAACGCCTTATCGGTGTCGAAATAGATGCCGTAAAGGGCGATATGCCCCGCCTCGCCGAGGCCCTTGGCCATGGCGGCGGCATCGATCATCTTGTTCTCGATGGCGCCGACCACGGCGACGACGAGCTGGGCATAGATATCGTCGTTGTTCTGGCTAACTAGCACCGTGGCATAGGTCTCGCCGGCCTCGGTCGCCTTGCGCCCCGCGTAGTAGCGATAATTGAAGCCGTCGACCCACATCAGCGGAATCGGCAGCACGTCGAGCGCTTCGGTGAAGGGGATGCCGCCGCATTCGTCGGTGGTGCAGGAGATGAGCGTCTCGAAGCCGGCCTTCGCCAGCTGCGTTTCGAAATTGCGCGAGACCTCGAGCATGGACGGCCCAGGCCCCGTCCTGTAGGCGATCCGCGTGATGCGCCCCTCCGGCTTGATCTCAGCTGTTGGCTTGCCGTCGGCGAACGGCGCCGCCTGAAGCCGCGTGGCGTCGAAGTCCTTGACCTCATAGCCGCTGATGACGCTGCCGGCGAAGCGGCCGATACCCGGATAATCCTTGGCGCCTTCGACATCGCCGGTCTCGGCCAGAGTAAGGTGTGGCGCGTAAGACAGAGCGGTGAAGACGAGAAGGGCAAACAGCGCGACGTTCATTCTCCGCATGACGGCCTCACATCATTTAAGCGACAGGAAAGATCTACCCGCCGTCGATCTGCCGGCCGATAATGGCGATCGCCTGCTGATAGACCCCCGCCGCGTTCCACTCTTGAAGCGCCGCGAAGTTGGGCTGACCGGGCTGATAGCCCGCGCCAGGCTGCCAGCCACCCTTGCCGCGCAAGAAGTTGGCCGTGGAGGCGAGCGCGTCGGCCTTGGAGTTGAGGTCGATCACGCCGTTGCCGTCGCCGTCGACCGCATAGAGCAGGATCGACTTCGGCAGGAACTGAGTCTGGCCCACCTCGCCATGCATGGCGCCGCGCTGGGCGGGGTTCAGAATGCCGCGGTCGACGAGCTGGAGCGCGGCATAGAGATGGCCGGTGAAATATTCCGGGCGGCGGCAGTCATAGGCCAAGGTGGCGACGGCGGAAAGCACGTTCTGATTGCCCATGAAGCTGCCGAAGCCCGTCTCCATACCCCAGATGGCGATCAGCGGCCCGGCGGGTACGCCGTAGCGCTGCTGGATTGCGTTGAAGAGGGCGGCATTCTGCTGCTTGATGCGCTTGCCCTTGGCGGCGATGGCCGGGCCGCCGCGCTTCGCCATGAACTGGTCGAGACCGAGCTTGAAGCTCTTCTGGCCGCGGTCGGCGCGGATGGTACCGACCGAGTAGGTCGTGCCCATCAGCGCCTGGACGCCGCGCTGGCCGATGCCGTTGGCTTGGGCCTCTTGCGCGAAGATGCGCTTCCACTTGTCGAAGCCGGCGGAACTATTGCCGCACGGGGCGGCGTGGGCTTGGGTTGCGGTGAGGAGGAGCGCCGCCGCGGCGAGCGCCATCAATCGTTCATGCGCCATATGGGCCTTCCGTGGTTCGGAGGCCCGGGCGAAAAAGCGCCGAACCGCCATCCTTGAGATGTCTCTTGCCTCGGATGTCCGCCCGTTTCGAGCGACCAACCCTAAAAGACTTTTCGTCCCTCGGATGCTCCGTCCTCAAGGACGCGTGTCGTTTCCCCGCGGGTTCCATTTCTACCGTGAGGCTCCGGGGCTTGGCAATTGGGGTTAAGCGGAAGCCAAATCCTCGCGAATCAGGCATGATTCCGAGCATGGCAGATCGATCCAGGCTCGCGACCGAACGCATGACCGTGAGCGTCGTGCGGGTGGCGCGGGCGCCGAAGCGCTCCAGAGTCAAGTTCGTCGCGCTCGACGGGCCCATGGTGGTGATGATCGAGGCGGATAGCGCGGACGACGCGCAGGCACTCTGCGCCGAAGAGGGACTCGAATTCGTCTGCCTCTGCGACGAGTGACGTCCCGCTCTCCCTCCCTCGCGGAGAGGGGACGACGGCAAATGGCGCATTCCGGGCCTTGGCGTCTATTGACTCGCTATCGGCCGGGAAAAGGCGCACAGTTCTGTATCGCCGGTAAGAGCAATAACAGGCACCGACGGCTGAGAGCCTAAGACTCCCGCCTGCAAAGCATGGAGGGAGTAAT
The DNA here is from genome assembly GCF_050726195.1 of Methyloceanibacter sp. Classification (GTDB taxonomy): domain Bacteria; phylum Pseudomonadota; class Alphaproteobacteria; order Rhizobiales; family Methyloligellaceae; genus Methyloceanibacter. Next base: position 39,143 of record NZ_JBOHJC010000010.1, on the reverse strand, counting down.
GAGCCCTCAAATCCCCCGACTTGATCGATACGATCCGAGGATGCTTGAGGCCTTCGAGTCCAGCTGGGTGGTGATTCAGTCTCGCGATCCTTTTCGCGATTTCGAAAGGGATACGGAACTCAAGACGGTCCTCAGGCTTAAGCTCATGGCGCTTGCCGCGGATGGGGTGACCGATCCCGATGAGCTTCAAGAGTGGGCCCTTGAAGGCCTCCTGCTCAACTGACGCCGAGACCTCTCTCCGCGACATCACCCCTTAGCCTCGAGGCTTCGGACTTCCTGCGATCTAACCCTAAGAGGCCTAACATGAACGAGTCCTTCAATCCCCAAAAGGCCGCCGAGAACGCGCGCGACACATACCGCACGACAGCCGCCCAATTCGAGAATTTGGCCGTCGATAATCCCTTCTCGGAGGCGATGCGCACTCTTGCCGAGAAGAACGTGGCTCAGACGCGCGAGCTCTATGAGCACAGCAAAGTGGCTCTCGAAACCGCGCTGGAGACGGTGGAGCGGTCTTTCGACTCCATGGGCCAGGGCGCCATCGCGCTGAACCACAAGGTCATCGACATCGCCCAACGCAACGTCAATTCCGGTCTGGACCTGGCGAAGAGCCTGGCCGGGGCGAAGACCCTCGCCGAGGCCATCGAATTGCAGGCCGCCTATTGGCAGAGGCAGTTCGGCGTCCTCGCGGACCAGGCCGAGGAGGTGCGCAACCTGTCGACCCAGGTCACCGCCGATGCGGCCAAGCCGATCAAAGAGCAAGCGGCGCGTGGCATGAAGGAGCTGCGCAAGGCGAGCTAAGCCGGCGCATTTCCCTATCGCTTCAACGCGAGGCGGAGCGTCTCAGACTTTCGGCGGCTTCGCTGCCCTCGCCGTAGCGGCCTGCATGTTGCGGAAGGCGTCGGCCATGAGCCAGGAGAGCTGCTGCGCTTGGATGCCGAAAGTCTGCATCTGGGTCTGCACATAGCGGCTCTGCAGGGTGACGACCTCCTGCATGTCTTTGGCCTTGGCGATTTCGCTGGCGAGCGCGAAGGACCGCTCGGCGTTCTCCTTGGCAAAGGCGATGGCACGGTCCTGGAGCGCCTTGAAGTTGTCGGCCTCGGGGATGCCCGAAGCCGACCAGGCGTTCATGGCCTGACTCATGAACTCCATGAACTGGCCGTAGGCCACGCGCGCCTGCTCGACGTTCTTCTCGGCGAAGTCACGCATCTCGGCCGGTATCTCGAACATTGGTTTGTCTGCCATGACTTCCCCTTAAGCCCGGTTTTGCAACGCGGGCTTGAGCCCGCTTCGGTAGCTCCCCTAGATTACAGCAATTCCGGGCGGGGGCACACTCGGCGGTTGTTGGCCTTAAGGAACGCTTGCCGTGGCGGTCTGCCCGACCTTGAGCTTCCAATCGGCGATGGGGCCGGAGCGCGTGTCCAGCTTGCCGGCAAGGTCGTAGAGCCGCCTGGTATCCTCGCTCTTCGCTGTGCAGAAGCGGTCCTGGAGGAAGAAGGGCGGGGTCGCCTGGTAATAGAGCGTGGCCTCAACCTCGGCGGGCTCGCCGGCGATGTCGGCGAGGGGGATGCGATAGAGGATCGTGTCGGCGCCCAGGCCGGCGTAATCGGGGTCGTCGCCGATGCTGACCGGCGCCACGTCCTCGGCGAGATCCGCCTTGGCGCCGAAGGCGGCGGCGATCTGCATGCGACCTTCGAGGGGTAGGAAGCCACTGGGCAGGAGGCGGTTGTCCTTCACCTTGGCGCAGATGGAGAGGAAGCTCGTGGTGAGCGGCCCGTCGGGCTTGGCGTGGGCGCCGCACGAAGGCGTCTCCACATCGGCGGGCGCGGCGGCGAGCTCCTGGTAGATCTGCGCCTGATCCTGGCTTGTGATGATCTGGTAGTGCGGCTGGTGCGCGCGGGCTTGAGGGTCGATGCGCGCGCCGCAGTCCGGGGTCCACCACAGCTCGCCGGCAAGCGGCACACCCGTCTCGTCGACGATCACGCCGGCGCCGTTGGTCCGCCCCGACGCCCACAGCACCGAGCCATCCTTGTCGCGCACGGTGAATTCGACAAAGGCGCGGCGGAAGGCGACGCCGGAGGGGAATTTGTGCCCCGCTTTGTTGGCAATCGTCACCTTGGCGGCAAGCGTGCCACCGTCGCGCGTCACGTCGCTGACGCTGATCTCTGCGGTGCGGCCGGCCTGCTCGAGCATGGCGGCCTCGGTGGTCACCAGGGGATCGATGCCACGCCGCGACGGCAGCATTGGGTCTTCGTCGCGGATGCCGAGCACGTCGGGGAATTGCTGCGCCATCTTGGTGAGGAACAGGTTCAAGCCCACTAGTGTGTGCTTGGCGAAGTCGTCGCGCTCCTCGAGGTCGATATCCTCCGGCGGCAAAGTATGCTCGGCCTGGGGGAAGCCCGAGTATTCCTGAATGGTGGCGATCTTCGTGCGGTAAGGCTTTCCGCGCGCGTTGGCGGTGGGCATGTGGCAGCCCTGGCAGGATTGCGCCTTGGCGCCGGGCCCAAGCGGCAACTCGCCGTCCACCGTCTCGCCGGTGCGGTAGCTCGAGAACGCCCATTCGGGATAGGTCGCCTGCTCGTAAGTGTGGCCGATGATCTTGCCGCGATGGAGCACGGGCAGGTGCACCGTGTGGCAGCTTGCGCAGATCTCCGAGCTCTTCACGTGCTCGCTGTGCGCCGCGGTCAGGCCGGTGGCGTGCTCCATGGACTTCTTCTTGGGGTCCTCGTAGGGGCCGAATAGCTCTCCGGGGGAGGCGACAAGGAAATTGCCGGTGAAGGTTTGCGCAAGCCCGGTGAGCCCCGGGTTGATGCGCGCCTGTCGCTCGGCAACGCACGCGTTTTGCGGCGCGTCTTTGAGCTCGTCGGAAGCCTGCTTGCCGAGCACCATGCTGTGGCAGGTGGTGCAGGAGACGCCGTCGCGGCCGAGCGCCGCGTAGTGGGCGAGGTCGGCCGCCGGGTCGTCCGGCGGGTAGGGCACGGCGTCGAGCGCGGCTCGCGCCATCTTCTCGCATTCGCCGGTCTCGGCGTGACGGTCGATGGCGTGCTGACGGTGGCCCTGCACCGCATGGCAGCTCAAGCACGTATCTTGCAACAGCGCCGAAGACTCCGGGTGGAATGTCTCGATCTCGCTCGCGAGCTGGGCGAAGAAGACGGGGTCGCGGCCGCTCAGGCCCATGGGCGAGCTTCGCCATGTACCGTAGGGCGAGATGTTGGTCAGTTTCTGATCGGGTCCCGGCTCCGTCATGTGAAATTGCAGGCCGGTGCCGCCGGCGTCGTGGCAGCCGATGCATTGATCGGAGGTCATGAATCGCGACTTGGCGGAGGGCTTGCCGGCGGGAATCCAGACATGGTCGTAGGTCTCCGAGGGAAGGCTCGAAACCGCGCCAGCCGCAGGGGCTCCGCTTAGCAATTGAAAGATCTCGGCGAACTCCTCGTCGTACGGCCGCTGCTGGCTGCGCCGCGCGCGCAGCATGCTCTTGGAAATTTCCGCCGCGTCGTCTTCGGCACCGACCTCCTCATGGAAGGTGCGGAACGGCTCGACGGGGGGAAGCGGCAACCCCTTTCGCCGCAACGCCGCCAAGGCGTCGGTCTGGAACTGATCCGTCAGGTAGAAGTCATGGTTCAGGTACACGAGCGGCTCGCCAGGCTCGCCCTTGATGTTGCGCAAGGCCGCGAAGGTATGATTGTCCTTCGCCGAGCTGTGGCAATTGGTGCAATAAAGTCCGAAGCCCATGTTCGGGTAGGCGTTGGCGGAGGACGCGGGCCAGGTCGGCGTCCAGTCCCCATCTTTCCAGCCGAACCACCCCCAAAACCAGCCGTCCTGGGAGACCTCGCCGGCACGCACCATGATCGCGCTGCCGTTCAGCGGGAACAGATGCTCGACCTCCACGTCTTTGCAATGCGACCGCGGCGGCGGGTACATCTCCTTGACCATGACGGCGCCGTCCGGAACCGGCTCGGGCGACGCAGACACCGCGTGATCCTCGGGCCGATTCCGTTTCAGCCACTCGACCATGTCCGGTGAGTACCAGATCACCGACGGCGCATGGGTGCCGTGATACTGGCCGGTCCATTTGCCGTTATCGAAGGTGCCGATGAACGGTCCGGTATCACGCACGTACTTGTCGCTCTTCCAGCCCGCCGCCTCGTTGCGGTGGCAGAAGTTGCGCAAGAATTCGGCGAGCTTGTCCTCATATTCGTTCTGCGGAAGGGCGCCAGGCTTGCGCACGGCCTCCTCGAGGCTTGCGCACAAAGCGCGATCGGCAGGAACCAGAGGCTCGCCGCGCTCGGCCGGACACGCCGGCGCGGCCAGCGCGCCGCCGCAGGAGAACAGAGCCAAGCATGCCGCCCCTACGAGCCTGGCCAGCGTGGAAACGAGACGGTGCACCCAATCCTCCGCAAGCGCGGGGGAGCATAGGTGGCACAGCGAAGGCCGGTCAACTTAACATGCGGGCGATGGTTGAGCGGGAACGCCTATTCGGCGGCTTCGGCCACGTGGGCGATGCCGGCGAGATACTTCTCAACGTCGAGAGCAGCCATGCAGCCCAGCCCCGCCGCGGTCACCGCCTGGCGGTAGACGTCGTCGGTCACGTCGCCGGCGGCGAATACGCCTTCGACGCTGGTCGCCGTCGACCCCGGTTTCGTCAGGATGTAGCCCGACGGCTTCATGTCGAGCTGACCCTTGAACAGCTCGGTCTGTGGCTCGTGGCCGATGGCAATGAACACGCCGTCGATCGGCAGGGTGGTGATCGCGCCGGTCTTGGTGTGTTTGAGCTTGGCGCCGGTGACGCCGAGGGGATCGTCCTCGCCGAGCACCTCGGCGAGCTGGTGGTCCCAAATCAACCGTATCTTCGGGTGGTCGAACAGGCGCTGTTGCAGGATCTTCTCGGCACGCAGTGCGTCGCGGCGATGAACGAGCGTGACCTTCGCGGCGAGATTGGACAGGTAGAGCGCCTCCTCGACCGCGGTGTTGCCGCCACCGATCACGATCACGTTCTTGCCACGGAAGAAGAAGCCATCGCAGGTGGCGCAAGCCGACACGCCATAGCCTTGAAACTTTTGCTCCGAAGGAAGGCCAAGCCAGCGTGCTTTGGCGCCGGTGGCGATGATGAGCGCGTCCGCCGTGTAATCCACGCCGCTGTCGCCCTTGAGCCAGAACGGCCGCCGTTTGAGGTCGACCGCAATGATCGTGTCGGCGATCAACTCGGTGCCGACATGCTCGGCCTGCCGGCGCATCTGCTCCATGAGCCAGGGGCCCTGGATCACATCGGCAAAGCCCGGGTAGTTCTCGACGTCGGTGGTGATGGTCATCTGGCCACCGGGCTGAATGCCTTCGATGATGAGCGGCTTCAGCATGGCGCGCGCCGCATAGATGCCCGCCGTGTAGCCTGCGGGACCGGCGCCGATAATGATCACCCTGGCGTGACGCGAAGCCATGACACATGCCTCTGGATTGGACGCGGAGGGCAAGAGGTAAGCATAGGGACGCTTTCGTGCAACCCGGTTCGGGGCGTTCGCCTTTTACGCTTTGGTTTCAAGGCCAAGGGCGCGGCGGATGACCGAGGCAACCATCTCGGTATCGTTGATCGGCGCGTAGCTCCACGACTCAAGCCGGCCCTCGAAGGGCCGCGTCGCGCCGCGCTCCCGCATAAGGGCGTGGAAGCGGGAAAGCCGCGTCGAACGCCCGGGCAGCGACTGCACATAGACCGGTTTGCCGGTACCGGCCGCCTCGGTGACCATGTTGACCGAGTCCTCGGTGACGACGATGGCGTCGGCGAGCGACAGGAACGCAAAATAGGGGTTGTCGCCGCTGCCGTCCCACACGAAGTGGGGCACACCGGCGATGGCGTTCGCAAGCGCGGCAAGCGAATCCGCGCGGGTGCGGCGGGACGGCGTGACGAGGAGCGAGCCGCCGGTCTCGCGCGCGAGGATGGCGAGCTTGGCGCCGAAGCCGCCAGCCGCTTCGGGCGGGAAGCTGAACGCCTGGCTCTCGCCGCCGAGCAGCACGGCGATGCGCGGATGCGGCAGGTGCTCGATGCGCGGCGCGAACTGCTTGCCGGCCTCGGCGAGCCGCGTCGGCGTCACGCCATGCACGGCGCCGAAGGTCGTGATGACGTTCGGCCCCGCGAAATTGTCGTGGACCGGCGCCGCGACGAGATCGAACAATTGAGGCGGTACTTTGGGGTTCTGGATGTGGAGCGCGTAAGCGCCGGAGAGGCGCTTGACGGCAAGCGCTATCGCCACGCTGCGGCGGCCGATGGAGACCACAAGACGCGGCCAGGGCGGTTCGAGCGTTTCGTTCGACGCGACTGAGCGCAGTAGGGCCTTCGGCGGCACCAGGATCTGAAGCGGCGTCGGGAGGAGCCGCATGGCGCCTTTCGGGCGGACCCGCTTCAGGGTGAAGGGCAGGCCGACCGCTTCCGCGACGGCGATGCCTTGCGCCTCCATGCCCACCGAGCCGTCGGTCATGATCCAGGTCTTATCGGCGCGGGCCTTGCGGCTCTCGGCGATGAGGGCTTCGGCGCCTCCCACGGCCTCGGGGGGCTTGGCCTCACGGCCGCTGAAATTTCCGCAACGGAAAACGCTCAATTTCTTTTCGATTCTTTTGCTGGGAGGACCTAAAATTGCGGGAAGCCGCCATTTTGCAGAGGTCGCGGAAGCGCGCTGACAGTCGCGTTCTACGCGAGGGCCCTGCGATCGTCCAGGGAGCTAACCATGCGCGCCGCCCGCCTCGATGCCACCGATTGGCTGATCCTGCGCGAGTTACAAGCCAATGGGCGCATCACGAATGTGGAACTTGCCCGCAAGGTCGGCATTTCGGCGCCGCCGTGCCTTCGCCGGGTGCGGGCGCTGGAGGAAGCGGGGATCATCGAGGGGTTCACCGCGCTCCTCAACGACAAGGCGCTTGGCTTCGATGTCGCCGCCTTCGCCATGATCAAGCTGCACCGGCAGGCTGAGGCCGATCTCATCGCCTTCGAGGAGCGGGCGCGCGCCTCGCCCATCGTGCGCGATTGCTACATGCTGTCAGGGGAGATCGATTTCCTGTTGCGCTGTGTGGCGCCCGACTTGAGCGCGTTCCAGGACTTCATCATCCACGAGCTGACGGCAGCGCCCAATGTGGAGAGCGTCAAGACCTCGCTCGTGATCCGCGCCTCCAAGCGTGCGGCGGGCGTACCGACCGAGCTTGCCGCCGACAACAGACGACCGGGCCGAGCAGCCGAGCGTGCGCGGACGTGAATCGTTTCAAGCTTCTACCCCCTCCGGCTTAGACAACGCCCAAGCGCCGTAGCCGACGACGCGACCCCGATCGCCGCTCGTGTCGCCCGAGTTGCGCAAGTCGAGGCGATCGATCCTCCAGGAGTTGCGGTGCCCGGCGCAAAGCGCGCCGTTCAGCGCCGCGAAGCCGCAGGCATCGTCGGGCCCGAGCTGATCGAAGTCGAAGCGTTCGATCGCCTTGGCGGTCATGTTGTCGCGGACCCTGGCGGAGATATCGTCGAGATAGTGTGAAAGGTCGGTGCTCACCACCAGCAGGGTACGCTCGTCCAAGACGGCATTGATGACGGCGGCGGTCTCTTCAGGGGGTGCGTCGCCGACAAGGAGGGGGATCAGCCGGAAGCGGCCGAGGGCGCGTTGCAGAAAGGGCAGCTCGACCTCCAGCGCGTGTTCCGGCGCGTGCGCCCGGTCATTGATAGTGATGAGCCCGGCGTCGAGCAGCGCGGCGATCGTCTCCTGGTCGACCTCGATCTCGCCAATAGGGGTGGCGAACATGCGCGAGGAGGGGGCGGCGATACCCTGCACAGGCACGTAGTGCGGCGGGCCGATCAGAAGGACCCGTTCGAAAGTGGCGCCTGTGTCGAGAGCGGCAAAGGCGCTCGCCGCGACGGGACCCGAATAGACATAGCCGGCATGGGGCGCGATCAGGCCGATAAGGCCGCTTGCGGCGCGCTTCGCAGCCTGAGACATGAAGGTCTCGACCGCCGCCTCAAGCTCCGCCTTGGCCCGCGGGTAGAAGCTGCCTGCGACGGCAGCGGGCCTTGTGCTTAGGGATGGTTCTCGCGCGATCATGGAGGTCATTGACTCCGCTCAGAACCAGCCCATGTTCATAGCATGGAGAGCATGGATCTGGGCGGTTCCGTGCCTGGCCGATACTGGCACAGGCTCGATGACGGCCGCGTGCAATGCGACCTCTGCCCGCGTGAGTGCAAATTGCACGAGGGGCAGCGGGGCCTCTGTTTCGTGCGGGCGCGGGAGGGGGACCAGATCGTCCTGACCACCTACGGGCGGTCGTCCGGGTTCTGCCTCGACCCGATCGAAAAGAAGCCGCTCAACCATTTCCTGCCGGGGACCGCAGTGCTGTCCTTCGGCACCGCTGGCTGCAACCTCACCTGCAAGTTCTGCCAGAACTGGGATATCTCCAAGGCCCGGGCCGACGACCGGCTCCAGCAGCACGCCTCGCCTGAGGCCATCGCGCAAGCCGCGCTTGAGAGCGGCGCCCGGTCCGTCGCCTTCACCTACAATGACCCGGTGATCTTCCTCGAATATGCGGTCGACGTCGCCGCGGCGTGTCGCGAGGTTGGCGTGAAGACGGTGGCCGTCACGGCCGGCTATATCGGCGAGGCGGCGCGGCCGGAGTTTTTCGCCGCCATGGATGCCGCCAATATCGATCTCAAAGGCTTCACCGAGGGCTTCTATCACAAGCTCTGCACCGGCTCGCTCGACGCCGTGCTCGACACGTTGCTTTACGTGCGGCACGAGACCGGCACGTGGCTCGAGATCACCACTCTGCTGATCCCGGGACAAAACGATTCCTCTCAAGAAGTTGGCGCGCTGAGCGAATGGGTGGCGGAGAGACTGGGCGTAGATGCGCCGCTCCACTTCACCGCGTTTCATCCCGACTGGAAGATGCGCGACACGCCGCGCACGCCGCCGGCCACCTTGACCCGGGCGCGCGACATCGCGCGGGCTGCGGGGCTACGCTACGTCTATACCGGCAACATCCACGATGAGGCGGGGCAGAGCACCTACTGCCACGCCTGCGGCGCGTGCACGATCGGACGCGACGGTTACACCATCACGTCATGGGGGCTCGATGCGCAGGGGCGCTGCGCCGCCTGCGATGAGCCATGCGCCGGGACCTTCGAGCCGGTGCCGGGACAGTGGGGCGCGCGCCGAGCCCCTCTGTTTATCGCTGCGGCGTGAGTATGACGGCCTCCGACAATCCGGTTCTCGTCGATGTCCACCGGGGATCGCTCATCGAGAGTCAACATCGCGGCGCCATCGCCGTCGCGGACGCGGACGGGCGGCTCGTGCTGGCATTCGGCGACGTGGAGCGCCCGATTTATCCGCGCTCTGCCGTCAAGGCGCTCCAGGCCATTCCCTTGGTGGAAAGCGGCGCTGCCGACGCGTTCGGGCTGAGCGACGCGGAGCTCGCCGTGGCGTGTGCGTCTCATAGCGGCGATCAGGTTCACCTCGACGCGGTAGCGGGTCTGCTGGCCAAGGCGGGGCTCGACGAAAGTCATCTCGCTTGTGGCGCGCATTGGCCGGTGAGCGAGGCGATGACGCGGGCGCTGCTGCGGGGCGGCAAGCGCCCCGGGGCCATCCACAACAACTGCTCCGGCAAGCATGCCGGCATGCTCGCCGCTGCGGTGCATTTGGGATACAGCCCGCGCGGCTACGAGAAGCCGGACCATCCCCTCCAGGTCATGATCGCGCGAATCCTTTCAGAGACTTGCGGAGTCGCGCTCGATCCCGATCGCGCGGGGATCGACGGGTGCTCACTGCCCACCCACGCCGTGCCGCTCATGGCGCTGGCGCGCGGCTTCGCCAGGTTCGGCACAGGATGGGGATTTGCGCCCGAGCGCGCGCAGGCTGCGGCGCGGTTGAAGCAGGCGTGCTTCGCCGCACCGGTTCTGGTGGCCGGCGAAGGACGCTTCGACACCGTCGTGCTGCGCGGGCTTGCACCGTTGATCTTCGTCAAAGGCGGCGCCGAGGGGGTGCACTGCGCCGCGCTGCCTGACCTCGGTCTCGGGCTCGCGCTCAAGATTGACGACGGCGCCAAGCGCGGCACGGAGCGGGTCATGAGCGAGGTCCTCGCTGCGTTCCTGCCGAAGGCGCGGAACGTGCTCGCCGATCAGCTCGACGGCGCGCTGTATAACTGGCGGGGACTTGCCGTGGGACGGACGGCGGCAAGCGCGGAACTACGCGGCGCGCTCGATGGACTGGCCGAAACGAGGAGTCGCGCCGCCGGCTAGCGTGCGACGTTGGCGTAGACGGCGAGGTTGCGATAGGCCTCGGCGCTTTGCTTGGCGAGATCGGGGCCGACCGGCGTTGGTCCGTTCATGGCGCGGATGGCGCCGTCCTTGGCATCGGTGATCAGATTGTCGGTGATCAGCGCCGTGCCGGCCGACGGGCTCACCGAGACGCCGATGCCGATATGGCATTTGCGGATAAGATTGTCGGTGACGCTGACGTCGCGGAGATAATCGCCCCAACCGACGAGAATGCCGTAAGCGGGCGCGCCCTCGATGACGTTGTCGCTGACCACGCTGTCGGCCTCCACGGCGATGCCGATCCCGCGGGTGTCGGCGTCCTTGCGGAAGAACAGATTGCGGATCAGATTGCCTTGCACCACGGCGAGCCGGCCACCTTCCTTGAAGTTGGTAGCCGAGACTCCCATCGCAGCCTGGTCGACGATGTTGTTGGCAATCACCACGCCCTCGAAGGAGAATTCGGCGTAGAGCGCGACCTCGCCGAGACGGGCGCAGGAATTGGCGATCATCTGGCAGTTGGAGCCGGAGTTGGCGCGGACCGCCGAGAAGGCGCAGTCGGTGATGCGGTTGCCGTTCACGATCACCGAACCGGCGCGGAAGACATTGACACCATTACCGTTCTGGCCGCTGCCGCCGCTCTTGGCGCCGATCCGCTCGATGCGGTTCGAGCTGACCATGGTGCCGTCCTCGCCGACCTCCGACCGCCAGACGAGGATGCCGTTGTTGCCGCAATCGTGCACATGGTTGTGGGCGATCTCGAGCCCGCGCGCGTCCTCGCTGAATAGCGCGGCCTTGGCGATGTCGGCGATCTCGCAGTCGGCGATGCGCCCGGCGGCTTTGCGCAGCACGATGCCATCCTCGGCACTGCCCATGAAGCGGCAGTCCGAGACGTCGAGATGGGTCGCGTCGGCCGCTGTCAAGAGCGCGCCGTTCTCGCCGAGCGGCGTGCCGCCGCCATCGAGCACGAGGCCGGACAGACGCACATTTTCCGAGTTTTCGGTGCCGACGATCGCGCCGCCGCCGGCATAGCGGAGGATGGTGAGTCCGGGTACGCCGGCAATGTGGGTTCCCGATTTGAGGACAAGCCGCGCCGTCGCGTAAGTGCCGGCGGGGAGAAAGAGCGGCTTGCCCGATTGCGCCGCGGCGTCGGCGGCCGCCTGCAAGGTCGCGGTCTGCTCGATGGCACCGCCGGCCGGCACGATTTCGGAAGTGCTCGACCCTTGCGGTGCGTCCGCCTCGCGTGCATTCGCCGTACGCGGACCCGCCGCGGCGGCAAGGCCGGCGCCGAGGCCCGCCAGCATCAGCTCGCGACGACCGAGGGTCATCAAGCCGCCGCCTCGCGTTTGTCCGCATAGTGGAGCACGAATCGCACGATGTCCTGCGCGGCCTGCAGCAGACTTTCTGGGGCGAGCGGGGCGCCATGCGACGCCAGAGGCGGCACGTGGACGAACAGAGCATGCCGCGACCGCGGCTCCGCCCATTCGAGGGAGCGGTAGTAAAGGAAGTTGCACAGATAACGCCCGCAGGAATGCGATGCGCCGGCCGGATAGCCGAGCGCCCGGAGATGCGCGGAGAGTGCCGTCACCGGCAGCCTGGTGTGGAGACGTTCGGCGCCGCCTGGCGAAATTGCGCGGGCTCCCGGCAGCGCGCCGCAGGCATCGGCGCGCGGCGACGTGCGGTTATGGGCGGAGCGCTCGATGCGCAGGGTCTTGGCCCGCGCGCTGACGCCGAAGTGAATCATGACATGGGGTTGCAACGACTCGTAGAGAGACGGCGCGAGCCTGGCCACGACTTCCCATTCCGTGGGCAGCACCCTTGCGTGGAGGTCGCAGTCGAGGTCTGGGACCTGTCGCGCCAAGGTCTCGGCGAGCCAGCCTGAAGGATTTTCGGGCGTGCCGGGAAAGGGCCCGAAGCCCGTGATGAGGACGCGAGGGCGTGCCATGCAATTGGCTTACAAGCGCCTTAAGCAGGAGAAAAGTGAATTCGCTGGCGCTTGGTTACTCGGGCTCGTTCAGCCCCACGAGCCGCCCCAGTTCCGCGGCGGCGGCGGCGGGGGTCATCTCGCCGGCGCGGACCTTGTCCTCGAGTTCCTGGTAGTGGCGTGCGGCGCGCCTGCCGCCCTTGAAGGCGGCGAGCAGGCGCTCCTCGAAGATCTCGCGCATCCACGCCGCCGCCTGGTCGCTCCGGCGCTCGGCGAGGATCCCGGATTGGGCAATGGACGAATGGCGCTCCGTGATCTTCGCCCACAACTCGTCGAGGCCCTTGTTGTCGCGCGCCGAGAGGGTCAGCACGACCGGCGACCAGTTCGGATGACCGGCAGCGAGAATATGCAGCGCCGTGCGGTACTCCATCGCCGCCCGGTTGGCGCGCTCGACATTGTCGCTGTCCGCTTTGTTGACGGCGACGATGTCGGCAAGCTCGAGCAGGCCGCGCTTGATGCCTTGCAGCTCGTCGCCGGCGCCGGGGATTGCCACCACCACGAACACGTCGACCATGTCGGAGACGGCGGTCTCGGACTGGCCAACGCCCACGGTCTCCACCAGCACGACGTCGAAGCCTGCCGCCTCGGCAAGGGCAATGCTCTCGCGCGTTGTCTTGGTGACGCCGCCGAGGCTCGCGCCGGCCGGGGAGGGACGGATGAAAGCATTTGCCTCGCCGGCAAGGCGCCCCATGCGCGTCTTGTCGCCGAGGATCGAGCCGCCGGTGCGCGAGGAGGTGGGATCGACAGCGAGGACGGCGACCTTGTGATCCTGGGCGATGAGGTTTAGCCCCAGCTGATCGATCAGGGTCGACTTGCCGGCGCCGGGCGGCCCGCTGATGCCGACGCGGATGGACTTGCCGGTATAGGGAAGGAGCGCTTCGAGCAGGTCTTGCGCGCGGAGCTGATCCTCGCGCTTCACGCTTTCGATGAGAGTGATGGCGCGGCCCAAGGCCACTCGATCGCCGGCGCGGATGGCCTTCGCCAGATCGTCGAGACTGTGGGCTCTCTTGCTACCGCTCATGCATTGCGGGTAGGGGCAAACCGACCAAAGCGCAAGTTGGGATGTGGGGGGTGCGGGTCGTCGCTACTCCGCGGCGGCCTTGGCGCCGCTCACGCCGAGCTTGCCGAGAATATCGATGGCGGCGTCGGCGATCGGCGTGCCGGGGCCGAAGATCGCCTTGGCGCCGGCCGCGTAAAGCTCGGGATAATCCTGCGGAGGGATCACGCCGCCGACCACAATCATGATGTCGCCGCGGCCGAGGGCTTCGAGCGCCTCGCGTAGCGCCGGCACCAGGGTCAGGTGCCCGGCGGCCAGCGACGACACGCCGAGAATATGCACGTCGTTTTCGATCGCCTGGCGCGCGGCTTCTTCCGGGGTCTGGAACAAGGGTCCGATATCGACATCGAAACCGAGATCGGCGAAGGCGCTAGCAATGACCTTCTGGCCGCGGTCATGGCCGTCCTGGCCCATCTTGGCGACCAGGATGCGGGGCCTGCGGCCGTGCTCGGTCTCAAAGCTCTCGATTAGTTTGCTGACCCGGCTCATATTTCCGTCCTTGCCGCCCATCTCAGCCTTATAGACCCCGGTGATTGCCGAAACGTTGGCCCGGTGGCGGCCGTAAACCTTTTCCAGGGCATAGGAAATCTCGCCGACGGTCGCCTTGGCGCGGGCGGCCGCGACTGCGCCCTCGAGCAGATTTCCCCTGCCTGTCTCGGCACTTTCGGTGAGGGCGTCAAGGGCGCGCTCGACCGCCGCTTCGTCGCGCTCGGCCTTCAGCCGCGCGAGCTTCTCGAGCTGCTGGCGGCGCACCGCGCGGTTGTCGACCTTGAGGATGGCGATGTCGGCGTCGCTGTCGGTGCGGTACTTGTTGACGCCGACGATGGTTTGGCGCCCGGAGTCGATGCGCCCTTGCGTGGCCGTCGCCGCCTGCTCGATCATGCGCTTCGGAATGCCGGCCTCGATGGCGCGTGCCATGCCGCCGAACTTCTCGACCTCCTCGATGTGCTTCATGGCGCGGGCGGCGAGGTCGTAGGTGAGGCGCTCGACGTAGAAGCTGCCGCCCCATGGGTCGATGATGCTTGTGGTGCCACTCTCCAGCTGCAACATCAGCTGGGTGTTGCGGGCGATGCGCGCGGAGAAATCCGTGGGCAGCGCCAGCGCCTCGTCGAGCGCGTTGGTGTGCAGCGACTGGGTATGGCCTTGGGTCGCTGCCATGGCCTCGACGCAAGTGCGCACGACGTTGTTGAACACGTCTTGCGCGGCGAGGCTCCAGCCGCTCGTCTGACAGTGGGTGCGCAGCGCCAGCGAGCGCGGGTCCTTGGGCTTGAATTCGTCCATCAGGAGCTTCGCCCACAGCAGCCGCGCCGCGCGCATCTTGGCGATCTCCATGAAGAAGTTCATGCCGATGGCCCAGAAGAAGGAAAGCCGCGGCGCGAAGGCGTCCACGTCGAGGCCGGCGGCAATGCCGGCGCGCACATATTCGATGCCGTCGGCGAGCGTGTAGGCGAGCTCGAGGTCGGCCGTCGCGCCTGCTTCCTGCATGTGGTAGCCGGAGATCGAGATCGAGTTGAACTTCGGCATGTGCTGCGAGGTGTAGCCGATGATGTCGGAGACGATGCGCATCGACGGCTCGGGCGGGTAGATGTAGGTGTTCCGCACCATGAACTCTTTGAGGATGTCGTTCTGGATCGTGCCGGAGAGCTGGCCGTGGGGCACGCCCTGCTCCTCGCCGGCGACAATGAACAGCGCAAGCACCGGCAGCACCGCGCCGTTCATGGTCATCGACACGGACACCTGATCGAGCGGGATGTGATCGAACAGGGTGCGCATGTCGTAGATGGAGTCGATGGCGACGCCGGCCATGCCGACGTCGCCGGTGACGCGCGGATGATCGGAGTCGTAGCCGCGATGGGTGGCGAGATCGAAGGCGATGGAAACGCCCTGTTGGCCGGCGGCGAGGTTGCGCCGGTAAAAGGCGTTGGAGTCCTCCGCAGTGGAGAAGCCGGAATATTGGCGGATGGTCCACGGCCGCTGCACGTACATGGTGGGGTAGGGGCCGCGGAGATATGGCGGGATACCCGGCATGCCATCGAGAAAGTCGAGACCCTGCAAGTCGTCTGGCCCGTAGACCGGCTTCACCGCGATGCCTTCCGGCGTCTCCCAGGGGGCCGCGTCCGTCGCCAGCAACGGCTCGCGCGGCTCCTCGAAATCGATCTCGGTGAATTTCGGAATCCCAGCCACTGTTGTTCCTCTTGGGTCGTGCCCGCCTAATACCCCAAATGCGCGTAAAGTACGAAAAACGTCGTGTGCGCATTGGCGCCGGTGGACACAAAAGCCTCCACCCCGGCCGACCTTAGCGCTTCTTCGGAGGCACCCGGCTTGCCGGCGACATAGATGTGCTTCGCGCCCGCCTTGGCGAGCGCCTTTACCGCATCGGCGCCCTCGGCGTCATAAACCTTGTCGGAGGAGCAGAGGCAGGCGAACAAAGTGCCCGACGCCTTGAAGGCCTTGAGCATTTCGTCACGGGACTGTGCGGTCTCTGGCGCGATGGCCTCGATGCCGCCCGCCTCGAACAGGCTCTTGGCGAAGCTCGCGCGCGCGTTGAAGTCGGCGGGACGCCCGAGACAGGCGAGGAAGATCTTCGGCCGGTCGCCGTGCCCGGCGAGATAGAGGTTGCTTATCATGCGCCACTCCTCGAACGGCGTGGCGAGACGGCTGGGATGCAATGGTTCCGCCATCCGCTCGCCGGGATTGTCCCACGCCCACGAGGGGAAGGCGTCAAGTACCGGGATTTCCGCTTCGTCGAGATCGGGAAAGTCAGTCGTGCCAACCAGGGACTCGATTCGATGAGCGATTTTCGTCTCGCGCTCCGCCCGCACCCGCGCCACGGCGCGCTGGATTCGTCCGCTGCGCAGCGCCTCGGCGGGACCACCCCAGCCCTCGATCTTCTGGAAGAACCACCAGCTCATCCGGCAGAGCTGATCGGTCAGTGACTCGATGGCGCCGGAGCCCGCGGACGGATCGGCGACGCGATAGAGGTTCGACTCTTCCAACAGGATCGTCTGTGTGTTGCGGGCAATGCGGCGGGCGAAAGCGTCGGGGAGTCCGACGGCGGCGCTGAACGGCAGCACGGTCACGGCGTTGGCGCCGCCGACGGAGGCGGCAAGCGCTGCGATCGTGCCCCGCACGATGTTCC
Organism: Methyloceanibacter sp.; assembly: GCF_050726195.1. GTDB lineage: Bacteria > Pseudomonadota > Alphaproteobacteria > Rhizobiales > Methyloligellaceae > Methyloceanibacter. Next base: position 22,699 of record NZ_JBOHJC010000010.1, on the reverse strand, counting down.
CGTGCGGATCGCGTTTGGTCATCATGCGCCACGCCGTTTCGGCGGCGACGAAGGCCGGCTCCGGCGTGAGCCCACAGGCCTCCTCGACGCGCGACCACAATTTTCGGATGGCGCGGAACTTGGCGATGGTGAGGAACTGGTTCTGGTCCGCGGCAAGGCGGAAGAAGATGAGACGCCGCGCGGCGTCGAGCGGAATGCCGCCTTCGTGCATCGCGCGGACATAGGCGAGCGCGGCGGAGAGCGCGAAGGCCAGTTCCTGCGCTTCGGAACCGCCGGCGGCATGCACCGGTCTGCCGTCGCCGGCGGCCATGGGGCCCGTGAATCCCTGATCGACCAATTCCCCGGCGAGGCCGGCCAAGACATTCGACATGTCCGGCCAGATCACGTTGTTCCAACCGTTGGCCGCGAGCACGCCAATCGGGTCGAAGCCGAAGCGGATGTTCACATCGCTTGGCGCGATGCCCCTCTGCTGCACGTGGTTCGCGAGCATGAGCGCCGCGTCCTTGCAGCGCGGACCAAGCTGCAGTTCGATGGGAACACCCCATTCGAGGTGCACGTCTTTGAGCGCGTCCTTGAGAAGCGCCTCCGACGGCGGCAAGCCATAACCATAATCGCCAATGGAGCCCTGGAACACGAGCGAGAAACCGTTGGCGCCGTTGTTCAGATCTTCGAGGATCTGCGCGTTGGCGGCGGCGGGATCGGCGATCTCGACGCGCTGCATCACCGCCCACGGCGTGCCCGGCGTGCGGCCGGGAACGACGCGCGCCTCCTGCGCGCGGGCGTAGAGCGGCTCGATGACGATGCCGTCATAGGTCTCGGACCTGAGCGACGCCAACGGCGCGCCCTTCAGCGCCTCTTCTACCAGCGCCTTCCATTCCGCCTCATCGGCAGCAGGAAAGTCCCGGGCCAAGGGAAGTTCAGCCATATCCATCAACGCCTAAGTTGCACTCGCTCTCCCTAGCACGAAGCCCGCGGCGCGAGAAACCCGCGAGGGATAGCGGAGAACGTGTCATGCGCCATAGGCCACCTTGGCGGGCAGGCTCGCCACCCGCTAAAGTGCCGCAGGCAACGAGGGGGAGATTGCGGCATGGCTCGGAAGAAGGCAGCACCGAAGACGAGCGCGGCAAAAACAAAGGCTGCGGCCGATGCGGCCGTAGGCGTCGCCAAACTGGATCGCGCGCTGCTCCCGGAGGCGAGCGTCTATCTCGGCCAGAGCAACAAGCCGGAGTTCATTTTGCTCAGGCTCGCCAACCGGCACGGGCTAATCACCGGCGCCACCGGCACCGGCAAGACGGTGACCTTGCAAGGCATTGCCGAGGCCTTCTCAGACCAGGGCGTGCCGGTGTTCTGCGCCGATGTGAAGGGCGACCTCTCCGGCGTGGCCGAGAAGGGCGAGGCCAAAGGCTGGATCGAGGAGCGGGCCGCGCTGATCGGCTACGAGGTCGAGTTCAAGGCCTATCCCGTCATCTTCTGGGATTTGTTCGGCAAGCAGGGTCATCCGATTCGCACGACCATCTCGGAGCTCGGCCCGTTGCTCCTGTCGCGGCTGATGGACCTCAGTGAAGCGCAAGAGGGCGTGCTCAATATCGCTTTCAAGATCGCCGACGATGAGAAGCTGCCGCTTCTCGACCTCAAGGACTTGCAGTCGCTGCTCGAGGACCTCGCAGCGCGCGCCGATCAGCTCACCACCAAATACGGCAACATCACCAAAGCCTCGGTTGGCTCGATCCAGCGCTCGCTGCTCGTCTTGGAGCAGCAGGGCGGCGCGCACTTTTTCGGCGAGCCGGCGCTGAAAGTCAGCGATGTGATGCGGGTCGCGCGCGACGGGCGCGGCTATATCAGTGTACTCGCCGCCGACAGGCTGATGGAAAGCCCGCGGCTCTACGCGACCTTCCTTCTGTTCCTGTTGTCGGAGATGTTCGAGGAGTTGCCCGAGGTGGGCGATCCCGACAAGCCAAAGCTCGTGTTCTTCTTCGACGAGGCACATCTGCTGTTCCGCGACGCGCCGAAGGCGCTGTTGGAGAAGGTCGAGCAAGTGGTGCGCCTCATCCGTTCCAAGGGGGTGGGCGTTTATTTCGTGACGCAGAATCCGCTCGACGTGCCAGACACCGTGTCGCGCCAGCTCGGCAACCGGGTGCAACATGCGCTACGAGCCTTTACCCCTGCGGAGCAGAAGGCGGTCAAGGCGGCGGCCGAGACGTTCCGCAAGAATCCCGACATCGACACGCAAAAGGCGATCATGGAGCTTGGCATCGGCGAGGCGCTGGTGTCGACGCTCGATCAGAAGGGGCAACCCACCATCGTCGAGCATACCTTCGTCAAGCCACCCAATGCACGGGTCGGTCCGATCACCGAGGCAGAGCGCAAGGCGGTGATCAAAGCGAGCCCGGTGGCCGGCGAATACGACGAGGTTGAGGATCGCGAGTCGGCGCACGAAATCCTGCAAAAGCGGACGGCGAAGCGCGCCGAAACGCAAGCAGCGGAGGTCGAGGAGAAGGCCGAAAGAAAGAAGTCCGGCGGCAGCTCGCGCAGCGACGGCTTCTGGACCAGCCTCGGCAAGGCGATCGTCCGCTCGGCCGTGCCCATGGCGACCCGCGTTCTGGAGGACTCCATCAAACGCGGCGCGCTCGGCGGCATCCAGCGGAAGCGCTAGGCAGCGCGCAACCCCGCGCCGACCTGTGCTATCACGACGCCCATGCTCACGCTTGACGCCATCTCCTTGCGCCTCGGCGGCCACCTCGTGCTGGATGGCGCCTCCGCCTTCCTGCCGCCGAGGGCGCATGTGGGTCTGGTCGGCCGGAACGGCGCCGGCAAGTCGACTTTGCTCAAGCTGATCGCCGGGCTCCACGAGCCGGATGGCGGCGGGATCAAGGCGCCGTCCGGCTGGAGTGTCGGCTATCTGGCGCAAGAGGCCGGGGGGAAAGGCCACGCCGTTCGAAACGGTGCTCGCCGCGGCAACCGAGCGTGCCGCGCTTCTGGCGGAGGCCGAGCACGCCACGGACCCGCATCGCATCGCCGACATCCACGAGCGGCTCAATGCCATCGACGCCCACGGCGCGCCGGCGCGGGCGGCGCGCATTCTCGCCGGTCTAGGCTTCACGGAAGAGGCACAGCACGAATCGCTCGACACGTTCTCCGGCGGCTGGCGCATGCGGGCCGCGCTTGCGGCCCTGCTGTTCTCGGAGCCCGACCTCTTGCTGCTCGACGAGCCGTCGAACCATCTCGACCTCGAAGCGGCGCTGTGGCTCGAGTCGTTCCTCAAGACCTATCGCGGCAGCCTGATCGTCGTGAGCCACGAGCGCGATCTTCTGAACAATGTTGCCGACCACATCCTTCATGTGGAACGCGGCAAGACCACGCTTTATGCGGGGAACTACGATCAGTTCGAGCGGCAGCTACGCGAACGCCAGGTGCAAACCGAGGCGGCGCGCGCGAACCAGGAGGCCAGGCGCAAGAAGCTGCAAGCCTATGTCGATCGCTGGCGCTACAAGGCGCATACGGCGCGGCAGGCGCAGAGCCGCCTGAAAATGCTGGCCCGCATGGAGCCGGTCGCCGCTTCGGCCGAGGATGCCTCGCTCGTGTTCGACTTCCCAAGCCCCAAGGAGCTCAAGCCGCCGCTCATCGTGCTTGAGGATGCCAGCGTCGGTTACACGCCCAGTAAGCCGGTGCTGTCGTGGCTGAACCTGCGAATCGACCCGGACGACCGTATCGCGCTCGTTGGCCGCAACGGCAACGGCAAGACCACCTTGGCGCGCTTGCTTGCCGGCCAGCTAGCGGCGATGGACGGGAAAATCGCGGCGAGCGGCAAGTTGAGCGTCGGCTACTTCGCGCAGCACCAGATCGAGGAACTGGTGCCTGACGACACGCCGCTCCAGCACATGGAGCGCCTGCTGACCGACGCCAAGCCGGGCGCGGTGCGCGCGCAGCTCGGCCGTTTCGGCTTCTCCGGCGACAAGGCGCATGTGGCCGTACGTCAGCTCTCGGGCGGCGAGCGCGCTCGCCTGTCGCTGGCGCTGATCACACGCGACGCGCCGCATATTCTCATTCTCGACGAGCCGACAAACCATCTCGACGTGGACGCGCGCGAGGCCCTGGTTCAGGCTCTCGCCGCGTTCGGCGGCGCGGTGGTGGTGGTCAGCCACGACCGGCATCTCTTGGGGCTCATCGCCGACCGGCTGGTGCTGGTCGACGGCGGCACGGCGAAAGATTTCGACGGCAGTCTCGACGACTATCGCAACCAGGTGCTGGGCGCGGGTTCCTCCAAGGGCGGCAATGGCCAAGACTCAGGCAAGCGTGTCAGCCGCAAGGACGAGCGCCGCTTGGCGGCGGATGCCCGCGAGCGGACCAAGACTTTGCGCAAGGCGGCCGTGCAAGCAGAGGCGGAGATGAAGCGGCTCTGGAAGAAACGCGACGAAATCGACGCACTGCTGGCAGAGCCTGCCGACGGCTTGGCGGCCAGCGACCTCATGAAGAAGCGCGGCGAGGTCGAGCGCCACCTTGCCGCCGCGGAGGCGCGTTGGCTGGAAGCGAGCGAGGCCGCCGATCAGGCTGTCAGCGAGGTCTAGGCTCGAACGCAAAACGCGCGGCCTTGAAGCCGCCCGTCAGCAATCCGTTCGTGTCGAACGCGGCTACTTGTTCGGCGCTTGGGCGTACATCTCTTCGACATGCTCCCAGTTGATGAGATTGTCGAACCACGCCTCGAGATATTTCGGCCGCTCGTTGCGATAGTCGATGTAATAGGAGTGCTCCCACACGTCGCAGCCGAGCAGCGGCCAGCCGCCGTGCACCAGCGGGTTCTCGCCGTTCGGCGTCTTGGTGATTTCGAGCTTGCCGTCCTTCAGCGACAGCCAGCACCAGCCCGAGCCGAACTGGGTCTTGCCCGCCTCGATGAAGTCGGCGCGAAACTTGTCGAAGCCGCCGAGGTCGCGATCGATCATGGCGAGCACCGAACCCGGCACTTTCTTGCCGCCGCCGCCCTTTTTCATCCACGGCCAGAATTGGATGTGATTGAAGTCCTGCGCGGCGTTGTTGAAGACGCCGGCATTCTTGCCGAAGCTTTTCTTGACGATGTCCTCAAGCCCGAGCTTCTCGAATTCGGTGCCCTGGATCAGCTTGTTGAGGTTGTCGACATACGCCTTGTGGTGCTTGTCATGGTGATAATGGAGGGTCTCGGCCGACATGTAGGGCTGAAGCGCCTCGTAATCGTAGGGAAGGGGTGGAAGTTCGAATGCCACGGCAGGCCTCCGGGGGATGTGAGTAGGGTCGTAAGGTAGGAATGACTGCCGAAAGCTAAAGGTTCCCCGAACGGGACGCAACAACAGGGCCGGGCTTCACGCACAAAATGCGTGAAGTCTCTGTCAATGCGGGATTTAACTTTGGGGGAGAGGGTGGGCGCGGAGCCCCTGAACTCCGCGCCCGGTGCCGAGGAAGGTTCGCTACATCAGTACAGGGATCTGACGCTGAGGACCGTGCGGCTTCCCACCTGAACGCTGCATGAACCGAATTTGCAGCCGCCGTTCAGGAAGGGCTACTTGATCAGCGCCTGGAGCTCCTTGAACTCGGGCGTACCGGCGCGCTCCATCCACTCGAACAGGACCATTTCGCTGTCGACCACGTCGACGCTCGACTTCTGCAGGCGGGAGAGGGCGAGCTTACGGCTCAGCTTGGAACGGGAGCCGACCGCATCGGCGACAACGAAGGCTTCGAAGCCTTGGGACTCCAGGTCGATTGCCGTCTGCAACACACAGACATGGGCCTCAATGCCGCCGATCACCACTTGGGAGCGGCCCTGACGGCGCAAATCGTGCAGCCGGTCGCGCAGAAATCCGTTCCGCACGCAGGAGAACTCGGTCTTGTCGGCGACGAAACCGTCATTGGCGAAGGCATCGCGGATCGAATCGACCGTCGGCCCGAGCCCTTGCGGATATTGCTCGGACAGGGTGATGGGGATGCTGAGCTTGCGCGCCGCCATGACGAGGCGCACGCAACGGTCCACCACCCGGTCCTTGCCGGAGATGGCGCTTAGGAGCTTGTCCTGAACGTCAATGATGAGGACCTGAGATTTGTCGTGAGATAGCAGCATGGCGGCTGTAGCGAGTTAATAGACCCAACTAGCTGCCCCACTCGTCATTCCGGCGCAAGCCGGAATCCAGGGCCACCCACTCAGAAATTTGCCGGTGTGACGGGAATTTGCCCGCTTAGACGGTCTCACTGACGCCAGCGATCTTGAGCGCGAAGGCGTAGGCGAGAGCGATCTCCTTCAGGCGCTCGAAGCGGCCGGAGGCGCCGGCATGACCCGCCTCCATGTTGGTGCGCAGGAGGAGAAGATTGCCGCCGGTGTCGCGTTCGCGGAGCTTCGCCAGCCACTTGGCGGGCTCCCAGTAGGTGACGCGCGGGTCGGTGAGGCCGGCAAGGGCAAGGATGTGCGGGTGGGCTTGCGCCCCCACGTTGTCGTAGGGCGAGTAGGCCGCGATCGTGCGGTAGGCTTCGGCATTGTCGATGGGATTGCCCCATTCGGGCCATTCGGGCGGGGTCAGCGGCAGGCTCGCATCGAGCATGGTGGTCAGCACGTCGACGAACGGCACCTCGGCGATGATGCCGAGAAACAGATCGGGCGCCATGTTGGCGACGGCCCCCATCAGCATGCCGCCGGCGCTGCCGCCATGCGCCACGATGCGGCCGCGCGCCGTAAAGCGCGCGCGGACGAGGTGCTCCCCCGCGGCAATGAAGTCGGTGAAGGTGTTCACCTTCTTGTCGCGCTTTCCGCACTTGTACCAGCGGTAGCCCTTATCCTTGCCACCGCGGACATGGGCGATGGCGTAGACGAAACCGCGGTCGACGAGGCTGAGCGCGTTGGTGGAGAAGCCGGCGGGGATGGTCATGCCGTAGGCGCCGTAGCCGTAGAGGAGGAGGGGCGCGGTGCCGTCGAGCTTCAAGTCCTTGCGGTAGAGCAGGGACACCGGCACGGTCTCGCCATCCTTGGCCGGCGCCATGATGCGGCGGGTCACATAGGCGCTCGGATCGTGGCCGCTCGGCACCTCTTGCGTCTTGCGCAAGACGCGGGTGCGCGCGGCCATGTCGTAGTCGAATACCTGGGCGGGCGTGGTCATGGACGAATAGGTGAAGCGCAAGGTCGCGGTGTCGTACTCATAGCCGGGCGAGATGCCGAGCGCATACGCCTCCTCGGCGAAGGCGATGTCATGTTCCTCGCCGCCGGCGAAGCGGCGGACGACGATGCGCGGCAGCCCGTCCTCGCGCTCGAGACGCACCAGGAAGTCCTTGTAGGCGACAACGTCGAGGATCAGCCGGCCGGGGCGGTGGGGCTCGATCTCGCGCCAGTTCTCGCGGCCTGGCGCGTCGACCGATGCCTCGACGATGCGGTAATCCTCGGCACCGTCGGAGTTGGTGAGGATGACGAGGCGGCCGTCATGATGGTCGACCGAGTAGTCGTGCTCTGCCTGGCGGGGCGTGACGAGGCGCGGCGGCGATGACGGGTCGGCTGCGTCGATCAGGCTGATCTCCGCCGTCTCATGGTCATGCACGCTGAGCAGGAGGTAGCGCTTGTCGTGGGTCGTGCCGAGCCCAAGGAAAAAGCCTGGATCTGCCTGCTCGTGGATGAGTTGGTCCGCGCCCTGTGCGCCGACGCCATGCGTGAAAAGCCGGCGCGGGCGGTGCTCTTCGTCCAGCCACACATAAAGCAGTGTCCTGCCGTCCGCCGCCCAGACGAAGCTGCCGTTGTTGTCGGCGATGCGGGCATCCACCGATTTGCCGGTCGCCGCCTCGATGACGCTGACGGTGTAGAACTCCGAGCCCTTGGTATCGACGGCATAGGCGACAAGGTCGTGGTCGGGGCTGTGAGCGACATTGGCGATGCGGAAATAGGCGTGGCCTGCGGCGAGCGCATTGCCGTCGACAAGGATCTGCTCATGGCCGCCACCGCGGGGTGTGCGGCAGAACAGGGGATGCTGCCCGCCGGTCACATAGCGCGTGTAGTAGGCGAAGGCGCCATCAGGGGCGGGGACAGTGGCATCGTCCTCCTTGATGCGCCCCTTCATCTCCGCGAACAGCGTCGCCTGCAGCGCCTCCGTATCCGACATCACCGCCTTGGTGTAGGCGTTCTCCGCTTCGAGATGCGCGCGGATATCGGGGTCGAGCACGGGGGGATCGCGCATCACCGCCTGCCAATTGGCAGCGCGCAGCCAAGCGTAGTCGTCCGCACGCTCGATGCCGTGATGGCGCGTGGTCGAGGATCGGCGAACGGCGCGAGGCGCTCGCGCGCGGAAAAGCTTTTCGCTCATGCCTTGATACTGCAGCGGCAGACAGGTTACGCGCTGGTCTTGCCGCTCGACGTATCCGTGTCAAGGTCGAGCGCACACCCGTTGATGCAGTATCGCAACCCCGTCGACCCGGGCCCGTCGGGAAATACGTGGCCGAGATGGGCGTCACATTTGGCGCACCGCACCTCGATGCGTCGCATGCCGTAGGAACTATCCTCGTGGGTCGTCACGGTGTCCGAAGCCGCGACATCCGTGAAGCTCGGCCAGCCGGTGCCGGAGTCGAACTTGGTCTCCGAGCTGAAGAGCGGTGCGCCGCAACAGACGCAGCGATACATCCCGCCGCGTTTCTCGGCGTAGTAAGGATGGCTGAAGGCTCGCTCGGTGCCATGTTCACGGGTGACGTGATACTGGTCCGGCGAAAGCTTCTTGCGCCACTCCGCCTCCGTTGTGGCGAGGGGGCCAGAACCTTTCATCTCGTTCTTCTCAACTTTGCTCATCGGCGGAACACTTTCATTTCGATCTGCGTTTGTCGGGGCAGAATATAGGCATTGGAATGGACCTGCCGAAGATGTCTCGCGGCGGAGTCACGCAGGCTTGATTGAGAATTTCGCCGAGGACCAGACCAGAGTTCGAGGTTTTCAACTAATCCAACTAGGGAAGAGGGCGTATCGGTGAAAAAGTCTGCCAGCGTTGGGTTTCGGCTGGTTAGCTCACAGTTTTCGTTAGAAGAGATGCGTTGCGGTTTCGTCAAAGCGTGTTATACAGAGCAAATCAGCTGAACATGCTTGCGTGCCGTACATTTTGTAGTTGCGGAACATTGTGGTTCATCGTCATAAAAACGGCGTAATATAGTGGGTCAAAGTCCCGTGGGCCCGGTCGTTGTGCAAGCTGCCACACATTCGTGGCTTGCTTGGTGCGGAACGGGAATTGGGCAGGATCAAGGAGCCAATTCATGGACGCGAATCTGGAGAAGAACGAACTCGTCGAACTGACTGCTGAGATCGTCTCGGCCTATGTCAGCAACAACACGGTTGTCGCGACCGACCTGCCTGGCGTGATCCACAATGTGTTCGACGCCTTGAGCAGAGCCTCCAGCGCATCTGGGATGCCCGCCAAGGAAGAGTTGAAGCCTGCGGTGCCAGTGAAGAAGTCGGTCACGCCGGAGTACATTGTCTGCCTCGAGGACGGGAAGAAGTTCAAGTCGTTGAAGCGGCACCTACGGACGCATTACGACCTGTCGCCCGAGGAATACCGGGAGAAGTGGGGATTGCCCCACGATTACCCAATGGTGGCGCCGAACTACGCGGCGGCGCGTTCAGATCTCGCCAAGCGCATGGGGCTCGGGCAAAGACGTAGGTAAAGGCGCTTCCCAAGATCGAGTGCCAGTCTTTGAGTCTCACCACAAGCCTTTGTGACTCCTAGTGAATTTGGTTCGCGTCGCTTGCATGTGACGGGCGAACTCCACATAGTCGAGGCGTTGGCAGCGATTCGCGAGACCGGCAGGGCTCGCGGCAAGGGGGGACTGACATGCTGTCCGGACGAGCCTTTCGGGCCCAATTGGTCACGCAAGGACAGCGCGAACTCTTCGATTATTGGCTGCAATCGGCCGGGCACCGGCCGATGCCCGCCCGCTCGGACCTCGACCCGCTAAAAGTTCCGCGGCTGCTCCCCCATCTCGGACTGATCGACCTCAGGGACGGTGTCGACCAGGGCCTGTTCAGGCTCGCCGGCACGCGGCTTCGTGACATCTACGGCCAGGAGATCACCGGCAAGCGCATCGGTGAGGTGTTCTCAGGAGACTGCGCTGCCTATTGGCGCCGCATCCATGGCCGCGTGGCGAGGGAGCGCGTGCCAGCGCACGGCGTTGTGCGCGGTCCGGCCGAAGGCCGCGACCACGTGGTCCTGTTCTGGCTGAGGCTGCCGTTGTCGGAGGACGGCGGCCAAGTGGACAGGATCCTCTGCCACGACGTCGCGGGCCCGAGCGGCACCGATCACCTCTCCGCCGAGTTCACCCTCTACCCTTATTCCCGCTCCCGGCCTTCGGCGCGCACGCAGTCGCGGCGGGTGCAATTCGGCTGAGGGCCGCTTCGCCCAAGCGAAGCCGTGCAAGCTCGCCCCTGTAGGCGCTGAGCAGCCCCAGATGCCGGTTGAGGTCGTAGCTCCAATGACCGGCGATGGCGCGGCGGCGCTCGGCGCGGAGCGCGCGGCGGAGCTTCGCCAGGAGGCGGAGCCCGCCTAGCTCCGTCTCGTCCTCGATCTCATGCGGCCATAGCGCGAGCAGCCGAGGCAGATCGCGCGGCCTGACATAGGCTTGCGATCCGGCCCGCACCATGGGCCCGAACAAGCGGGCCGCGCTCCCGGGTTTTTCGCTCGTGCTTGCCGGCCGGCGGCCGCGGCGTTCTCCTGACATGTTTGCCTCCTTTGACCTCGCCGTTCTTGCTTAGACTATGCTAGGATTAGATTCCTAGCAACCAAGGAGTGCGGCGATGCAGGCAAAAAGCGCAACGAGGGTAAGGGAAGAGCGCGGCGGGAGGCGGCAATGAGCGGGGCCCGGATTCCGGTCTCCGCGGCGCAGGCCGCCGAGCTTCGGCGATTGCTGCACCGGCTCGCGCAGGGTGCCTCTATCGGCAAGACGGAAGACGGCGGCTTCCGGCTCAACGACGAGAGTTCGCCGGGAGAGGGTGGTGGCAAGGCGGTGGCGCGCCGCGCGATCGAGGCCTGCCTCGCGGCGGATTTGATCCAATGGCAGGAAGAACGCCTCGTGCTGTCAGACGCAGGCCGGTCGCATCTGCGGCGCAGCTTGAGCGGGGACGATCCGTTCCGCGAACAGCACCAGCTCCGCTCGCGGGCGATGCGCGAGATCGGCGGCGCGCGCCGCCCCGTGACGGTCAACGAGGCGGAGAGTCCGCTCGGCTGGCTCAAGAGCCGGAAGGACCGCAACGGCCGCCCACTGATCTCGGAGGCGCAGTACGAAGCCGGCGAGCGCTTGCGCGCCGACTACTGGTTCGCCCATTTGAGCCCGCGCGTGACGTCGAACTGGGCGGCGCCTGCCGCGTCGGAGCGGTCGCGGCGCGGCGCGCCGTCGAACGCGGCGGCGCTGCGCGACGAGGTCCTTGCCGCCAAGGAGCGGGTCATGCGCGCGCTGATGGCGGTCGGGCCGGAGCTCTCAGGCATCCTCGTCGGCATCTGTTGCGAGCTGAAGGGTCTCGAGGAGGCGGAGAAGGCGAATGGCTGGCCGCAACGGGCCGGCAAGGTCGTGTTGCAGATCGCGCTGACCCGGCTCGCCAAGCACTTCGGGCTGATCGCCGGGGACGGTCCCGGCACGGCCAGACGCCGCATGCGCCATTGGGGCGAAGCGGACTACCGTCCGAGCCTCGATGCGTGGGGGGAGGAGTAAGAGATGCTCAGTGCAGAGTGCCCGTCTTGGCGCTCTCGGCGTCACTCCGGATGCGCTTTACCATGGCCATGAGGCCGTTCGAGCGCTGCGGCGTGAGGTGCTCGTTGAGATTGAGCGCGCCCAAGGTCTTGGCGGCGTCGATCGCCAAGATCTCGTCGGCGGTCTTGCCGACATAGATGGCGAAAAGAATGGCGATCAGGCCGCGCACGATATGGGCGTCGCTGTCGCCGATGAAGGTGAGGCGAGGGGCCCCGCTGTCGGGGTCGACCGTGGTCGAGAGCCAGACCTGGCTGACGCAGCCCTGCACCTTGTTGGCGGGGTTCCGCTCCGCGTCGGGAAGGGGCGCGAGCTTGCGGCCGAGCTCGATGACATAGCGGTAGCGATCCTCCCAGTCGTCGAGCAGCTCGAAGTCGGCCACGATTTCGTCGAAGCCGGCCGGGCGTGTGTCGGTGAAACTGTCCATAGGCTCAATATAGAGACCAATAGCGGCAGCCGCGACCCAGCCTTACGCAAAAAAAGGGGAGGGCGCGCAAGTCGGGAGGGAAAGGGCTTAAAACCGTCCCGGCTCGCGCGCCCCGTTGGCAGGCGGGGGGCTGCCAATGGCTCATCGTGCTCAGGCCGCGCCGTGCGGCCGGCTCAGAAATTGCGTTGCGTTACGGCTGGAAGGCCGTCGCCGGCTAGGTCTAGACGTCAGGGCCGCCCCAGGCCGCCTCGCGGTCATCGGGGCTCAACGTGTCCTGAGAGTTGGTCTCGTCCCAGGTCGTGGGCGCGAGCGGCGCCGCCGCCGGAACCGGCATCACGCCGCCCCCGCCGGGCATCGCCACCGGGCCGGGCACGCCATTGCCGGTCGAAGCCGTGTGCTCCTCGACCATGGTCATGACCAACTCCGCGCCGTATTGCGTCTTCTGCACAAACACCGCGAAGACCTCTTGGCCCGTGGCGCAGGTCTGCGGATTGCGGTCGCAGAAGCTCGCCACGTCGTTGAACGCTGCCTGGGCGGTGCCGTAAATCTGGTTCTGCTGCTCCTCGTCGGTCGGCAACAGCAACACAAGGATCATCAGCCAAAAGGCCGTCCTGATCAGAAACATCATCCCTTCGCCCCTTCCTGTTAACTGCGGCTTTTGGCGCCGCATGTCGTTCCCTGCATTCCCCTGCAGATGGACGCAATATAACGCAAAGGAAATAAGGGACTTTCACTGCAATCGATAAAACTTGAGTCGAAAATTTCATCCAATTCGGGGGATGTGATGGTTAATGAACTTTGCCTGGTGCTCCCCGCCGAGCGGCCATTGTTCGCCGGCCGCGGCGCGTGGGTGAGCGGGCGCGTAAGGTGCGGGCGCGCTTTATGCTTTCCTTAAGCGCGGCTGCCAATAATCCCTGGCTCAAGACAATCGGGGACGAAGCGGCGCTTGGCCCGCTCCGAGATGCGTGTGTTCGGTCGTGAGAGTTGGCGCGGGCTTGGCGCGTATTTCCGCTCGCTGGTGCATGATTCTGCGCGGCTTGACGCGCTGACCGTTGCGCGCCACCAGTCGTTCATCGCGTCGCGGCTCCTCGGCGGTCTGCTCGCGCTGTGCGTGTTTCCCATCTCCCTCGTGGTCGGCGGAAAACCATCAATCCTCGGAGCCTTTGCCTTTCTCTGGCTGCTGACGCCGATCGCCATCGCCGTCTTCTTGTCGAGGACGGGTCGATTCGGCGCCGCGCATCTGATTTCGGCGGCGAACCTCGCCGGCCTCATCACTTATTGTTCCTGGCTGACTGGAGGGCTCGGGTCGGGGCTCATTCCGTGGATGGTGGTGGTGCCGCTCGAGGCGGCGCTCGCCACCGACCGGCGCATCGTCTTGTGGTCGGCGGGCGCGGCGGGTCTTGGGCTCGCCATCCTCGCGGCCCTGGGACTTCTCGGCCTTGTTCCGGACGCGCACGGCCTGCCGCTGCCGCCGCAGGAGTTCGCACTTGTCGGCGCTGCCACCGCGACGGCCTATGCGGCGGGCTTGGCCGTGATGGTGCAGATGGTGCACGCAGGGTCGGAGAGCGATGTCCGCGCCGGCGAGGAACGCTACCGGCTACTCGCCGAGAACGCGACCGACATGATCACGCGCCATGACGACAAGGGCAGAGTGGTCTTCGCCTCCCTTGCCGCGCAACAGCTCCTCGGCGAGTCCGTGCAGAAAGTCCTCGGCGACGGTCTCTTCGAGCGGGTTCACGTGGCCGACCGGCCGGCCTATCTCACGGCTTTGTCGCGCTGCCAGGCGAACAACGAAGCGATGGCGGTGGAATTCAGAGTACGCAGGGCGGGCGGGGCCGAGCCGGCACGCTATACGTGGGTCGAGATGCGGTGCAGGCCGATGCGGCCGGCGGATGGCGCCAAGCTCGATCAGCCCGGCATCGTCGCGGTGACGCGCGATATTTCCGATCGTAAGGCGCAAGAGGCCGAGCTGCTCAGAGCGCGCGACGAAGCGGAAAGCGCAAGCCGGGCCAAAACGCAATTTCTCGCCAGCATGAGCCACGAGCTTCGTACGCCGCTCAATGCCGTCATCGGTTTCTCGGAAATCTTGAACCGCGAACTATTTGGCGCACTCGGCGAAGCGCGCTACCGCGATTACGCGCGGCTTATCCATGAAAGCGGCGAGCACCTGCTCAACGTCGTCAACGACATTCTCGACATGTCGAAGATCGAGGCCGGCAAGTTCAAGATCGTGAAGGAGCCGTTCAACGTGGCTTCGCTGGTTACGTCCTGCTGCGACATCATGAGGCACACCGCCGAGCAGAAGTCTCTTACTTTGAAAGTCGATATTGCGCCCGGCATCCCCGAGCTTCCTGCCGACAAGCGCGCCTGCAAGCAGATGCTGCTCAACGTGATCGCCAACGCGATCAAGTTCACCGAGCCCGGTGGATGGGTGCGGGTTTCCGCGCGGGTCGAGAAGGGGAATGTCGTGCTCGCCGTCGCCGACAACGGTATCGGCATCGCCGATGCTGATCTGGCAAAGCTCGGCAATCCTTTCGTGCAGGCAAATAGTTCCTACAACAGGAGTCATGAAGGGGCCGGGCTTGGGCTGTCGGTCGTGAAGGGGCTGGCGCGCCTCCATGGCGGCAGCCTCGAGCTCAAGAGTAGGCTCGGCGAGGGGACGACTGCGAGCATCGTGCTTCCACTCGACACTTCGCTCGAATCGGTCGAGGCGCCGCTGCATGCGCCTGCGGTGTCCGCCGCATGACGTGGTCCTTCGGAGCCATGAGTGCGTTTAGCATCTCTTTAACTTCGGGGGCGAGAATGCTGTCGGAGGAGCAGGACGCTCCTCAATCGGGGCCTCTCAACGATACTTGCAAACAATGGGCGTAGTCACCGCGCGACTCCTATTCCTGGCATTTTTCGGCCTCACGGGGACGATCATATACAACGCGCTCTATCTTCAGGAGCACGGTACGCGCGGCGCGCCCAACGCAACGACGACCGTAAACAAGACCTCAGGTGAGCCGGAAGCCACTCTCGACGTTGCGCCGCATGACTCGGTGCCGGTCAGCACCGACTTGCCGCCACTGGACCCCGGGGCGGGCGAATCGCTGCTTGTGGTCAGGGCCGTGCAACGCGAGCTCGCGGTTCGCGGTTACGACGTCGGACAAGTAGACGGGACATTGAGTGACAAGACACGCGCCGCGATCTCGGACTATCAGAGCAAGGAAGGCCTGGCCGTGACCGGCATGCCGAGCGACGAGCTGCTGCGCGAAATTTTGCTCGGCGACAGTGTCGAGACCTCCGCCGCCACGGGGTCCCTCACCGCATCGGACAGCATCGCCGCGAATGCCGCGGCTGAGGATACGGTGAAGCAGGTTCAGCGGGTTCTGGCCGATCTCGGTTACGCCCCAGGACCGGTCGATGGCACGCTTGGGGGGAACACGGCGCGCGCGATCAGCGCGTTTCAGCGCGACCGCAACATCGCCGAAACGGGCCGGGTCACGCCAGAGCTTCTGGATGAGGTTCTCGTGGTAACCGGGCGCGACCTCAGCAATACGGCCGCGCATCCTTGAGTTTCGGGCTAGGCTCATGGCCCATGCGCGTGAAGAGCGAGATTTGGGTCCTGGCCTACCTCCGCCGTTGCCAAGCCGAGGCCGTCCCGGCGGTGATCGTGCGCCGCGGCGATGCGGCCGCCGGCGCGATCTTCATTTGCGTCGACCTGCTGGACGGGACGGTCAGTCTCTACGGGCCGGCGCCGGCCGGTTTTGTGGGAGGTGAAACTGAGCGGCGGTGGGTGCGCTGTCTTGGAGTGGGGCCGGTCGGTTCGGCTGAAGCTCGCACATATCTCGCGCGGCAGCGGGAATTCGATCCCGATCTCTGGATTATCGAGATCGAAGATCGAGCGGGGCGTCATTTTCTCGGGGAGGACGCAGTGGAGGGGTGAGCTCGCGCTTGGTTAGGAGTTCGTTAACCTTACCTGGCGCTTAATTTGCGCGAGGACGCACACGCCGTCTTGGAGACCGACAATGGCGACTATCCTGGAATTCCGCCGAAGCGAGGAAGCGGCGCGCACCAAGCCCCCCGAGGGCTCGCTTGGCGAAATCATCATCTTTCCCGGCGTGCGCATCGAGCGCAGAGCGTCGGGCGACACGCCGGACAGGCAGGATCGACGGCCAGGAGGCGGACGTCGCGCACAAGGAAGAAATCGCGCACGTAAGAACTAGCTCGAACCCTTGTGCGGGCCGCAATAGGTGTCCTTGAGCGCCCGTTCGGCTTCGGCGCTGCGGCTCGGTCCCGCAAGCGGCGCGCGGATCAGCGCGATACCCTCGACGACTGGGGAACTCACGACCACGACATTGTCGAATGCCTCCGGAGCATCGACTCCCACTTCCGCGACGTCCTGGTCCGTCGTGGCGATGATCAAATCGACGTCAGGCTTCCTCAGGTCGGCGCCGACCACCGCGTAGAAGTTCTCTCCCAGCGGCGTGTAGAAGGCGATCAGCCAGAGCCCGTCGGCGATGCGCGCTCGGAGGCGCACCGGACCGTTGGAAAGATCGTAGCGGCAAACCGCGTAGCGGACGTCGGGCGCCATCATCGGCATGACCTGGCGGCCGGGAGCTGACGCCGGCAGTTGGATCATCGTGTTGGCAGGACCGAGCGCGGCGAGCCTCGCGTGGGCGTCCCTTGGGGCAAGCATTGGTAGGGTGAGCACGGCCACCACGTGGATCAGTCCCGCGAGCACGAGGCCCAGCGCGATGTACAGTCCTGGGAGTCTTACTCGCATTGGATACGCTCGACTTTTGGTAGACGATCCGAAGGAATCTGTCCTATGCCGCTTATATCGGTGTCGCGGGCGCCATAGACACGCAAGACCAGCACGAGGTTACGGTCCGCACCGGTTCCGGTCGGCAGCCAGTTTTCCGGCCGGGCCCTGCGTCCAAGATTGATATGAAAGCTTCCGTCGGCGCGACGGATCGCCTCCTCGCTGTTGAAGCTGTAGCGTTCGGCGGGGTTAGCGATGAGCGAGCCATATTCGTCATAGACCGCGAGCGACCACCATCGGGCATTGAGGGGAGCGCCAACGAGCGAGTATTCGCAGGCCGAGTGAAGGGCACGGCCACGATCGTCCGAATAGGCCACAAAGTAGCGCGCCACCGTGGAGGTGAGGGGAAGCCTGCCGCTACGGGCAAGATGCGCCCGCGTATATGGATCGGCGTTGGGATTGCCCTCGCTGAGCCAACTTTGCCAAGGCCCTGCTTTGACGGTCGTCAGCGGCGAGCCGCGCTCAATCATGTACCAAGCAGACCCGATGCCGAGGATGAGGGCGACGGCGAAGGTGCCGATGAAATAGCCCAGCGCCCGCATGGACGTGCCGCCTTCTTCGCGCCACAGGCTGGTACGCGACGGGGCCATCGTTAAGGGCGGGCTTGGTAGAACGCTGGTCAAGCGGGCATCGTCTTTCGCTTGCAGGTCGAAGGTTGCGATCGGCTACTGGGGAACGCCGGTGCCGGTCTCTCGCCCTGCGGATATCGTCGTCTCTATTTCGGCAGGCTGCCCCGGACTAGGCTGTCCGTCGGCGTTGGTTGCCGAGGCGAGGCTCGGTTGCCCTGGCGCGGGCGGTGCCGCAGCGCGGCCGGGACGCGGTTCGTCGCTCGCCTTAAGCGGGCGGGCCTCCTTCAAGAGACCGCTGAGCTTCTCCAGGGCCTGGCGCGTGGCCGTCGACATGTCTTTGACGCTTTCTGGCGTGGGCGGCGTGGGCAACTCGGCCGTCGCGCTCTGCGCCATGACGGCGGCAAGCCTTGCCTGCTCCGCCACCTGTACAGGATGGAGTTCGACACCGGGGATCTGCGGGATGTTGTCCGTATCGTGGGCCCGGTCCATATAGACCTTCCAGGTCTCGGCTGGATAGCTGCCGCCGGTGACTCGTGCCATGGGCGTGAAGTCGTCGTTTCCAAGCCAAACGCCGGTTACGTACTGGCCGGTGAAACCCAAGAACCAAGCGTCGCGATAGGCCGTGCTCGTTCCGGTCTTGCCGGCAGAGTTGGTGTAGTCGAGCTGTGACCTTCTGCCAGTGCCTTCGGTCACGACGGCTTGCAGCATCGAATTCAGCTGCTCAATCACCTTGCGGTCGAAGATCTGCTTGCGCTTCGGCTCGTCGCGGTCGTGGTTATAGATCAGTTCGCCCGGGAGGGTCCGAATTTCCTCGATAGCATAGGGACGCACCTCGAGACCGCCCGCGGCAAACACGGCATAGCCGCCCGTGTGCTCAAGCGGCGTCATGCCGTTGTCGCCAAGCGCGAGCGAGCAAGTTTTCTTCAGATGCTTGATGCCCATCTTATCCAAGTCGGCGAGCACCTTCTCGCGACCCGCCTGAAGCGACAGCTTCACGGCGATGGTGTTAATGGACTTCGCGAGCGCCATCCGAAGCGTCATGCGCCCCCTGAAGCCGCCCGAATAGTTCTTCGGCGACCAGCGGCCGCAGCTCACGTAGCCGTCGCTTACCACAGAGTTCGGGGTGAAGCCGTTCTGGAGGGCGGTGAGGTAGACGTACGACTTGAAGGACGAACCGGGCTGCCGGTAGGCATGCGCGGCGCGATTGAATTGGCTCTCGCCGTAGTCCTTGCCGCCGACCATGGCGCGCACCGCGCCGTCGGTTTCCATGGAAACCAAGGCGCCATTGTCGAAATTGCGTGAGCGGCCATACTTGTTGACGGTGTCCTCGAGCGCTTCCTCTCCCGCCTTTTGCAGACCGAGATCCACCGTCGTGCGGGCGACGAGAATGTGGTCGGGCTTGCCGGACATGATCCGCTGCACTTCCTCGAACGCCCAATCGAGAAAGTAGTCAGGCGTCTTGGAGTCGCCGCGCTCGACGATGCGGGCGGGGTTCAGCCGGGCGCCGTACACCTGGCCTTCGCTCAGATAACCGGCCTCGACCATGTTGGTCAGCACTTCGTTGGCGCGCGCGCGGGAGGCGGCAAGGTTGATGTGCGGCGCGTAGCGCGTCGGCGCCTTGAACATGCCGGCCAGCATCGCCGACTCGGCCAGGGTCACTTCGCGGATCGACTTGCCGAAATAGTAATGAGCAGCAGCCTCGACGCCGTAGGAGCCACCGCCAAGATAGGCGCGGTCGAAGTACAGCTTGAGAAGCTCGGGTTTGGTGTAGTGGTTCTCGAGATAGATGGCGATGAACGCCTCTTTGATTTTTCTCGCAAGCGCCCGCTCCGGCGATAGGAACATGTTCTTGGCGAGCTGTTGGGTGATGGAGCTGCCGCCCTGCACCACCTGGTCGGCCTTCGCGTTCTCGGCGAGAGCGCGGAACGTTCCCATGACGTCAATGCCGAAATGGTCGAAGAACCGTCGGTCCTCGGTGGCGAGCGTCGCCTTGATCATGTGATCCGGGATTTCATCGAGGGGCACGGAGTCGTCGCGCAAGAGGCCGCGCTTGCCGATCTCGTTGCCATAGCGATCGAGGAAGGTGACGCTGTACTCGTCGGAAAGGTTGATCTTGCCCTGGGCGATCTCGAACGCGGGGAGGGCGAAGGATAGGACGATGAGAAAGCCGGCGACGCTGAGGGTCAAGGTTTCGCAGGCCAACTCGTTGCAGGCGCGGACGAAGCCCTTGACCTCGAACTTGCCGAAAAACGACGAATAGGCGCTCCACCAGTCGCGGAATCCGATCCAAGCGGCATAGAGGCCGGAATCGATCCAGGAATCGATCTTCAGCCAATCGATCAGCTTCCCGCGGTGATTACCTTGAAGAAAATCCCGCACTTAACCCCGACCTCTTCCTGCATGCCGGCGACCAGGCACGCCAAATCCGGCCGTCCGAACGGGCCAGCCTGGGCAGAACGTACACCCTGATTGAGGCGTTTTATAGAGATTCTGCGGGGTTCCGCCGCCGCAACACACAGGCTTGGCCCCGGGGCCGGAGGGTGTGCGCCAACGGTGGCGCAACGCGGTTAAGCAAGCGCTAACCAAACGGGGGAGGGGGCCTACTCGGTCTCGTCGTAGCCCTTGACCCGCATGCATTCCACATAGTCGGACTTGGACACCTTGCCGCGCAGGAGGAGAAGCCGCGTCACCGAGGAGATGCCCTTGCGCCGCGCTTCCTCCGTGCAAGCCTCCTGGGCCGCCTTGAGCGCGGCCTGCGCATCGTTGGTCTCTTTCGCCGCCCGGCTGGGGGTGAAGTCGACCTCGGGCGGATCGGGGCGACTACACGCGGCAAGCGGCAAGCCGAGCAGGCAAGCGGCGAACAGTGCCAAGCAAACCCGCGACATGACCAGTCCGCCCCGTCTCATCTTGCAGCCGCCATCCCAGCCACCCTCAACTGAGACGGGAGGGCTTTTTCCTCGCGCGGCCGCGCTCTCCCTTAAGGTCGCCGACTTTCCTTCGACCTGGTGTCGAAGCTAAGGCCGAAAAGTGAAGAGCCGGCTACCGGCATCCTGCTGACGCCTCCCAGTGTCGCCGCAATCCGAAGCGGCATCAAGGACCGGCCCGCCGACCGAAGCGGCGGACCCGCGCATCCCATGCGGCCGGCGTTTTAAGCCGACGCCCACTTCGTGCTAAGACTGCGGGCGACAGGAGGGTCAACATCGTCATCCCGGGGAGGGACCTTTGCCTATGCCGAACTCCGCCGCGCTCCGCCGCTCGCTCCTCGCCGCAGCACTCGTCGCTGCCGCGGCCACCGTATCGTCGCGCGCCGCAGAGCCGCCCGCCGATCCCGCCATGCCGCCGCAAGGCCCGCCGGCCAACATGGAATGCGCCGCGGAGCCGGTGACGGGAAGCGGGCCCGGCTTCCTGAGCTCGCGCGACGCCTCCGAGCAGGACGCGCGCGATGCTTGGCTCGACAAGGCGAAGGCGGTCTATGCCGAGGCGGCATGGGGGACCGCCTACCAGGCCGGCGTGAGCTGCGTTGTGCAAGGACTCTACTCGAAGTGCTTCGCCGTTGGCGTCCCGTGCAAGCCGAAGGGCGGGGCCGCCGCGCAGTCGGGCGGCGACGCGCAATCCGGCGGCGATGCGCAGTCGGGCGGCGCGGGCGACGCGCCGAAGGCCGAGTAGCAGCTACGGGACCAGTCTGGGGCGGGAACTAAGCCATTGGCTTGGACTGTAAATATTCGCAAGCGACGGCTCTTCACGTTAATGGCAATTCGTCGTGAAGGCCGATGATTCCACTCGCCAGCCGCCGGCTTCCCGCTAGAATTGCGATCATGAGGCGTTAGCGGAGCGTTTCCGTCATAGGGCGGTCTCCTCCGCCTCCCAACTCTCCTCTGTCCTTGTCTGACTTCCGATCCCCTGCGCGTGCGCGAGCCGGCTGGGCCTGAAAGAGGATGTGCCGTGATTTTCACCGTCAACGACCAGGCGTCGTTCTTCGACGCCATGCGCGAGATGGCGCTCGACCGCGCCTCCGACCATACCATCAACATCACCGGCTCCTTCGTCATGAGCGCACCAGTCGCGCCGGTGATCCTCGATGATGGCTTCACGCTGACGGTGAATGGCAACGGCCACACCATCGACGGCGCCGGCCAGTTCCGCCCCTTCTTCGTCTCTTCCTCCTCGCCGACCACGGCGGGAGGCCCGACAGTCGCCATCAACAATCTCATCATCGAGAACGGCGCCGGTATCGGCGGAACGGGCGCGGGCGGCGGCTTGGGCGCGGGCGGCGGCCTGTTCGTCGACCAGAACGCGACGGTCGTCCTCAATGTCTTCAACTTTGCGGACAACAGCGCGACCGGCGGCAATGCCGCCACGACCGATCTCGGCCGCGGCGGCGGCGGTCTCGGCGGCGATGCCGGCGCCGATGATGTATCTGGCGGCGGCGGCCTTTATGGCGACGGCGGTGCGAGCGGCGCCACCGAGGGCGGCGGCGGTGGCGGCGGCGCGCTTGGAGCTGGCGGCATTGGCGATAGCGGCGGCGGTGGTGGCGGCGGCGGCGGCTTCCTCGGCACCGGCGGCAATGCCGGCAGCCTTGGCGGCGGCGGCGGCGGCGGCTTTGCGGGAAGCGGCGGCAATGGCAGCGATGACGGCGGCGGCGGCGGCGGCGGCGGCCTCAACGGCAACGGTGGCGACGGTGCTGTCGGTGGTGGCGGCGGTGGCGGTCTCACCGCGAACGGCGACGATGCGAGCACTATAGACGATAGCGGTGGGGCCGGCGGCGGCAATGAGGGCGGCGACGGTGGCATGGTCAACGACGACGGTCAGAACGCACCTGCGTTCGGCGGCGGCGGCGGCGGCGGCGGCGATTCCGAGAGCGGCGGCGATGGCAATGACGGCGGCGGCGGCGGCGGCGCCGGCGGAGATGCCCTTGCCGGCAATGGCGGGTTCTTCGGCGGCGGCGGCGGGGGCGGCGACAACCTAACGGATACCGAAGTCAGCGGCGGTCGTGGCGGCTTCGGCGGCGGCGGCGGCGGCGCCGGCGCGGATGCAACAGACGACACCAACTCCACTGGCGGCAATGGCGGCTATTTCGGCGGCGGCGGCGGGGCCGAGGACGATGCCAATGCCCGGTCGGGCGACGGCGGCGATTTCGGCGGCGGCGGCGGCTCCGGCGACGGCAGGGCCGGCGATGGGGGTTACGGC
>NZ_JBOHJC010000009.1:0-125895 GCF_050726195.1 Methyloceanibacter sp. | reverse complement strand
CCATCGCCGACCTCCCCCTTGCAGGGGGAGGGAAGTGAACGCCCAGCATTGGAGGCAAGAGAGAGAGTTAAAGAGCAGGCGGGGCGGGGAGAGGCCGCGCCCGGTGCGGGGGGTGTGGCCAGGGACACGGGAACCTGCTCGAGCGCACGGATCGAAGCGCGTAGCTGCTCTATCAGGACCCTCCCCGTTGGTCCGCCTGCTCTTTTCTCAACGCCAGCCGGCGGAACGAGCCAACCACTATCGCCGTCTGGAACGCCGTTACGCACAACTACACTCCACTCTCGTTCCTGTTTTGTTCTAGCGAGAGTCGGAGTAGGAGTCAAGGCTGGCCCCTCAGGAGCCGGTTTCAGGCGCATTCCGGCCCCCGGCGGCACAGGTATTTAGATTTCGCTAACCAGAATCAGCCGAGAAAGGGGGACAGTCAGACGGGGGTTTGTGATGCGTCTCCTCGGTCTTGCGTCCGCGGTCCCCGCCGCGGCCGCCATACTTTTCGCCCTCATGCCAGGCGAGGCGGTGGCCGGGCTCTTCGATGTCTTTGGCAGCTCCTACCAGGCACCGCGCGTGGCCGGCCGCCAGCTCGTGTCGTTCCCGCCCGGCTACCAGCCAGGCACCATCCTCGTCCAACTCAGCCAGCGGCGGCTCTATTTCGTGCTGCCCCAGCAACGGGCCATCAGCTACCCGATCGGGGCGCCGACGGGCGATGCCAGGTGGTCGGGGGAGAGCTATGTCAGCGAAAAGCGGATCAACCCCGACTGGCGTCCCACGGCCGAGATGCGGCGGGAAAATCCCACCCTCCCCGCTTTTGTGCCCGGCGGACATCCGAGGAACCCGCTCGGGGTCAGGGCTATGTATCTCGGCCAGACCACCTACCGCATCCACGGCACCGACGCGCCGTGGACGGTGGGTCAGGACGTCAGCCACGGCTGTATCCGAATGTTCAATGAAGATGTTGCCGATCTCTATCAAAGAGTCCCCATCGGTACTCGCGTTGTTGTTATGTGGTAAAGGCCTGGTAAAGATGAGTCAAAGCTTCGCTAAACTTGAAGCAAAAATTGGCGAATTTGCTTGATTCTCGATTATTTTCATTTGCGATTTATTTACCCTGAGCCGCTCGTCTCTATTGCATTGATTTAACCTGTGTCTAACTGGGTCTTGGTACCTTCAGTGCCAGGTTCCAGCGGCGAAAGACGAACGCGGTGTGGGGGCCTGTGAAAACCAAATCAAAGGGAGTGTCGAAAATGAGGACTTCTGTTGTTCGTTTCGTCAAGGACGAGTCGGGCGCCACGGCCATCGAGTACGGCCTCATCGCCGCCGGCATCGCCGTCGCCATCATCGCTGCCATCGGCGCATTGGGCGACGCGCTCGACGGCATGTTCAGGGGCATCGCCGGCAAGCTGGTTGTCGAGTAAGCCACTGTTCGCCTCTGGTGGGGCCCGGCTGTACTGACGATAATGCTGGGCCCGCCATTGGTGCGCCCGAGACGCGCACCAAGCACGCCCAACGGCACCCAGACCAAAGGGCCTCCGGCCGTGAAAATCTCCGCCAAGCGCTTTCTCGAGGACGAGTCCGGCGTCTCTGCCATTGAATATGCGGTGATTGCCGCCGGCATGGCGGCTATCCTTATCGCAGCGGGGAGCACGCTGTCCGGCGGCTTTTCGGGGTTTGCCGAGTCTCTCGCCGGCAAGATGACGATCGAATAAGTCCGATCCGGCTGCCAAAGCGACCGGGATCGGATCCGACTCGTTCAGCGCCGCGCTCCCGTTTTTGTGTTCCCCGGCGTCGGCGCTCGTCGTTGCCGACCTAGCCCCCAATCCTCCATATTTCAGGCCTAAGCACCAACTCTTTAGAGGGGAGCTTGCGCCTTTGCCGTACCCCGCTCATTGGGGGCACCAACTCGCATTGACCGCTCTGCTCGCTGGGGCGGCCGTGGCGGGCCTCGCACCGAGCGCCGGCGCGCACCCACATGTGTGGGCAACGGTCCGCTCGGAGATCGTGTTCGGCCCCGATCACAAGATCACCGGCATTCGCCAAGCCTGGACGTTCGACGAATTCTACACGGCGATGGCGGTGCAGGGCCTCGATACCGACGGCGACGGCGTCTACTCCAAGGAGGAGCTCGAGCCGCTCGCCAAGGTCAATGTCGAGTCGCTGCAAGAGTTCGAGTATTTCACCTATGTCCGGCTGGCCGGCGACGAGACGCTGCTTCCGCTGAAAGCCCCGGTCGACTATTGGATCGAGTACGACAACACCGTGCTCACTCTGCACTTCACCCTGCCGCTCGAGACCCCGCTCGGCCCGCGACCGAAGGAGGTCCTGGTCGACGTCTATGACCCGTCCTTCTTCGTGGCGTTCGGCTTCGCCGAAAAGGCGCCGGTCAAGATAGCGGGCGAGGCCGCGCCCGGTTGCACCGCCGAGGTCGACAAGCCCGATCCGGAGAGCGTGGAGACCGCCAAGGCGCTGACCGAGTCGTTCTTCAGTCAGCTTGGGCCGGACTCCAACTACGGCTCGCAGTTCGCCCAGACCGTGACGGTGAAATGCGCCGCGCAATGAGCCGCGCATCATGGCGCTTGGGCTTGACGTCCGTGCTCGGCCTCACGATCCTCATGCTCACGGCGACCCTGGGGGCGGCGGAGACCAAGCCGCCAGCGGCGTTCGGTACGCCGACGCAGACGCAAGCCGCGCCGCCGTCCTTCACCGCGCCGCAGGCCGCGCCGCTTGGCGCCAAGGGGCCGCTCGGCAGCGTGCTAAGCTGGGTGACGCAGACGCAGCAAAACATGCAGCGTCAGCTCGCCGCGGCGGTTAAAGGCCTCAAGAGCGGCAATGCCGTCGGCGCGGCGCTGCTTCTTGCCGGCTTGAGCTTTGTCTATGGCGTGGTCCACGCCGTCGGGCCGGGACATGGCAAGGCGATCATCTCGTCCTACGTCGTCGCCAACGAGGAGACCGTGCGGCGCGGAGTCCTCATCTCGTTTCTCGCCGCGGGCATGCAGGCGATCACCGCAGTTGCGCTTGTCAGCCTGGCCCTCGTCGCGCTGAGCGCCACGGGCCTTGAGCTCAATGCCTGGGCGAACCAGCTCGAGACGGTAAGCTATGCGCGTTGATCGCGCTGTTCGGGCTCTATCTCCTCACGACCGAACTTCGTCGGCTGTGGTGGCGCCGGCAGGAGCGCAAGGCGGGGCGCGGTGCGGGTCATCACGATCACAGCCATCACGCCCACGCCCACCATGATCACGGGCATGACCACGCCCATGGCGAGGCATGCAATCACATCGTGGATGCGCGTGACGTCGCCGGTCCACTGTCCTGGCGCAAAATTGCGGCCGTCGTGGTCTCGGTCGGCATCAGGCCGTGCTCCGGCGCGATCCTCGTTCTCGTGTTTGCACTGACGCAAGGGCTGTTTTGGGCCGGCGTGGCGGCGACCTTCGCCATGGCGCTCGGCACGGCCATCACCGTCGCGGTCCTGGCGACGCTTGCGCTCGGTTCGCGCGAACTTGCACTCAGGCTCGGCGGCGAGAGCCGAGCTTGGACCGAAGCAGTGTGGACGACATGCGCGATCGGCGGCGCGGTGCTTGTGCTCACGCTTGGCTTGCTCTTGTTCGCGGCTTCCCTCGGGCCGGCAAGGCCGTTCTAAGTTCTCCGAAACAATCGACCGCCGTGCGCGTTGTGGATTGAACCCCCACAACGAGTAAGGAGAGTTCCATGGCCAATCTCAGCGACAAGCGAATCATGATCCTGGCGACCGATGGCTTCGAGCAGTCTGAGTTGATGGTCCCGAAGCAGAGACTCGAGCAGGCAGGCGCCAAGGTCGATATCGTCTCGCTCAAGATCGGCGAGATCTGGGGATGGAAGAATAACGATTGGGGCGATCCGGTCGCAGTCGACCGCACCATCGATGCGGTGACCGTCGACGAATACGATGCGCTGGTCATTCCCGGTGGACAGATCAATCCGGATATCTTGCGCGCCGACGAGGATGCGGTGGCATTCGTGCGCGAGTTCTTCGACAGCAAGAAGCCGCTTGCGGCCATCTGCCACGCGCCCTGGGTGCTCGTCGAGGCGGGCATCGCCAAAGGCCGGCAGATGACGTCCTACCATTCCATGGCGACGGACGTGAAGAACGCGGGCGCCAAGTGGGTCGACAAGAAGGTCGTGGTCGACGAAGGCCTGATCACGAGCCGCAACCCCGGCGATCTCGAGGACTTCTCCGCGAAAATCATCGAGGAAGTACAGGAAGGCCGCCACGAGTCCCGCAGGGTCGCCTGACCCTCATACGCCGACCAAGCGTGGAAATTCGGGCCGGGGCGGAGGCTCCGGCCCGAATCTTTGCATGGGGGACGGGTCACTGCTGGAAGGCAGTACCCCCGGGACGATGCCGCCGGGAAGATTTTTGCTTTTTGTCGCACAGCGATTGCCCTTCGGGAGTATGACATCCTACATGTTGCGCAGTTCAGCACGATTGTGAGGAGGTCGCGATGACGCTACAGCTCGGCGATACCGCCCCCGACTTCGAAGCCGACACCACCGAAGGCCGCATCCGGTTTCATGATTGGCTCGGCGATTCCTGGGCCGTGATGTTCTCACACCCGAAGGACTTCACGCCGGTCTGCACCACGGAGCTCGGCTATATGGCGCGGATCAAGCCCGAATTCGACAAGCGCGGCGTGAAGATCATCGGCCTCAGCGTCGATCCCGTCGAACTTCACAAGAAGTGGGCCGACGACATCAAGGAGACGCAAGGCGCCGCGCCCAACTATCCCATGATCGGCGATCCAGACCTCAAGATCGCCAAGCTCTACGGCATGCTGCCGGCCAGCACGTCTGGCACGTCGGAGGGCCGCACTCCCGCCGACAATCAGACCGTACGCAACGTGTTCGTCGTCGGCCCGGACAAGAAGATCAAGTTGATCCTGGTCTATCCGATGACCACGGGGCGCAATTTCGACGAGGTGCTGCGGGTGATCGACTCCATGCAGCTCACCGCCAAGCATCGCGTGGCGACGCCGGTGAACTGGAAGCAGGGGGGCGAGGTGATCATCGCCGGCTCGGTATCCGACGAGGAGGCCAAGAAGATCTATCCCGACGGCTGGAAGGCGCCTCGGCCCTATATCCGGATCGTGCCGCAGCCCAAGGGCTAGGTCTATCGCCTGCCAGTACTTAAGGCGTTGACTCAGCTTACCGCGCCAGAGGCCCGTGGTTTGTCATAAAATTCGGTTGGCCGTTGCCGAAGCCTTCATGCTAAAACCGTCTGCCTACAAATCATTCCGGTTCGTGGCCAAAGCAGTGGAACGCTGGTCCGGTGCCTTCGGGGCCGGCCAGAACGCCGGGTGGGGGAATGTCGGATTCAAGCGGCTCGGGTTCGCCCGGAGACGAAAAACCTGCGCATGAACGCGCCAAAGAGATCGCCGATCGGATCGCGCCCTTGATGCGCGAGGCGCGATCCAACCGCTTCGATTTTCTTGCTTATTTGCTCGCCATGGCCCTTACGGAGGCGCGGCGGCTGTCGCGAGACTAACGCTAAATCTTCCTCAAGGTCGAAGCTGCTAGACTCACAGCATGGCCCTACCGCAAACACCGGCACTCACCGTCGATTGCGTCATCCATGACGGCGAGGGGCGGGTGCTGCTGATCCGGCGCGGCAACGCGCCTTTCAAAGGCGCCTTCGCGCTTCCCGGCGGCTTTGTCGATATCGACGAGACGGTGGAGGCCGCCTGCCGCCGCGAGGTGCGCGAAGAGACCGGGCTCGAGATCGGCGAGCTTCAACTGATCGGCGTCTATTCGGAGCCAGGCCGCGACCCGCGCGGACATACGGTGAGCGTGGCGTTCCTGACGCGCGCGCCTGATGCCGCGGCTCCTATCGCCGGCGACGACGCGGCGGCAGCCGAATGGGTCGCCGACTGGCGGGCGCACCCTCTCGCCTTCGATCATGCGGAGATCCTCGAAGACGCGGAGAAGTTGGCCGGCACGCAGGCACGGTAAGCTCACCTCTCCCGCTGGGGAGAGGGGGAACTGAGCCGGCCCTAGGCGCCGGTGGCCGGATGCCCTATCTAGGCCTCCATGGAGCGACTCCATGAATAAGGACGCAGCCGTAAAGGACATTGCGGCGCCCGCCGAGGTCAAGCGCGGGCCCGCCGGGCCAGGCAAAATCGGCGTGCTGCTCGTCAATCTCGGCACGCCGGACGGCACCGACTATTGGTCGATGCGGCGCTACCTCAAGGAGTTTCTCTCCGACCGCCGCGTGATCGAGACCAACCGCGTGCTGTGGTGGCTGATCCTGAACGGCATCGTGCTGACCACGCGTCCGTCGAAGAGCGGCGAGGCCTATCGCGCCATCTGGAACGAGGCGCTCGATGAGTCGCCGTTACGCACGATCACAAGGGCGCAAGCCGAAAGGGTCGCGGATGCACTCGGCCACCGCGAGGAGATCGTCGTCGACTGGGCCATGCGCTACGGCAATCCCAGCATTGCCTCGCGCATCGAGGCGTTGACGCAGGACGGATGCGACCGGCTGCTCGTATTTCCGCTTTATCCGCAATATGCCGCGGCGACGACGGCGACGGTCAACGACGTGGTGTTCGACACCTTGAAGACCATGCGGGCGCAGCCAGCGCTCCGCACCGTGGCGCCTTACCCGAAAGACCCCGTCTATATCGATGCGCTTGCGGATTCGATTCGCGTACATCTGGCCGGGCTCGACTTCGAGCCGGACGTGATCATCGCCTCGTTCCACGGTCTGCCGAAGGCGTATGTCGACAAGGGTGATCCCTATCAGTGCCAGTGCATGGATACGGTGGATGCGTTGCGCGCGGCATTGGGCCCGATGGGTAACAAGCTCAAGCTCACCTTCCAGTCCCGCTTCGGCCGGGCCGAGTGGCTTCAGCCCTATACCGACAAGACGGTGGAGGCGCTGGCGCAGGGCGGCGTGAAGCGCATCGCCGTCGTTACGCCCGGCTTCGTCGCCGACTGCGTCGAGACGCTTGAGGAGATCGCCGAAGGGGCCAAGGAGATTTTCCTCGAGCATGGCGGCGAGAAGTTCAGCTTCATCCCCTGCCTCAACGACAGCGAGGGGGGCATCAGAGTGCTCGTGCATCTCATAGAGCGGGAGCTTCAAGGCTGGGTGTAGTAGAGTCGTTGTCATGCCCGCGAAGGCGGGCATCCAGTAACCCCGGTCTTCGCACTAGCGTGCCGCAGTGGTTACTGGATCGCCGGGTCAAGCCCGGCGATGACAAATTGGGGGGTGAGGGGCAGAGGTCATGGGCAGGGGAGGGACGGCGCTCCTCTTCGGAGCGGGCCTTGTTCTTGCGGGCTGCGCCACGCCCATGACCATGCGCGAGATCGATGCGGTGAAGCCGAGCTGCGCACAGATCGACAAGCAGATCGCTACCTTGGAGAAGGAGAAAGCCCAGAACAATCAGCGGCTGCTGGCCGGCGTCCAGTCGGTGGCGCCGGCGCTTGCCGCGATCAATATCATCGGCGGCACCTATGGCACCAATGTCTCTATTGCCACCGGCGCGTGGGCCAAGGCGATCGACCGGAAGCTCGCCGAGCTGCGCCGCGCCAAGAAGCGCCAAGAAGAAGTGCTGAGGGCGGCTTCATGATACGACAAGCGTCGCTTGCGGTTCTCCTGTCCCTTTGCCTGCTCGCTGGAGGGTCGCTCCCGGCGGCGTCGGCGCAAGATCTAGTCTTTGTGGACGTGGTTGGCGCGCCGGGGGATGGAGATCGGGCGCTGGCCAATGCGCTTGGCGAACGCCTGCTGAGCCAAGGCCTGGCGCTTTCGGGCACGCCGGCCGCCGATGCCTACGAGATCCAGGGCTTGGTCCGGGTGAGCCCTGCGGCGGGCGGCAAGCAGAACATCCGCATCGACTGGAAGGTGTTCGGACCAGGTGGCGCGGAGCTAGGCGTCGTCACTCAGGAACAGGCCATTCGCAGTGGCTCGCTGGACAATACATGGGGACGGGCCGCGGCTGCCGCGGCCGAAGCGGCGGCGCAAGACATCCTCAAGCTCCTGCAGCGTCAGTGACGGACGTCACAAAGCGCGGCGCCGAGTCCCGGCGGGCCCTTAAAACACCGGCCTGCTTGCACCATTTATGGACTGCCGCAGGTTGAGCGCGCGCGCTAGTTTAGGGTCATCCGGCGGTGCCGCCGGAAACCTCTGGGAGGGTGCCTGAATGCTCGGCTTCGATATCTTCGTGCTTGCCCTGCTCGTCCTGTTGGTCTTGCTTGTCATTGCGGCGGTCAAGATCGTGTCGCAGGGCTACAATTACACGGTCGAGCGCTTCGGGCGCTATACGCGGACGCTCCGTCCCGGCCTCACCCTCATCATCCCGTTCATCGACCGCATCGGGCGGAAGATCAACATGATGGAGCAGGTGGTCGATGTGCCGAGCCAGGAGGTCATCACCCGCGACAACGCCATGGTCAGGGTCGATGGCGTCGTGTTCTTCCAGGTGCTCGAGGCGGCCCAGGCGAGCTACGAGGTGACCAATCTCGACGTCGCCATTCTCGCCCTCACCATGACCAATATCCGCACGGTGATGGGCTCCATGGACCTCGACAAGCTGCTGTCAGAGCGCGACGAGATCAATCATCGGCTGCTGAAGGTGGTCGACGACGCCACGCATAACTGGGGCGTCAAGGTGACCCGCATCGAGATCAAGGACATCGAGCCGCCGCGCGACCTGGTCGACTCCATGGCGCGGCAGATGAAGGCCGAGCGCGACAAACGCGCCGCGATCCTCGTGGCCGAAGGCGAGCGGCAGGCGGCGATCCTCTCCGCCGAAGGGGCCAAGCAGGCGCAGATCCTTGCCGCGGAAGGGCGCCGCGAGGCCGCCTATCGCGACGCCGAGGCGCGCGAGCGCGAGGCCGAAGCCGAGGCCAAGGCGACGACGATGGTCAGCGAAGCCATCAGCAGGGGAAACGTGCAGGCCATCAACTACTTCGTCGCCAACAACTATATCGGCGCGCTGAAGGCGCTGGCCGAGGCCGAGAACCAGAAAGTGCTGATCCTGCCGATCGAGGCGTCATCGGTGATTGGCGCCATCGCCGGCGTCTCCGAGATCGCACGCGAGGCGTTCGGCGGGGCCGGCGGCGATCAGCCTCAGCCGAAGCCGCAAGGGGCCCCGCGCGGGCGCGCCGGCGGCTCCGTTCCCTCGGTCTAACGCAGGACGAAGCCCATGATCGAGACGATTGTCGAGCTTGGCGCGTGGAGTTGGCTGATCCTCGCCGCAGTCCTGTTCGCGCTCGAGCTGCTGGCGCCCGGCATCTTCTTCATGTGGTTCGGGCTTGCCGCGGCGGTCACCGGGCTCATCATGTTTCGCTATGACATCAGCTGGCAGTGGCAGCTGATCTCGTTCGGCGGGCTGTCGCTCGCGTCGGTGCTGATCGCCAACAAATATCTGCGCAAGCACCCGCTCGAAAGCGAGCGCCCGCTGCTCAACGAACGCGCGACCCAGCTGGTCGGCCAATCCTTCGATTTGGTCGATCCGATCGTCAACGGGCGCGGCAGCATCCATGCCGGCGACACGATCTGGCGGGTGGAGGGGCCCGAGCTACCGAGGGGCACGCGCATTAAGGTGGTGGGCGCCGACGGCTCGGTGCTCAAGGTGAAGCCGGCTTAGCCGAGCCGCCTCTCAGACTTCGATCTGCTCGATGTCGTCGACCTCATCGGGGATCTCGGCGGATGCGTCCTTGTGCGGCCATGTTCCTTCGGTGTGGCGCGTGCGGCCGGTGCCGGTGACGACGACGTCGGTGAAGCCGACCTCGCGGAACTTGTCCGCCACCATCTCGTTGGAGGCGACGCTCTGGAACAGGCCAAGCCTGACGGTGGCCCGGTAGCGCTTTCCCTTGTGGACAGTGAAGTGCGCCATCCGACCCCTCTCCCCTCTAGACGTATACGCGTGACTATACACGTATAACGGGTATTATATCGTTGACACCACAGAGCCCATGATGTAGTGTTTGGGCAATGACCGATTTCATCGAGACTCCGACCGTAGCTGCGGTGCTGTCGTTGGATGCGGTCAAAGATGAGTCTGGAGCAGAGTTTGCTCTGCTGGTGCTGCATCTCGAAAACGGTAAGACCGTTCGGTTACCCATGTCCGTGGATGTGGCAATGCGGGTATGGCGTCTTCTTGACGAGGCGCGCCGGGATAAGGGCTGGCCAGAGCCGACCACGCCAGTTTCAAGCGATCCAATACAGTGAGAACCATGACCAAATCCGTCCTTTCCGATCGACACTTCAACGATGACGATGCCGCCCGAGAATTCCTCGAGGACGTGCTTTGGCCCGATGGCCCGGTCTGCCCGCATTGCGGGGTTGTCGGCCACGCCTATCCGACTTCACGTCCCGGCGTTTACCGCTGCGCCGAGAAGGAGTGTCGCAAGGACTTCACTGTGACGATGAAGACGGTGATGGAGCGGAGCCACATCGCCTTGCATAAATGGCTGAGCGCCTTCTACCTTATGGCGTCGAGCAAGAAGGGCGTCTCGGCACACCAGCTCCACCGCACCCTTGGCATCACCTACCGCTCCGCCTGGTTCATGGCCCATCGGATCAGGGAAGCCATGCGAGCTGGTGGGCTTGTCCCGATGGGCGGCTCGGGCAAGGTTGTCGAGGCCGACGAAACCTATTACGGCGATATTCCTGAAGCCAAGCGACGCAAGTTCAAGACCACTGGGCGCCCGTTCCAGAAGAGCCGCCACGGTGTCGGCCATAAGCGGGCCATCGTCGCCTTGATTGAGCGGGGCGGCTCCGTTCGCACATTCCATGTCGGCGTTGCCGACAAGTTCACTGTTCGCAAGATCGTGAGCGAAAACGTCTCCCGTGAGAGCCGCTTCCACACCGACGAAAGCAGGCTCTATTTCGGTTCCGACAAGGTGTTCGCCTCACACGAGACGGTGAAGCACTCAGACTATGAATACGTGCGCGGCGATGTGCATGTGAACTCGGCCGAAGGCTATTTCGCGATCTTCAAGCGCGGCATGAAGGGTATCTACCAGCACTGCGCCGAGAAGCATCTGCACCGTTACCTCGCTGAATATGACTTCCGGTTCAACCACCGCATCGCGCTTGGATGCAACGATGGGGAACGTGCCGCGCTTGCCGTCAAGGGTGCCGAAGGCAAGCGTCTCACGTACCGTCAGCCTCACTAAACCAGTTCACAAATTTAAGGCTGCGCGCTTCTTGCGGTGGCGCAAGCGGCGCCGTCGTTCGCGGCGAAAATCTAAAATTTCTGCGGGCTAATCGGTGTCAGCGGCACATTCTCCAACGGCCCATAGGTGATCTCGCCGGTTTCGGGGTTTCTGGTGGCCACCTGCCTTTGCATCGCTGGGAGCTGCTGCTGGGCTGGCACCTGCGGCACCGGCACGAAGTGCTGGACCGTTCGTTTTCCCGTAGTCGGATCCTTCCCCACAATCGGCCGCCGCGATGTAGGGGATGGCTGTGGCCCAGGGCTGGTTACCGGCATCCCCGGACGGGTGGTGGCCTGCTGCGAACCCGGAGGGATGGCGGGGCGCATCTGAAGCGCAGGGCCTGGCGGATGGTCTTGGCCTTGACCAAGTAACATCTCCAAAAACGCTTGAATGAGGTTCATCGCTGTCGTCCTCTCGTGTTATTCTTCTGCGCAGGGCTGGGGGTGGCGCGTGGGGCAGGAATCCGGTCAGTCTGAACCGAAGGTGCCGTGCCCGCATTGCGGTGGCAGCGGTCAAATCCCGCTTACGAAACACCCCGAATGGCGACTGGGGCCGCGCCCCGAGTCGCATCTTGATCCGTATCGCTGGCGACGCCTGTTCAGTGGCATCATCACCGCGGCGCTGATCGCCGGCATTGCGACGCGGAACCTGCAGAGGTCCCCCAATTCGTCGGTGTCGAGCAGCCCTTACCGGCAAACGGCGCGGCCTGGTTCTGCCAGGCTGGCCGCAGCGGATGTTGGCCGCTCACGCAGCGCACCAGCAGCCGAGCGATCCCGTTCAGGATCAACACGAGCGCGGGAAACCACTATCTCCTCAAGCTCGCACTGCCTTCCAAAGATCACCTTCTCATTTTTGTCAGGGGCGGAAGCCCAGTCGCGGTCAATGTTCCCTTGGGAACATACACGTTGACCTACGCGGTCGGCGATCGCTGGTACGGGCACAGAAGCGACAAGAAGTTCCTCGGTGCCGACACCGCGCACTTCAGAGCCGACGATACCTTTGCTTTTTCGGCTGACCTGGAGTGGGTGAGCGTCACTCTCTATCCAGTGCCGCGAGGCAATCTGAGGACCACGGAGATTTCAGCCGAAGAGTTCTAATCCTTTGCACGCTTGCGCGTGGAGCGCTTTTTTGTAGGTCCTTTCTTTTCCCGCTTGGGGGTCATGCTGGCCATCGTCTTATGGCCCACCTCGCGGGAGCCGCGTAGCGCCGCCTCAAAGCGGCGTTTTGTCTCTTTGTCGTCGTATGTCTCTGTGGAGCGCTTAGCCATGCCTGAGCACCGGGATCGCGAAGAAATTGAACCTGAACTCTACCAGGGAATAGGACACGTCGTGGTCGCTTGGGCAACCATCGAGGCGCTCATGGCAGAATTTCTATCACACCTGATTCCTGCTGATCCTGGCGGAATGTACGTTCTCAACCAAAACCTCTCTAGCGACACCAAGATAAAATGCCTGCGGGTTCTCTGTGAGATGCGATTTACCGATCCGAACACCACACTACGGCTAGGCGACCTACTCCAACGGATCGATGACGCCCGCCAAGAACGGAACGGCTACGTTCATGGTATGTGGAGCACCCAATGCGAACCTGGCGCAGTGCTAATCCAAACTATAAATCTGAACCGCGCCGAGATCGTAAGGCACGAGCTTACGACCCGCGCGGATTTTGACGATCTCATTGCTCGCCTCAAGGATATTACCCAGGAGCTGCTTTATCTCGGCCGCACTCTTGGGTTTCTTACCCGAGAGGACCGAGGGCTCGGGCCCGCTACCTAACTTCGCCGGCCTGTCATGCATAACTACTACTCCTAATATCTGTGGTGTCAACGATATAATACCCGTATAACGTGTTTTTCAACAGTCATGCCTTGCCGAACCATTGGGCGACCGCGTCGCGCCCAGCTTGGTCGAGGAGAAGATGGAGCTTGGTGCGCCGAAGCAGGAAGTCCTCGGCGGTCATGGCGTCTTCCGTCTCGACGGCATATTCGAGCTCGGCGCGGGTCACACCGGGGGCGATTTCCTGCGCGGCGGCAGGCTCGGCAACGACGTGCGCGAAGAGCGTCTCGATGCGGTCGCCATAAGTCAGCACGAGTCGCCGCCGCGTGGTCGAGGAGAGGCCTGCCGGACCACGCTCGGCGCGGGCGAACAGCGCAGCCCGGCTCAAGTTTCCGCCGTAAAGCGGCATGCCCTTGGTCCAGGCCGGTCCCATCGCGACGCCTAAGCTCTTAATCGCATGGAGGACGTCCTCGGCTATGGCGCGGTGGGTGGTGAGCTTGCCGCCATAGAGCGTGACGAAACCGCCGGTCCCGCGCGCGGCCACGGCGAGTGCCGGGCTGCGGCTGATGCGGCTTGGCTTCTCGCCCGTCTCGTCGTGCAGCGCGCGCACGCCCGAGAAAGTGAACACGACGTCCTTCGCTGTGACCGGCCCACCGGACGCGAAATATCGATTATAGGCGTCGAGCAGATAGGTCATCTCCTCGGGTGAGCACCGAGCTTCGCTAGGATCGCCCGCGTGGGGGACGTCGGTCGTGCCGACGATGAGAAAGCGGCCGTCGAGCCAGGGAATGACGAATACGATGCGCTCGTCTTCGTCTTGCAGGGTGTAGGCGTCCGCCTCGGGTGGGTCGGGCATCGGCAGCACGATGTGGCTGCCGCGCACGAGCCGCAAGGGCCGCGGCGGTGGCGCGGCAGCGGTCAGCCCGTCGACGCCTGCCACGAACGGCCCAGCAGCATTGACGATGAAGCGCGCTTCGACCCGCCGCTTCGCCCCGCGCTCGTCGAGCTCGACTGCATAGCCGTTGTCGAGGGCGGTGATCGCCGTCACCGCTCGGCGGTTGAGAATGTCGGCGCCACGGGCCCGGGCATCGAGCACGACGCTTAAAGTGAGCCGCGCATCGTCGGCCTGGCAGTCGGGATAGCGGAACACGGCGGCCAGATCGTCCTTGCGCAGCCGCGGCAGCCGCGTGGTTTCTGCCGCCGAGAGCCTGCCGCTGGCGGGCAGGTGACCGCCGAAGGAAAGGACGTCGTAGAGCGCAAGCCCCGCCTGGAGCATCCAAGCTTGACGTTTTTGCCAGCCATAGACGGGCATGAGAAATCGCATCGGCCAGACGAGATGGGGCGCGGTGTCGAGCAACTCGGCGCGCGCGAGGAGCGACTCGCGCACGAGCTTGAACTCGAGCCGTTCGAGATAGCGCAGGCCGCCGTGGATCAGCTTCGAGGAGGCGGAAGAAGTGGCGCAGGCGTAGTCGCCCTTCTCGGCAAGCATCACCTTCAGCCCGCGCCCGGCGGCGTCCCGGGCCACGGCAGCGCCGTGGATGCCGCCGCCGATAACGAGAAGGTCGAACGAATCAGTGGCCACGGCGTTCCAGTCCCATGGGCAGTAGAGGAATAATTCACCCTACAAGCCGGCGTGAGCTTAAGGGGCGCTTTATCGCCATCTTTGCCCGGTCGGCTCAATCACGAACTCTCTTCCCTCACAACCTGTAGGAGCTCATGGCAGACATCGTCATCATCAATCCGCGCTTCGACATTTCCTTTTGGGGTCTGGAGCACTGCATGCCCCTGTTCGGCAAGCAGGCAAACTTGCCGGTCGCCTGCCTCGGTCTCCTCGCGGCGCTCGTCCCCGACCATCACCAGGTGACGCTGATCGATGAGAACGTCGAAGACATCGATTTCGGACGCTTGGCTCGGGCCGACCTCGTCTGCCTCACGGGGATGAGCGTCCAGGGGCGAAGGTTGATCGAGATACTCGACAAGGTGAGAACCTTACGGGTGATGACCGCCGTCGGCGGCCCGATGGCGACGGTCGAGCCGGAAGCCTTGGAGGGACTGGCGGACGTGATCTTCATCGGCGAGGCGGACGAGACCTGGCCCGAGTTCCTGCGCGATTGGGAACGGGGTTGCCATCAGAGCAGCTACAAGCAGCTGGACAAGACCGAGGTCGAGCGGTTGCCGCTGCCGCGTATCGATCTTTTGAAGACCGACCGCTACATGTTCGGCAGTTTGCAGATCTCGCGCGGCTGCCCGTTTACCTGCGAGTTCTGCGACATCATTGTGACGTTCGGCCGCAAGCCTCGTCTCAAGACGAGCGAGCAAGTCCTGGCCGAACTCGATTCGTTCCGGGAAGCCGGGCTCAATATCGTGTTTGTGGTCGACGACAATCTGATCGGCAACAAGAAGGCAATCAAGTCGATCTTGCGCGAGATCGTCCGTTGGCAGCAGGAGAATGCCTATCCCCTGACGCTGTTCACCGAAGCCTCTCTCGATCTGGCGGAGGACGAGGAGCTTATGGAGCTGATGGGGCTTGCAAATTTCCAGAGCGTGTTCATCGGCATCGAGACGCCGAACGAGGACTCGCTGCGTGAAACTAAGAAACTGCAAAACGTCCGGCCAAAGGCCGGGACGCTGCTGGAGCGCGTTCATCGCATCCAGCAGAACGGCATCGACGTCTGGTGCGGCATGATCGTCGGCTTCGACCATGACGATCCCTCGATCTTCGAGATCATGCCGAAGTTCCTGGCAGACGCGCGCATTTCCGCCGCCCTCATTGGACTGCTTCATGCGATTCCCACCACACCGCTTTATGACCGCCTGAAGAGGGAAGGACGGCTGAACGACGACGAAGACAGCGAGGTCTATGGCACGAACGTCATACCTCTCGGCATGTCACGCGAGGAACTACGCGACGGCTTTATCGAGGTGATGCAGGCTTGCTATGGCGCCGATGCCTATTTCCAGCGTCTAGATTCGCTATATATGGACGGCGGGTTCAAATACGTTGTGCATGGACTGCCATATTGGTCCCAGCAGCGTCTAGCGTGGGCGAAGCGGTGCTTCTTCAACTACGTGAAGTTCGGCGCCATCGCCGCGCGGCTGCTGGCCTTGGTGAAGGACAAGGCGTTGCGAGCGCGCTATCGGCGGCAATTGGCGGGAGTGGTGCGCCGGCGCTGGCATGAACCTCACATCCTGTTCATCTATGGAATCAAGGTAGCCATGCACTATCATTATTCGGAGCTAGCTCAGGCTCTGAGCCAAGTCGACGAGAAGACCGGCGCCATGCCCGATGCAGGCCGCTCGTTCTCGCGCGCCAAGCGGGCCGTTGAGGAGCAAGCGGCGGCCTAAGTCAGGGATATCAAAATACCAAGTCGCCGACGATGCCGAGCAGGACCACGGCGATCACCGACCAGAGCGCCAGACGCTGCCACAACGGCATGCCGACATAGCTGGCTCTGGCCTGGGTGAGATCGAACTGATCCTCGCTGGTGATGCGGAAGTTGCGTTGATTGGGTGTCTTGGTGGTCATGATGCTTTAGGTAAGCACCGCGGCGCGGTTACGCAACGCCCGCGCGGAGCAGGTCGTGAATGTGGATGATGCCGACCGGGCGACCGTTCTCGACCACGAACAGAGCGGTGATCTTCGAGGCGTTGATCAGCTCCAGCGCGGCGGATGCCAGGAGGTCCGGCGCTACGGTCTTGGGCTCCGGCGTCATGATGTCGGCGGCGCGCAAGGCAAGCAGATCGTTCCCCATGTGACGCCGCAAGTCGCCGTCGGTGATGATGCCTTTGAGCATGCCGTTGCCGTCGACAACGCCGAGGCAGCCGAGGGCCTTCTCGGTCATGACGACGATGGCCTCCCCCATGACCACGTCAGCCGCGGCGAGCGGCAGGCGGTCGCCCTTGTGCATCAGGTCGCTCACGAATTTCAGACGGGCGCCGAGCTGCCCGCCGGGATGCAGCGCCTTGAAGTCGATGGCGGTGAAGCCCTTGCTTTCGAGCAACGCGATGGCGATGCAATCGCCAAGCGCAAGTTGCATGACGGTGGAGGTGGTCGGCGCAAGCCCGTGGGGGCAAGCTTCCTTGGCGTGGGGCAAAGCAAGCACCACTTCGGCCGCCTGCGCCAGGGTCGAGTCCCGGTTCGAGGTGACGGCGATCAAGGGCACGGCGAAACGCCTGGAGTAAGAAACGATATTGCCGAGTTCGACGGTTTCGCCCGACCAGGAAAAGACAAGTATGGCGTCGTCACGCGTGATCATGCCGAGATCGCCGTGGCTCGCTTCGCTCGGATGCACGAAATGGGCGGGGGTGCCGGTGGAGGAGAGGGTGGCGGCCACCTTCAGCCCGACATGACCGCTCTTGCCGATGCCGGTGACGATGACTCGGCTGCGGCAATTTCGGAGGATCTCGATCGCCTCGCCAAAGCAGTACCCACCATCTGCCTTGAGGCTTTCGTATAGGGCACTCAGACCCTTGGCCTCGAGATCCAGAGTGTTAATGGCCGAGTCGAGGGCCTCGAGGCGGCGCTCCTCCGGCGGTACAAGATCCCTCCGCAGGCTTACAGGCATTCGATGTTCCCCCGTTTAAGGCCCCAATTCTAGCACGGATTAAGGCAAGGGAAGGACGCGCCATTTCGAGACAGGGCTAAACCGCTCGTTAACCGTCTTGCTCCTAGGCTTGAGGCTCAACGGGCGCAAGGCCCGGAGCCAGCATTCCGGCGGGTTTCCGACCGTTTCGCCCAGCGTCGATCGAGGTGCGTCCTTGCCGCGTCGCCATACATTTTGCGCAGCGGGCGCTCTCGCTGCAGCCCTGCTCGGTGCTCCAACCGCGCCGGCCGCGGCCCAGGATGCGGCCGTGCCGGTCTTGCGCGGCAGCATCGGCGCGCCGCAAGAGGAAGGCGTCGTGCCGTCGATCACCTCACGGGCGAGGCGGCAACAGACGTTCGACCGCGGGATCGATGCCGACGACGCCGGCACGACTGGCGCTGAGACCAGCCCGCCGAGCAACCTCGCCGACGATCCCTCGCTTTCGCCCCCGCCACCGCCGCCTCCGCC
The DNA here is from genome assembly GCF_050726195.1 of Methyloceanibacter sp. GTDB lineage: Bacteria > Pseudomonadota > Alphaproteobacteria > Rhizobiales > Methyloligellaceae > Methyloceanibacter. The sequence goes on along the minus strand of NZ_JBOHJC010000009.1, from coordinate 107,885 downwards.
ACCGCTCGGCGGCTTGGGCGACGAACCGGCCGAGCCCGTGCCGGCGGTACCGGAGTTCGGCATCACCACGGCAACCGGAATGCCGCTGATCGGACCGCCCAGCGTGGACGACGACTTGGAGCAACGGCCGCTGCCGCCCAGGGGACACGAACTCGATCCCTATGTGCCGATCGGCATGCGGCTCGGCAGCTTCCTCTTGTTCACCGAGGCCGAAATCGGCACAGTCCTCACCGACAACGTGCTCGGCACGAAGACCGACACCCACTCGGACATCGCCTTGGAATTCGCGCCGAACGTTCGGCTTGAGTCGAACTGGGCCAGGCACTTCTTCCTCGCTCAGTTCGACGCCGACCGGACCTGGTACAAGGACTTTTCGGTCGAGGACGACCGCATCTACTCGGCTCTTCTGAGAGGGCGGCTTGACGTGACTCGCCGCTCGCATCTTGCGCTCGAGCTCGAGCAATCGCAGACACAAGCCGGCCGCAACTCCGTGAGCATCACCGACATCGCCGGCGCCCAGACCAATGTTTATGAAAAGCACATTACCGCCGCGGCCGACCATACGTTCAACCGCGTGACCATCGAGATCGAGGGGACCGTCACGGATTACAATTACGACGACATTCCCGGCACGGCATTCGGCGTCGTCGATCTCACGGTTCCCACCGGCATTCCCATACGGGATATTAGGGACTATCGCGAGAACGAGTTGAAGCTGCGCGGCACCTACGAATTCAATCCCGAGCTGGCGGGCTTCGTAGAAGGTGCCATCGCGGAGGATGACTTCAGGCAGCCCATCAGCACGAGCGGCATCAATCGAAACGCGTCCGGCTTCGAGGCGTTGTCGGGCCTGATCTTCGCCAAGCCGAGGTTTGTGGGCGAGATCAGCGTTGGCTGGGGCCAGCTGCAATCGATCGACGACAGTCTCGATCCAATCGAAGGGTTTTTGCTGAACGCTGACCTCATCTGGATGCCGACGCCGATCACCATGGTCGAGTTCCTGGCGCGGACCGAGGTCGACACCACGACCCTGGTCGACGCGCTCGGCGCCGTCGACCGCTTCTACGAGCTGTCGCTACAGCACGCCTTCTGGCGCTTCCTCGTCGTGCGCGGTTTCGTCTCGTACGAAATCGCCGACTACGTCGAGAGTCCCCAGGTCGATGAGCGGCTGAAGGAGGGCTTGAGCGCGGAGCACTACTTCAACCCGTATGCATCTGTCTATGTGCGCTACGAGCACACCGACTTCTTCTCCACCGTCGAGGCGAGCGACTTCACGGAGAACGAAGTGCGCATCGGTATGCGCCTCCGACATTGAAGGGGAGCGGCGGACTCACACCCGCTTTCCAATTTCTGCGATGATCTGTTCGCGGGGACCGGGCGGTCGCCAAGTGCTAGCGCTTCCGGAGCCCAATGGCGAGAATGCGATCGAGCAGCGGTTCGTAATCGATGCCGGCGGCTTCGGCGGCTTCCGCGAATTCCTCGCCGTAGCCGATGTCGGGATTAGGGTTGGCCTCGAGAAAATACGGCCGTCCCTCGGCATCGAGGCGGAAGTCCACGCGCGCGTAGCCACTGAGCTGCAGCAGCCGATACAAGCGCTTGGTCGTTTTCACCAGGAGCCGCTCGAGCTCCGGCGGCAGATCCCGGGCAGGGCTGAGCTTGACGCCGCGCCGTTTCTGGAACTTGAGGTTCCACTTGACCCGTCGGGTTGCGATCTTGGGCGCATCGGAGCGCAGCCGCTGCATTTCCAGCTCCCAGACCGGCAGCACCTGCAGGCGCGAATTGCCCATGACCCCGACATACAGCTCGCGGCCATCCACGTACTGCTCGAGGATGAGATCTGTGCCGACATTTGCCTGCATGAATTCGATCCGCTCGGCGAGCTTTTCGTCATTGTTGACCAGGGAAGCCTCGGCGATGCCAAACGAAGAATCGTCGATCTGAGACTTGACGATGAGCGGGTACGTGAGCCGAGCGGGCTTGCGCTTGAGCTTGCGACCGCCCGAGACCACGGCGAAGCGTGGAACGCGGATGCGGTGGTGATGCAGGATCATCTTCGAGAGCGCCTTGTCGCGGGCGATCATCAGGCCGCGGGGATTACAGCCGGTGTAGAGCATCTGGACGAGCTCGAGATAGCTCACGACATTCTGATCTAGCATCGGCTCCCCGCGGAATTCCTCCAGCAGATTGAAGACGATGTGGGGCTTGAAGTCCTGGATAGCCCCGCGCAAGGGAGTCAGGTCGTCGTAGAGCCCGAGCGGCTGCACCTCGTGCCCCAGCTCGCGCAGGCCGGTTATCACGTCGTACTCGGCCTTGTATTCCAAGACCTCCGCGTCGGGCCTGCCGACAATGTCGTCGGGCGGCACGAGATCTTCGTGCATGAGCACGAGCACCCGCTTCTTGCGCTTCTTGCGCATGGCTAGCGCCTCACATGACGTGCCATTCGCGGCCTCCGTACAGGTAGCTCATGCCGTGCACCGTCAACATGATGGCGAAGTCCAGCACCAGACTGCGCTCAGGGCCGTCCGCCACAAGGCGCAGTTCCTTGCACCGCCCCATCATCTGCTCGAGAACTTGATCAAGCGTGAACTGGTACTCGCCTGTCCACTTCGCAACCATGCCCCTGATCTCGCTGCGGTGCCGCCGTAGGAACGCCGCTGCCGTCTCGCGCTTGTCGCCGGTGCCTCCCGACTCGCTGAACAGGCGTTTAAGATCGCGATCGTATGCATCGGGAAATCCAACCGCATAGTGGGCCCGCTTGCGCTTGTAGTACTCCCCGAGGGTCATCCGTTCGCGTGACAGAGCATAGGGCATGGCGCGGCTGCGAACACGCGGCGGCTGGCCGGCCAACTCGCCCATCAAACGCTCGACGTATTCGAGTTTGCGCAGCGCCGGCCAGCCCCGGTAACGCCGGCGCCAGTTGTAGCGTGGGCGCAGCCAAACCGCGAAGGTCTCGGCGAAATCCTCCTCCGGGTGGCTCTGGGCATACCAGGCCGGGAGGTTTTGCACGTAGCGCCGGCTCGTGGGATTGGGCCGATAGGCCTCCGGATAGGGCGTGCTCGCCCTGCCGAACCGGCGTTGCCACTCGCGGCGGCGCTGCAGGTTGAAGGCGTGCTGGATGGCGTGCCCCAGCTCGTGGCGCAAGAGAAGCAAGCAGGACTCAGGCGTCGCACCCTCGGCTTCGAGCATCTGCGAGCGTTCGAGACGGATGAGCTTGGGGTGCGCGAGGTAGAATGGCAGCGCGACGCCGGGGACGCCTGCCGGCGAGAACCACTCGTCGGAAAGCCAGAAGTGCGGGTTGAAGCGCAAGTCGCGTTGGGCAAGCTCGTCCCGTACCCGCTCGATGCGTTCCTCGAGCCAGGTTCCCGCGATGGAGACGTGTAGGTCACACATTCTGACTGACAGCAACTCGCGCTGCGTCATGTGCTCCCAGGGATAACGCCCCCCGTTTGTTCGTCGATTCGAACGCACTGCGTGACCCAGTTGCTTTCAGCCCAAATGACAGCGCCGCGTGATCTTGCGAATATATGCTCCTCCACCAAAAATAAACTCTCGGAACAGCCCGGCCATGCTCAGGGGCCCGCCCTCGGGGCGAATTCAGCGTCGGCTGGGGCGGACAGCAATCGATCGACGATCAGTCTAGGCCCGATTCGTTCCAGTCACGGTAGTTCGGTCTGGATTAAGCCTGGGATGACGAGCTGGCTTTCCGGGCGATGTCGGCGGCGAACTTGTTCGTCTCCTCCTCTACGTGGCGGCGCAGAAAGAGCGGCAGTAGCCCCAGTCTCGCTACGAAGTCCAGCGCAGCCGGCATGCGCGCTTCGACGGTGCAACTGAACTCGGCACTGTTGTGATCCCTGGGCTCGACCGCGAGGGTCCAAATGACTTCGATGGTGGCGGGAAAGACGTGCATGACATACACGCGCGTGTTCGTCGAATGCATGAGGACATGGTTGGCCGCGGCCTTCTTTGCGAGATAATGCTGGATCAGCAAATGCCCGCCGATGCTTTCGACATTGACCATCCCGAAGGTTTTGCCTTCGCGGAAGGTGCCGGCCGCGCGATGCGACCGGGAGCACGCCTGGTACTCCCGGTCGGTCATCGTGGAGAGCCACTTTGCGAGATCGATGCCATCCGCGGGGTGGTCGATCACTGTCCGAGATGAGCTCTTCATGGGCCGCACCCTCAGCGCAGCATGAAGTTGAGCAGGAAGTCGAAGGTCCTACCGAAGGGTGGCCGGAACAGATCGACGACGTTGAACCGCGCCTGTTGGAACACGGCCTTGGCATGACTCATGGTCTTGAAGCCCTCGGCACCGTGGTAAGCACCCATGCCGCTCGGCCCAATGCCGCCGAAGGGGAGATCGTCCTGAGCGTAATGCAGAATGGTGTCGTTGACGAGCACCCCGCCGGAAGTCGTCCGCTCGAGGACCCGGCGCTGCGACTGCGCCTCGTTGCCAAAGAAATAGAGCGCGAGCGGGCGTGGTCTCGAATTCACATAGGCAATGGCGTCGTCCAGCCGGTCATAGGTCACGACCGGCAAGATGGGGCCGAAGATCTCCTCCTGCATCACCGCCATCTCATCGGTGACGTCGAGTAGCAAGGTCGGCGGGAACAGGCGAGACTGAGGATCGCTTGACTGCTTTGACCCGAGCTCGATGACGCGAGCGCCTTTGGCCTTCGCATCTTCGACCAATCCCGACAGGCGGGCGAAATGCCGGTCGTTGACGACCCAAGTAAAATCAGGATTGTCGCCGACGTTGGGATAGAGCGTGTCGACCTCTTGCCGGTAGGCCGCAATGAACTCCTCCGTTTCGCTCTTCGGCAGGAGCAGATAATCGGGGGAGGTGCAGATTTGGCCGCCATTGGCGCACTTGCCATAGGCGATGCGGCGCGCGGCGGTGCGGACCGGGTAGTCGTCGTCGATAATGACGGGCGACTTGCCACCAAGCTCCAGCGTCACCGGGACCAGGTTCTCACTCGCCGCGCGCATGATGGCCCGGCCGACCGGAATGCTGCCGGTGAACAAGAGATGGTCGAAGGGGAGGCTGGAAAATGCCTTGCCGACCTCGGCGTCGCCGGTCACGACGGCGACCTGTTCCTCGTCGAACGTCTCCGCGAGCATGGAGGCAATGAGTTCCGTGGTAGCTGGCGTCATCTCCGACGGCTTCACCATCGCGCGGTTGCCGGCGGCCAGCGCGGTGGCGAGCGGAGTCAGAGCCAGGGACACAGGGAAGTTCCACGGCGCGACGATGCCAACCACGCCGAGCGGCTGGTACACGACCTTTGCCGAGCCTGGCTTGAAGATCGCCGCCACGTGACGGCGGTCGGGCCGCATGAAGCGCCGCAAATTGCTGTAGAGATAATTGATGCCGCCAACCGTCGACCCCAAGTCGAGCATCTGGGACTCCTGGCGCGCGCGGTGGCCGAAATCGGCATCGAGTGCGGCAACGAAGTCATCCTGGCGCGCCAGGATAGCGTCCTTGAGTTTCTTAAGGTCAGCCCGGCGCAGCTTTAGCGTCGGCGGACCATCGCGCAAGAAGGCGGCGCGCTGAAGCTCAAGCGTGGTGTGTAGGGCGTCTGCGCCAGGGTTGGTCTCCATTTTGTTCATGGCGTTCATAGGGGCATTCCTTTCGCAGGTGGTGGAATTGCAGGTTAGGCTCCGATCGCCGATCCAAGAGTCGTGGCTGTCCAGACCCAGACGGCGGCTAGGCTGACGAGGGTTCCCAACAGGCTCGAAACGAGCACATGGGGAAAGGAATCGTCGGTATTCTCGGGTTCGAAAGTCGTCACGGTGGTCATCGGGGCATCCTTTCCTGGTTTAGCGTAACTTGACAGTGTCTAGTAAATGGGTATGGGCTTGACAGTGTCAAGTACCGCAGCCAAATAGTTTCCTGCCATGCGAAAACCGACGGATCTCCGCCAAAAAGTGCTGGATGCGAGCCTTGCTCTAATTGAAGAGGGGGGGCTCGACCGGCTGAGCATGCGCGAGGTGGCACGCAAGGCCGGGGTGAGCCATCAGGCGCCCTACCACTATTTCGCCGACCGTGAGGCCATTCTCGCTGCCATCGCGGGCGAGGGGTTTTCGAAGCTCGGACTGTCGCTCATGCGCGCTGCCGATCAGGCCAGGGCCGAACCAACCAAGGCCGTAGAAGCCATGGGCCGTGCCTATGTCGAGTTTGCCCTGCGCAACCCCGGTTATTTTCAGGCCATGTTTCGCGCCGACGCGGTCCCGCTCGATCGCTACCCCGACGCGCGCAAGCAAGAAGATGAAGCGTTCGGCAAGCTGGTCGAAGGGATCGATAAGGCGCTTGCCGGCCAGCCGGCCGAGGTCAGACGAACAATGGCTATCGCTTGCTGGGCGGTCGTGCACGGCTTGGCAACGCTCATCCTGGAAGGAAGCCTTGCGCGCAAAGTTGGTATCCCTCGGGCGCAGCAAAGACAGGTGGCCAACGAGGTGATCGGGACATTCACGCGCCTGTTCGGCAAGGACCGCGCATGATTTCTCGGGAGCCTTCGAGGCGAGAGTTAAGTCCGGTCTTGGCTCCAAGCAGACGCGCGGTCAGCGTGCCTCTGGCACGCAAGGAGCGCATCGCAGACGTTCTGTACCGGGACGTGACCCACTTCGAGTAGTCTCCCGGGAGGGAAGAGGTGTTTTACACGAGCTTCTTGATCTCGGCGATGACCTGGTCGCGGAGGCCCGGGCGGGCGAGCGCGAAGGCGATGTTGGCGGCGAGGAAGCCGGCCTTCGAGCCGCAGTCGAAGGCGCGGCCCTCGTATTCCAGCGCATAGAAGGCTTGCGTCTTCATCAAGGCCAGCATGGAGTCGGTGAGCTGGATCTCGCCGCCGGCCCCCTTCTCCTGCGCCGCCAGGAGCGCGAAGATCTCCGGCTGAAGGATGTAGCGGCCAAGAATGGTGAGGTTCGACGGCTCGGTGCCGGGCTTCGGCTTTTCCACCATGCCTGTGATGGGAAACGTCTTGCCGTCGCCCTGGCCCACGGCGACCACGCCGTAATTCTTTAGTTGGTCCTCGGGCATGGGCTCGACGGCGAGGATGTTGCCTCCGCGCTGCTCGTAGACGTCGAGCATCTGGGCGAGGCAGCCTTTGCCCGGCGTCTGCACCAGCACGTCGGGGAGCAGCAGAGCGAACGGCTCGTTGCCGATAATGTCGCGGGCGCACCACACGGCATGGCCTAGGCCGAGCGGTTCCTGCTGACGCACGAAGCTCGCCCGACCGGCCTCAGGCAGGTCTTTCTTAAGGCCTTCGAGCTCCGCCGTCTTGCCGCGGGCGGCGAGCACGCCCTCCAGCTCGGGCTGCTGGTCGAAATGATCCTCGATGATGCTCTTGTTCCGGCCGGTGACGAAGACGAAATGCTCGATGCCAGCGGAGCGCGCCTCGTCAACCACGTGCTGGATCAGCGGCCGGTCGACCACCGTCAGCATCTCCTTCGGCATGGCCTTGGTGGCGGGGAGGAAACGGGTGCCGAGCCCCGCCACGGGGAACACGGCCTTGCGGACGCGAGCAGCCATTCAAGTCCTCGTTAAGCTTAACGATTGGCAGACGAAGGCGGGTGCCATGCCGGCGCTTAGAAGTCCCTCAACCTGTTTCGGATAGCAAGTGGTGAATTTCCACTTACTGCGCGCGGGGTCGTTCCAAATGAGCGTCTTGGTTACCGGGGGCGCCGGGTTCATCGGCAGCCATATGGCGCTCGAACTGCTCGATGCGGGCGAGGACGTGTTGGTTCTCGACAATCTGTCGACCGGCTTCCGCTGGGCAGTGCCTGAGGGCGCGAAATTCGTCGAGGGCGACGTCGGCGACCACAATCTCGTGCGCCAGCTGCTGCTGCGAAATGATATCGACGCCATCCTCCATTTCGCCGGCTCAATCGTCGTGCCGGAGTCGGTCGCCGACCCGCTCGGCTACTATCTCAACAACACGTGCAAATCGCGCTCGCTGATCGCCAGCGCGGTCGAGACCAATATCCCGTACTTCATCTTCTCGTCGACCGCGGCGGTGTACGGCATCCCCAAGGCCAATCCCGTCACCGAGGACGCGAGCCTCGAGCCGATCTCGCCCTATGGCTCTTCCAAGCTCATGACCGAGACCATGCTGCGCGACACGGCGAGGGCGCATCCTCTGCGCTTCGTGGCGCTGCGGTATTTCAATGTCGCCGGCGCCGATCCCAAGGGGCGGAGCGGCCAGTCGACCTCGGGCGCGACACATCTGATCAAGGTGGCGGCCGAGACGGCGCTCGGCATGCGGCCGCATCTCGACGTCTACGGCACCGACTACGAGACGCCGGACGGGACGTGCGTCCGCGACTACATCCATGTGAGCGATCTCGTCCGCGCGCATCTCGACGCGCTCCGCTATCTGCGCGACGGCGGCGAGAGCATCGTGTTGAACTGCGGCTACGGCAAAGGCTTCTCGGTGCTCGAAGTGATCGAGGCGGTGAAGCGGGCGTCGCAGTCAGACTTCGCCGTGCACAAGACCGGCCGCAGGGCGGGCGACCCGGCCGCGCTCGTGGCCGGGGCGGCGCGCATCCACGAGGTACTCGGGTGGGAGCCGCGCCTGAACGACCTCGATACCATCGTTCGGGATGCGCTCGCCTGGGAGAAGCGCCTCGAGGAATTCCGCGCCGCCTCCTGAGTTTTTCGCCGGCTTCGCCTTTCCAGCGCCAAAACTGCCCGCCACAATCAGGGTTCGCGTCGAATCGCTTGATTCCTGAGAAAAAGCGCATGGGTTTGGGGAAATACGGGGTTTTTCGCGTGGGGCTCGCGCTTGCGGCCGCGCTCTGGCTTGCGGTGCCATCGCCGGCTGGCGCCGCCGATCCAGTGGCCGCCTACAAAAAGGCCGTCGAGGCGCAATTCGCGGTATGGCTCGAGGCGCTGTGGCCCGAGGCCGAGGCGGCAGGCATCTCGCGCAAGACCTTCGATCAGCATCTGAAGGGGCTCAAGCTCGACTGGGCCTTGCCGCAGCTCGTGCCGCCGGACCCGGCCTTTTCCGATGGCCCGGCGCTCCCGGCCGCGATGAAGCCGAAGCCGCGCCACCAGGCGGAGTTCGACATCCCCGAGAAATACTTCAGCAAGGACGCGCTGACTTCGCTCGCGGGCACCGGCCGCGCCAAGTACAAGCAGCTCGCGCCGACCTTGGGAGCGATCCAACAAAAATATGGCGTGCCGGCGAGCATCATCGTCGCCATCTGGGGCCGCGAGACCGGCTTCGGCACCGCGGCGCTTCCCCATGACGCCGTCACCGCCATCGCCACGCAAGCCTTCATGGGCCGCAGGCCGGACGAGTTCCGCCCGCAACTCATCGGCGCGCTCAAGATCATCGAACTTGGACACGCGGTGCGCGCCGAGATGAAGAGCTCCTGGGCGGGTGCCATGGGCTACACCCAGTTCCTCCCAGGCGATTTCGAGAAATATGCGGTGGACTTCGACGGCGACGGGAGGCGCGATATCTGGAACTCAGTGCCGGACGCCCTCGCGTCGGCCGGAAACTCGCTATCGAGCCAGGGTTGGGACGGCAATCAGCCGTGGGCCTACGAGGTCGTCCTGCCGAAGAACTTCGATTGCACGCGGCAAGGGCCTGACAAGTCGCTGCCGATCCGCGAGTGGATCGATCTTGGGGTCAAGCGGGTGCGCGGGCGACCCTTTCCGGGTGAGCGGCTGGACGACTGGACGTTCCTCGTCCTTCCCGCCGGGATGAAGGGCCCGGCCTTCCTCGCGACGACTAATTTCTCGGTGCTGAAGCTCTACAATAACTCCGACGTCTACGCGATTTTCGTGGGCCATGTGGCCGACATGATCGCCTACAACGCGCCGGCCGACTTCGTCGGTGACTGGGCGGCGGTGGAGCGGTTCCCCCGCGACCGCATGCAGCGCTTCCAGGAGGTGCTCGTGGGGCAGGGCCATGACGTCGGCAAGGTCGACGGACTGGTCGGCTTCAAGACGCGCCAAGCGATCGGCATGGAGGAGCAGAGGCTTGGCCTGCCGCTCACCTGCTACCCGAGCAGCGCCCTCGTCAACCATGTGCTCAAGGCGGCGAGTGCCCAGAACTGACGAAATTTGCCAAAAAGGGTTGACTTGCCTAGGTTCTGCCCGGGCCTCTTGTTAGGGTCACCACCATGCGAATCACAGGATCTCATAAGGCTTTGATGTGTGGCGCCGGCTCGGCCCTCCTGGTCGCCCTGGCGTTCCCCGAGGCGGCCCATGCCGATAAGTTTCAGACTTGCGTGCAGAGTCTCTGGCCCGCGGCGAAGGCGGGCGGTGTCAGCCGGGAAACCTTCGATCGCGCCTTCCAGGGGGCGGCGTTTGATGCCGAGGTAATCGAACTCGCCACCTACCAGCCCGAATACGTGAAGCCGATCGGCGAGTACATCGATCGCGCCGCGTCGGAGAAGCGGATCGTCAACGGCAAGCAGAAGCTCATCGAGTATAAGCCGCTGCTCGATCAGCTCGAGGCGAAATACGGCGTCGACCGGCACATCCTCGTGGCCATCTGGGGCGTCGAGTCAAACTATGGCGATCAGCCCGGCGACAAGAACGTCATCAACTCGCTGGCGACGCTCATCTGCTCGAATACGAAGGCCAAATTTGCGCGGGGACAGATTGTCTCGGCGCTAAAGATTCTCCAGCGTGGCGACGTCACCTACGAGAACATGAACGGCTCGTGGGCTGGCGCTATGGGGCACACGCAGTTCATCCCGACGACCTATTCCGCCTACGCCGTGGACTACGACGGCGATGGGCGGCGCGACATCTGGGGCACGATTCCCGACGCGCTCGGCTCCACGGCGAGCTATCTCAGGGTGTCGAAGTGGCAGCCGGGCCAGACCTGGGGCTACGAGGTTCGCGTGCCGAAGGGCGTGAACCCGAGCAAGATCGGCGAGAGCACGTCAAAGTCGCTCGGCCAATGGGAGAAGCTCGGTTTCGTCAGGGCCAGCGGCCAGCCATTTCCGCGCCCCGGTGACAAGGCAACCCTGTTCGCGCCGGAAGGGGCGAACGGGCCCGCCTTTCTCGTCCTCAACAATTTCCGCTCGCTGTTGCGCTACAACGTCGCCAAGTCCTATGCGCTCGCCGTGGGTCACCTGGCCGACCGCCTCGCCGGCGGCGGACCGTTCATCCAGCAATGGCCGGTCGGCGAGAACCGGCTCTCGCTCGATCAGCGCAAGGAGTTGCAAACGCACCTTATCGCCCACGGGCACCTGGAGGGCGAGGTGGATGGCATTGTCGGTAAAGGGACCGGCGAGGGCATCAAATCCTACCAGCGGGCCAAGGGCCTGAAGGCGGACGGGATTCCCACCCAGACGCTGCTGAAGACGTTGCGGAGCGAGGTGCCGCCTCCGGCCCCGATTCCGGTTGAGCAGCCGGTCGGCGCCGTGCCGGAAGTACCCGGGCAGCCGGCGGTGCAAGCGGTTCCGGCCCCGGTCCAGCAGCCGGCGGATGGAGGGCAACAGGCACCCGCGGCAAACTAATGCTAGGGGCTAGACTCCGGTGCGCGTTGCCGCTGCGGGACGAATCTTAGGCGAACCTCAACCATCCTCGGGCAGGAATGGTGAAAGGAATGTTGGCCTTACGACGCGAAACCACTATTAGTGTCCTACTCCGGGACACGGCGAGGGAGCCCCCCCCCGAAGGGTTCGATAAATCGATGTCTCGTGCTGCGTCTTATCTCTGCTCGGCCCGCGCGACGGCATTCGCCGCACTCGTCGTGCCGCTGCTCGTAGCCTCCATGGCGCCCGTGCCGGCCGCGGCGCAAGGGGAGACCCCGGTCCACCGCAGCTATATCAATCCATTTCCCAACGGCGACCGCTACCGCATCGCCGTGTTCGGCGATTCGCTCGCCGACGGGCTGTGGGCCGGGCTCTACCGCGCTTTCGAAGAGGACAAGACGCTGGACTTCATTCAGCGCTCCAAGGTGTCCTCCGGGTTCGCGCGGCCCGAGACCTACGATTGGAATGCCGAGCTCGACAAGCTGCTGAAGGACGAGACCTACCAGATCGCCGTGGTGATGTTCGGCGCCAACGACAGCCAGGCGCTCCGCAAGGGCAAGGACTGGCTCAAGGTGGGTACAGATGCGTGGCGCGAGGTCTACGGCGAACGGGTGGAGAACTTCATCAAGAAGTTGCGCGCCGCCAACATTGCCGTCTACTGGGTCGGCCTGCCGGTGATGCGCAGCCCCGAGCAGAGCCAAAACGCGGAACAGCTCAACGACGTGTACCGCGAGAAGGCGTTCGTCAACGGCGCCAAATTTATCGATACGTGGAACGGCTTCGTCGATGAGTCTGGCCGCTACAGCGCCTACGGCCCCGATATGACCGGACAGTCGAAACGGCTCCGCGCCGACGACGGTTTTCATTTCACCATGCGCGGCTATCTGAAGCTTGCGCATTTCGTCGAGAAGGAACTGCGCAAGGATCTCACGCTCGCCAAGGAAGAGCGGAACATTCCACTCGCGGGCGACGAGAACGAACAGGCCAAAGTGAGCGGTCTTGCGGTTGCGCCTCAACCTGCGCCCTCACCGATCGAGCCGGCGGCAGCCGCATCGGCGGAGGGAGAAGGTGCGGGAGAGGACGGCGAGCAGGCCGGATTGCAAGAGAGCCAAGTCGGCGACGTCAGCGTGGTCAGGCCGACGCTGACGGCGCCTCAGGTCGACACCTTGGCGTCTCCGACGACAAATGTGGCGACGACGGAACCCGAAGTCATTACCACCGAGCTTCCCGGCGGGTTCACCGCGGTGGCGACCATCTCGGCGGTCACCGACCTGTCGCTTTCTTCATCGCGACCCCTGCTGCCACTGTCGCAACGGCCATATTACAAGGTCCTCATCAGGGGCGAGCAGCTCGAGCCCAAATCGGGCAGAGCCGACGACTTTGCCTGGCCGCCGGGCTAGCGAATACGAGTGTTCTTGTAAGGGTCCGCTTTCATGTCCCGGGGCAGGAGTCCACGCTCTTCCACTCAACCTCGCTGGAGCCTTCATCGCCTCGCCGCTATTTGGCTGGCCGGTTTGCTCGGGGCATTCGCCGCCGGTCTCTACCTGTTTGGCTCTCTGGTCACCGGTCCAGACGCCGCGCCAATGGCCGACGCTTCTTCGGACGGTGTGCTGCCGGCAGAAATCGCTGTGGAACCCGGCAGCCGCGCGCGGGCGCCAACGGGCTCTAGCGCGGCAGGTTCGTCTGACCCATGAGGAACTTGTCGATGGCGTGGGCTGCCTGGCGGCCTTCGCGGATGGCCCACACCACGAGCGATTGGCCGCGCCGCATATCGCCGGCGGCGAACACCTTGGACCGCGACGTGCGGTAGTCGAGCTCGTTAGCCTTGACGTTGCCCCGGCCGTCGAGATCGAGCCCAAGCGCCTCGATCATGCCCTCCTGCACCGGATGCACGAAGCCCATGGCAAGAAGCACGAGATCGGCGGGGATGGTGAACTCGCTGCCGGGGACCGGCTTCATCTGGCCGTCGAGGCGGATGCATTCGAGCTGCTCGACCTTGCCGTTACCCAAGAACCGGTTGGTCGCCACGCTGAAGTCGCGCATGGCGCCCTCCGCCTGGCTCGACGAGGTCCGCAGCTTCAACGGCCAATGCGGCCAGGTGAGCGCCTTGTTTTCCTTTTCGGGGGGCTGCGACATGATCTCGAGTTGCGCCACCGAGACGGCGCCCTGGCGGAAGGAAGTGCCGATGCAGTCGGAGCCGGTATCGCCGCCGCCGATGACCACGACCTGCTTGCCCTCGGCGAGGATCGGCTCGACGTCCCCGAGCGGTTCGCCCGCCACGCGGCGGTTCTGTTGGGGGAGAAAGTCCATGGCGAAATGGACGCCGGGAAGATCGCGGCCCGGCACGTTAAGGTCGCGCGGCTTCTCGGCGCCGCCGGCGAGCAGCACGGCATCGTAGTCGCGCTCCAGCTTCTGGATGCGCACGTCGTGGCCGACATGGACGTTGCAGTGGAAGGTCACGCCTTCGGCTTCCATCTGCGCCGCGCGGCGTTCGACGATGTACTTCTCCATCTTGAAGTCGGGAATGCCATAGCGGAGCAGGCCGCCGGGACGAGCATGCTTCTCGTAGACATGGACGTCATGACCGGCACGGGCGAGCTGCTGGGCCGCGGCAAGACCGGCCGGGCCTGAGCCGACGACGGCGACACGCTTGCCGGTCTTGGTCTCCGGCGGCTGCGGCCTGACCCAGCCCTCGGCGAAGGACTTGTCGGCGATGGCGCACTCGATCGACTTGATGGTGACCGGCTCGTCGATGATGTTGAGCGTGCAGGCAGCCTCGCACGGCGCCGGGCATATACGCCCGGTAACCTCGGGGAAGTTGTTGGTCGAATGCAGATTGCGCGCGGCTTCTTCCCAGTCGTCCTGATAGACGAGGTCGTTCCAGTCCGGGATCTGATTGTTCACCGGGCAGCCGGTATGGCAGTAGGGGATGCCGCAGTCCATGCATCTGGCGGCCTGGCGGGTGACCTCGGCATCGCTCGCGGGGATCACAAACTCCTTGTAATGGCGAACGCGGTCGGAGGCCGGCTCGTAGCTCCGGTCCCGACGCTCGATCTCCAAAAAGCCCGTGATCTTGCCCATGTGGGTCACGTCTCTATCCTTGGGCCATCAAATGGCCAACGATGAGTAGCCACGCCCCCGTCTCGTCCGTCAAGCGTATCGCACCTCTGCACGGCAGGACCACAGCCTGGCGCCCCAGTCCAGGACATCGCGCTTCCCTGCCAGATTATTTGCCGTTGCCGCGCAGTCCGACCTCGATCTCGCCGAGACCGGTGGTGTCGGCGACCTGCTGGCGCGCCATCTCTTCCAGGGCGCGGCGGTACTCGACCGGCATGACCTTGACGAATTTCGGAAGATATTCCGCCCAATTGTCGAGGATTGCCCGCGCCCGCGCCGAGCCCGTGTAATGGAGGTGGTTCTCGATCAGCTGATGCAGCCGCTCCTCGTCGAAGTGGGTCATGTCGGTCAGGTCGACGAGGCCGTGGCTCTCGAGGTCGCCGCCCTGATGGCGGGTTCGCTCCATCACCTGGTTCTCGCTCGGCACCGGCTCTAGGTCGACCATGGCGAGATTACAGCGCCGTTCGAAGTCGCCGTCCTCGTCGAGGACGTAGGCGATGCCGCCTGACATGCCGGCCGCAAAGTTGCGCCCGGTAGGGCCGACCACCGCGACGATGCCGCCGGTCATGTACTCGCAGCCATGGTCGCCGGTGCCCTCGACCACGGCGATGGCGCCGGAATTGCGCACGGCGAAGCGCTCGCCGGCGACGCCACGGAAATAGCATTCGCCGGCGATGGCGCCGTAGAGCACGGTGTTGCCGACGATGATCGACTTCTCCGGCACGATGCCCGACTCGGCCGGCGGACGGACGATGAGGCGGCCGCCGGAGAGGCCCTTGCCGACGTAGTCGTTCGCCTCGCCGACGAGATCGAGGGTAACGCCGTGAGCGAGCCAGGCGCCGAAGCTCTGGCCGGCGGAGCCCTTGAAGCGCACCCAGACGGTGTCCTCGGGCAGGCCGGCATGGCCGTAATGCCGGGCGATCTCGCCGGAGAGCATGGCGCCGGTGGTGCGGTCGACGTTGCGGATCGGCAGGTCGAGCTTGACCGGCTTCTTCTCCTCGATCGCCTCGCGGCAGAGTGCGATGAGCTTCTGGTCGAGGACCTTATCGAGGCCATGGTCCTGGCGCTCGGAATTGTAGACGGCGACGTCGGGCGGGACATCGGCCTTATGGAACAGCCGGGTGAAGTCGAGGCCCCGTGCCTTCCAATGGTCGATCGCCTGGCTCTTATCGAGCACCTCGGTATGGCCGATCATCTCGGCGAAGGTGCGGATGCCGAGCGCGGCCATGTACTCGCGCACCTCCTCGGCGACGAAGAAGAAGTAGTTGATGACGTGCTCGGGCTTGCCCTGGAAGCGCGCGCGCAGCACCGGGTCCTGGGTGGCGACGCCGACAGGGCAGGTGTTCAGGTGGCACTTGCGCATCATGATGCAGCCGGCGGCGATCAAGGGCGCGGTGGCGAAGCCGAACTCGTCGGCGCCGAGCAGTGCACCAACAATCACGTCGCGCCCCGTGCGCATGCCGCCATCGACCTGGACTGCGATGCGGCCGCGCAGCCGGTTCAGCACCAGGGTCTGCTGGGTTTCAGCGAGGCCGATCTCCCAGGGCGAGCCGGCGTGCTTTATGGAGGTGAGGGGGGAGGCTCCGGTACCGCCCTCGAAGCCGGCGATGGTCACATGGTCGGCCATGGCCTTGGCGACGCCGGCGGCGACGGTACCGACGCCGACCTCTGACACGAGCTTCACCGAGACGTCGCCCGTGGGGTTGACGTTCTTCAGATCGAAGATCAGCTGCTTCAGATCCTCGATCGAATAGATGTCGTGGTGCGGCGGCGGCGAGATCAGGCCGACGCCGGGCGTCGAATGGCGCACCTTGGCGATGGTGGCGTCGACTTTGTGGCCGGGAAGCTGGCCGCCTTCGCCGGGCTTGGCGCCTTGCGCCATTTTGATCTGCATCATGTCGGAGTTGACGAGATATTCCGTGGTCACGCCGAAGCGGCCCGACGCCACTTGCTTGATGGCCGAGCGCATGGAATCGCCGTTCGGCAGCGGCTTGAACCGGTCGGTCTCCTCGCCGCCCTCGCCGGTGTTCGACTTGCCGCCGATGCGGTTCATGGCGATGGCGAGCGTGGTGTGCGCCTCGCGGCTGATGGAGCCGAAGGACATGGCGCCGGTGGCGAAGCGCTTGACGATCTCCTTGGCCGGCTCGACCTCGTCGAGTGGGATCGGCTCGCGGCCGATCTCCTCGGCGGTCTTGATGCGGAACATGCCGCGAATGGTCAGCAGTCTCTCGGACTGCTCGTTGATCGCCTTGGCGAATGAGCGGTACTTCTCCGGCAACTGGCCGCGCACGGCATGTTGCAGGTCGGCGACCACCTCGGGACGCCACGAATGCGTCTCGCCGCGAATGCGGAAAGCATACTCGCCGCCGACCTCGAGTGCACTTTTCAGCACGGGAACGTCGCCGAACGCCAACCGGTGGCGCTCGACCGTCTCCCGGGCGATCTCGTCGAGGCCGATGCCTTCGACCTGCGTGTTGGTGCCGGTGAAGTACTTGGCGACGAAGTCGGAGCGCAGGCCGACAGCATCGAAGATCTGCGCGCCGCAATATGACTGATAGGTGGAGATGCCCATCTTGGACATCACCTTGAGGATGCCCTTGTCGGTCGCCTTCATGTAGCGCTTGACGGCCTCCTCGGCGGTGATCTCCTCATCAATGTCCGGCAGGATGGCCTCGATGGTCTCGAAGGCGAGATAGGGATTGATGGCTTCGGCGCCGTAGCCGGCGAGCGTGCAGAACTGATGCACCTCGCAGGCTTCACCGGTTTCGACGACGAGACCCACGGAGGTCCGCAAGCCGCAGCGGATCAAATGATGATGCACGGCGCTGGTGGCGAGCAGCGACGGGATCGGGACCCGGTCTGGCCCGGTCGCCCGGTCGGACAGTATGATAATGTTCTCCCCCCCGCGCACGGCGTCCTCGGCGCGCCGGCAAAGCCTCTCCAAAGCCCGCGCCATGCCATTCGCGCCCTGCTCAGCGGCAAACGTGATGTCGAGGGTGATCGTGCGAAACTGGTTGTCGGCGACCTCGCCGATGGCGCGGATGCGCTCCAGGTTCTCGTTGGTGAGGATGGGATGCGCCGCCTCGAGCCGCTTCTGCTTGGAGGTGCCTTCGAGGTCGAGCAGGTTCGGCCGCGGACCGATGAAGGTCACGAGCGACATCACCAGCTCCTCGCGGATCGGATCGATCGGCGGGTTGGTCACTTGGGCAAAGTTCTGCTTGAAATAGGTGTGCAGCAACTTCGGCCGGTCGGACAGCGCCGAGATTGGCGTGTCGTTGCCCATGGAGCCAACGGCCTCCTGGCCCGTCTGGGCCATGGGGACCATCAGGAACTTAATGCTCTCCTGGGTGTAGCCGAAGGCCTGCTGGCGATCGAGCAGGCTCACATTGGTGCGCGGCGACGGCGTGGACGCGCCGGGCAGCTCGTGCACGCGGATCTGGGTGCGGTCGAGCCATTGCTGGTAGGGATGGGCAGACGCGAGCTCGGCTTTGATCTCCTCGTCGGAGACGATGCGTCCCTTTTCGAGGTCGATGAGCAGCATCTTGCCGGGCTGGAGCCGCCATTTCTCGACGATCTTCTCCTCGGGGAACGGCAGCACGCCGGTCTCCGAGCCCATGACCACGAGGCCGTCGTCGGTGACGAAATAGCGCGCGGGGCGCAAGCCGTTGCGGTCGAGGGTGGCGCCGATCTGGCGACCGTCGGTGAAGGCCATGGCCGCCGGACCGTCCCACGGCTCCATCAGGCAGGCGTGATACTCGTAGAAGGCGCGGCGTTTGGCATCCATCAGCGGGTTGCCGGCCCAAGCTTCGGGGATGAGCATCATCGCCGCGTGGGCGAGGCTGTAGCCGCCCTGCACCAGGAACTCGAGCGCGTTGTCGAAGCAGGCGGTGTCCGACTGGCCCTCATAGGAGATCGGCCACAGTTTCTCGATGTCCTTGCCGAACAGAGGCGAGGACACGCTCGCCTGACGTGCCGCCATCCAGTTGACGTTGCCGCGCAAGGTGTTGATCTCGCCGTTATGGGCGACCATGCGGTAGGGATGGGCGAGCTTCCAGGACGGGAAGGTGTTGGTCGAGAACCGCTGGTGCACGAGCGCGAGCGCCGAGGCGAATTTCGGGTGATGCAGGTCCTTGTAGTAGGCGCCGAGCTGGTAGGCGAGGAACATGCCCTTATAGACCAGGGTGCGGCAGGAGAGCGACACGGTATAGAAGCCGATATCGCGGCCGCCGGTCTCGCCGTTGATGGTGTTGGAAATCACCTTGCGCAAGAGATAGAGGCGCCGCTCGAACTCCTCTTCGTCCTCGATGCCGGGCCCACGACCGATGAACACTTGGCGGTGGGTCGGCTCGGTCCCGACCACGGTCGGCGACAGGCAGGCATTGTCGGTCGGCACGTTGCGCCAGCCGAGCAGGGTGAGGCCCTCCGCGTCGATCACGCGCTCGACGACAGATTCGCAATAGATGCGCTGCGCGCGGTTCCCCGGCATGAACATGAAGCCGACCGCGTAGTGCCCGGGCTCGGGCAGACGGATGTTTAGCGGCGCGCAAACCTCTTTGAGTAAGGCGTGAGGGATTTGCACGAGGATGCCGGCGCCGTCGCCGTCACGCGCGTCGGCGCCCGCCGCACCGCGATGGGTGAGGTTCTCGAGGATCTGCAGGCCGTGCTCGATGATGGTGTGGCTCTTGCGACCGTTGAGGTCGGCGACGAAGCCAACGCCGCAGGCGTCATGCTCGCGGGCCGGATCGTAGAGTCCTTGCGCCGGGGGCGGGCAGGGCCACGCCGCACTCACAGGGCCAGCAATGCGCTTACGGGGTGCCATCGTTTCCATGGAACCTCGGCCACGCCCCAGCAGAGGCGGGGCCATCTAGAGTTCGGCAAGGGCCAGCCTCTTCGCCAGCATACGCGAATGATGCGGGAAGAACCGGCCTTTTTGGGCGGCTAGCGCCTCTGCGCTAGCGAATGCGGAGCAAAGACCGGATTTCGCCTCTCGATGAGAAGCCTCGAGCCTTGCGCCGCAGCCTCAAGAACAAAGGTCAGCAAGCCTGTCCTATTTCGCCCAAATTGACAGATTTCCAATGGATATACAAGCGGGATTCCGTGGCCCTTGTTCCCTCGCGCCGATGCCAACTTCACCTCCTTCTGGCGGAGGCGTGATTTGACGTGAGGCGAGGAGCCCAGGCTTACTCGGGTGGCAGTAACCATGCCGGGGCCCCGGTGCCCGGCCAAACTCTGTACCCACGAGGAGCTGACATGAATCACCAACCGAAGAAGATTTCTGGCCTGGCGGTGGCTTCCGCCTTCGCCGCCGCGCTCGGCATGGCGGCGTCGAGCGAGACCGCGACGGCTGCCGACGACCAAGAGAAGTGCTACGGCGTGGCCAAGGCAGCCGAAAACGACTGCGCGGCCGGCAAGGGCACGACCTGCGCCGGGACGTCCAAGATCGACTTTCAGGGGAATGCCTGGAAGCTCGTGCCGAAGGGGACATGCGAAACGATCGAACTGCCCGACGACCGCAAAGGTAGCCTCGAGGCGCTCGACCGCGACCTACCCCCGGCCTAGGTCATGGCGCAGGGCTTGATCGGCAACGGCCCGATCCCGCCTCGCGCCGGGGTCGGGCTAAAGCCCGAGCACTATCGTGACATTCTCGACGGCAAGCCCGACATCGGCTGGTTTGAGATCCATGCCGAGAACTACATGGGCGACGGCGGTCCGCCGCACGCCTACCTCACGGTGATCCGCGAGCGCTATTTGCTCTCGTTGCACGGGGTCGGACTCTCGATCGGCGGCAGCGGCCCGCTCGACCAAGAGCATCTTGCGCGCCTCAAGGCGCTGATCGACCGCTACCAGCCGTCGCTCTTCTCCGAGCATCTCGCCTGGTCGAGCCACGACACGGTCTATCTCAACGATCTCCTGCCGCTCCCCTATACGGAGGAGACGCTTGCCAATGTGTGCTTCCATATCGACGAGGTGCAGGACACGCTCAAGCACCAGATGCTGCTCGAAAATCCGTCGACCTATGTGGCGTTCGCAGAGACGTCGATGAGCGAGGTCGAGTTTCTGCGTGAGATCGTGCGGCGCACCGGCTGCGGGCTCCTGCTCGACGTCAACAACGTGTTCGTGCAGGCGGCCAATCACGGCTTCGACGCGCGCGCCTATGTCGACGGCTTCCCGGCGGAGTGTGTGGGCGAGATCCATCTCGGCGGTCATGCCGAGGACGCGGACGACGACGGAGCGGCCTTGCTCATCGACGACCACGGACGGCAGGTGGCCGATCCCGTCTGGGCGCTCTATGCGCACGCGCTCGCCCGCACCGGACCGAAGCCGACCCTGATCGAGTGGGACAATGACGTCCCCGACTGGCCCACCTTGTTTGCCGAGGCGAAGCGCGCCGACGCCGTCATTGCCGCCCGCCGCAGCAATCGCATTGCGAGTTGACGATGACGCGCCCGGCCGAGCTTGAGAGCGAATTTGCCCGCGCGGTGCTGGACGCGGAGGCCGAGGTCCCGGCGCCGCTCGTGCGCAAGGGGAGCGGCGCGCCAGCGCGGCGGTTCGGCGTCTACCGGAACAATGTCTATGCGAGCCTGATCGACGTGCTCGCCGGCCGCTTCCCCGCCACGGCGCGCCTCGTGGGGGAAGAGTTTTTCCGCGTCATGGCGCGTGTCTATGTCGAGGAGGACCCACCGCGCTCGGCAGTGCTGCTTCGGTATGGCGGGGACTTTTCCGACTTCATTGCGCAGTTTCCACCTGCAGAGGCGGTGCCGTATCTCGCCGATGTCGCCCGCCTCGAATGGGCGTGGCACGAGGCCTATCACGCGGCAGACGCAGCGGCTCTGCCGCCTGCGGCACTGACAGAGGTGGCTAGCAGGGCTGCCGGTGCCACGCTCACCCTCCATCCCTCGCTCCGGGTCGCGCGGTCGTCCTATCCCGTGATTACCATCTGGCAACTCGCCGCACGGGGCGGGGAGAACGAGCCGGCGCGGCTTCCCGCGGGCGGCGAGGATGCGCTGGTGGCTAGGCCGAAGATGGCGGTCGAGGTGCGCCGCCTGCCTCCCGGTGGGGCGGCGTTCGTGCTCGCGCTGAACGCCGGCGCTAGTCTCGAAACGGCGGCAGCGCGTGCACTTGAGGATGCGCCGGATTTCGAGCTTGAGGCCAACCTCGCCGGGCTCATCGCCAGCGGCGTCATCGTCGGCATCGGCGCGGGTGCCTGAAATCTTAACGAGATATTGCCGGCGCGGGTTCGCCGTTAAGGCTCGCGTAAGTTGCGGGGGTTAAGCTGATCGCTCGCCGCCGGTCAACCGTTCTGCGTAACGTGCGGCACTCCTGGCAGGTTCTCTCCCATAGCACCTGCGAACATGAGAAGGGCGCCCTCGCTTCACGGAGGACGCCCTTCTTGTTTGGCGCCAATCGCGGACCAAGCTGCTCGCTTAGGCGGCCTTGCTGTCGATCACCTTGGGCTTCTCGGTTTCCGCCTTGGTCGTGATCTCAATGGTGCGCGGCTTCATGGCCTCGGGCAGTTCGCGCACGAGGTCGACGTGGAGCAAGCCGTTCTCGAGAGTTGCGCCCTTCACCATCACGTAGTCGGCAAGCTGGAAGCGCCGGTCGAAGCTGCGCGAAGCGATGCCGCGATGCAGGTAGGTCGAGTTCTCCTGCTCGACTCGCTTCTCGCCCTTGATCGTGAGCGTGTTCTCCTTGGCCTCGATGTCGAGGTCGCTCTGGCCGAATCCGGCGACGGCCATGCTGATGCGATACTCGTTCTCGCCGACCCGCTCGATGTTGTAGGGCGGGTAGCTTGGGGCGTCGCCGTCGAACGTGCTCAGCGTATCGAGCAGGGAGCCGATGCGGTCGAAGCCGATGGTGGAACGATAAAGGGGGGTCAGATCAAAGTGTCTCATGTCACATCCTCCGTAAGAAGCGATATGGTTGGTGCCCGCTGTTTGCTTTGAGCCGGGCGGTCTGGCGCAAGGCTTGCGGGCCTTGCGCCAGCGGGGGATATGGGAGCGCGGCATTTTTCCGTCAAGAGGGCTAGGGCACTGAATATGCACATAAAATCAGCGTGAAGCGCGATCACGTGTGGCTAGCCGGGGTCGCTTCCGGCAGTGGGCAACGGTGTGGTCATGGCGCGCCGCGCTGCTATAAGAGGCGTGCGCGCGTGTTAGTGCCAGAGGTAGAGGCCGCTTAGAATTCATGGTTCTCGTTTCAACACCCAAGAACCCGATCCCGCTCGGTGCATCGTCTGGCTATCTCGACATCCGCAAGGGCGTCAGGGTCCGCTATGCGAGCTGGCAGTCGGCGTTGCGCGAACGGCGCGGCACGGTGTGCATTTTTCCCGGCCGTAACGAGTTCATCGAAAAATATTTCGAGGTGGTGGGCGAGTTGCGCCGGCGCGGCTTTGCCGTGGCGGTGCTCGATTGGCGCGGACAGGGCGGCTCGAGCCGGCTGACAAGGAGCCAGATGAAGGGCCACGTCCGCGACTTCGACGACTACGAAGAGGACCTCGCGCACTTCATGAAGGGGGTCGTGCTGCCGGACTGCCCGGCGCCCTATTATGCGCTCGCCCATTCGATGGCGGCGACCGTGTTGTTCAGGGCGGCAACCAAGCGCGGCTGCTGGTTTAGCCGCATTGTGATGACGGCGCCAATGGTGAAGCTCATGGGGCTGCCTATGCCGCAAGGCGTTTGCGCGCCCGTTGCCGACGGACTGACGCTACTCGGCTTCGGCAAGCAGGCGGTGCCCGGCAGCAACGAGAAATATTGGGCGAGCGAGGAGTTCGAGGGAAATCCGCTCACCTCGGACCGCGAGCGCTTCTTCCGCAACATCTCGGTACTCCGCGCCGCCCCGGGGCTCGCCGTGGGTCCGCCGACCGTCGGCTGGCTGAACGCGGCGTTCGAGGCCATGGCGCAGCTCGGCAGCGAGAAGTTCGCGCCGCGCATCCGCATCCCGGCGCTGATGGTCGCGGCTGGTGACGATCAGGTCGTATCGAGCAAGGCGATCGAGGATCTCGCCTCCCGCCTCAGGGCCGGGTCGCAGCTCGTGCTCAGGGGGTCGCGCCATGAGATCCTGCAGGAGCGGGATGCGATCCGCGAGCAGTTCTGGGCCGCGTTCGACGCCTACATCCCGGGCGTTGCGCTGAGCAAGGCGGGCTAGCCCGACAAAGCTTTCACCGCGGCCTCATGCAACCGCTTGTCGCCGGCTGCGAGAATGCGACCGCCGCCGCGCGGATCGCCGCCTTCCCATGTGGTGACCACGCCGCCGGCGCGCTCGACGATGGGGATCAGCGGCAGGATGTCGAACGGCTTCAAGCCAGCCTCGACCACGAGATCGATGTGGCCGAGGGCGAGCAGGCAGTAGTTGTAGCAGTCGCCGCCGAACCGCCGCAGCCGCACGGCGCGGCTCAAGCGCTCAAACCGCTCGGCGTCGGCGCCGGCGAACATGTCGGGCGTGGTCGTTGCGAGCGCCGCTTCGGCGAGAGAGAGGCAGGGCCGGGTGCGCATGGCCGAGGTCCGGCCGTCGCGGCGGAAATAGGCCTCGCGCTCGCCGCTCCAGAAGCGCTCGCCGGTATAGGGTTGGTCCATTAGGCCTAGCAGCGGCGCGCCGCCGGCCGTCAGCCCGATCAAAGTGCCCCACAGCGGCTGGCCCATGATGAAGGCGCGGGTGCCGTCGATGGGGTCGATGACCCAGCAGTAGTCTGAGTCCGCGCGGCAGTCGCCGAACTCCTCGCCGACAATGCCGTGGGAGGGGTAGGCGGCGGAAAGTGCCTCCCTGATCGCTGCCTCGGCGTCCCGGTCGGCGGCGGTTACGGGGTCGAAGGCATCGCCTCCTTTGTGGTCAACGGCGCCCCCTGTCCGGAAATGCGGCAATATGACCGCGCCGGCCTTATCGGCGAGGGCGTGGGCCATGGCCATATAGGCCTCGAAATCGGGTTGCTTGGGCGCGGACACGGGTCAAGGCTTGGCGGCGTTTGCCCTTGAAAGTCAAGGCATGGCGGGGTGGTCTGGGCCGGTTCGAGGCCAAAAACCGAGGAGTCCCTGCGCCTGCGTGACAGTTCTGCATCAGTGTTCCAGGAATGTCGCGGGCCGGGTCGGCGCCAACTTGATTTTTGTGCGCCGCAATGACATATTGTTGCAACGCGGCATGGCTCTCCAGGTCGTGCCGCTGCCCTCCTTGGGCGTTTCCTCCCTAGACTTGGGCCGTTCGTTCATTCGAACGGCCCTTTTTTTAATTTCGCTGTCGGTTATTCGGCGGCGGCGCGCGGAATGGCGAGCCCGGGAGTGCCGGTGACGAGCGCGCGGACCATGGTCTCGAGGCCGCCGCGTAGCTGCTCGAAGCCCGCTGACTTCTCGAAGGCTGTCTCGTCCATATAGAGCGCGCGGTTGATCTCGATCTGCAGCACGTGCTGCGCCTTGTGCGGCCGCCCGTAATGTTCGGTGATGTAGCCGCCGGCATAGGGTTTGTTCAGGGCGACGGCATAGCCGAGCTCTTTGAGCTGACCGGCTGCGAGCCGCGTCAGCTCAGCGCTGCATGAGGTGCCGAAGCGGTCGCCAAGGACGAAATCGGGGCGGCCCGTGCCCTGGTCGGCGATGGGGCTCGACGGCATGGAATGGCAGTCGATCAGCACCGCTAGGCCAAATTCCCTTTTTGCCTCAAGGAGAAGCGCGGCGAGCGTCTCGTGATAGGGGGTATAGAGCCGGTTGATGCGCTGAAGCGCGGCTTCGACCGAGAGCGGCTCCCGGTAGATCTCGTCAGACTCCGATACGATACGCGCGATAGTGCCGAGGCCGCCGACTACGCGCACCGATTGCGTGTTGGCGTAGTGGGGCAGCCCATCGCGGAACAGGACAGGGTCGAGCTCGTACGGCTCGCGGTTCACGTCGAGGTAGGCGCGCGGAAAATGCGCGTGCAGCAGCGGCGCGCCGAGATTAGTGACGAAGGCGAACAGCTCCTCGACGAAGGTGTCTTCGGACCGCCGCAAGGTGCGCGGGTCGAGCCGGGAGGCGGCGAGGAAGGTGCTCGGGTAGATTCGGCCGCTATGGGGCGAGTTGAACACGAGGGGAACTTTCAGCTCCCCTGGCTGCATCACGGAAAACGGCGGCGCCAGTTCCCGCTCGATCGCCTCGGCCTCGCTTAGGGTCATGGCCAGTCCTTGCTTTGGGCCCCTCCGGGCGGCTCAAAGAGCCCAGAATCGCCCGTCTGTAAACTCTGCCAATGAGAGTTGAACCTGTCTAGGCGTGTTCTGCCTTGTGCCCGGCTCAAATAGACGCAATGATTTGGAGTTCAGTAAGGGGTGCGGCCACGATCGGCCATTCCGGCCAGGGGCAAGTGGTCGTTTACCAAGTTCGTGTACGCCCTAACGGGCGAGAGTTGAGGGGGACGAGGGATGGAGGCGAACGATCCACGGGCGCGCAGCGTTCAGCGCATCCTGTTAGCCGAGGATGACGATGACATGCGGCGCTTCCTGGTGAAGGCGCTCGAGAAGGCCGGCTACGACGTCGTGTCGTTCGGCAATGGGCTCGAGGCCTATGAGCGGCTCAAGGAAGAGCCCTTCATGCTCCTGTTGACCGACATCGTCATGCCGGAGATGGACGGCATCGAGCTGGCGCGCAAGGCGAGCGAACTCGATCCCGATCTCAAGATCATGTTCATCACCGGCTTCGCCGCGGTGGCACTCAACCCGGACAACAACGCGCCGAAAGACGCGAAGATCCTGTCCAAGCCGTTCCACTTGCGCGACTTGGTGGACCAGGTGGAGCGCATGCTCGCGGCGTGAGCCTGAGGCAAACGGCGGGTTGCCTTGGCCGGGCGCCAACCGATATAGAAGGCCTCCGCCAACAGGTGAGCGGGCGCGTAGCTCAGCGGTACGAGCACTGCGTTGACATCGCAGGGGTCACTGGTTCGATCCCAGTCGCGCCCACCATTTCCTCGACATCCCAGCTAGGCGGCGCGCGGCGAGGCGGCGCCTAGAGCATCGGGTGCCGCCCCGGCATAGTGAAGCTGGGGCGCTTGGCTTGTCGGAGGCCGACTCGGAACCCTGATCTGCACTCGGACGGCCCTGACGCTGTAATGCACATGGGTGCCGCCGGACTTGGCATTGAGCCGGTCGCGCTCGATGCGCGCCAGCTCCTCGGTCTTGAAACAGAGAAGCACGCCGTTGCGCATGATCGGGTTGGATGCGGCCCCGAACAGGCTGCGCGCGTTGCGATGCGCCCAAACGACAAAAACGTCCGTGTCGACATGCATTGGAGACCCCCGTCTCTGGCGAATACCCAGAGCCGAACGCACGATGGGGGGATCGGTTCCCACGGGAGCCTGCGATTTTGCGCGCCGGGACAGGAGTGGGGTGAGGCGTTGACGGCTACCAGTTGAAGCGCATGCCACCCTTGGCGGCGATGCCCTCGGTCTCCTCGCCGAAGGTCACGTCGAGCTTGGCGAAGACCGCGGTCTGGGCGCCGGGGTTGAAGAAGTTGACGCCGGTCGAGACCACCCCCCAGACGTCGTCGGGCTCGTCCTCGAAACGGAAGGTGGTGCCGATCGACGTCAAAGTCGCCGTGTTGTCGCCGGAGAGGTGGCCCCACACGCTGCCGATGACGAAGGGCTCCATCAGGGTGCCGGCCCACACCTCATGGCTGGTGCCGACCCTCAAGCCCAGCCTGCCGCGCACGTCGGCCTCGTCGTCGAAGGAGACGGTGTTGCCGCCGAGCGAGAAGCCGTCGACGTCGGCCCAGGCGATGGCGAGGGTGGCGAGCGGCTCGATGAACGGCCCGCGCCGGAACGAGCCGAAGCGGTAGCCGGCGTCGGTCCTGATGCCGAAGACGGTGGTGTCGAGGGAGTTCGGGAAGCCGAGCACGTCTTGTGGCTCAAGGTCGAGGATGTCGACCTTGGCAAGCGTGTCGATGAACAGGCCGCCGTTGAGATAGGTGGCATAGGCGCCGACCTCGCCGCCTTCATAGTCGAACTGACGGGCGATATTGTCGTAGTCGAGGCTCGCGAACACCGCGCCGCCCAGCATGCCGAACACGAGCATGTCGCCAGGGGCGAGGAGGTCAGGCTTGCCTAGGTCGATGCCGGTCTCGAAATTCATCACGTCGAGATCGCGGTTGAGGTTGTAGCGGTAGGTGCGGCCATAGGCGGTGGTCGAGGCGTTGTCCTCCTGCTCGAGCCAAGTGCCGCCGCCCTTGACCCACACAGCGGGCACGAAGGAGGAGGGCGCGCCGTCGCCGGCGCCGAGCTTGCCGTCGGGGTCAAGCCCAAGCGGCGCCGCGCGATTGAGCAACACGCGGAGGTCTGCGGTGCGGTCGAACCAGGTCTCGTTGGTGGCATGGAAGATGTCCTGGGCGGCGGTGATCAGCTCGGGCAGGAGATGGGCGCCGGCGCCGGGGTAGCTGCGCAGCTCGAAGAACCCGCTGCCCGTCTTGGTGAAATAGATGTCCCAGTCAAAGAAGCCGGTGTCGATTGGAGCATCGAGGGAGAAGGCATCGCTGCCGACACTGCCGTTGACGAACACCACGGGAATGCCCTCGGGGTTGAACACGCCAGGCCCCGGATTGGTGTTGTTCACGGCGACCTGAGTCTGGCCGGAAACATTGCCGCCGATGATGAAGATGTCGGAGATCGAGCCGGGAGGCCCGAGAAAGCTATCGACCGCCAAGGTGGATTGGCCTGAGGCGATGAAATCGAGATTGGTGTCGTCGGGCGTGTTGAAGATCCCGAACGAGCCCCCCGCCACCCCGTCTTGCATGGAGATCAGGCCCTTGTTCTTAAAGCGCTCCAGCCCCTCGAAGCGGTCCAGGGGGATTTGGTTCACCAGCGCAAGAACAACTTCATGCGTCTTCGGCGTGACGAACACCGTGCCGCCTCGCTCGTTGACGAACAGGTCGTCGCCGTATCCGAAATTGCTCGTCAGTTCCGTATAAAAAATGCCGCCATAGAGATTTTCGAGGCGATCGTCTTCGTCGGAGAGATCGATGCGGCCGTCGATGCGACCCGAATTGATAACAATGGTCGCGGCGCCCTTGGAGTCGATGGCAAGCGGCGCGGAAATCTCGCCTGGCGGACCATTGACGATGGTGGTGCCGGTGTTGCTGAAGGTGGCGATGCCGGTGTGATTGCTAATGACCCGGCTGAGATTGGTGATGCGGATGGGGCTCCCGGAGCCAAAGGTCTGCGCTTGAATAGCGATAGCGTCCTCGTTTCCCTCAACATTCACGGTGCCGAAGTTCACGAAGTCGATGGAACTGTTGTCGCCGTCGGTCTGACCAAGGAAGCCGATGGCGGCGACTTTGGCCTTCACGTCGACGTCGGCTTCGTTCACGATGCTGATGGGGCTGTGATCGCCTGCAGTGCGCGCTTCCAAGGCCGTGCCGATCTGCTGGGCGATCATTGACAGCGGTCTGCCGCTGTTGTCCACGAATCCATAGATGCCGCTGCTGGGACCGAAGGTCCTCAAGGCAATGCCGGTGGCGTTGCCTTCGGTGCTGGTCACCGTGGCCGAGCCGCCGAAGTTCGCGAAGTCGATGGAGCTGCCGTCTCCGAAGGTTTCAGAGAGGAAGCCGACGGCGCCGTCCTTGCCATTCACGTTGACGTCGGCCTCGTTGACGATGCTGATGGGGCTATTGTCGCCGTTGGTCTGAGCAGAGATGCCGCGGGCGTCCTGCTTGGACGTTACGTCCAGCTTGCCGACATTCTCGATGTTGATGATGCTCTCGCCGTCGTCGGTGTAAAAGGTGAGGGCGACGCCAAGCAGCAATGCCTGCGTGGTAAGGTCACCCTCGTTCCGGACTTTGATGTCGCTGTTCTGACCCGTGGTCCGCGCCGATAGGGCGGTGGCGTTGCCGTCGCGGCTGGTTGCCTTGAGGTCGCCGGTGTTGACGACGTCGATCGCGCTATTGTCGTCGATGGTCAGCAAGTCGACGGCGAAAGAGTCGCCGAGGGTGAGGCGGGAAGTAACGTTGGCATTCAGGAAGAGACCGATGTTGTGATTGGCGCCGACGGTCGAAAGCTCGATGCCGCTGCCGTTCGGATTGAAAATGTTCCGGTTGACAGGGCAGATGATGGGATCTGGGACGGCTAGCTCGGTGATGCCGTCTGGCCGGTAGGTGCAAATCACTTGCGCGAGCGCAGTGGTGGGCAGGCTCCAGGCGATCAGGGTCGAGGCAAGGGCGGTGCCGAGCAGGAGAGTCCTGCGGTCGGCGCGGCGGAGCCGCGGCAGACTTGGTTGTCGATGCGTTCTGGTGCCGCGCGCGGCTTGGCGCGTGCGCACGCGACGGCCCCTGGCCCCACGAATGCTTCGGCCCACTACCCCCTCCAATGCGTCCCAGGCCCAATTTTCCGGTCCCAAGGACTTGCCCCAAGGCCGAGCTTAGGTCCCTCACTTGGACGGGGACATCACCAGAACTGGTGACGACAGGCGATTGCCTTATGGGTGAGACTTTCCCGCAACAGTGGAAAATGGTCATACGGGGTGGGGGGCGGAGGGGATATGCTCAAGGCTCCGGCCAGGGGGCCGCATGGCGGAGACGAAGGACAAGCTCCTGGATGCGATCGAGGCTGTCCACGCGGCCGGCCTGGAGGAGGAACTGTGGCCGGAGGCGCTCGCCGCCGCCACACGGCTTCTCGGCGCCAATTGCGCCACGCTCGAAACGCTGCGGGTGCCGGATCTCCAGCATCTCAGCTTCCTTGGCTTCAATACGCCGCCGGCGGCCCAACTCCTCTATCTGCGCGAGTACGTGCCGCTCAGCCCGCGTACCCGCTTCGCCGTAAGCCGGCGCGCCGGCGATGTCATCTGGGACCACCAGATGATGAGCGAAGCCGCGATGGACCGCGACCCGTTCTATCAGGAGTTCCTGAGGCAGGTGGACCTCCGCTATTTCTACGGCGGCGTAATTGGCCACGACGGGCACGAGATGACGGCCGTCACCTTCCACCGCGCGCGCAAGCAAGGCCATGCCGCCCGCCGCGAGATTGCTCTGATAAGTCGCCTTACGCCGCACTTCCGCCAGGCCTACGACATGTCCAAGCGGCTTAGGGAAGCGCGCAGCAAGGCAGGCGCGCTTCAGGCGGTGGTCGATTGGCTTGCCGACGGGGTCGCGCTGCTCGCCGCCGATGGCACCGTGCTCTATGCCAACGATGCATTGCAGGAGATTCTCCGCCGCAATGACGGCATCAGGATCGCCAAGCGCGCGATCGTCTTCGCCGCGCAGGAGGCGGTCACGCGTTTTGCGTTCGCGCTCGGAGCTGCGTCCCGCCTGCACGCCGGCGAAACCACCGGGGGAGGTCTCTACGACTTCTCCGTGCCGCGCCCGTCGCGCGGGTCACCCTATCTCCTGTCGCTGCGCCCGATCTTGCGCAGCGAGGCGGGGCGCTCGGGATATCATGCGCCCGTGGCCATGCTGTTCGTGCACGACCCGTCGCCGCCGGGGCAGCGCAAGCCGCAGGCGTTGCGCGAAGCGCTCGGCCTGACAGCGGCCGAAGCCAGGCTTGCGCAAGCGTTGCAAGGGGGAGCCTCGGTCGCCGACTACGCACGGGACCACGGTCTAAGCCTCAATACCGCCTACACGCATCTGCGGCGCATCAAGGAAAAGACCGGGTGCAAGCGCCTGCCGGAGCTGATTCGCTGGCTCAACGATCTGCGGCTGCCGCTGCGGCGCGAGCGGTAGCCCTAGACGTCGACCGAGACCTTGAAGCCGCCATAGATCATGCGCTTGGCGTCGAAGGGCATGTTTTTCATGTCCATGCCGGCGAGGCGCTTGTCCTTCATTGCCTTGGCGCTGATGCGGTCGCGATCCTTGCGGGACTTGTAGACGATGTAGGAAAAGAAGACCGTCTCGTTGGGCTTCATCTTCACACTGCGGGGAAAGGAGGTGAGCTTCCCCTTCTTCACGTCGTCGGCGATGCACTCCTTGAACTCGAGCGCGCCGAATTCTTTCCAGATCTTGCCGGCCTTGCGCGCCAGACGCTTGTAGGCGTCGACATTCTTCTTCGGTACGGCGACGATAAATCCATCGACATAGGGCATGGGACTTTCCTTTCTATGACGCGTAGATCGCTAGGATGAATAGGGCAATGCGGCAAGGGGGGCAATTGTGCGGACGGTGTTCCAGGCGGTCCAAGTCGTGAGGTACTCGCTCCACACGCTTGCCCCTTGCGCGCTCTCGGCGCTGACCGCCTTCAGCTTGTTATTGAGCGGCACGTTGAACACCATGGTCACGAAGAGGCAGCCGACGATATAGAGCAGGGCGCCAGCGAGGAGATAGAGAGCGCTGGGCGACGACCAGTTGAAAAGCGCCGCAGTCGCCACTGCGAGAGACACGAGGCCGGTCCCGAAGAAAGCCGTAAAGAACACCGGGTTCAACACCGCCACATTGATCGACTGCATGGCGGCGATGCCCTTGGGCGCCGGAATGCGTCCAAGGGCGGTCATGATGAAGGCCGAGAAGGCGAAGAAAATGCCCGCCACCAGGCCGGCGCCGAGGGCGGCCACGAGCGTCAGCACGAAGAGCAGTCCTCCCATGCCTTTCCCCGGTCTATCGGCGGCTTAAGCCGCTTGCCGCTGCCGGCGCCGGTAGTGGGCCGTCATGAATTCGGTCCAATTGCCGTCTTCGCCGGGCGTGCGCGACCGCAAGATACGGTGATCGTCGCTGATGAACTCGATGATGTCCTGGTATCTCGCCATGCTGCCGTCGCCGGTGAAGCTCGGACCTTCGGTATTGAGAGTCAGCACTTTGCCTGATTCATCCAAGGTCCCTTCATAGGACCAGAGATGGGTCATCACCGACGCGACGAACGTGCCGACAAACTTCTGCTTCTGCGGATCGTAGCCGAGGGTCATGATGCTCGCGACGGGCGTGCCGTCCGGCGCATCGCCAGTGCCTTCGCCGATCGTCCATAGACCGCCTAGCGAGCGGACACTCTCCGTACCCGTGCTTTTCATCGGCGGCTGATCGGGGCCCATGGAGCATTCCATCTCGCTCATCCACTCGCCGAGGAGCTTGTGCAGCCATTCATGCTCCTTCTGGGGCTCGACTTTGGGGCAAGGAAACTCCGCAGCCTGCTCGGAGGAATTTGACTCGGTCATCGTCATGATTGGAACTCCCTCTCTCACAAAGCCAGATGAACTCCGGCGGGTTAATAAGGCGTCTGGCGAACGATCACCTCGGCTTCTCGCAGTTGACCATCCACCTTGTGCCGAACCGGTCGACAAGCACGCCGAACTTGTGCGCCCAGAAAGTCTCATCGAGCGCCATGTCGACTTTGCCGTCGTCCGCCAGGGCATCGAAGACCCGCTCCGCCTCCGCCGGCTCGGGGATATTGAGCGTAACCGAGACGCCTTCCATCGGTTTGTACCGCTCCGGCGAGGCATCGGAGGCCATCAGGACATTGTCTCCAAAGATGAGGCGCGCATGGGCGATCTTCTTACCCCATTCGGGGGGAAAGTTGTTCTCCATGGGCATGTCTTTGTACGGCAGCATGGCGACGATCTCGCCGCCGAGGACCTTGGCGTAGGTCTTGAAGGCTTCCTCGCAGGAACCATCGAAGCTCAGGTAAGGGTTCATTTTCATGGCGTGCTCCTTGGGGGTTACGTGTTCAGGCCTTGGCGAGATAATCCTCGAGCCGGTCAAGCGTTCCGGTCCAGCCGGCTTGCATGGACGGTGCGCCTTCCTCGAAGGTGTCGCGCTCGGCCTCGGTCGCCTCGTAAGGCACCCAGTGGATTGTGACGGTCGTCTTGCCGTCTCGCTCGGCGAAGGTCACTGTGCTGAAGATCTGCAATGGCCAGCCCTCGTGCAGGGGATGGCGCGAGACGCCGCCCTCGGGGTCGGAGAAGGAATTGATGTAGACCAGTCGCTCCTCGGGCACGATCTCGCGGTAGAGGAAACGCCCCCACATCACTTGGCCTTGCGGCGACTCCAGGCAGTAGTGAAACATGCCGCCGGGCCGGAGGTCGACCTTGGTCGAGACGACCTTGAAGCCCTTCGGGCCCCACCAATGGAGCAGCTGATCGGGGTCGGTCCAAGCCTGCCACACGCGGGCGCGAGGAGCGTTGAATGTGCGGCGGATGACGAACTCGAAGGCCCCCGTCTCGCTACGCTTTGTTCTGTCGTTCATACGACTTCTCCTTCATACGCGCGCTTCAGTTCCGCGATGTCGAATTTCTTCATTTGCATGAAGGCCTTGGTGACCCGCCGGGCTTTGGCCTGATCGCCGGATAGCATCTCGAACAGCGCTTTGGGGACGATCTGCCAGGACAGGCCATACTTGTCTTTCAACCAGCCACAGGCGACTTCCCTGCCGCCTTCGGTGAGCTTCTCCCAGAAATAGTCGACCTCGTTCTGGTCGTCGCAATGCACCTGGAACGAGACCGCCTCGGTGAACTTGAATTGCGGTCCGCCGTTGAGGCCGACAAATTTCTGCCCGGCAATCTCGAACTCGACGGCCATCACCGAGCCCGCTTCCTTACCGTGGATATCCTGACCCTCGTCCACATAGCGGCTGACTTTGCCCATGCGCGAATTCTTGAAGACCGAGCAGTAGAAGCGCGCGGCCTCCTCCGCCTCGGTATCGAACCACAAACAGGGCGTGATCTTCTGCGCAGCGATCTGCATGTCCAGTGCTCCTATATTCGCGTTCCCGGAGTGACGATCAGGCAGCGCTCGCGCTTTTCGAGCCGCAACAGGCATGCGGATCGGCGTCCTCGTATTCATCGTGGCGCCTAACCCAATCCATGATCTGATCCTCGTTGCGGCCCTTCGGCGTCAGGTCGAGGAAGTTATGGGCGCCAACGAGAATGTCGAGGCCGCGCGCGTAGCCCGAGTAGGTGTGGAGGATGTCGCCGTTGCCCTCCTTGTAGAACACGCTGACACCGGGCATCTCGTCGTTTTGATATTGCGGATCGTCGATCGTTTCGAAGTTGTACTCGATCGCTCCCGTGGCGAGCTGGTCCTTGGTAAACGACACGTGGTAGTCGAAGTTGAAATCGTTCTCGTAGGACGACGCCCACTTGAACTTCCAGCCGAGCCGCTTCACGTAAGGCGCAAACTTGCCCACGGGCCCGCGCGTGATCACGACAAGGCTGACATCGTGATGGGCGAGATGCAGGTTTGCGCCGTCGAAATGGTCGGCCAAGAACGAGCAATTGGGACAGCCTAACTCCCGATCCCACAGCCACATGAAGTGATAGACAACGAGCTGGCTGCGACCGTCGAACAAATCGGCGAGCGTCTTCTTTCCGTCGGTCGTGTCGAACACGTAGTTCTTCTCGACCTTGGTCCAGGGCAGGGCGCGCCGCTCGGCGCTGACGAGGTCGCGCAGGCGCGTCAGCGCCTTCTCGTTCTTGAGGTGTGCCTTGCGGGCGGCAAGCCATTCGTCGCGAGAAACGACATGATGCGGCGCCGGGTGGGGGGCGTGTTGGGTCATTGCTTTACTCCTTGCGGCTTGAGGTCGATGGCGGCCCGGTAGCTGCCGTCCATGTAGAAGGGGACGGATTCGTGCGCATGAATGATCTTCCAAGCGCTACCGATCTTGCGGAGGCCGAGCGTGAGGCGGAACCAGAGATCAGTCTTCTCACCACCGGTGCTGGTCCCGGTCAGGCGGGTCAGACCGTGGCCAAATGCGATATCGCTCCTCGCGGTGATGATGAGGTCACGCAACTCGTAGCCGATGGGACCTTGCCAGCTGTCGAACCAAACTTTCAGTTCCGCGGCGCCCTCATCACTAACGAGGGGCGGCGCGAGCGTGAATTGCACCACATCCTTGCCATAGTGTGACAGGACGCGGCGCGTGTCCTTGGCACCGAGCGCGAGCGCCCAATCCTCGATCACGGCGCGGACTTGCGTTTCCTCGTTGTGTGTTGACATAACTGTCGCTCGTCCTACGTCCGCTACGTTGCCGGCGTCATCCAGCCGATGCCGGCGCCGCCGGGCTCGCGCAGGATGGCAATGCGACCGACGCCCGGGATGTCGAAGATCGGCTTCATCAGCTTGGCGCCGGCCTTGAGCGCCTTCTCGACGCGGGCATCGACGTCATCGACGGCGAGGTAGGACATCCAGCTCTCGGGCACGCCGTCGAATTCGGGCGTGTCGATCGGGAAGATGCCGGCAACGAACTTGCCGTTCTGCAAGGCACATGTGTAGGTGCGATCGTCGGCCATTGGCATAGGCTCGTAGGTCCAGCCGATCGTGTCTCGGTAGAACGCCTTGGCCTGCTCCACGTTGCGCGTCATCAGCTCGTTCCAGCAAAAATTGCCATGAGACCATTGTGGACCGGCTTGAGCCTCTTCCTTGGCTTTCGTTGCTGCTTGTGCCATGTCGCTCTCCTTCAGGTTACGCGAACAAGCGGTCGAGCTTGTCAAGGCAGCCGGTCCAGCCGACGCGATGGCGGTCACGGGCGGGCTCGTCGAAGAACTGCTCGTGAATCAGGGTCAGCAGCGAGCCGTCACCGTCGGGCCTAATCAGGACGGTCACGAACGACTCCCGTTCGGGCATGGTGCGCCACGCCCAGGTGAAGGCGAGCTTCCGGTTCGGCACCACCTCGCGATAGACGCCGCTGACGTGGTGCTCCTCGCCGTCCTCGGTGAAGAACGTGACGGCATAGTGCCCGCCGATGCGGACGTCCGCCTCGGCCTGTGTTACCGGTCCCGCGTCGGGCCCGAACCACGTCACGATTTTTTCGGGGTCGGTCCAGGCGGCGTAGACCGCTTCCGGCGTGGCATTGAAATGACGTTTGAGGGTGAGGCTTGGCTTGGTTGCGAGCTTGGCTTGGGCGGGCATTGATCCTCCTCCACAAAGGCAGCGAGACGGTCGAGCCGCTCGCTCCAGAAACGCTGATAGTGATTGAGCCAAACCATGGCCTGCTCCATGGGCTCGGCGGTCAACCGGCACGTGACGGTGCGGCCGGCCTTGCTCCGGATGATGAGCCCTGCGTCGGACAGCACGTTGAGATGCTTCATGATCGCCGGGAGCGACATGGGAAACGGTTCGGCCAGCTCGCTGACCGAAAGCGCCTTGCGCTCCTCGAGCTGTGCCAGGAGCGCACGCCGCGTGGGGTCGGCCAACGCGGCAAAGGTGCGATCGAGGGTGGTGTCTTGATACTTAACCATCTGGTTAAATGTAAGGCCGCCAGCCCGCATTGTCAATTGCGCACCATTGCCAAATGTTCCCGGACCGATACGGGATGACAATTCCTTAAACGCCTCCAATTTTAATGGCCGAAGCGGGTTATCCGCTTCCCCCCGGGATACCGGAGGGCAGGCTTCGACCAATCTGGAGGAAACAGATGAGAATTTTGGCGGCAGCTCTTGCACTTACCTTCGTCACTGCTGGTTCGGTCTATGCCATGGAGGCGTTGACCGAAGAGCAGGTCGAGGGCGTTCAGCAGGCAATCAAAGGAATGCCAGGCGGGTGCACAGTCGAAGATACCAACATCGAGATGGAGAACGGTGGATACGAGGCCGACGACGTCGTGTGTGAAGATGGCCGGTACGACGTCTATCTCGACAAGGACTTCAAGGTTACCAAGAAGGTGAAGGAAGACTAGTTCGAGCAGAAGTCTTCGAGAATTCGCGCCCCGACGCCTGCAGATCGCATACGCCGGGGCGTTCTTTGCCTCGGTATCCCTTTGGTTGACAGGGGCGGCCGCCCTTCTTATGGTCCCGCCAAATTCGAGGGCGGCCTTGCCAAAGGGCCGCCCCGCCTTGTTTTCAGCCGAGACGGATGGCTTGCATGAAGATCAAGAATTCGCTTAGAGCCCTGCGCAATCGCCATCGCAACAACCGCGTGGTGCGCCGCCGCGGACGGCTCTATGTCATCAACAAGACGAACCGGCGCTTCAAGGCCCGCCAGGGCTAGGCCTCGAGGCAATGCCCCGTCGCGTTCACGGAATTGCTTTGACGCGCGGTGCACGGGGCCAATACTCTTCCAGTATGACGATGGCGACATGTCGGGCGAACGTTCTATTCACCTTCGGAGCGCTCGCGATCGCGGGCTTTCTCGCCTTGCCTTGGCTCGTGACCGCGCCTCCTGCTCTCGCCCAAGTCTATCTCGACTCGCTGGGTGACGACGAACCGGAGGAGAGCGACGAGCCGGCGCTGCACGGGCCCGAGGATGCTCCCGGCGCCGAGGAGGAGACCCCCGGAGCGGAGCCGTTGCTGCGCCCCGATACGAAGGGGAGCGGGGAGGAGGCTGCACCGCCGCAATCGGCGGAGGAGACCAAGCAGGACAAGCTCGACCTTGAGCTCGGCAATGTGCCGCTCATCACGCCGCTCGACCGTCCCAAGATGCTGGCCGAGCTTTACGAGCAGCTCGGCAAAGCGCGCAACATCTATGATGCCGAGCCGATCATGAAGGCCATCGAGGAGCTGTGGACGGTCTCGGGCAGCGACACGGTCGATCTTTTGATGAGCCGCGCGACGCAGTTCGCGAGCGAGGCGGACCTCGAGCTTTCGCTCGCGGTCCTCGACGCCGTGGTGGATATCGCGCCCGAGGAGGCCGAAGCCTGGTACTTGCGGGCGAAGGTGAATGTGCTCGCCGGCAAGCCCGAACGCGCGCTCGCCGATTTGCGGCGGGCGCTCAACCTCGATCCCAAGCACTATCGGGCGATCAGCGACCTTGGTATCGTGCTCGAGCAACTCGGCGCCAAGAAGGAGGCGCTCGAGGCCTATCGTCGGGCGCTTGCCGTCAATCCGTTTATGGAGGATGCGCGCCAGGGTGTCGAGGCGCTCGCCCGCGAAGTCGAGGGCCAGGATATCTAGCGCGTGCCGCTATTCGTCCGCGCCGACGTCGATGGAGGCGATCCGCAGCATGTTGGTGGCGCCAGGCGTGCCTAGGGGCACGCCCGCCGAGATTATGACCTGCTGGCCGGGTAGGGCGAAACCCTCCTGATAGGTGATGCGGCAGGCCTTGGCTACCATATCATCGAGGTCACGCGGGTCGTCGGTCAGGACGCAGTGCAGTCCCCACACGATCGCGAGCTTGCGGCCCGTGGCGGGAATAGGGGTCAGCGCCAGGATCGGTTGTTGCGGCCGCTCGCGCGCGGCGCGCAGCGACGTGGCGCCGGAGGCGGTGTAGCAGACAATGGCCGCGAGATTGAGCGTCTCGGCAACGGTGCGGGCGGCGGCTGAGATCGCGTCGGCGCCCGTCGCCAGGGGATCGATGCGCTGGGCATGGATGATCGCGGCGTAGAGCGGGTCACGTTCGACCTCGACGGCGACCCGGTCCATGGTGGCGACGGCCTCCACCGGGTACTTGCCGACTGCCGATTCCGCCGACAGCATCACCGCATCGGCGCCTTCGAACACGGCGGTAGCAACGTCGGAGACCTCGGCCCTGGTCGGCACCGGGGCATAGATCATCGATTCGAGCATCTGGGTCGCCACGACCACCGGTTTGCCTGCGTTTCGGGCGGCGCGGCTGATCTGCTTTTGGAGCCCGGGAACCTTCTCGACCGGCATCTCCACGCCGAGATCGCCGCGCGCGACCATGATCCCGTCGGCAAGGTCGATGATCTCCTTGAGGTGGTTGACTGCCGAAGGCTTCTCGATCTTGGCCATGATGGCGGAACGGCCGCGGGTGAACTTGCGGGCCGCGGCGATATCCTCGGGGCGCTGTACGAAGGAGAGCGCAATCCAGGAAACGCCGAGCGACAGCGCGCACTCGATATCGGCGCAATCTTTGTCGGTGAGTGCGCCGAGGGGCAGCACGGTATCGGGGAGGCTGATGCCCTTACGGCTGCCGAGCGTGCCGCTTGTCATCACCTCGGCGTCGATGCGGACGTCGCTCGCCTCGACGACGCGGAGCTTGAGCTTGCCGTCGTCGAGGAGGAGCGTATGACCCTGCTCCACCGCCTCGAAGATCTCCGGATGTGGCAATTGCACGCGGCCCAACCCGCCGATCGCCTCGCGCCGCACGAAGCTCAGGACGTCGCCCTGGGTAAGGCGGATCGCGCCCGAGTCGAGCTGGCCGATGCGGAGCTTGGGACCTTGCAAGTCGACGAGGATGCCGATGGGGCGGGAGAATTCGCTCTCGAGCTTGCGGACCATGGCGTGGATCTCGGCCAAGCCCTCATGGGTCGCATGGCTCATATTCACGCGAAACACGTCGGCGCCCTCCTCGAACAGGCGCCGCATCGTCTCTTCGTTGGTGGAGGCAGGACCGAGCGTGGCGACGATCTTGACCCGGCGATTTCGCCTCATTGGGACTTCGCTTCACCTTCAGGATCGGTGAGACGGACGGTCCAGTCCCGTTCCTCGCCGGTATCGACTTCGAAGAAGCCCGTGCGCTTGTAGCCGCGCTTCACGCACTCCTTGGTGTCGCGGATGGTGAAGGACTTGTCGTCGGTGCACATATAAAGTGCGCCGGCCCATTCGCCGCCACGGTCGTAGTCGACGGCATGGATGTAGTAGTAGCGGCCGATGAGCACGCCCTTGAGCAGGGTCTCGCAGGTGTGGGACGCGATGTTCCACCAGCCCTCGGTGGCCCAGCCCTCGGTGTCCTTGTAACCGATTGAGACGCCGACCCGGCTCGCGGTGGTGTTGCACAACTTGAGGTCGGCATGGGCCGGAGCTGCCCCGAATGGAAGGACGAAGCTTACAGCGAGCAGGGGATAGAGCAGCCGCCGGAAAGGCCGGGTAGGGGCGAGCGGCCCGGCGGGACGGCAACTGGCGTCGGAAGCGAGCATCGT
The DNA here is from genome assembly GCF_050726195.1 of Methyloceanibacter sp. Classification (GTDB taxonomy): domain Bacteria; phylum Pseudomonadota; class Alphaproteobacteria; order Rhizobiales; family Methyloligellaceae; genus Methyloceanibacter. Next base: position 67,616 of record NZ_JBOHJC010000009.1, on the reverse strand, counting down.
AGTTTCGAGCCTGAAAGCGCGGTTAACGAATCCCGAAAGGTAGCATCGAATTGGTTGCATTTCTCTGACCGGCCGAAGTCATTATAAAGCCAGTTGGGCGTTACGGAATACTGCGCAAAATCGCGGGTAAATGCGTCGCAACCTTGGCTTTTTGACGCTTCTTTGTTGCCGCGGCGAGGCGCGGGGAGGTTCATGGGGGCGAGGATCGCGTGGAGTTGAGCCTGGACACACTTGTACAAGAAGACTTGGGCGAAAAGCCATACCGGACTATCGAGGGGGATACTGGGCTTGGCCTCCTCGTTCTCTGCGATCACGCGGAAAACCGGATTCCCGACAGCTACCATGGGCTCGGGCTGAGACCGGAGGACCTGCACCGGCATATTGCCTACGATCTCGGGGCGGAAGGGGTGGCGATCAGGCTCGCCGAGGCGCTTGGCGCGCCGGCGGTCATCAGCCGGTTCTCGCGCCTCCTGATCGACCCCAATCGCGGGCTCGACGACCCCACCTTGATCATGCAGATCTCCGACGGGCTCTTGGTGCCCGGAAATGCCGGCCTTGACGGGGCCGAGGTCCAAGCCCGGGTCGAACGCTTCTACCGGCCCTACCACCGCGCCATCGACCGGGCGGTGGCGGCCGGGATCGCCGCCGGCAAGCCGCCCGTGCTCCTCTCGGTGCACAGCTTCACCCAAGCGTGGAAGGGCGTGGCGCGGCCATGGGCGGCGGCCGTCTTGTGGGACAAGGATCCGCGCTTCCCGCTGCCGCTGCTCGAGGCGCTGCGAACCATCCCCAATGTCGAGGTGGGCGACAACGCGCCCTATTCGGGTCAGCTCAAGGGCGATACGCTTTACCGGCACGCGACCCTGCGCGGCCTCGCCCACGCCCTGATCGAAGTGCGCCAGGATCTGATCCTCTCAGAGGAGGGGCAAGCGGAATGGGCCGCCCAACTCGCGCGCGTTGTGCGCGAGGCGCTGCGCGCAGGGCCACGCTTGCACGCGATCGAGCACTATGGCTCCATGACTGGCCCATGCGCCGCGAAGGGATCTAGCGATGGATGCGAAGACGAAGACTGAGCTCGAGGCGGCGGCGTTCCGCCGGCTGGCCGAGCACTTGCGCGAGCGCAACGACGTTCAGAACATCGACCTGATGGAACTCGCCGGCTTCTGCCGCAACTGCCTCTCCACCTGGTATCTCGAAGCGGCCGCCGAGCGCGGCATTTCTCTCTCCAAGGACGAGGCGAGGGAGATCGTGTACGGCATGCCGTATGAGGCATGGAAAGCGAAGTTCCAGACCGAGCGCTCCTGAACTCGCATGGCAATTGCTCAGAATTTGTAATGTGAATCATATGCTTAGGGCGTGCACCGCGGCGCGCGTTGGGTGCCGGCTTTGGATAAGCGGGATAAGCGCCGCTGCCGCCTTGCCGCGTCCGCGCAACCGGACCAAGCTCGCGTTTCATCGAATCATCACAAACGCCCAAGGGGTCCGACGTGCAGCTCCAATCATCAGCCAAAGATCAGCTTCGTGCCTTCGTGTCCCGCATTGAACGGCTGGAGGAGGAGAAGGCGGCGCTCGCCACGGATTTGCGCGAGGTCTATGCCGAGGCCAAGGGCAACGGCTTCGACGTCAAGGCGCTCCGCGCGGTGATCCGCATGCGCAAGCAGGACCAGAACAAGCGGCGCGAGGAGGAGGCCGTGCTTACGACCTACCTCCACGCGCTCGGCATGGCAGAGGCGGAGGCTGCGTAGCGATTGGACACGACGTCAGGGATCGACATTGTCGACATCGCGTTGCGGCTCGGCGCGGCCGTGGTCGCCGGCATGTTGATCGGCCTTAACCGCGATATCGCCGACAAGCCCATCGGCATGCGGACACTCGGTCTCGTGTGCCTCGGCGCGGCGATCGTATCCGTTTCAACGATCCACTTCCGGGGCTTGGCCGACCATCCCGACGCGCTGAGCCGCGTGGTGCAGGGGGTGATCCAAGGGATCATGGCAGGTATCGGCTTCATCGGTGCCGGCGTAATCCTGCGCGATCAAAAGGCGCAGACTGTCAAAGGGCTGACGACGGCGGCAACGGTGTGGGTGACGGCCGCGCTCGGTATCGCCTGCGGGCTCGCGGCGTGGGAGATCGTCGGCCTGTCGTTGGCTTTGGCGGTGTTTCTGCTCGTTGGCGTGGCCTGGATCGAGGAGGTCTACGCCAAGGCGCCCAGAGGCAAATAACGCACAAGTTCAGGATCGGCTAGCGGGTGCTCTGGGCAAGGCGGGTCGGAGCGGGCTGCTCGGTTTCCGCATAGAGGCTCTTCACGGCATCGCCGGAGAATTGCTGGGCGCTGGCGAGATCGCGATAACCGGAGGCGCGCCGGAGCTGGAACGCCGTGGGCTTGTCCATGTCGTCGAACAGGTAGTCGATATTGTCCTGCTCGGGATGGGTAAGGGGAGCAATCGTCTCGCTGCGGGCCACCGAGGTGTCCATCATCAGGTTTGCCGTGTCGAAGGGCACGTAGCTGAGCTCGTCGGGATGGTCGTCGTCGACTTCGGGTGCACCGACCACTTGCGCGCTCTCATAGGACGGGACGGGGGCCGGGCCGGTCTCGGGCAGGCGCGGCTTCGGGAACATGAAGCCGCCGGCGCTGGCGTAGACGAAGGCCTTGGACGTCGGCTCGATGACCGGCTTGGCATCGTCGACGGGCTGTCCGGGCGCATAGGCCACGAGCAGAGGCTGCGGGGTTTCTGATGCGGGCCGGGGGCCGGGCTTCGGGGTGGGGGCCGGTACGGCGGATGCGACCATGGTCTTGTTGACGAGACCCTTGGCCATAGCGAGCTGGTAGTCGGACTTGGTGATGGGCCTGCCGTCAGAGGGCAGATGTTTGGTCTGTCCGTCGGGGAAGAGCGCGGCGAGCTCGAGGCGCGGAATGCGCGGCCACATGCGCACATTGCCGGTGTCGACGTGGACGAAGGGAATGCCCGATGTCGGGTAGTAGCCGACGCCGCCCACTTCCTGGACGAGGGCGGAGTTTCGAAGCGTCTTCGCCGGGATGTCGGGGAAGTGGATGTCGGCGGCCTTGCCTTCCATGTGCTGGCTCTTTTTGGCCTGGCCGCCGCCAGAGCGCCTCAGCTTGGCGTTGGTGGCGGGGCTGCGATAGCCGGAAATGAGGTGGATCGGCTTTTGCGAGCCGAGGGACCTGTGCAGGGTCCAGATGAGATCGACGAGCTCGCGGTCCATTTGGGTGGATTCGTCAGCACGCCAGTCCCGCATGAAGTGGTTGAGCTTCTTGAGAGCCTCCTCGTCGTACTTGCCGTCGCGCTTATAGGTGACGGTCAGGCTCTCTTTTGTGTGGATTTCGTAGAGGGAAAGGGTGCGGATCTCGCCGGAGGCGCTAGCTTTGTGGGCAACGGCAATGCCGGCGGCCAGAAAGACGAGGCCTGCGCCAAGCATGGCGCAACGTGCACTGCTCCCCCGGATGCGCATCCCCGATTTCCCTCACCGGACCTTCCCAGTCCGGCCTTTCCCCGTGACTCCAAGCCCTTAGGCCAGGCGCCAACGGCCAGCTCCCTACCCATGCCGGCCGTTAAGCAAGACTAATCGCTAAATTGGGTGAAAAACAAGGCAAACCCATTAATCCACACCCGGCAGTTCCGGGCATGGTTAATGGGTCGTAGGCTGCTTAAGCCAGCGGCCTTTGGGGTGCTTAGAAGCCCGAGATCATGTCAGCGATGGGATTGCCCCCTCGGCGAGGCGGGCGCTGCGAGATCGACTGGGTCAGGAACTCGTCCTCGGAAGGCTCCGTGAAGCGGTTCCTGCCGCCGAACAGCGCCGCGGACATGCGGCCATCGTGGCCGTAGAGGTCGTTGAAGGTCGTGATCGAGCCATCCTCGTTCACCCGCAAGGTGAAGTAGGTAATGTGGACGGGGATGTTGCCGTTCAGCGCAACATGCTGATCGTAGCTATTCTCGAAGGCCGACAGGGTGCGCGCCTGGCTCCAGCCCTTGTCATGACTCATGATGACCGTGGCCAGCTGATCCGGGTTCTGCACGCGCATGCAGCCGTGGCTCTCGGCTCGGACTTGCTTGGCGAACAGGTGCTTCTGCGGCGTGTCGTGCATATAGACGTCATGCTTGTTCGGGAACATGAACTTGACCTGGCCAAGCACGTTGCCCGGTCCCGGCGGCTGGTAGAGGTGGAGATTGCGGATATCAACCCGGTTCCAATCGAGGGATGCGGGGTCGACTTCGCGTCCGCCGTACTTGATGCGCAGGTTATGCCTCTGGAACACCGACGTGTTCCAGCCGCCGCCGAAGAAGAAGCCGCCGTTCTGGCGCACGTAGGGCCTGATCTCCTCGACTTTGATGGACGTGGGCACGTTCCAATAGGGGCCGAACACGACGGTCTTCATTTCGTTGGAGAAGATCGGCGTCTGCGTATCCGTCTTGCCGACGACGACGCGTGCTGTGTGGATGGTCTCGTCTTCTTTGACGACGCGCAGCGTAAACTCGGGGATGTTGACGTTCACATAGAACGCGCCGAGGTCGTGCGGCAGCCAGCGCCAGCGCTCCATGTTGATGAGGATGGCGTTGATCTGCGCCGGGCTGCCCATGTTCCGCAGATGCGGCTGATTGAGGAGCCGACGCGTGCCGGATCCGACGACGCCGTCGGGAGCGGTGTTGTGGTCGACCTGGAACTGCCGGACCGCCTCGAGAACCGCCTCGTCGTAGAGGTGCGGATTCTGCCCTTCGGGCACGTCGAGGCGCGTCCTCAATAGGGCGACCTGTGGATCGACGATGCCGAGCTTGAGCAGCGGACCGTCAGGGATCTTGACCTCTGGCTTTTCGGCCTCCGCGCTATCCCCACCGCCGCGGAGCGCGATCAGTTTCTTGCGCAAGAGATCGAACTGCGGCTGTTGAGGTTGGAAGCTGCGCAGATACGCCGCCGGGTCAGAGCGAAAGGCGATCGACTCGATCACCTGCAAGGGATCGGGTAGCGCAAGGGTCGGATCGAGATTCTTCGAAATGCGTTGCGGCTCGATGCGGCCGCCGCGGGCGTCGTACGTATAATCCAGCACCGCGTAGCTGATCTTGATCTCGGCGTCAGCGAGTTGCTCGGTGGCATTGGCCGCGTCCAGGCTGAAGCCGGCCATATCCGGCATTTCGTAGTCGGCGGCACGGAGCCCGTAGTCGTCGGCCTCCTTGATTTCGGCGATCACCGCCTTGCCGCGGTCGGTCAAGCCGTTCTGATCGACCCAGAGCAGCTTTTGATCCGGGACGGAGTAGTACTCCACCAGGGCGCCCTTTTCGTCCTTATTGTGCTCGGTGGTGACGGTGAATTTCCCGGCCAGGCGATTCTGCACCGCCATGCGGATCGCCTCGGCCCGGGTGATCAGGGCTCCGGGCGCATCAGGCTCCGCAGCGGAGGCCGGCAGGCTCAAGGGCGCGGCCAACAACAAGGTCAACGCAAGACTATAGATGGGCCTCATGGATGTGCTCCCTCTGGCCGAATCGCACGATTCAGCAAGCGCCCGGACCGTAGCCCGGCACCCCGTGATTTGGCCATACTACGGCGGGACTTAAAGGTTTCCCAACCCGCTTTTTCCCCTCAGTGTGGCTTTCGTGCCAATCTCCGGCCTAGTTCGGCCGGGCCTCCAGGCCGATTTCCCGCATTTTCCGATAAAGGGTCGAGCGGCCAATGCCGAGCCTTTTGGCGATCTCCGTCATCCGTCCGCGATAGCGGCCGAAGGCGAGCCTGATCATGTCGGCTTCCACGGCCTCCAGCGAGCGAATGTCACCGGTGTCGCTCAAGGCAGGGATGCCCACCGAATCCTTGCCGTTTCCGGAGGGCACGTGGATCGTGGCGGGCGTGCCTGCGGACTGGCCGAGCATGACCGGCCCTTCGATGCGCGGCGTGAGATCCTTCGGCGCCGGCGCCGGCGGCACGGTTACGGAATAGCCCTCCACATGGGCGGCGATCTGCGGGAACTCGTTCACCGTGAGCATGGGCGCATCGGCGAGTACGACGGCGCGGAACACTGCGTTCTCGAGCTGGCGGATATTGCCCGGCCACGAATAGCGCTGGAGCATGGCCGAAGCGTCGGCGTCGATGCCGTCGATGCGCTTGCCTTCCTCGGCGGCGAACCTCGCGGTGAAGTGGCGGACGAGCTCGGGCACGTCGCCAAGCCGGTCGCGCAAGGGCGGCACCCAGATCGGGAACACGTTGAGGCGGTAATAGAGGTCTTCGCGGAAGCGGCCGTCGTTCACGAGGTTGATGAGATTCTGGTTGGTGGCCGAGATCAGGCGGAAGTCGATCTTGATCGACTGCTTGCCGCCGACGGGATCGATCTCGCCGTCTTGCAGGGCGCGGAGCAGCTTGACCTGGGCATCGAGGGGCAACTCCCCGATCTCGTCGAGGAACAGGGTGCCGCCGTCCGCCTCCACGAACTTTCCGGTGCGCTTCTCGGAGGCGCCGGTGAACGAGCCCTTCTCGTGGCCGAACAGGATGCTTTCGACCAGGTTCTCCGGGATCGCGCCACAATTGACGACGACGAAGGGCTTCGATTTCCGGGCGCTTTCCCCTTGGATGGCGCGCGCGACCAGCTCCTTGCCGACGCCCGATTCGCCCTCGATGAGGACCGGGATGGACGAATTGGCGGCGCGCTTGCCAAGCTCGATGACCCGCGCCATGACCTCGCTGCCGGCAATAAGATCGGCAAAGCCGAGCTCGCCAGAGGCGGTCGCCTTCATGCGGGTGATCTCACCGGCCAGCGCCTCGATCTTCAGCGCGTTCTTGATGGAGACTTCGAGTCGCTCGGGGCTCACGGGCTTCACCACGAAGTCGACGGCGCCGGCCCGCATAGCGGAAATGGCCGCGTCGATCGAACCATGGGCGGTCTGGACGATGGCGGGCGGCTTCTTCGGCAAGGAGCGCATGGCGGACAGGACCGCCATGCCGTCGGTGCCGGGCATGACGAGGTCGAGCAGCACGAGGCAGATATCGCCTTGGGCATCGGCCTTCAGCGCGGCAAGGGCGTGATCGCCGCTGTCGGCGGTCTCGACGTGGTAGCCGAACCGCTTGATGGTCTCTTCGAGGATACGACGTTGAGCTGGGTCGTCGTCGACGACCAGGACGCGCTTGGGCATGACGCAGAACTCACAAGGGTTACGCAAAAACTAACGAGACAGGGGTGCCCCAAGGCGAATACACCGACCCCGGCGGGCCCCCGCTGTGCCAAAACTGTGCAGTGGAAGGGTAAATATCCTCTTTATGGCGGTTCGATTTTGGTGAACTGTTGCCCCACCGCCATCCCAATTGACCTATAGAGCCTCAAGTTTGGGCCTTGCGGGCGCAGGCGCGCCTTCCCAAACTAGGCGCAAGGTCACCAGTTTTCGAAGCTAGCGAGGAGTTCACGTGTCCCAACTGCCCTCCCTGATCTATTGGCTCACGCAACCCGTCTACGCCGCTACCGCGGCGGCCAAAGCCAAGGCGAAGCGCGCCGATATCGGCAAGGTGGCCGGCAAGGCTAAGCTTGGCGGCCTGCCGGAATGGAACCTCGCCGACCTCTATAGCGGGCCCGAATCACCGGAATTGAAGGCCGATCTCGTGACGGCCGAGCGCGCGGCCGAGGCGATGAACGAGCGCTACGCCGGCAAGCTCGCCGGACTCCTCGACGATGGGAAGGGGGGCGGGGCGCTCGCCCAGGCCGTGCGCGAGTTCGAGGCGCTGAACGACGTGATGGGGCGTATCGTCTCCTATGCGAGCCTGCTCTATGCGGCCGACACGGCCGACCCCAAGCGCCAGAAGTTCTTCGGCGACATCCAGGAGAAGATCACCGCCATCTCGTCCAAGCTCCTGTTCTTTCCGCTGGAGCTCAACAGGCTCGACGACGACGCCCTGGAGAAGGCGATGTCGAGCTCCGAGCTGGGCCATTATCGCCCTTGGCTGGAGGACCTGCGGAAGGAGAAGCCTTACCAGCTCGAGGACAAGCTCGAGCAGCTATTCCACGAGAAGGCGGTGACCGCGCGCGGCGCCTGGGACCGCCTGTTCAACGAGACCATGACGTCGCTCCGCTTCAAGGTTGACGGCGAGAAGCTCAGCCTTGAGCCGACCTTGAACCTGCTGCTCGATCCCGACGAGACGAAGCGAAAGGACGCCGCCGAAGCCTTGGGGAAGGTGTTCAAGGACAACGTCCGGCTGTTCACCCTCATCACCAACACGCTTGCCAAGGACAAGGAGATCTCCGACCGCTGGCGCGGCTTCGCCGATGTCGCCGACTCGCGCCATCTCTCCAACCGTGTCGAAAAGGAGGTGGTGGACGCGCTGGTAGCTGCCGTGCGCGACGCTTATCCGCGCCTGTCGCACCGCTACTACGCCATGAAGGCGAAATGGCTCGGCAAGAAGAAGCTCATGTATTGGGACCGCAACGCGCCGCTCCCCGAGGAGCCGAAGCAGGTGATCGGCTGGGACGACGCGCGGAAGACCGTGCTCACGGCCTATGGCGATTTCTCGCCGCGCATGGCCGATATCGCCGGGCGTTTCTTCGCGGAGCGCTGGATCGACGCGCCGGTGAGGGAGGGGAAGAGCCAAGGCGCCTTCTCGCATCCGACGGTGCCAAGCGCGCATCCCTATATTCTGCTCAACTATCAGGGCAAGCCGCGCGACGTGATGACCTTGGCGCATGAGCTAGGCCACGGCGTGCATCAGGTGCTCGCCAACGTGCAAGGCCCATTGATGGCGCCGACGCCGCTGACGCTCGCCGAGACGGCGAGCGTGTTCGGCGAGATGCTGACCTTCCGCAGACTGCTCGATCAGGCGCCGACCAAGCGCGAGCGCAAGGCCCTGCTTGCCGCCAAGGTCGAGGATATGCTCAACACGGTGGTGCGACAGATCGCGTTCTACAGTTTCGAGCGCAAGGTGCATGTGGAGCGGCGCGAGGGCGAGCTGACCTCGGAGAGGCTCGGCGAGATCTGGCTCGAGGTGCAGCGCGAGAGCCTGGGCCCGGCAATCGAGCTGAAGTCGGGCTACGAAGTGTTCTGGTGCTACATCCCGCACTTCATTCATGCGCCGTTCTATGTCTACGCCTATGCCTTCGGCGACTGCCTGGTGAACTCGCTCTATGCCGTCTACGAGAAGGCCGATAAGGGCTTTGCCGAGCGTTACCTCGATATGCTCGCGGCGGGCGGCACCAAACACCACAAGGAGCTGCTCGCGCCCTTCGGCCTCGATGCGTCGGACCCGAATTTCTGGTCGATGGGCCTCAAGGTGATCGAAGGCCTGATCGACGAGCTTGAGGTGATGGACGCGGAGAAGACGAGGGCCTAGGTGGCCGCCGGGCTGTTGTACGGTTTGTAAAACTTGTGTTATACACTTCGTATAACGGAGGCGCGCCATGAAGATCGAGATCAAGAAAATCGGCAATTCCGAAGGGTTTATCCTGCCGCGCGAGCTGATGCAGCGGCTTGGACTCAAGCGCGGACAAGCGCTGCACATTACCGAGCTACCCGGCGGCGGCTTTCAGGCGCTTCCCTACGATCCAGATTTCGAGAAGACGTTGGAGATCGTCGACGAGATCATTGACGAGTATCGCGACACGCTCTCTGCGCTCGCGAAGTGACGGAGCCCATTTGGTTCGCGTACGATCAGGCCGTCGCCGCCCATAGCCTCCAGTTGCGCCGCTACGGCGGTGCCCCGAGATTGCGGGACGAAGGGGCACTGCGATCGGCTTTGGAGCGGCCCGTCAACAAGTGGCACTATGAAAGCCTCGGCTTGCCCGAGCTCGCCGCGGCCTATGCGTTTGGGCTCGCCAAGAACCACGCCTTTGTGGACGGGAACAAGCGTATCGCCTTCATCAGCATGGTCGCATTCCTACGCAAGAACGGAGTAAATTTTCGGCCAGACCAGGCGCAATCCACAGCGATCATTCTTGCCGTTGCGGCGGGTGAGGTGAGCGAGAAAAATTTGGCGCGCTGGATTCGCGACAACTGGCCGGAGCCTTGAGGGGACTTAAGCCGCGATGACGCAGGTGTCGCTCGTTCCCATTCTGGTGTGGATCGCGGCGCTTCTGTGCTGGGGCATCGCAGTGTGGCGCGGCCCGCGGCCCATCATGCAGGCCTTCGTCGTCGACCGGTTGCTCTGCTATGTCTTCATCTTCCCTCTGGGGGTGCAGGGCTTGTGGGCCTTTGTCGGGCACGTGTTCTTTCCCGACCGGGCCGCGGCCGACATCGGCTGGGCGCCGAGCCCGTTCCAGTTCGAGGTGGGCTACGCCAATCTCGGCATAGGCCTCGCCAGCCTCTATGCGGCGTTCACCGGCTTCTACGCGCGGGTGGCGGTGGCCATCGCCGCGTCGTGCTTTCTTATCGGGGCGGGTATCGGCCATGTGCACGACATCGTCGCCCACGGCAATCTCACGCCGGGCAATGCCGGACCGATCCTGGTCACCGATTTCCTGACGCCCATGGCCGTGCTCGCGCTTCTCTTGGTGGCGGCGCGGCGCCCGCGGCCGAAGTCTCCCGACAGTCTAGCGCTCGAGGCGGAGCTCGAAGTGGCGCGCCGCGCGATGCGATCCTACAAGGACGCGCTCGACAAATTCGTCAAGGAGTAGCTCGTAGCCCGGGTGAAGCGAAGCGTAACCCGGGAGTGATTGAGAGGCTGCCCCGGATTTCGCTGCGCTCCATCCGGGCTACAATTTCTGCTCGGGATCAGCGGCGGGCGAAGACTTCGACGGTGCCGTCCTTCTTCACCAGCAGCACGTCATAGGCTTCCGTCTCGCCGTTCGGCTGCTCCATGCCCGGCGAGCCGAGCGGCATACCGGGCACGGTGAGGCCGATGGCGTCGGGGCGCTCGGCGATGAGCCGCTTGATGTCGGAAGCCGGCACATGGCCTTCGATGACGTAGCCGCCGATCTTGCCGGTGTGGCAGGCGGCGAGCTTCTCGGCGATGCCCGCTTCGCGCTTGAGACGGTCGAGCATTGAGGGGGTGGCGCTATTGGCCGTGACTGCAAAGCCGCTCGCCTCGAGATGCTCCACCCATTTGCCGCAGCAGCTGCAAGTCGGCGACTTCCAAACTTCGATGGACGGCTGGTCCGTCGCGGCGAGCGCCGGCGATGCCAGCAGAAGCGCGAGACAAAAGGCAAAAACGGTTTGCAAGGTCATAACCCAACTCCGCACGAGTGCATTACTACGGATACTAGTCGATCAGGGCAATGTCGGCGATCACAGGGCGGTGATCCGACCCGAGCCGCGGCCCTACTGTGACGCCAAGGGACGCAAAGTGGCGCGAGGCGAACACATTGTCGATGGGGAAAAGCGGCACGAGCGGCAGGTCCCGCCAGCGCATCGGCCAGGTCGGGCAAAACGTATTGAAGCGGCCGAGCTTGGTGGCCCGCGTGAATTTCTTCAGCTGCCACGTCCACGGTGTCATGTTGAAGTCGCCGGCAAGGATCAGGTGGCCGGGCCGGCTCAGAGCGAACGCCGCCAAATTGACGATGTCGGCGTTTTGTAGCTCGGGGTAGAACGGCCGGGCCAGATGCACGCCGGCGAGGTCGATTTCTCTGCCGTCCACGTCGAGCCGGACCCAGCGGACCAGGAGTGAAATCCAAGGCGGGTAGCCTTCGCGATCGATGCGGCCGTCGGCGAGGATCGGATGCTTGGATAGGATGACGATCGTGCCGCCGCCGGCGCGATGCGGGTAGGTGGCGCCGAGCGCATCGAGAAATGCGGCGTGCTGCCCGCGCACCTCCTGGAGCACCAAGACGTCGGCGCCGGTCTCATCCACAAATTTCAGAACGGTGTCTGCTTGGCCGTTCTTCCCCCACAGATTGAAGGTTGCGACTCGCAAGAACCGCACCGATCCCTCGGACGCGTCGGGGGCGCGCCCCGGCAGACCAGTGAGCAGCAATGCCAAGCTGACCGCGAGAAGAATGGCCGAGGTGCAGATCAGCGCGCGCCCGCGTGTGGCGAAGGCTAGGGCGAGCAGCGCAAGCGCGCCTGCGGCCAGGAAGGGGAGCCCATTATTAAGAATGTCGAGCGCCGGGTACCAATTGGCGAGGAGGCCAAGGCCGACGAGCCCTGCGCCAAAAGCAAGACCGACCGCCACAATCGCTCTCAGAAATTTCGACATGAATTCGTGCGTCTTTGAGGTCATATGCAAGAGGGGTTGGGCGCGGGCCTGGAAGCGTCCCTATATGGAGGAAGCCTTACCCGTGGGTGAAACGTTTTTCGTCTTGTCATGACCGACGCGCCTTCCGACCGCGAAAGAAACAGGTTCACGGCGCGCGCCCTGCGCTATGGGCGGGTCGGCGCCAATGTCGGCGGGGTCGCCGCGCGAATCGCCGGACGGCACTTTTTCGGGCTCGATCCGGAGCGCGACAAGGACGCCGCGGCGCTCGCCGCCGCGCTAGGCGGCCTCAAAGGGCCGATCATGAAGGTGGCGCAGCTTCTTGCCACCATTCCCGAGGCGCTGCCCGCCGAATATGCCGCCGAGCTCGGCCAATTGCAGAGTCATGCGCCATCCATGGGCCAGTCCTTCGTGCGGCGGCGCATGGCGGCGGAGCTTGGGCCCGAGTGGGAGGCGAAGTTCGCAAGCTTCACGTACGAGGCCGCGGCCTCCGCCTCGCTCGGCCAAGTACACAAGGCGCGCGCCCATGACGGACGGCAGTTGGCGGTGAAGCTGCAATACCCGGACATGCAGTCGGCGGTCGAGGCAGACCTCGCCCAGCTCAGCATCTTGTTCTCCATCCATCGCCGCATGCGCCCCGCCATCGAGACTTCGGAGATGCTGAAGGAGATTTCGGCGCGGCTGCGCGAAGAGCTCGACTATGAGCTGGAGGCCAAGCACACGCGGCTCTACGGCATCCTCTTCAAGGACGATCCCCTGATCCGCGTGCCGGAGGTGGTGCCGGAGCTATCGACGCGGCGCCTCCTCACCATGACTTGGCTCGACGGCGGGCGGCTCCTTGACTACACGGGGCGCGCCCTCGAGGAGCGCAACCACATCGCCCGCGCCATGTTCCGCGCCTGGTGGTACCCGTTCAGCCATTATGGGGTGATTCACGGCGACCCGCATCTCGGCAACTACACCGTGTTCGAGGATGCGGAGGGCAGGGCGGCCGGCATCAACCTGCTCGACTATGGCTGCATGCGCACCTTCGCGCCGAAATTCGTTCAAGGCGTCATCGATCTCTATAACGGGCTGTTGCGGAACGACCGCGCGCTCATCGTACACGCTTACGAGACGTGGGGCTTCGGCGGCCTGTCGAACGAACTGATCGACATCCTCAATATCTGGGCGAACTTCATCTATGGGCCGATGCTTGAAGATCGCGTGCGCACCATCGCCGAGCACGAGCGGCCTGGTGCCTATGGCCGCAAAGAGGCGTTCAGGGTGCATCAGGGCTTGCGCGACAAAGGGCCGGTGACGGTGCCGCGGGAGTTCGTGTTCATGGACCGGGCGGCGATCGGACTCGGCGGGGTGTTCCTGCATCTCAACGCCGAGCTCAACTATCACCGCCTGTTCGAGGACACCATCGCCGGATCGGACCTCGCCGACGTCGCCGGTCGCCAGCGCGAGGCGTTCGCTGCCGCCGGCGTGCCGCTGCCGGACGGACGCGACTAAGTCTCTGGCGCGGCAAGCAAATCGCATTCACAGCCTATACAGGAAACATTAGGGTAGACAGCCGCAGATTGTTGCTTCCGTAATTCAGTGCGGAACAGCAAGGTGCCGTGATGGCGAAGCCAGGGGATAAGCCCGAACCTGGTGTCGATGGAGGGGCCGCCGATGGCCAGGCGGCGCCCGAGCCGCCGCCTGGCCGGTTCGTTTTCTCCACCGAGGCCTTCCCCGAGCACGACCGTTTTACCGCCTTCCGCGAAGCGTTCGTGCTCCCCTACTTCAATTCCGACATCGTCAATCGGTCTGATCGACCGTTTGGAGCGCGAGTCGAGGGCGTCGCTGCAGGTGGCGTGCATATCAGTCGTATGGCGTGCACGCCAGTGACCTATGTGCGCACGCGAGTGGACGTCGAGCGATCGGATGGCGCGCCGTCATTCTATATGGGCGTTGGCGGCAATTACAGAATCGAACAGGGCGAGACGTCACGGGCCATGGACCCCGGAGTTGGATTTCTGGCGCCGGTCGGCGACCCGGCATTCTGCCACGTTCTTGGCAAAAGCCAGGGGCTTGCGCTCAAGTTCGCGCCTGGGGTGCTGGAGCGCCTGGTGCCGCGGGAGCTCAAACCCCAGTCTCTGTCGGCCGATCTGCCGGCCATGCGCCTCGTCAAGAGCTATCTCGATTCGTTTGAGCCCCTAGAGGCCACGGCGGACCCCGCTCTCCTCGAAGTGTTTGGCACGCATATTTGCGACCTCATCGCGCTTGCCGTCGGCACCAGCGGCGATGCGCTGGAGCTAATTGGTGGCCGGGGCCTGAAGGCCGCGCGCACGGACGCCGTGCTCACGGCCATCAGCAAGCATTTTGCCAGCCCCGGGTTGTCCGCCGAACAAGTGGCGCACGAGATTGGCGTCTCGGCGCGGCAGGTGCACCGCCTACTCGAGGAGACGCCCAAGACATTTTACGAGCATGTGCTCGAATGCCGCCTGCAATGCGCCTACCGGATGCTGACCAGTCCGCGCTTCGGCAGATTCAAGGTCGCCGAGATCGCCCAGCGGACCGGCTTCACCAATGTCAGCCATTTCAACCGCCTGTTCCGCACCCGCTTCGGTGAGACGCCTGCTTCCGTGCGCGCTTCTGAGACCGCCGCCTATGAGCACAACAGTGGTGCTTTGTCGCGAGATCTCAGCCACAAATAGCCATGGAGCGAACGGACGCCAGCGATCCATTGAGGCCGGCTGATGGGCACGGTGAACAGGCGCCCGCTCAGACCGAGCCATCCGCGCCACCCGACCATTTCCGCTTTTCGACGCGCGATATTCCTGCCGGCGGCAAGTTCGAGACGTGGCGCGATTTGTGGATGCGGCGGATCGTCGAGGTCGATGTGACGACCGACTCGCCTGAGAGTTTCGAAGGCGAGATCGAGTTGTGGCGCGCCGGTCCTCTTTCGGTCGCCAGTATGATCGTCAAGGAGCCGTCTCCTGCGCATCGACCGTGCCACGCTGCTCGAGCTGTTGCCGCGCGATTTTGAAGCCGCCATGCAAAGCTTCGCGGGGAACGGCATGGTGCCGCTAATTGCCAACATGGTGCCGTTGATCACCAGCAGGACGGAGCCGACCACGCCGGCAAGGCGCGCGGCCATCGGGCAGCAGATCATCGATCTCGTCGCGCTTTTACTCCATCCCTCGCGCGACGGGCGTGCGCTGATCGAGAGCCGCGGGCTGAAGGCGGCGCGCATGGGAGCGGTCTTGCAGGCGATCGATCGGCGGTTCGCCGATCCGGCGTTCTCGGCCGAGGCGATCGGGCACGAGCTCGGCATTTCCGGGCGCCAGGTGCATCGCCTTTTGGAGGGGACCACCAAGACCTTATACGAGCATCTGCTGGAGCGGCGGCTATTGCGCGCGTACGAACTGCTCTCGAACCCCCTGTTCGGCGAGGCAAAGATCGTCAAGATCGCGGAACAGGCGGGCTTCGCCAACGTCACGCATTTCAACCGCCTGTTCCGCGCGCGATTCGGCGATACGCCCACAGGTGTGCGCGCGGCGACGGCAACGCGGTACACGCTGCGCGATTTGCGTCAAGGTCTTGGCAAATCAGTATAAACCAAGAGCCCGAAGCTCCCCCAAGCCGCCTTTCATGACGCTCAAAAATGTTTCCTGAGGGGCTTGCAGGTCGTGGAACGCGAACCCATTTGGCCTGCTATCGCAGCTTGTAGGGGAAGCCAATCGGCCTTTTGCCATGGGTTTGCAGGCATCCGGCGATTTTCCGACAGCATCAGGTATATCAACGGGCCGGGAGTCCATCTCGGCACCAGAGGCGGCCGCTTCTGCGCCGCCCCCCTATTTCCGCTTCTCTACTCGCGGGCTCGAACGCACGGACAAGTTCGAGGCTTGGCGCAATCTCTGGGGCGGGGCGCGGGTCGGCGAGGCCGACGTGACGATTGAGTCGCCCGGCACGTTCGACGGTGAAATCGAGATGTGGGGCGCAGGCGCGCTCACCATCATTCGCCTGGACGTCCAGAGTTCGCGTTACCATCGCACGCCCATTCATGCCCGCAACGGGGCTGACGATTTCAGTCTCACGCTTTGCGGCGATGATATGAACGTCAGCCTACCCGACGGCGAGACGTTGCCGTTCACCAAAGGCGGCGCGTTTTTTCTCGCCCATGACCGTCCCTATGTGGTCAAGGCCGGGAACCGTTGCCCAACCGCCATTCTTAGGGTCGACCGCAAGGCGTTGCTTGAGCTGATGCCGCGCGGCTTCGATCTCCACGTGAGGTCTTTGGCACCTGGAAGCCCCCTCCTGCCGTTGATCCAGAACATCGTGCCTCTGGTCAGCAGCCGGACGGAACCGACGCCACCAGAGCGTCGCGCGGCCATCGGACAACAGATTGTCGACCTCATCGCCCTTCTGCTCGACCCGTCACATGCGGGACGGGCGCTGATCGAAAGCCGCGGGCTGAAAGTGGCGCGCCTCGGCGCCGTGCTCCGGGCGATTGAGCTGCGGTTCGCAGATTCGGCGTTCTCGGCCGAGACGATCGGGCACGAGCTCGATATCTCGGGGCGCCAAGTTCATCGCCTATTGGCGGAGACCACCAAGACGTTCTACGAGCATCTCCTGGAGCGCCGCCTGCTGCATGCCTACGAGCTGCTGTCGCGTCCGCTGTTCAGCGAGGCGACGATTGCCGAGATCGCGGCACAGGCCGGGTTCACCAACGTTACCCATTTCAACCGCCTGTTCCGCGCCCGGTTCGGCGATACGCCGAGCGGTGTACGCGCCACCGCCACGACGGGGCGAACGCCGCGCCATCTGTGCTAGAGGTCTGGCGACAGGCCATAAGCGACGGTTTTTCCTGACATTTCCGGCTTTGCTGAGAGCGACGGTACCTTTGCTGTGAGCGACATGAGTCGGTCTTCCCCTCCCTTCGTTTAGCACCCAAATAGCGACGCGAGCGGGCAGCAATGCCCAGCCGGAATTCGAAGTGAACGGAGACGCATCGGGCCGAGACATGCCTCGGCACGCAACGGTCCCGCTTTGCCCGAAACCGGCACAGAGACGCGACTGAAGGAGGATCACCATGGTCGACATTCCTGCCAACACCACGACCACGGCTTGGTTCGATGGAGCACCGGGGGGCTGGGGTTCGTTCTCCGGCTCGCTTGAGACGCCCGGCGATAAGGACTGGATCAAGGTCTATCTTGACCAGACCAAGACGTATCAATTCTGGCTGCACTTCCAGGAGGCCGGGGCCGACCCGACGACCGGCGACTCGTTCCTGCGCATCTACGACGCGAACGGAAACTTTGTGGTCGGGAACGACGACAGGAGTCAGTCGAGCCTCAACTCCTTCATCGAGTTCCAGCCTTCGTCAGCCGGCACCTATTACATCGAGGTGGCGGCATCGGGCGACAACAAGGCCGGGCAATACAGCGTCGCTTACAAGTTTAAGAATGACGGCGAGACGTTCGTCGACCTTTCCAACCTCCCCGACACCTATAGCGGCCAAGCCGGGGAAGTGATCGCCGGCGGCAAGAGCAACGACAGCATCACTGTCGCCGACGGCGCGGGCACCTTGCTCGGCGAGCAGGGCGACGACACCCTCATTGGCCGCGACGGCATCCAACAGGATTATCTGTTCGGCGGCCTTGGCGATGACCATCTGCACGGGCTCAGCGGCACAGACTATCTGTTCGGCGATGCCGGCAACGATACGATCTACGGCGGAAGCGGGAGTGACGGGATTTTGGGCGGCCCCGGCGCGGACGAGCTCTATGGCGGCGCCGGAAATGACCTGTTCTACCTTCAGGGAAGCAATGGGATTGGCGATGTCATCAATGGCGGAGCCGACGATGACACAGTATTGAATTGGGGGAATAGTCCCCTCACTCTCTCTACCTTTAATGCTGCCGCCTCGTCCATCGAGACGTTCGATGGAGACGGCTACGGCCTCTTCGGCACCAGCGCGGCCAATACCTTTAACTTCGCCGCCCTCGTTAAGAAGCTCGAACTTCCCTTCATCGACGGTAAGGGCGGCAACGACAAGATCACCGGCTCAGACTTCGCCGACGTGCTCCGTGGCGGCGCGGGCAAAGACACGCTCACAGGCGGCGCGGGGCGCGACTTCTTCGACTTCAACAAGATCTCCGAGTCGAAGGTCGGCGCGAAGCGCGACGTCATCACCGACTTCAAGCGCGGCCAGGACCACATCGACCTCAAGGACATCGATGCCAAGAAGGGCGTCGGCGGCAACAACAAGTTCAAGTTCATCGGCAAGGACGACTTCGGCGAGACCAAGGGCGAGCTGCGCTACGAGGACAAGGGCTCGACCGTGATCGTCCAAGGCGACGTCAACGGCGACGGCAAGGCCGACTTCGAGATCATGGTCAAGGCCGGCGCGCTCTCGGCCGGCGACTTCGTCCTCTAACCCCACACACACTGACGATGGAGATCAATCATGGTTGACATTCCTGCAAATAGCACAACGACAGCGATGTTCGAAGGCGCGTTGGGGACGTCTTCAGTCCCCGCGTTCGCGACGTTCTCGGACCAGCTTGAAGTCTCCGGCGACCGCGACTGGATCAAAATCGAGCTCGAAGCAGGCGTGATCTACGAGTTCCATATGCACTTCCAGAACAGTGTGGTGCCCGCAAGCGGTGGCGACTCGATGCTGCGCATCTACAATTCCAATGGCGTGATCGTTGCCTCCAACAACGACCGCGCGGATGGAGACCAGAACTCCTATGTGTCGTTTATCGCCCCGACCACAGGCACCTACTTCGTCGAGGCGAGCGAATTCGGCGACGACCGGGTCGGCGATTACTCGATCCTCTTCATGGAGAGCGACGGACTGACCAATCACATCCTGGACGGCACCGACAACACGTACACCGGCACTCCAGACCAGAGAATTCTCGGCGGCAGGGGCGACGACACCATCACTCTCGGTGAGGCCAATGATGCGCTCGGCGAGCAGGGCAACGACACCATTACCGGCAACGATCTCGACAACCGCATCTCGGGCGGTCTCGGCGACGACATCATCCAAGGTGGCGGGGGTAAGGACTATCTGTTCGGCGACGCCGGCACCGACACCATCGTCGGCGGAAGCAGTGCCGACTACCTCTGGGGCGGGTCGGGCGACGATACGCTCTTTGGCAATACTGAGAGCGATGTCCTGTACGGCGGCACCGGCAATGACAAATTGTTCGGCGGCGACGGCTTCGACCATTTCATTGGTGGACCTGGCGTCGACGAGATGTATGGCGGCAACGATGGCGACTTTTTCCGACTGAAGGGCAACGAGTCCATCGACGATACGTTTCGCGGCGGTGCCGGCATCGATTGCATGCAGTTGGACGGTGGAGCTCCTGTCACCCTCCGCAATTTCGACGCGCAGATCTCCGAGGTCGAGGCCTGGGACGGCAACGGCCTCGGTCTCTTCGGCACCAGCGGGGCCAACACGTTCAACTTCGCCGCCATAGACGAGGTGAAACTGCTTCCCTTCATCGACGGCATGGGCGGAAACGACAAGATCACTGGCTCCGACTTTGTGGACGATCTGCGCGGCGGGTCCGGCAACGATACTCTGAAGGGCGGCGACGGCGACGACGTGCTGACAGGCGGCGCCGGCCGCGACGTTCTCACTGGCGGCGCCGATCGCGACTTCTTCGATTTCAACAAGATCTCGGAGTCCAAGGTCGGCTCGCAGCGCGACAAGATCATGGACTTCAAGCGCGGCCAGGATCACATCGATCTCAAGAACATCGACGCCAAGACGGGCGTCGGCGGCAACAACAAGTTCAAGTTCATCGGCAAGGACGACTTCGGCGGGACCAAGGGCGAACTCCGCTACGAGGACAACGGCTCCAAGGTCATCGTCCAAGGCGACGTCAACGGCGACGGCAAGGCTGACTTCGAGATCTACGTCAAGGCCGGCGCGCTCTCGGCCGGCGACTTCATCCTCTAAGCGCCACTCCCAAGCGACGGAGATTCAGAGATGGCAAGCGCAACATGGCTCGAGACACCCGGTTCCGGCGATTACTTCACACCCTCCAACTGGAGCATCGGGGCAATTCCTAACGAGACCGCTTTCTTCGACTTCTCCAATGTGACCACGCTGACCATCTCGGCGAGCGCGGGGGCCGGCGGGTGGAGCTTCAATCAGAATGCGTCCGACTACAGTTTCACGGTCGCGGGTGGCAATACCTTCAGTTTCAACGGTGCCGGTATCGAGATCAACGGCGGCAGCGCGACAATCACCACTGTCGGCACTCTGCGCTTCAACAACGCGAGCTCCGCCGACAGCGCGAAGTTCATCAACAACGGGGGTTTGCAGTTTTCCGGCAGCAGCACGGCCGACGACGCCGACATCACGAATGCCAATGGCATCTCGTTCAACGAGGCGAGCTCGGCCGGAAGTGCCACAATCTTCAACGGTGATGCGGCCACTTTGGAGTTCAACGGGACGAGCTCAGCCGGCGCTGCGGTCATTAACAGTGAAGGTGTTGTCCGCTTTCTTGGCGACAGCACGGCGGGCAACGCCGATATCACTGTCAAGATCGGCACCCTTAGTTTCCAGGGCAACAGCACCGCCGGCGACGCCACCATAACCACTAGACCCGCCGGTACTACCAACTTCGTCGAAAACAGCACGGGCGGCGACGCCCGGTTCATTACCGACGCTGGCGGGCTCGTCTCGTTCCATTCCACCACTGGTCCGAATGGCGACGGAAAGTTCAGCGCCGGGTCGATTGAAGGCGAAGGCCAATATCGCCTGGGAGACAACGAGCTCACCATCGGCAGCAACAATTTCTCGACGATCCTGAGTGGGACGATCATCAACTTACCGGGGACCGCTGGGTCGTTGGTCAAGGTCGGTACTGGTACGTTCACCCTCACCGGAGCCAACACTTATGGCGGCGACACCACAGTGAATGCCGGCGTGCTTCAAGTCGACGGTTCGATTGCGAGCCCGGTCGCGACCGTGAACGACGGCGGCACGCTGCAGGGCGATGGAACCGTGCAAGAGGTCGTTGTCGCCAGCGGTGGAATTCTGAAGCCCGGCGCCGGGATCGGGACGCTCAGCACCGACTCGGTGACCTTCCAGTCGGGCGGAATCTTCAGTGTCGAGCTTGGAACGGCGCTGTCAGACCAACTCGACGTGAACGGCACGGTCGCTCTCGGCAACGCCACGCTGATGGGGTCTCGTATCGGCGATTTCCATCCCGCCGTCGGCGACACGATCACCGTCATCGACAATGACGGTAGCGACACGGTGCTCGGCACGTTCGCCGGCCTCGCCGAGGGCGCCACTCTGGTCGCCAACGGCCGCAAGTTCATCATCAGCTATCAGGGCGGCGACGGCAACGACGTGACCTTGACGGGGGATGGAGCGATCATCAACGGCACCAGTGGCGGCAACGTCATCAACGCCTCGCAGAGCGTGGCAGGACAGCCGTGGTCGACCACGGCCGACGACACCATCTTCGGCAACGGCGGTAACGACACGATCCACGGCCTTGCCGGCGACGACGTGATCTTTGGCGGGTCCGGAAAAGACCGGCTTATGGGCGGCGATGGCGACGACGTGCTGACCGGCGGCGCCGGCCGCGACGTGCTCTATGGCGGCGCGGACCGCGATTACTTCGACTTCAACAAGATCTCGGAGACAAAGAAGGGCAGCCAGCGCGACAAGATCATGGATTTCAAGCGCGGCCAGGATCACATCGACCTCAAGGACATCGATGCCAAGGCGGGCGTGTCCGGCAATCAGAAATTCAAGTTCATCGGCAAGAGCGACTTCCACGAAAAGAAGGGCGAGCTCCGTTACGAGGACAAGGGCTCGAAGGTCATCGTCCAAGGCGACGTCAACGGCGACGGCAAGGCCGACTTCGAGATCTTCGTCAAGGTTGGCGCGCTCTCGTCAGGCGACTTCGTCCTCTAGTTTCAGCGTGACTTCCTTATCTTGTTCAGCGTTTAGGGAGATCCACAATGACCAGCGCAACATGGCTCGAGACTCCGGGTTCCGGCGATTACAACACGAACGCCAACTGGACCCCGGCGGCGGTTCCCGATGAAACCGCCTTCTTCAACTTCTCCAATGTAACGGCACTGACCCTTTCGGCACCCGTTACCCAAGTCGGCGGCTGGACGTTTGGAGTCGGCGCATCCAACTACTCCTTCGCCGTCGGGAGTAGCGCTGACTTGTTGTTCACCGGCGCCGGCATCGAGATCGCGGGCGGCGGCGCGGCGATCATGAATCAGGGCAGTCTTGCCTTTAGCAATTCGAGTTCGGCGGGTGACGCCAGGATCATCAACACAGGTCTTGTCTCGTTCAGTAACGATAGCTCGGCCGGCAACGCCGCGATCGTCAATAACGCCAGCGGCGCGGTTGAATTCTGGGGAACAAGCTCGGCCGCCAACGCAACCATATCCAACACTGCAGACGTGACTTTCCGCCTCGACAGCACTGCGGGCGCCGCCACCATAACGACGGGGCCCACCGGCACCACCAACTTCCTCCACAGCAGCACGGGCGGCGAGGCGCGGTTCATCACCGAAGCCGGGGGGCTCGTTTCGTTCGCCGGCACGACCGGTCCGAACGGTCTCAGAAAGATCAGCGCCGGTTCGATCGAAGGGGCGGGCGAGTACAGCCTGGGAAATAACGAGCTTACGGTCGGCAGCAACAATCTGTCGACGACCCTGAGCGGGGCGATCGTCAACGCGCCCGGCTCGGCCGGCTCGTTGGTCAAAGTCGGAACCGGCACGCTCACCTTGTCCGGTGTCAACACTTATAGCGATGTGACCAGCGTGAACGGCGGCGTGCTGCAGGTCGACGGTTCGATCGCGAGCCCGCTCACGACCGTCAACAGCGGCGCCACGTTACAGGGCGACGGCAGCGTTCGAGATGTCGTCGTCGCCGGGGGTGGAATCCTCAAACCCGGCGCGGGCGTCGGTACGCTCAGTGCCGACGCGGTGACGTTCCAATCCGGCGGGGTCTTCAGCGTCGAACTTGGACAGGGTCTTTCCGACCAGCTGGACGTGATCGGCGCGGTGGTGCTTGGCAATGCCACGCTCATGGGCGCGCGCATCGGCAACTACCACCCTGATGCCGGCGAAACCATCACCATCATCGACAACGAAGGCAACGATGCGGTGATCGGCACTTTCGCGGGCCTCGCAGAGGGTGCGACTCTCGTCACCGGCGGCCGCAAGTTCATCATCAGCTACGAGGGCGGCGACGGCAATGACGTGACGCTCATGGCGGACGGAGCCATCATCAACGGCACCGGCGCCGGCAACCTCATCAACGCCACTCAGACGGTGGCCGGCCAACCGTGTGCGACCACCGGGGCCGACACCATTTTCGGCAAGGGCGGTGGCGATAAGCTTTACGGCCTCGCCGGCGACGACACGCTGCTCGGCGGTGCGGGCAAGGACAAGCTCTGGGGCGGCACCGGCGACGACGTCATCACCGGCGGCGCCCATCGCGACGTGCTCTATGGCGGCGCGGGCCGCGACTTCTTCGATTTCAACAGCATCAAAGAGTCGAAGAAGGGCGGGCAGCGCGACAAGATCATGGACTTCAAGCGCGGCCAGGATCACATCGATCTCGTCGGCATCGACGCCAAGAAGGGCCCCGGCAATCAGAAGTTCAAATGGATCGGCAAGCAGGACTTCCACGAGAAGAAGGGCGAGCTCCGCTACGAGGATCTCGGCAAGAAGGTCATCGTCCAGGGCGACGTCAACGGCGATGGCAAGGCCGACTTCGAGATCTTCGTCAAGGCCGGCGCGCTCGGCGCCGGCGATTTCGTGCTCTAGCCGGGCTCGTCGCTACGCGGGGGTCTAGGTGCGCCTCAGACTGCCCGGCCGCCACGATACGCTTTGGGCGAGGCGCCGAAGCGGCGCCGAAAGGTCTGGTTGAAATAGGCAATGCCGCTGAAGCCGCAGGCGAGCGCAATCTCGCCTACTTTCAGCCGATCATTGCGGCGATCGGTGAGCATGGTGCGCGCTTTCTGAAGTCTCAGCTCAAGCACGCGCTCAGAGAAGCTCGCACCGGTCTCCTGCAACAGATCCTGCAGATAGCGCGTAGAAACCCCAAACTTGCGGGCGACTTCTCCAGGGGAGAAGGCGGGATCGGCGAAGCCCGCCTTGATCTCCGCCACGATCTCGCGGGCACGCGCGGCGCGCAGTCCGCGCATGGTCGCGAGCTCGGCGGCATCGTTAGCCGCGCCGAGCGACAGCGCAACGAGATCGAGCATCGTCCGGGAGATGTGGGCAACCACCGCGGGGTCGTTGTCGAACGCCTGCGGTGCGAGCAGAAATTCAAGGTAACGTTCCAGAAGCCGTGTGGCGGCATTGTTGGTATCGAGTCCCGAGGGAAAGCGGTCCTCCAAGCCATCGACCATTTCGTGCAGCGCGCGGCGCGGCAAGCTCACGCCCATCGCCTTTACCACGCCATCATGCTGGGTAGCGAACGGTTCGGCGTTGGTGAAGACCATCGTCTCCCCTGCTCCCATGACGAGCTCGCGGTCTCGCTGGCACAGCTGGCCGATAGCCGTGCCGAGATTGAAGCCGATAAAAACATCGTCGCGCGCGTCGGCGGCAACCTGCCGCGCCGTGCGGGCTTGGCGATCGAGGGGCACGATAAATCGCGTGACGCCGATCTCGCCGAACAAGACAAACTCGGTGCGTGCCGAAAAGGGCGAGCTGGGGTGAGCTGACATATCGCACTCGCCGTAGCGCGCGGCGTAGAGATCGTGCCAAAGCGAAAAGCGTTGCTGGTCGTTGAGTTCCGCCGGCAACTGGTCCGATGCGAAGACGATCTTTTCCGTCATGCGCGTGCTGACATCGGTTCCGGCTCAGTTCCTGCTCAGGTCGTGAGGCAATTTAGCACTTTCCGGCCAAAAAACCTGCGCCCAATGCGCATGAGCGAAAATCTGCATCGCCCTAGTTTCCCTGTGTGAAATTTATTTTCCCCCGATGCTTGTAAGCCTCGTCGCGGGGGGCCATTTGCCGGCGGACCGTCAATGGGTTGGAGCGAGGCCGGTCATTCAGGCTCGC
The DNA here is from genome assembly GCF_050726195.1 of Methyloceanibacter sp. Lineage (GTDB taxonomy): Bacteria > Pseudomonadota > Alphaproteobacteria > Rhizobiales > Methyloligellaceae > Methyloceanibacter. The sequence goes on along the minus strand of NZ_JBOHJC010000009.1, from coordinate 42,473 downwards.
ACCTGCCCGCGGCGTCCGCAACGGCGCGGCCGCTTAACCAATCTCCGGCGCGGGCCTGACTAGCGGCCGCGCCGTCCAGGTCCGCAACGGCGCGGACTTTCCATCCTCAACATAGCCAGGCGCTGCACCAGGCAGCGACCTCAAGGTTTCCGCCTGCCGCGATGGCCGGCGGCGCAAGGGAGATTACGCGCATGGCTACGACCCCTACGGTTTGGAAGGCTTCAAGCCTGGTCAACACGTCTGACAACGCCGAGCAACAGCTCAACAGCCAGCTCCTTGCTCTGCCCGACGGCGGCTATCTCGTCGTGTGGGAAGATCACAGCGGCGTTCACAGTCCCGGAAGCGCCGTCGTCGCCCAGAAATACGATTTCCTCGGCAACAAGGCTGGCGGGGAGGTCAGGATCAGCCAGTCCAATGTGGATGGTACCGAGCCGTCCGTCACGCTTCTATCCAATGGCAACATCGCGGTGGCCTTCGCCGACGACGACGGCGCAAGCGGCGATGCCAATCTCTACGTGCGGGTATTTAACTCCAATCTCGGCCTGGTCCGCACCGACACAATCGATGTCAGCACGGCGCATACCATTCATCCAGAGATCACGGCCCTGGCAGATGGCGTCTACACCATCGCCTACAACGTGGTCACCGGCGGTGGCGTCGATTACGACGTTGTCGCGAGGGTTGTCGGCGGAACCGGTGTTGTCGGCGGTCAGTTCGACGTTCTGAACGAAACGGATGTGTCACAGAACCACCAGGTGGCCACGCTCTCGAACGGCAACTTCATCGTGGTTCTTGATGACCAGGTCAGCGGCGACAACAACAACCACGACATCATGTACGCCGTGTATGGCACGCAGGCGATTGCCATTACCGACGTTGTCGGCGCGAACTCAATCAACGATGAGAGATTTCCCGACGTCGCCGCGCTCAAGAACGGCGGCTTCGTCGTGGTATGGACCGACGAGATGATCGACGGCGCGGGCACCGGCATTGGCGCGAGCGTCTACACCAACGCCGGCGCGCAGGTTCGGGTCAATTTCCAGGTCAACACGACCGAGACGGGCAATCAGAGCAGTGCCAGTGTCGTGGCCCTGGCCGATGGCGGGTTTGTCGTCATGTGGGAGCACGATGCCCAAAGTGCAGTACTGGCGCAGCGATTCGATTCCGGGGGAGACCCCATAGGCTCCGAGTTCACCGTACGGGCGGGCGGATTAGATGCCGCTCAGGCCACACTCCTGAAGGATGGCCGCATCGCCTTTGCCATGGACGGCTTTGATTTTACCGGCGACGAAGACGTGTTCACCGCGATCTTCGATCCGCGTGGCGCCACGATCAACGGCACGAGCGGTGACGACCTGCTGACCAGCCGGCGCGAAGGCGGCACCGTCAACGGCAAAGGCGGTGATGATGAGCTGTTCGGTTTCGAAGGCAAGGACAAGCTGAACGGCGGCAACGGCAAGGACACGCTGGAGGGCGGCAAGGCCAAGGACATCCTCACCGGCGGCAACCAGCGCGATATCCTGACCGGCGGCGACGGCCGGGATTTCTTCGACTTCAACAAGATTTCAGAATCGAAGACCGGCGCATCGCGGCGCGACCAGATCACGGACTTCGAGCGCGGAAAGGACCACATCGACCTCAAGACCATCGACGCCAAGAACGGTGTATCCGGCAACAACAAGTTCGAGTTCATCGGCCGGGACGATTTTAGCGACACGAAGGGCGAGCTGCGCTTCAAGGATCTCGGCTCGAAGGTCATCGTCCAGGGCGACGTGAACGGCGACGGCAAGGCCGACTTCGAGATCATGGTCAAGGCCGGCGCGCTCGGCGCTGGCGACTTTGTCCTCTAGCCCCGTGAAAATGCGCGGCAGGTACCTGACGCCGCAAGGAGTGCAGCAATATGGTTGACGTTGCAGGAAACACCTCGACCACGGCGGTTCTGGAAGGAACGCCGGAAGTCGGTTCGTTTTCGGGCCAGCTCGAAAAGCCTGGTGACACCGACTGGGTGAAGCTCTCGCTCACGGCCGGCGTCACGTATCGCTTCTATTTCAGCTTTCTGGATACCGGCTCCGTCACCGAAGGCGATGCGGTGCTCGGCCTGCGCGACGCAAACGGAGCGCTGTTTCTCGCTGACGACAATAGCGGCGCTGGCACCGCCAACGCGTTCATCGCATTCACGCCCGCGACGAGCGGCACGTACTTCGCCGAATTGCGGGAGTTCGGCAACGACAATACCGGCGACTACAGCCTTTTCGTGACGACGGGTCCCGCGATCAACACACTGCTGAATGACGGCGATAACATCTTCACCGGAAACACGGTGGGCACAACGATCGCTGGCGGCAAGGGCGCGGACACTATCGATATCGGTGTCAGCCTCAACGCACTCGGCGAGCAGGGCAACGACATCATCGAGGGCAATCTGCTCGACAACATTATTTCCGGAGGTCTCGGCGACGACACGCTCTCCAGCGGGGGCGGCACGGAGGTCTTTCTGTTCGGCGATTCGGGTAACGACGTCCTTCGCGGCGGTAACGGGATCGATCATCTGTACGGCGGTCCGGGCAACGATTTGATCAAGGGCGGGGCATCCGGCGATCTCATTTATGGCGGTGCCGGTGCGGACTATCTGGACGGCCAATCGGGCAACGACGTTTTCTTCATCGCCGGCAGCCAAGGGCTCGGCGATACGTTCGTCGGGGGCAACCAAACCGATACCTTGCAGGTAACGGGGGGCGCCGCCGCCACGCTGACGGGGTTCAATGCCGGCGCTTTCTCCATCGAGCAATGGGCGGGCAACGGCAAGGGCCTGTTCGGCACGTCCGCCGGCAACGTGTTCAATTTCTCCGGTCTCGACTCCAAGACCGGGCTTCCCTTTGTCGATGGCGGCGGTGGCAAGGATTCGATCATCGGCTCGGAGTTCGCCGACGACCTGCGCGGCGGGTCCGGCAAGGACACGTTGAAGGGCGGTGACGGCAACGACGTGCTGACCGGCGGAACTCATCGCGACGTGCTGTATGGCGGCATGGGCAACGACGACTTCGACTTCAATAGCATCAAGGAGTCGAAGACGGGCGGGCAGCGCGACAAGATCATGGACTTCAAGCGCGGCCAGGACGACATCGACCTGCGCGGCATCGACGCCAAGACTGGCGTCTCCGGCAACAACAAGTTCGAGTTCATCGGCAAAGACGACTTCAGCGAGACGAAGGGCGAGCTCCGCTACCAGGATCTCGGCTCGAAAGTCATCGTCCAGGGCGACGTCAACGGCGACGGCAAGGCCGATTTCGAGATCATGGTCAAGGTTGGCGCCCTCAGCGCCGGGGATTTTATCCTCTAATCCTTCCAGGACAGGCGCACGCGGCCGCAAGGACCATGTCACTGCCTCTTCATTATCCCCGCCAGTATTACTAGGGTTGTGATCCGCGCCCGTATCGCCGAGGATTTGCCTCATCGCGAATCTCTCGAGAGGAGGCGGAGATGGAATGGCTGATCAACGACGCCTTGCCCGTGCTGGCGCGGATTTTCATCGTGTGGATTTTCCCGTTCAGCTTTCTCGACAAGATCATCAACTGGGATACCGCCGTGAAGCAGGCGTCGTCGAGCTGGCTGCCCGGCGGCGCGGCGCTGCTCTACCCGGCGATGGCGGTCGAGCTGCTCACCCCGCCGATGATCGTGTTCGGCTTTTATGACGGCATCGCCGCGTTCATCCTTGCCGGCTATTGCGTCGTGACCGGCATCGTCTATCACGCGTTCTGGACCTATCCGCGGTTCTGGCAGGCTGGAAGCGAGGGCTATCCGCACATCTGGGACTTTTTCAAGAATTTCGGCCTGGTCGGCGGCTTGATCTTCATCATGTATGCGAGCGGCTTCATCCAGGCGGTGGGCGGCGACATCGAGAAGGTCGCGGCGCTCGGCCAGTATTGAGGCGCGACCGTGACAGCCGATCCTCCGAAGCTCGCTTATTGGCATGTATGGACCGATGACGAGGGCGTGACCCACCAGGCGCGCTGTGAGCTTTCGGACTTCGTCATGCGGAGCATGGGCGGCAAAGCGGCGCCGCAATGGAACGACCATCTGCTCACGGGAGAGACGAGTGTCCTGTTCTGCGTGCTGCCCGCCGGCTGGATCGGCGATTGGCACGAGAACCCGAAGCCGCAATGGATCGTGGTGGTGTCAGGCCGCTGGTTTGTCGAGACCATGGACGGTATGCGCGTCGAGATGGGCCCGGGCGAGGTGTCGTTCGGCGGCGATCAGGGCGCGAAGACGGACGCGCAAGGTAGGGTCGGCCATCGCTCGGGCACGGTCGGCGACGAGGCCTGCGCGTTGATGGTCGTCCAGCTCGACGATGCCTGGTCGGGCGCGAGGCCCGGCGCGTTCAAATGAGGCGACCCGCCAAGAGATGGCCGTAACCCAGCTCATCAGGATCAGCATCACGGTGGCCGACCTGGCCGCCGCCACCGCCTTCTATCACGATGCACTTGGGCTCGATGTGGGGCCTGAACTGGCGCTCGGCGATCCTGCGTGGAATGCGCTGCTCGGACTCGATTCGGGTACGACGGCCCGCGCCGTCGATGTCGCCCTGGGACGGCAGACGCTCAAGCTCGTGAAGTTCGACCCGCCGGGGCGCCCCTATCCTTCTGAGCGCGCGTCGAACGATCAGTGGTTCCAACACGTCGCCCTCGTTGCCGGAGATATCGGTGCAGCGTGGCGGCGGCTGATGCGCTGGCCGCCGGGCGTAATTACCGAGGGCGAGCCGGTGCTCCTGCCGCCGAATACCGGCAAGGTCACCGCCTTCAAGTTTCGCGATCCGGAAGGACACCCGCTCGAGCTGATCGCATTCCCCGCGGATGTTGGCGCGCCCGTCTGGCACCAAGGCGCCGATCCGGGAATTCGGGGCTATGACCACACCGCCATCGCGGTGGTGGACGTCGAGCGCAGTGTCGCATTCTACACCGGACTTCTAGGCCTCAAGATCGGCGGCCGGTCGTTGAACAAGGGCCCCGAGCAGGACCGGCTCGACGGGCTCGCGGGCTGCGAGGTCGATGTCGTGGCGTTGCAGCCGGCCGACGTGGCGACGCCGCATGTGGAGCTGTTGCACTACCGCACGCCGCAAGGACGCGCCTCCCCGGAGGTTCGCGCCAACGACGTCGCTTCGGTGCGCCAGATTCATAAAGTCGACGATCTCGATGCGCTCGTGACGCAACTCGAAAAGGCGGGCACGACATTCGTTTCGCCCGGCATCGTGTCGCTGCGGCAGGGCGGGCGCGCCGCCGCGATCCGCGACCCCGACGGGCACATGATCGTGCTGCTGGCGGGGTGAGCGCGGTCGTCCTATCGCGCCAGCGATCCTATGAATCGTCCAAGGCGATGTGAACGGCGACGGCAAGGCCGACTTCGAGATTCTGGTGAAGGTCGGGGCCCTTAACGCCGGCGATTTCCTGCTCTGATCGCCGGTCAGGCAGCAAAATCCGAGACCCGGGTTGCCGGGCCTCGGATTTTTGGGCGTCTCGGCGTCGCTTGCGTGTGGACGGTGATTATTGCCCCCCTGCCGGGCTTTGTGGTATGGCCCGGGGCGAGAACAAGAACTCGACCGATAGGGGGCAGTTCCATGCATATCGATCCCAAAGAAGGCCATCCGGAGATGGACTATGCCGAGCACATGCGCACTTACGGCCAGTTCTGTAAGATGACGCTGTGGACCGTCATCCTCGTGGCTGCGATCATGGGCGCCATGGGCTACTTCTTGACGTAGGCCGGGCTTTCCGCCTGCGGCAGAACTTCCCCTTAGCTGATCCCCGACGTTCAGATAACCTTACGCGAAGCGGATCGTCCGCGCCCGGCCGATGCGTCAGCTGACGGAGCCTCGATGATTGCGATTGGCGTGCCCGCCGAAGGCCAGGACGAGCCGCGGATCGGGCTGACCCCCGAAACGGTGAAGAAGCTCATCAAGGCCGGCGCCAAGGTCACCGTGCGAGCGGGCGCGGGGCTCAGGTCGCATTTCTCCGACCAGGAATATAAAGACGCCGGGGCCGAGATTGCCAAGACCGACGCCGACGCCGTCTCGGGCGCCGATGTGGTATTCACCGTGCGCCGCCCGCCGCTCGCCCTCGTGAAGTCGATGAAGAACGGCGCGGCGCTGATCGGCATGCTCGATCCGTTCGCCGACGCCGAAGGGCTCGATGCGCTGGCCAAGACCGGCGTTTCCCTGTTCGCCATGGAGCTGATGCCGCGCATCACCCGGGCGCAAAGCATGGACGTGCTGTCGTCGCAGTCGAACCTCGCCGGCTACAAGGCGGTGGTCGACGCCGCTGCCGCCTTCGAGCGGGCGCTGCCGATGATGATGACGGCGGCGGGCACGGTGCCTGCGGCGCGCGCGTTCGTCATGGGCGTTGGCGTGGCCGGCCTCCAAGCGATCGCCACGGCGCGCCGGCTCGGCGCCATCGTCACCGCGACCGACGTGCGCCCCGCGGTCAAGGAGCAGGTGGCCTCGCTCGGCGCCAAGTTCATCGCCGTGGAGGACGAGGAGTTCAAGCAGGCGGAGACGGCCGGCGGCTACGCCAAGGAGATGTCCGACGACTATAAGAAGAAGCAGGCGGCGCTCGTCGCCGAGCACGTCAAGAACCAGGACATCGTCATCACCACGGCGCTGATCCCGGGACGGCCGGCACCGAAGCTGATCTCCAAGGCGATGATCGAAAGCATGCGGCCGGGCTCGGTCATCGTCGATCTCGCCGCGGAGCGCGGCGGCAATACCGAGCTCACCAAGCCCGGCGCGATCGCCGCGCATAACGGCGTGCGCATCTTCGGCCCGCTCAATCTGCCGGGCCAGGTGCCGGTCAACGCCTCGAGCCTCTACGCCCGCAACCTCCAGGCCTTCATCGAGCCGTTCATCGACAAGGAGACCAAGGCCCTCGCCATCAACTGGGAGGACGAGGTGGCCAAGGGCACGGCGATCGCCCGCGACGGGGCCGTCGTCAATCAGATGGTCGCCGAGCGGCTCGCCGGCAAGCCGCCGAATACGGCGCCGCAGGCGGCAACAGCCCGCAACGGCGATGACAAGGCGCCGGCCAAGCCGGCTGCCGTCAAGCGTCAGCCAAAGGGAGGCAAGACATGATGGTAAGAATCGCTCGCCTGGGCCTTATGCTTGCGGCGCTGGCCATGCTCGCTGATTTGGCGCTTACGGGAACCGCGTGGGTGAAAGAGGCCGGCGAGGGCGGCCATGACTTTCTGTCGCAATTCTCGATTTTCGTGCTCGCGGTGTTCGTCGGCTATTACGTGGTGTGGAGCGTGACGCCGGCGCTGCACACGCCGCTGATGTCGGTGACCAACGCCATCTCGTCGGTGATCGTGGTCGGCGCCCTGCTCGCCGTCGCGGTCGAGGCGGTGGGTGAGGAAGCGTGGTCCGGCCATTGGCTCGCCAAACTGCTCGGGCTTGCGGCGCTCACCATGGCGAGCGTCAACATCTTCGGCGGTTTCCTCGTCACCCAGCGCATGCTCAGCATGTACCAGAAGAAAAAGAAATGAGCCCAGGTCTCGTCGCGCTGCTCTATCTCGCCTCGGGCGTCCTGTTCATCCTGGCGCTGCGCGGGCTGTCGTCGCCGGAGACCTCGCGGCGCGGCAATTATATGGGCATGGCCGGCATGGCCATCGCCGTCGTCACCACGCTCGCCGTGGCGCGGCCGGAAACGCCGCTCACCTGGGCCATGATCGTTGGCGGCATCGCCGTCGGCGGTACGATCGGCGCCGTCATCGCCAGGCGCATCGCCATGACGGCGATGCCCGAACTCGTCGCCGCGTTCCACTCGCTGGTCGGCATGGCCGCCGTCTTGGTGGCGGCCGCCGCGTTCTACGCGCCCGAGGCGTTCGGCATCGGCGCGCCCGGCGCGATCCGCGTCGCGAGCCTCATCGAGATGTCGCTCGGCGCGGCCATCGGCGCCGTCACCTTCACCGGCTCGGTCATCGCCTTCTTGAAATTGTCGGGCCGCATGTCTGGCAAGCCGATCCTGCTGCCGGCGCGCCACGTCATCAACATCGCCCTTGCCGTCGCGCTCGTCGTCTGTGTCGTGCTGTTCTGCCAGGAGCAGACGGGCGTCTATTTCTGGGCGATCGCCGCGCTGTCGCTCTTGCTCGGCGTGCTGATCATCGTCCCCATCGGCGGCGCCGATATGCCGGTCGTGATTTCGATGCTCAACTCCTATTCGGGGTGGGCGGCCGCCGGCATCGGCTTCACCCTCGGCAATACGGCGCTGATCGTCACCGGCGCGCTGGTCGGCTCGTCGGGCGCGATCCTGTCCTACATCATGTGCAAGGGCATGAACCGCAGCTTCATCAGCGTCATCTTGGGCGGCTTCGGCGGCGAGGTGGCGGGCCCTGCCGGCGGCGCCGAGCAGAAGCCGGTCAAGCTCGGCTCGGCGGAGGACGCCGCCTTCCTCATGAAGAACGCAGGGAGGGTCATCATCGTGCCGGGCTACGGCATGGCCGTGGCCCAGGCGCAGCACGCGTTGCGCGAAATGACCGATGGGCTGAAGGAAGCGGGCGTCGAAGTCAAGTTCGCCATTCACCCGGTCGCCGGCCGCATGCCCGGCCATATGAACGTGCTGCTCGCCGAGGCCAACGTGCCCTACGACGAAGTGTTCGAGCTCGAGGACATCAATTCGGAATTCCCGCAGACCGACGTCGTCTACGTGATCGGCGCCAACGATGTGGTCAACCCGGCGGCCGAGGACGACCCGTCCTCGCCGATCTACGGCATGCCGGTGCTGGAAGTGTGGAAGGCGGGCACGGTCTTGTTCAACAAGCGGTCGCTGGCGTCGGGCTATGCCGGCATCGACAATTCGGTGTTCTACCGCGACAACACCATGATGGTGCTCGGCGACGCCAAGAAGATGACCGAAGAGATCGCCAAGGCGCTTTAGGCCCAGCCGGTCGTTGAACATTTCGCAAGTCACGCGATATATTGTCTTGTCCTAGGCTGCCTGACGCCCGACCGAACGGGGGCAGACAATGCAAGACGTACCAGACGATTTAGTCAGAAAGATTCGGGATCTGCGGGCCCCGATTCTGGCTCGTGGCGCGACTGGTCTCTATCTTTATGGGTCGCGCGGCCGTGGCGGCGCCCGGTCTGACAGCGATGTAGATATTTTCGTCGATTACGACGCAGCGTCGGACTTCTCAATCGTCGAGCTGGCCGCGATCAAGCGGCTATTGGAAGAAGCCCTCGGTCTCGACGTCCACATCACGACGCGTCAGGGCCTCAGCCCTCATTTCAGGCGGGCTGTCGAAGGCGAAGCGGTCCGGGTCCTGTGAGGAAATGGCCCCTTGAAACGACGCTTGCACAAATGCGGCAGGCGATCCGGGACGCGCGTAGTTTCACAAAAGGCATCACCTACGAGGACTTTCAAGCCGACGCAAAGACGAGACTTGCCGTCGAGCGGTGCGTCGAGATCATCGCAGAAGCTGCGCGTCGGCTACCCGCAAGCGTCCAAGCTGCTTACCCGGAAATTCCTTGGGTGGACATCCGCGGCATCGGAAACATCCTGCGTCACGGCTACGACAAGGTGGATGACAGGATCATTTGGACCGTAATCGAGCGGCATCTGGCGCCACTTGAAGAAACTCTCATGAAAATCGCCAAAGCACTGTGAGCCAGACCCTCAAGGGTTCCAGCCGCCGCTGCCGTAGGGCTTGGTGATGACCTCCAAGAGATGCCCGTTGAGGTCCTCGAAATAGAGTCCGCGCCCGCCGTCGTGACGGTTGATCTCCCCCGCTTGCGTCTGGCCGGGGTCCGCCCAATAAGAAAGCTTTCGCGCGCGGATGCGGCCGAAGATTTCTTCGAACTCCGCTTCGCTGACGAGAAAGGCGTAGTGCTGGCGTTTAATCTCGCCGCCGGCCTTCATGTAGTCGAGGTTCACGCCGTTGGCGGTGGCGACCACGGCGAACGGTCCCCATCGCGCCGGCGCGGGGAGGCCGAGCATCTCGGCCAGGAAGGCGGCGGAGGCGTCCCTGTCCGTTGCCGCCAGGATGGTGTGGTTGAGCTCTACCGCCATGGTCGCCCTTCAACACGCGAGCCCGGGTTCTGGTTGCCTGGCGTCGCCCGCGACGACTTGCGAACAAAGTTAACAATCTCAAAGATAACGAAGAATCGTCAAAGTCGGTCCGGGAATCGCCAAACTCCGGCTAAAGTCCGCCGTTACAGGCCACCCAGCTCGGCGTTGGCCGGAGCGACGCGGGTCCTTGTGCTCTGGCGATCCCGCCCCCATTTAGCCGGGAGTTAAGGCTCCTGGGGCAGGGGTTATCGCCGGAAATCGATGTACAGACTGAGGTTCGTAGGCGCGGGGCTCTAGCGCCGTCCTCGCCATGTCGTCGGCTGCAATGCGCAAAGGATCATTTGTCGCGAACGGTTACGGCCAATGCTCGAAATCGGATTTCTTATACGGGCGCAACCGTGAGGCCGCGGCCTTATTAGATGTTGCGGCATGAACGAGCCGTTCAACTGCCGTTCATACCGGTCTCGTACGATAGAAGAAGACTCATAAAGACAATAACTGAGAGGCGTTACCTGGTCCATGTTGAACCTCCTCTTCGCACTCGTGGGGATTTTCGCGCTGTTCTGCATCGTCGCGCGATTGCTGCACCGCTATTTCGTGTATGTGCCGGATCCCACGCGGGTCGCGCCCAAGGACGCCGGACTGACCGGCGTCGACGAAATCGTGTTCAAGGCGGCCGACGGCACATTGCTCATCGCCTGGTATTCGCCAGCGCGCGACGGCAAGCCGACCTTGCTCTATTTCGGCGGCAATAGCGGCAACGCCGCGTATCGCGCCGGGAAGATCAAGATGATGGCCGCGGACGGCTACGGCGTGTTCCTGCTCAACTACCGGCGCTATGGCGGTTCTGGCGGACGCCCAACCGAGAAGCGTGTCGCCGCGGACGCGGTCAGCGCTTATGACTATCTGCGCGGCCTCGGCGTCGCGCCGCATGACATCGTGCTCTACGGCGAGTCGCTCGGCACGGCTGTCGCCACCCGGCTTGCCTTGCAGCGCGAGGTCAAGGCACTCGTGCTCGAAGCGCCGTTCACCTCGGTGGTGGATGTCGGCCGCCTAATGTGGCCGCTCCTGCCGCTCAACCTGATCATGGTCGATCAATACCGCACCATCGACCGCATCGGTCAGGTCGAGGTGCCGCTGTTCATTATCCACGGCGGCCGGGACAATGTGATTCCCCTCGATCACGCGCGCCGCGTGTTCCATGCGGCGAACGAGCCGAAGGCACTTTGCGTGGTGCCGAGGGCCGGCCACAGCGATGTGTTCGAGCAGGGGGCGTGGGGCAAGGTCCGCGACTTCCTCGTCAGCCTCGAGCCGGTGCCGGTCGTCGTCGCGCCGGTCGCCCGCGCGGGGCTTCAGGTCGAGATCGCGGCGGCCGCCGACGCCAACCGGTAGAGCCACCATTTCTGTGTCATGCCCGCGAACGCGGGCATCCAGTAACCCCTAACCTTCGTTATCGGGACGGCGGTGATTACTGGATCGCCCGGTCAAGCCGGGCGATGACAAATAACATGTAGCTGTAGGACTAGCGGCGGCCGCGCGGCTTGGGCGCCGCGGCGACGCCGGACTCGCGCTGCGCCTTCTTGCGCGCGAGCTTGCGGGCGCGGCGGATGGCTTCGGCCTTCTCGCGGGCGCGCTTCTCCGACGGCTTCTCGTAATAGTTACGGAGCTTCATCTCGCGGAAGATGCCTTCGCGCTGCATTTTCTTCTTCAGCGCCCGGAGGGCCTGATCGACATTGTTATCGCGAACGACGACTTGCACGCGTCTTACATCTCCGTCTTGGCCGTTGGTTTGGGAATTGGAGCGGGGCCAAACATGACCTTGACCGGAACCGCCAAGATCCCGCATCCGGGCCTCCTGTAGCAAAACCACCGCCAATTGTCCAGACGGCTTCAGCCTTTGGGGAAGAGCCGGGTGACGTGGCCCATCTTGCGGCCCGTCCTGGTGTCGGTCTTGCCGTAGAGGTGGACCGCGGTGCCGGGCTCGGCGGCGAGGGTTCGCCACTCCTCCACATCCGCCCCAAGCAGGTTGGTCATGACTGCGTCGCTGTGGCGGCCCGTGGCGCCGAGCGGCCAGCCGGAGATCGCCCGCACATGGTTCTCGAACTGGCTGACCAGACAGGCGTCGATGGTCCAGTGGCCGGAATTATGCACCCGCGGGGCGAACTCGTTGACGATCAGGTTCGGCGTCTCGCCCTCGCGCTCGAACATCTCGACGCAGAGCACGCCGACGTGGTCGAGCGCCTCGACAACAGCGCCGGCGATGCGCCGCGCCTCGAAAGCGATGCTCTGCGAGATGCGGGCGGGGGCACGGCTCAGGGCGAGGATGCCGCCCTGGTGCACGTTTTCCACCACGTCGTAGAAGCGCGCCTCGCCGTCCTGGCCGCGCACGGCGATCACCGACACTTCGCGGTCGAACCGCACCACGCCTTCGAGCAGCGCCGGCATGCCGCCGAGGGCATGCCAAGCCGCCTCGGCCTCGCCGCCGTTGTGGATGAGCACCTGGCCCTTGCCATCATAGCCGAAGCGCCGCGTCTTGAGCAGGGCAGGTGTCTTCACGCGGGATAGCGCCTCGCGCAGGCCGTCGAGACTGTCGACCGCGGCGTAAGGGGCGACAGGAATGCCGAGCCCGCTCACGAAGTCCTTCTCGGCGAGGCGGTCCTGGGCGATGGCGAACGATCTCGGCGGCGGGAACACCGGCGCTTCGCGGCCGGCGATCTCGAGGGCCTTGGCCGGGACGTTCTCGAACTCGCAGGTGACGACCCCGACCTTGCGGGCGAAGCCGGCGAGCGCCGCCTCATCGTCATAGCCGCCGACGGTACTCTCCGCCGCGACGTCGAAGGCTGGGACGTTCGCCTCGTCGCTATAGATGTGGACTTTCAGCCCGAGCCGGCTTGCCGCCACGGCGAGCATGCGGCCGAGCTGGCCGCCGCCGAGAATGCCGATCGTGCTGCCGGGCGGCAGCTTCACCTCAGGCATTATCCTCGAGCGCCTCGGCAACGGAGGCGGTCTGCGCCGCGCGCCAGGCCGCGAGCCGCGTGGCAAGACTCGCATCGCCAAGCGCAAGGATGCCGGCGGCGAGCAGCCCGGCGTTGGTGGCGCCCGCCTCGCCGATGGCGAGCGTGCCGACCGGCACGCCGGCGGGCATCTGGGCGATGGAGAGGAGACTATCGAGGCCCTTCAAGGTGCGGCTCTCCACGGGCACGCCGAGCACCGGCAGTTCGGTCATGGAAGCGGTCATGCCGGGAAGGTGCGCCGCGCCGCCGGCGCCGGCAATGATGACCTTGAGGCCGCGGTCGCGCGCGGTCGAAGCATAATCGTAAAGGCGCTTCGGCGTGCGGTGGGCCGAGACCACCTTCGTCTCGTACGGCACCCGCAAGGTATCGAGCACGTCGGCGGCGGCTTTCAAGGTCGGCCAGTCCGAGCGGCTTCCCATGATGATGCCGACGGCTGGTTTCGCATCGCTCATGCTTGCGCTCATGGGAGGATCGGGGCGAGGGGCCCCCGGCGGAAAGCGCGCGATTATAGGGACGCGCCCTTGCTTGGCAAGGCGCCTCTCCGTCGATGCCGCCTTGCGCGCCGGCGGGGAATCGGTTGGCTTGAGTTGTCGTCACCCAAGCGAGCGATCGCCGGATGCCCCAGTCCTCGCCAGACCACCCGCGGAACAGCAAGCTGATGCGGCTCTATCTTCTGTTCGCCGCGGTTCTGCTCGTGCCGATCGCACTCGCCTACGGGATTGCGCCTGCCGCGACCGTCCCAAGGCTCTTCGATATCGCCGTCACGACCGCCGATCAGAAGCAGATCTTCCGTGCCTTGATGTGCCTCTATCTCGGCCTGTCGGCTTATTGGGTCTATGCCGCCTTTACTGCTGCGTGGCAGCGGCCAGCGGTGGCGTTGGCGGTCATCTTCTGCTTTTCGCTGGCGCTCGGCCGAGGGATCAGCCTCGTGGCGGACGGGCCGGCGAGCCGACTGCTCGACATCTACTTGGTTGTGGAAATCCTGGGCGGGCTCCTCGGCATTGCCGTGCTCGCCTACGAGCGGCGAAAATCTAGGCGATGATGTCGGGGAGGAGCTGGTCCTCGATCCGGGAAATCTCGTCCTTCAAGAAAAGCTTCTTTTTCTTGAGGCGCTTGAGTTGCAGCGCATCGGCGCGGCCAGACTCCTCCAGCGCATTGATGGCGCTGTCGAGGTCGCGATGCTCCTGCTTGAGCCTGAGCAACATCGCCCGAAGCTCGCGAATCTCCTCGCTCTCCATCGGGCGTCCCCTGCTCCTTTGCCTTCCGGGACGGTAAAGTATCGCGGCGAAAGACAGGCGGCGCAAGGGCTTGGCCCTTGGAAACTGGGGACTCCCGGGCCGGGAACTCAAGATCGCCGATGCGCGTAGAACGCCGGCGACACTACCGCAGGCCACAGGCGACCATTAGACAAGTCGCCGCCGGTTTGACAGAATAAGGACGGAGACAATCGACATAGGAGGTCCGATATGGCGCTAGACGCACACCTCGTGGAGTTGTCTGAGAGGCACCGCGCGTTGGATCGCAAAATCGAAGAAGAGCAAAGCAGGCTCACGACCGATCCCCTCAAAATCGCGGAATGGAAGCGTCAAAAACTGCGTCTGAAGGATGAGATGGAGCGGCTCAAGCACGAGTCGAGCCACCACTAGGCCGCTCCAAAGCGGCCGGGAAATAGACTTTGAGGAGCGCCCGGTTCAAGCGCTTTGGGCGCGTAAGGAGAGTTTATTGGCCGCGAGGTTGAGGCCCCAAGCCTCCCCGCGGCCGTTGCTTTGGATGCTCCCCGCGTCGCGCCTTGTCTTGACCTAGGTCAGACCGGTGGGCGCTGGAAGCCTTTATCCTCGGCTTTGGATTTGAGTCGCAGAGGGAGGCGATCCGATGAGGTGCGGCGCTGGGCATCGTTGGGCATGGAGCGGGGCGTTATTGATCGCGGCCGCGTTGCTGGGAGCGGCAGCGCCGTTTTCCGCCGCAGCCGGTGAGAAGGATCTCACCGACAAAGGCGAGATGCTCGTCCGCGAGAATTGCGCGCGCTGCCACGCCATCGGGCTCACCGGCGCAAGCCCCCTCAAGGAGGCGCCACCGTTCCGCACCCTCTCCGCCAAGTACCCGATCGAGAATCTCGCCGAATCGCTCGCCGAGGGCATCGTCTCGGGTCATCCGGACATGCCGATCTTCGTGTTCGAAACGCCGGAGGTCGACGCCATTATCGCCTATCTGGAGTCGATCCAGGTTACGCCGGAGCCCGCCGAGCCGGGCATTCCCGGCGAGTAGGGCGCGCGTCAAACGTCGGCCGCGCCTTCCGGCCACATCAGCCAGTCGCGGGCTTCTTCCACTTCGTCCGGCGCGAAATGCTCGACCTCGCAATCCATGAAGGGCGAGACGAGACTCGACCAGAGATTGTGGATCTCCGGGCTCGCCACGACGGCGATTCGGCTGAAGTCCTTGAGGTGGCGCAGGCTGAACTTGACGTCGTGCCACAGCGCCGCGGCGTCCATGCCCTCGAAATCCTTGACCACCTCCAGCACGCGCACCTGGCCGTGCCGCTCGATGAAGGCCTCGAGCTTCGCCGCGACCTTGTCGAATTCCGCGGTCGAGACCCGGCCGCTCAAGGCGATCTCGACCGCCTGCGCGTTGTCGTGTTCGGTGTAAGACAGCATCGAGGACCCGCTATGGAGGCGATTCGAAGGTGCGGCTGCGCGTATCCTAGACGATGCGGCGAAGAGTCGCCTAGCCGCCGAAGCGGGCTCGGTTGGCGGCGCCGGAGCAGTGCGGCAGCCTTTAGTCGCTGGCCGGTCTTCACTTTTCCAGGCGGCGGCGGGAACTCGCGCGGTTCACGCGAAATTAAGCTTAACGGGACCATAAAGCGGGAGTAAGGACACGCTGTTGCCGCCTTTTTTGCCCGTAATGGCGGCGAGTAAGAGGGAGAACTGCGATCAAGAAGCTGATCCTTTCTCTTGGGGTCATCTGCGCCATCGCCTTGGGCGGTGTGTGGATGGTTCTCGCGCCTGCGCCACCCGCAAAGCCGACCAATGAGCCTGCGCCGCGCCCGCTCGCCTATCAACAGGCCATTACCCAGCCCAAACCCGCGGCGAAGGAACCGGGCGATGGGCCGAAGCCGGACATCGGAGCTTTCGACACGGTGACGACCGATGCGAAACCTGAGTCACTGCCTGCGACCGGGTCCGTGACGCCGCCCGCCATGCCCGACCTGCCGCCCGAAGAGGGCAGCGACACGCCTCAGGGTACAGCGGCGCTTTCGGATGAAGGTGCGGACACCCAAGGTGCTGATCAGGACGTCGCCGCGTTTCCGGGCGGAGAGCCCGCGCCTTACGACGGCGTGCCTCCGGAGCCGGGCGAGGCGGGAGCCGATCAATGGGGCACGGACGGCGCCGAGCAATGGGACGATGAGCGTAGCGGACCGTGGGCGCATGGCAGTCCCCAAGCCGATCCATATGGCACGCAAGCCGATCCGTATGGGGGCGACCCCAATGGTCCCCCGCAAGCCGGCCAATTTGACGGCGAGCAGCCGACCGAGTGGGCCAACGAGGCCACGGAGGAGTGGGTCCAGGTCATCCTCTCCGGCGCGGCGATGCGGGCGGCGGCCGCCGACGACGCGCCGATGCTGTTCGCGTTCCCCTATGGCCGGAATCTGAAAGTGGTATCGCGTTATGAAGGCTGGGTCGAGGTGACCGACCCGCAGAGCGCGGCGACCGGCTGGATGCAGGCGCACAACCTCGCGCCCACCGCCGGGAACCGCCAGCCTTATGGGCAGAGCGAAGCGTATTACGAGGACGAGCCGCGCCGGGGCGGCTGGATCAAGCGCAATACCGGCGGCTTTGCCGATATGATCAACCGCGCGCTTGGCGGCTTCTGATCCGCAGCTAACCCCTTCGCTTCACGCCGATCGACACGACGAGCAACTCGCACGGCACCTCGCCAGGATTGCTCCAGGCGTGGCGCGAGCCGGTTTGCACCAGCGTGTCGCCGGCCTTGAGCGGCGTCTCCTCGCCGCCGTCGAGCTTCAAGATGCATGCGCCGCTCGCCACGTAGATGAGGTCGATGGTGTCGGTCGCGTGCCAGCCGGGATGCTTGGGGTCCATCACGTCCATGAGACCTGGGAGCAGCTTCTCCGTCTCGGCCAAGGCCGCTTCCTTGTCGGCGACAGGGGACTTTGGCGCCCTGTCCGGCGGGAGCGTGAAGAGCTCGAAACGATAGCCGCCGTCGACTGGAAACCAGGTCGCGTAGGGCGGCTTCGCGCCTTTATCGGGCAGGGTCGGCAGGCTGTCGGCGCCCCAGAAGCTGTAAAACCTGCCGCCCGGCATCAGCGCGCTTTCGACGGGGACGACCTCGGTGTCGCTGACGATCACCGACAGGCCGTTCGCGGCCTGGCCGGTCGCGACGCGGCGAATGGTGTGCCTGGTATCCTTGCTTGAAGCGAATTCCGTCATTTCGTTTACCTGCTCCCCAGATTTCTTCCCCACGACAACATCCATCCTTGAGGAACCGCCCGCAACGGGTGTAGGTTAACGGCAGACGGAAGGGGCCTCCGATGCGGATAGAAACGCATGGGCAGGTGGATTCCGTCTGTTTGGCTTCTAGGCGCGGTTCTTTATACCGCCGGAACGCTCGGCGTGATGCACGCCCAAGACGCCGACGGCGTCGTGCTGGCGCTCAAGCCTCTCAACGAGACCGTCATCGCCAAGCAGCCTGCGCCCGTCGAAGCGCCGGCAAGAGGCGCTGCGGTCACCCCCGACCCCGCCGAGACGCCTGCCGAGCCGCAGAAATCCAGCGAACTCCCGGCCGACACCGTCATCGCCGGGCTTCCGCCCCTGCCGCGGCCAGAGCCGCGGGTGTTGCAGCCAGGCGAATGGGCCGAGGTCGTCGGCTACACCGCCATCTCCCGCGCCCGGCCAGCCTCTTCAAGCTATGTGCTCGCAGGCTATCCCGTCGGCCAGCCGTTCCGCGTGCTTGCGCGCGAAGGGGAATTCGTCCGCGTCCAGGACTTGAGGAGCGGACAGCTCGGCTGGATCAAGCAAAGCTCGCTTGCACCCTATACCGGATATGCGCGGCGCTACGCGCCGCCGCCGCCGACATATGTGGCCATGGCGCCCGCCATCTCGCTGCAACCTGAGTTCGAGACCGAGGCCGAGGCCGTGGAGCCACAAGCGGTCGCAGCGATGGCAGCGGTGGCAGAAGAGCCTCAGGGATTACGCGACCAGCGCCGCCCGTACACGCTCGGTCCTGTCGCGGAAGCCGAGCCCGCAGCGAGCGCCATCGAGGCGAAGCCCGGGCGTGTGTGGCGCGTCGCGGTGCAGCCAAAGGGCGACGGCTTCCCCGCGCTGATGCAGCGTGCGTTTAGCGGGTACTAGGCTTACGCCGCTTCCCTGACGACTTGGTCCTGCTCGCGCAAGCGACGCGATAGGCCGTGCGCGCCCACTCGGCAAGTTCGTCCGGGTCTTCCAACAGACGCGGCGGCGCTTCCCAATAGGACATGGCGACCGGCGCCTTGCCGGCAGACTGGTAGGTGAAGGGACGCATGCCCTCCGCCGCAAAGGCGCGGGCGGTCGCCGCGTCGGTCTTCAGGTAGAGCACGTCGTTCGCAAGAATCGCGAACATGACGCCGTCGGCGTAGATGCCGGCGCCGCCGAACATGTTGCGGATGGTGACCGGGCCGAAGCCCGCGAGCTGATCCCTGATGAACTCCTTGAAGCCGTCGGACGGCGGCATGGCCCACGCTCCTTTTTGCGCTCTGCGGTGCTGGAACTGGTCGGCGCGCCTTTCGTTCTCCTTGGAGAGACGGCGGGGCCGAAGTTGGAGAATCGGCATGAATAGGCTGTTGCTGTCTCTATGGCTTGCGG
This sequence comes from Methyloceanibacter sp., assembly GCF_050726195.1. Lineage (GTDB taxonomy): Bacteria > Pseudomonadota > Alphaproteobacteria > Rhizobiales > Methyloligellaceae > Methyloceanibacter. Next base: position 23,558 of record NZ_JBOHJC010000009.1, on the reverse strand, counting down.
GCGCTGCAATCTATGGCGTCATTACCCTCGTCGGCGCATACGCCATCATCGGCTGGCCGTCGGGCAAAAGCGAGATGGGCGTTGTGGAGGCCGAACCAAAGGGGTCCGGCGCGTCAACAGCGCAAAGACCTGGCAAAGCGCCGGATCGCGTGACGTCGAAGACTCGTCTCACGACTCAAGGGACGGTTGATCGCTACCGTGCGGCGTTGCCGGACGAGGACGATGCCGCCGCACCTCCGTTGCCGCCGGGCGTTGCATTCCTCGATCGGTCGTCGTTGGCGGAAGGAGTGGGCGCGACGCGGGGCACGGCGGTTCCTGCGCAGCAGAGCGCGGGCGAGTGGGCCCGAGTCTCTCGAAAAGGCGCCAACGTCCGGTCGGGTCCTTCCTCACGCGCGCCTCGCCTTGCAACGTTTAAACCTCGGGCCGAGGTGCGCGTGCTTTCCCGCGAAGGCAAATGGATGAAGGTGACGGATGGCTCTGAGACAGGCTGGATTTACCAGAAGCTGCTCAAGCCCATCGCTCCTCCAAGCACGGCCTCGGTGCCTTCAGATGGCGCGGCGGCAACTGGCATGGGTGAGCGTCAACTCATCGATGGCGAACGGGTCACGGTCTCGGTACCGGCGGCGATTGTGCGCGCCAGCCCCTCCGAAGGGGCACCCCTGTTATTTGCATTTCCTGCGGGGCGACAAGCGCGGATCATCGCACGTCGGCCAGGTTGGGTACAGGTGGCTGACGCCGGAAGTGGTGCTGTAGGTTGGATCGACGAGAGCACTATCGTGCCAGGCGAGACAACGGACCAAGATCAAGAGACCGTGGCGGATACACCCCAACAACGTGCGGCCCAGGCCGAGGATCGCCCGCGCGGTTGGAATAAGCGCCGCGGCGGCAGGATGGCCGGGATTCTACGGCGGGCGCTCGGCGCGTTTTGAGGAGTTGGACTAGAAGGTTAGTCCGATAAAGTTCACACCAGCGGCGAGGGGCTCTCCGGGTGGAGCGGTTCGGGCTCCGCGTGCTCGGCTGCGTGTCCGTTGCCGCGCCCATTTGCGGCACGGCCGTTCGCGCCATTGCCGTTGGCCTTGGCCATGACGGCCGGCTGGCCGGCGCCCTTCGGCTTCACGCCGGCGACGCGCAGCTCGCGCTCGACCGCGACACGGGCCGCCTCGTTCTGCGTGTAGAGCTCCATATGCTCGGCATCTTCGTCGACGACGGCGGTGAGTGAGTTGTCCTTGTAGAACTTGGCGTTCGGATCGGCTTCGACGGCCTTCACGATGCGCTTGAGGTGCCGCCAGCGCTTCAAGACCCGCACCACCTTGCCGGCGACATCGGCGGCGTAACGGGCGTAGAACGGCACCATCCATTCGACCGGCAGACCTGGGCGCCGGTCGGTACGGTGCTTGATGCGGAAGATGCCCCACTGCAGGGGATGCACGCCCTCGACCGGCTCGGAGCTCGAGAACCAGAACAGCACCGGCATCAGCGAGCGGATGTTGATGCCGGTCGCATAGGCGCGGCGAAGGATCGTCTCCAGATGCTCGTCCGTGTAATAGATGCCCCAGGCGGTCTCATAGGCGCGCGTCCACTCTTCTTTGGTCATCTTCGGGTGGGCGGCGACGACGTGCTCGACGTCGTACTTGTTCATGTCAGGATCCATCCACACGCCCTTTTCGTAGAGGATCTTGTGGTCCTCAGAGCCCGGCAGCGGCGTGAGAATGAAAAACTCCAGCATGTCGAGCGGCAGCTCTTTCTGGATGATCTCCAGATCGTGGCGGATCGACTCGGGCGTGTCGTTGGCAAAGCCGAGAATGTACCCGGCAAAGGTCATGATGCCGACCCGCTTCCATTCGAGCAGCATCTTGCGGTACTCGGTGATCTTGTTCTGCCGCTTCTTGGCGGCGATCAGGTTCGCGGGGTTGATGTTCTCGAGCCCGATGAACACGCGGGTGACGCCGGCGCGCTTGGACTTGTCGATGAAGTTATCGATCTTATGGCAGAGCGTATCGACCTGGATGCAGAAGCGGACGTCCATGCCGTCCTCTTCGCGCAGCTTGATGATGCGGTCGAAGATCGCTTCCCAGTCCTTGTTGCGGGCGAAATTGTCGTCGGTGATGAAGAAGCGCTTGATGCCCTGCTCCCAATTCATGCGGATGATCTGCTCGACCGAATCGGCGGAGCGGTAACGCGACTTGCGCCCCTGGACGTTGATGATGGTGCAGAAGGAGCATTGGAACGGGCAGCCGCGGCCGGCGTCGAAGCTCGTCACATTGCCGATCGTGCGCTCGATGAAGTCGCGCGGCAGGAAGGGCGGCGACGCCACGTCGCCGATGTCCGGCAGTTGCGGCATGTGATTGTAGAGCGGTTTGAGCGCGCCCTTAGCGGCGTCGAGGATCACCTCGTCGAGGCCGTCTTCGGCCTCGCCGGCGTAAATGCAGATGCCGAGCTCCTGCGCCGCCTTGATGTCAGGCGGAAACTCCTTGAGCATCGACAGGCAGCCGGACACATGGAAGCCGCCGATCACCACCTGTAGGCCCGCTTCGCGCAGCGGCCGGGCGATGTCGACTGCGCGCGGAAATTCGTTCGACTGTGCGCCAACGATGCCGACCAGTCCGAGGCCGCCGTTGTCCTTGATGAGGCGAATGATCTCCTTCGGCCGCACGCGGGTGTTGGTCTCGTCCATGGCGTGGACGTCGATGGGAAGGTCGGGCCCGAGCAGCTGCCGCTCGGCGGCGCCATTGGCGAGGCTGAAGACGGCGGCGAGCGAGTTCGATGGCATGGTGGACTTGATCCACTGCACCACATAGCCCTCGTCGTCGTAGTGCGACGGCTTGATCAGATAGAGCTGAAACCGCCGTTGCGTCGCCCGTGCTTTGTTGAGCATCCCTCAATCCCGTGAAGAGGCGATCCCTGCGCGGCAAGAGTGGCCGTAAACCGCGCTTCGCCTCTTGTCGTGGACGCTCCGGCTTGCTTGCGTCCTGACCCCCTGATGCCAGCCGGCGCAGGCGCTTTTTTTGCGCTGCGCCATAAGACTTTGATCCCACTCAAACACAGAACGGGCGAGGGGTCCAACGGATTAGGTCGTAGCCTGCGCTGAAGGCGGATTTTGGGCGGAATTTTGGGCGGAATCCTGGGCCTCGAAGGCGGCGATGTCCTTGGCCAAGGAGTAATTGAGCATGGTGCGGATGGCCGCGATCACGGCGAGCTTCCAGATGTCCTCCCAGGTCGGCGCGACGGCCGTGCGCACGATATCGGCGGCAAGGGCGAATTCCAGCGCGAGCAGGATCCAGGTGGCGAATTTCAGCCAGATCTCACGGCCGCGCAGTTCGCCCGCGGTGCCGGTCAGGATCGCGCCGAGCACGCCCGAGATCGCCTGAAAGGCGCCGAGGCTCACGACGATGACCGCGCCAACCTCGATGGCGAGCGCGACATAGCTGGCGACGACGTTGAATTGTTCCTCGAGCGGAATGGCCCGGGCCCTCCCATCAGTGCGGGGCCTCAGCCTAAGCCGATTCGGCCAAAGGCCGGAATTGTCGCCCCGACCTTCCCTCCCGTCATTGCCGGGCTTGTCCCGCCTACGCGGGCCGAAGCCTGTCGAAAGGAAGCCCTCGGCCATTGCTTCGGCGGGCGAAGGCCCAGTGAGTCCGCCACCCGCTGCTTCGCTCTATTGGATGCCCGGAACAAGTCCGGGCATGACGAAGGGGGATTTGACGCGTTGCGCACGTTCGTCACACCGCCTTCGCCATCTCGCGCAGCTTGAATTTCTGAATCTTGCCGGTCGAGGTCTTGGGCAGCTCGACGAACACGACGTGGCGCGGGCATTTGTAGCGGGCGAGCTTCTCCTTGCACCAGCCGATGATGTCCTCGGCCGTCGCCTGCGCGTCGGGCCTGAGCTCGACGAAGGCGCATGGCGTCTCGCCCCATTTGGCGTCGGGCTTCGCCACCACCGCGGCGCCCGCCACCGCCGGGTGCTTGTAGATCACGTCCTCGACCTCGATCGAGGAGATGTTCTCGCCGCCGGAGATGATGATGTCCTTGGAGCGGTCCTTGAGCTGGATATAGCCGTCGGGATGCATCACGCCGAGATCGCCGGAATGGAACCAGCCGCCGGCGAACGCCTCCGCGGTGGCCTTCTCGTTCTTCAGATAGCCCTTCATGACGATGTTGCCGCGGAACATGACCTCGCCGATGGTCTCGCCGTCACGCGGCGTCTCCGTCATGGTGGCGGGGTCCATCACGGTCAAGCCTTCGAGGGCGTGATAACGCACGCCCTGGCGGATGCGCTTGTCGAGCCGCGCCTCCGGCGGCAACTCGTCCCAGGCGGGGTGCCACTCGTTCAAGGTCGCCGGGCCGTAGGTCTCGGTCAGGCCATAGAGATGGGTCAGCTCGAAGCCCGCTTCGTCCATCTTGGCGAGCACTGCGGCCGGCGGCGGCGCGGCGGCATGGCTGAAGGCGACGCGCTGGCCGAAGCCGCGCTTCTCCTCGGGCGTCGCGTTGAGCAGCGCCGACATGACGAACGGCGCGCCGGAGAGATGCGTCACGCCGTGGTCGGCGATGGCGTCGTACATCGGCTTGGCGCGGACCGCGCGCAGGCACACATGCGTGCCGGAGAGAAGCGAGATCGACCAGGGAAAGCACCAGCCGTTGCAGTGGAACATCGGCAGGGTCCACAGATACACCGGGTGCTGGCCCATGCCGGTGGCGGCCATGTTGGCGTAGCACATGAGCGCGGCGCCGCGGTGGTGATAGACGACGCCTTTCGGATTGCCGGTGGTGCCGCTCGTATAGTTGAGGGAGAGCGCGTTCCACTCGTCGGATGGCATGTCCCAGGCAAAGTCCGGATCGCCGTCGGCGATGAACGCCTCGTAGTCGAGATTGCCGAGCCGCTCCCCCTCGACGCCGCATTGCAGGTCGCGGTAGTCGATGAGGAGCGGCTTCACTTCAGTCTGAGCGAGCGCCGCCTTGAGCACGGACGCGAACTCGGTGTCGCCGATCAGCACCTTGGTCCCGGCGTGGTCGAGCATGAAGGCGATGGCGCTCGCATCGAGGCGCGTGTTGATGGCGTGCAGCACGGCTCCCACCATGGGCGCGCCGTAATGTACTTCGAGCATGGCGGGCGTGTTGGCGAGCATCGCCGAAACGGTGTCGCCTTGGCCGATGCCCCGCGCGGCGAGCGCCGAGGCGAGCTTCCGGGTCCGCGCGTAGAAGGTGCGGTAAGAGGTCTTCTCGTCGCCATGGATGATGGCGGTGTGGTCGGGGTGAACGCCCGCCGCGCGCTCGAGAAAGACGAGCGGCGTCAGCGGCTGATAGTTGGCCGCAGTCCGGTCGAGGCCCGTCTCGTAGGGGTTGGCCATGAACCGCCTTGGACGCTTGGTCGGCGCGTTTCCTCATGGCACCCTAGCCAAGGCGGGAGCCTCCCGGCAAGCAGAAGCCAGAAGTCGGAAGCCGGAAACGTCAGCGCCGCTGCGAGTAGTAGGCGAGCGCGGCGGCGAAGCTGCCGAAGGCGATGAGCACGAGCGCAAGATAGAGCATGTGGAAGTCGTTCATGGCGGGTCTCCCCTCAGGGGAGACAATGGCCCGGACTCGGGCGTCCTGCCTTGATCGACGTCAAAGCTACAGTCCGTCATACCGGCGAAAGCCGGTATCCAGAGTCACGCACTCCGCGCCCTGGTGGGAGGGATAGCTACTCCGAGCGTTCCTCCTCGTGGGAGGTCTCGTCTTCCTCGTGGGAGGTCTCGTCTTCCTCGTGGGAGGTCTCGTCCTCGCCGTGGGAGTCCGCCTCCGCGCCTTCGTCCGCGTCTTCGGCTTCTGCGGGCGGCGCGTCGCGCTTCAGCTCCTTGAGCTTGGCGAACACGGACTCGACGTCCGGCGCCTCCTCCTCCACATCGGGCGCGGCCATGGCCTCGCGCGCCTCTTGCGCCAGCGAAACGGCCATCGGCGCTTCGCGCTCGGCGGGCGCCTCAGGCTCGGGCGCCGGCGCGGCGATGGTCTCCTCGGTGGGCAGCAAGGTGCCGCCCTTGGCGGCACCGCCGCCGGAGCGCTTCTTCTCGCGCTCGAGCCGCGCCGCCGCCTTCTTCACTTCGGCGTCGAGATCGATCTGCGAGCACAACCCGAGGGTCACCGGGTCCTGCGCCACGAGGTTCGGCGAGTTCCAGTGGGTGCGCTCGCGGATGGCGATGATGGTCGGCTTGGTGGTACCGACGAGGCGCATGACCTGGCTGTCTTTCAGCTCGGGGTGGTTGCGCAAGAGCCATAGGATAGCGTTCGGGCGGTCCTGGCGGCGCGACACCGGCGTATAGCGCGGCCCGCGCTTCGTCTTCACCTCGGGCACCTCGACCTTGGGCTCCGACAGCCTCAGGCGGTGCTTCGGGCTCCTCTCGGCGGCGGCGATCTCCTCGCGGGAGAGCTGGCCCGAGGAGATCGGGTCCATGCCCTTGATGCCGTGGGCCACGTCGCCGTCGGCGATGCCCTTCACCTCGAGCACGTGGAGGCCGCAGAACTCGGCGATCTGCTCGAAGGTGAGCGAGGTGTTGTCGACGAGCCAGACGGCGGTCGCCTTGGGCATCAATGGGGGTCGGGTCATGTCTGTCTCATCTTAAAGGGGTGGCGGCCGCTCCCTCGCCCCCTCCGGCGAAAGAGCCAATCCGAACCAATGAAGGGGAATAGGCCCCTATATAGGCGCTGATGCCGCCTTAGGCAATTGCTTCCCAGGGTATTTCTCCCTCGGGCCGCTTGTAGCCCGGATGGAGCGAAGCGAAATCCGGGAATGATCGATTAGGCTGCCCCGGGTTCCGCTGCGCTTCACCCGGGCTACGAAGCTAAGCGGTCGTGAGCACGATCTTGCCGATGTGCGCGGGGTCGTCGAGGCGGCGGTGGGCGTCGGCCGCGTCGGTGAGCTTGAAGGTGGAGTCGATCACCGGCTTCACCTTGCCTGCGGCGATCAGCGGCCAAACCCGCGCCTCGATGGCCTCAGCCATGCACGCCTTGGCCTCCGGCGTCTGCGCGCGCAAGGTGGAGCCGGTCAGGGTGAGGCGCCGCATCATCAGCCGCATCAGGTCGAGCTCGACCTTGGAGCCTTTGAGAAAGGCGATCTGCACGATGCGACCTTCGAGCGCCGCGGCTTTCAGATTGCGCTCGATATAGTCGCCGCCGACCATGTCGAGGATGACGTCGGCGCCGTGGCCGCCGGTCACCTCGCGCACCGCCTCGACGAAATCCTCGTGGGCGTAGTTGATGGCGCGGACGGCGCCGAGCGCCTCGCAGGCCTTCGCCTTCTCCGCGCTTCCCACGGTGACGATGACTTTCGCGCCGAGCGCGGTGGCGAGCTGGATCGCCGTGGTGCCGATGCCGCTCGCGCCGCCATGCACGAGCAGCCAATCGCCTTGCTGCAAACCGCCGCGCTCGACCACGTTGTGCCACACGGTGAACACGGTCTCCGGCAGCGCCGCGGCTTGCACGGCATCGAGGCCGTCCGGCGCGAGCAAGGTGGTCGACTCCGGCGCCACGGCGAACTCGGCATAGCCGCCGCCATTGACGAGCGCGCAGACGAAGTCGCCCTCCTTGAAGCGGGTGACGTTGTCGCCGGCGGCGACGACGGAGCCGGCGACTTCGAGGCCGAGCAGGTCGGAGGCGCCCTTCGGCGGCGGGTAGAGGCCTTGGCGCTGGAGCACGTCGGGGCGGTTGATGCCGGCGGCTTCGACGACGATCAGCACTTCGTCCGGTGCGGGCTTGGGCACGGGGCGCGTCGCCGGCACGAGCACCTCGGGCCCGCCGCTCCCGCGCGCTTCGATGACGGTCATGGTCTCCGGCAGCATTGGTCCCCCTGCTCGAAAGTACGTGGACGGTAGCAAATCCGCAGCAAATGCGTAGCCCGGATGGAGCCCGCGGGTCGCACCTTCGGTGCGCCCGAGGGTGAACTCCGCGCAATCTGGGAGCGATTGCAGGTTGCCCCGGGTTCCGCCGCGCTTCACCCGGGCTACTTGCTGATTACTTGCTGACAAGTTGTGGCGCATCGGCCACAGGCGCAGGTCAAAAGCCCAGCTGCCCACGGCGGTAACGCCCCCAGGGTTGTACGGCCCACCCGCATGCACGAAACTTGGCGCCAGACAGGGAATTGGCGCCGGCGGGCCGCGGCAGGCGGCGCGGAGGGGGCGATGAGCGTACGCGCGGGACGCCGGCAATTATTGCTGTCGACTACCATGCTCGCAGCGGCGCTCGCCGGCTATGGGCGCAGCGCCTACGGGCAAGTGGTGTGTCTGCCCGGCGTTGGCACCCAATTCATCTGCTCCGGCGCAAGCATCGACACCCAGACGATCAATCTCGATAATGCCGCCGTCTTCACTTCTTCTTACGGCTTCAGCGTCGACACCACGGCTGTGGGGGGCTCGGGCGGCAACGCCGTCGAAATCACCGGCGACGGCTTCATCGCCTACACCGATGGCAACGCATCGCCCCTCACCGCTGAGGTGACCGCTCTTGAAATCACGTCAACCGGCGATGCTGGCGGTGTGGGCGGCGTTAGTGTCTTCACTGACGGCGCCCTCTACGGCGGCGATCTCGGCATCTATGCCGGCAACTCCGGCAGTCTGGGGCTGACTGTCACCGCCAATGGCAATGTCACCGGCAATACCAGCGTCGGCATCGCGGCGCTGAACGCCGGCACCAGCCTTACCGTGACCACCGGCCCCGGCACCACGGTCGAAGGCGGCCTTTACGGCATCTACGCCGTCAATAACGGCAGCCAAGCCCTGACCGTCACCGCCAATGGCGATGTCAGCGGTATCAGCAGCTCCGGCATCTTCGCGCTGAACAATGGCACCACGCTCACCGTGACCACGGCCGGCACCACAAGCGGCGGTACCGGCATCCGCGCACAGAATGACGGCAGCCAGGCTCTGACCGTCACCGCTAATGGCGACGTCACTGGCACCAGCGGTTACGGCATCTACGCGCAGAACGGACTCTTCTTCACTCCCAGCGGCAACGGCCTCACCGTAACCACGGACGTGGGCACTACGGTCTATGGCAACTCCGGCGGCATATTAGCCCGCAACTATGGTGACGGCGCAACGACCGTCACCGCCAACGGCAACGTCACCGGCGCCGGCGGTTACGGCATCTTCGCATACACCGCGGGCAGCACTGTCACCGTGACCACCGGCGCGGGCACCACAATCATGGGCAACAATGCCGGCATCGATACCCGCAATTCCGGCAGCGGCGTGTTGACCATCGAGGCCAACGGTGACGTTACCGGCACGACTGCCAGCGGCATCTACGCGGTTGGCGAGGGCGTCAGCCTTGGCACCAGCGTCAGCATCGCCACCTATGGCACCACGACCGGCGGCGACCGCGGCATCGATGCCCGCAACTTCGGCGCGGGAACGCTGACCGTCGCCGCCAATGGCGACGTCACCGGCGCCGGCAGTTACGGCATCTACGCGCAGAACGGACTCTCCGGCAATCCTGTCGGCACCGACCTCACCGTGACCACGGGCGCGGGCACCACGGTCTATGGTAGCGCCGGCGGCATATTGGCCCGCAACTACGGTGACGGCGCGACGACCGTAACCGCCAACGGCAACGTCGACGCCAGTACCGCCATCGGCATCTATGCGCGGAACGAGGGCACCAATCTCGCCGTAACCACCGGCCCGAGCACCAACGGGGTTGAGGGGTACACGTTCGGCATTCTCGCGCGCAACAACGGCACGGGCACTACGACTGTCACCGCCAACGGAGACGTCACCGGCACCAACGAAACCGGCATCTTCGCCCAGGCTTATGCACCCGCCCTTGGCGACCTAACGGTGATGACGGCGGCAAACACGACGATCACCGGCAACTATTTTGGCATCGACACTCTCAACTACGGCGCCGGGGCGTTGCGGATCACGGCCAATGGCAATGTCACCGCCGGCGGCATCGGCTCGGTCGGCATCTTCGCCCAGAACGGCACGAACGTCACTTCCGCCGGCACCGATCTCACAGTCATCACCGGGCCGAGTGCAAATGGGGTCAACGCCTATACAGGCATCGACGCGCGCAACTACGGCAGCGGCGCGACCTCCGTCACCGCCAACGGCAACGTCACTGGGACGAACTATGACGGCATCTTCGCCCTCAACGCGGCCAACGCTACCGCCCTTACCATAGTCACCGGCCAGGGCACCGCCGTCACCGGTGCCTACAACGGCATCCAGGCCCGCAACTACGGCAACGGCGCGCTAAGCATCGTTGCCAATGGCAACGTCACTGGCATCAATGATGACGGCATCTTCGCGCGGAACTTTGGCACCAGTCTCACCATAACCACCGGTGCCGGAAGCAATGTCGCCGGCGGAGACGGTGACGGCATCAATGCCGCCAATAACGGCCCAGGGCCGCTCACGATCATCGTCAACGGCAATGTTACCGGCACGGATGACGGCGTCGATGCGGAGCATAATGCCGGCGGCCCGATCGCCATCACTATCGGCGCCACGAGCACCGTGACGACCACCGGCGCCGGGGGAACCGACGTCGCCATCGAGACCACGGACGGCCCCACCAATCTAACCGTGGCCGGCGTGCTGAACGGCGGCGGGGGCGGCGCGGTACGGTTCGATCAGGGGGATGCGCTGGACGACCGGCTGGAGCTGCATCCAACCGGCATCGTCAATGGCAATGTGCTTGCCGGGCCTGGCGACGACACGCTCGCCTTCGGCGGCAGCGGCGACGGCGCCTTCAACCTCAATAGGATCGATACCGGCACGGGCACCCAGCAGTACCAGAGTTTCGAGACATTCGAAGTCGAGAGCGGCGATTGGACCTTCAATGGGGCCACCACCGTCCCGTTCACGGTCAATGGCGGGGTGGTGATGGGCAATGGCACGTTCGGCCCGTTGACGTTCAACGGCGGCACCTTGGCGCCCGGCAACTCGTTCGGCACGATCACCGTCAACGGCCCGTTCTCGCTCGGCGCCGGCGCGATCTACGAAGTGGAAGTCAACGCCAAAGGTCAAAGCGACCAGGTCATCGTCAACGGCACGGTCAACCTGACGGGATCGATCCTGCGCGTGCTGGCCGAGAACGGCAATTACGCACCGAGCACGGACTACACGATTATCGACAACGACGGCAACGACGCGGTCGCTGGCACCTTCGCCTCGGTGACCGCGAACCTCGCCTTCCTCACGCCGACCGTCGTCTATAACGGCGGCGATGGCAACGACGTGGTGCTCACCCTCGTCCGCACCATCGGCCCAGACGGACGGGTGAGCTTCTGCGACGTGGCGCTGACCAAGAACCAATGCAACGTCGCGCTGGCGCTGGATCAATTCCCCACGAATAATGCCCTGTTCCTTGCGGTGCTGAATCAGACCGCGGAGGGCGCGCGAATGGCCTTCGACGCGCTGTCGGGCGAGATTCATGCCACGCTCTCCGGCGTCCTCGCCGATGACAGCCGCTATGTGCGCGAGGCGATCCTCGGGCGGCTGATGCAGGCGAACGCCATGGGCGGCGGCGGCGATATGCAGGTCGCCTCACTGGCGGCCGCAGGCCCGCAAGTGGCGAGCCTCGATGCAAGTGCGATGACGCTTGGCTCGGACAAGTCGCTCGCCATGCCGGCTCCCGCGCCGCTCGCGTTCTGGACCCGCGCCTATGGCGCCTGGGGCGATTTCGACGGCGACGGCAATGCCGCGACAGCCGACCGCGATCTCGGCGGGTTTGTCTCCGGCATGGACGCGCAACTCTCAGGTTCATGGCGGGTGGGCCTCGCCACCGGCGCGTCGTTCTCCAATATCGATGTGAGCGATCGTTATAGCTCGGCCGACGTGGAGAGCTTTCTGCTCGCGGGCTATCTCGGCGGTATGGCCGGGCCCTTTGCGCTTCGCGGCGGCGGCGCGTGGGCGTGGAACGACATCGACACGTCGCGCGCGGTGATCTTCCCAGGTTTCTTCGAGCGGCAGAACGCGAGTTACGACGCCGACACCGGCCAGATCTTCGCCGAGGTGGCCTATCCGATGGCGATGGGAGGCATTGGGCTGGAGCCGTTGCGGGGCTCGCTTATGTGTCCATCGATGGCGAGAACTTCCGCGAGCATGGCGGCGCGCTTGCGTCGTTGCGCGGCACGACAGACCAAGACGTCGGCTATTCGACTCTCGGCCTCCGTGCCGCCACGACCATGCATTGGGGCGCGACCTTGGTCGTGCCGCATGTCTCCGTCGCCTGGCAGCATGCATTCGACGACGTCACGCCGGGTGCGGCGCTGGCCTTCGCCACGACCGGCATCGGTTTCGCCATCGAGGGCGTGCCGCTCGCCGAAGACAGCGCGCTGATCGACGCAGGCCTCGACTTCGCCCTCGGCGCGCGCACGATCGCCGGCGTGTCCTACTCGGGCCAGTTCGGCGACGGCGTCACCGACAACGCCGTCAAAGGCCGCTTCACCTGGCTGTTCTGAGCAGGGTTCCAGACGACAGACGCTCCCACGGGGCGCCAGCGAAATTCCACCGGAGAAAATCCCTCACCTACCTGAATGGGTAGTGCCCTCGCCGCCGCTATAGCGCAGCTTGAGGCGGGGTTTACGGGGGAAAGTGGTGTTCCGCGGGAAGAGGACTTTGTCCGGGCGGCTGGCGACGGCCGGTCTGCGTCTCGTTGCGGTCACCGCCGGCCTTGGTGCTGCGGCGCCATGCGCCGAGGCGCAGACCGTATGGACCGGCGCCATCTCCGACGATTGGTTCACCGCCGGCAACTGGACGGCCGGCGCGCCGCCGAACGTGGCGCCGCCGGACACTAACACCAGCGCCGAAATCAACACCGACGCAGTGAATGCGACGGTGGTCGGCGCGGTAGGGGCGATCGCCAATCAGCTGACCCTCGGCAATGGCCTCGGCCAGACCGGCGACCTCACCGTCGACGGCGCCGGCACGCTGACACTAACCAACCAATTCGGCCTGTTTTTCGTAGGCAATTTCGGCAACGGCGATGTCACCGTATCGGACGGCGGCGTGCTCACGACCTTCACCACCGCGATCGGCAATCAGACGGGATCGACCGGTTCGGTCACGGTGACGGGGACGGACTCGCAGTGGAATCTCACGCCCTTTTTTGCATTCCACGTCGGAAGTAGCGGTACCGGAACCCTCGACGTTCTTGCCGGCGGCCAGGTCACCTCGACCGGGTTCGGCATGGATCTCGGCGTCGATGTCGGCGCCAGCGGCACGGTCACGGTTTCGGGAACCGACTCTCGCCTGACCGTGGCGAGCACCACCAATATCGGCTCGGCGACCGGCGGCACCGGTGTGATGCAGGCCGACGACAATGGGTTCCTCGCGCTCTCCACCGTCACCGTGGGGCTCTCCGGCCAGGGCACCCTCAACCTCCTGACCGGCGCCGATCTCACAGCAAGCCAGCTCACCATCGGCTCGGGCGCGATGGGCGATGCCACCTTCAACGGCACGGGGACGACGGCGACGGTGACCAACGCCGTGCGGGTCGGCCTCAACAACGGGGGCAACGGCACGCTCGACATCGAGGCCGGCGCCACGGTGACAAGCGCTTCCGGCGTGATCGGTCAGCAGACCGGCGCGACCGGCGACGTGACCATCACCGGCGCGGGTTCGAGCTGGACCATCGACGCGGGCGGCTTCTTCACCAGCGCGCTGTCGATCGGTCAGGCCGGCGCCAATAGCGGGAGCGGCACGCTGAGCATCCTCGGCGGCGGCTCGCTCGTTCTCGGCAGCTTGAACTCAGCCGGGCGCTTTACCGGATTCAATTCGGCCGTGGTCACGGTGGATGGCGCCGGCTCGCAGCTCACGCTCAATCCCGCCGGCACGCTCCATCTGTTCAGTCTCGGCGCATCGGGCGCCGGCAACCAGCTCGACGTGACCAATGGCGCGGCGTTCTCGGCGGGGAACGTCGATTTCTCCACAGTCGTGGGTAGCGGCGTTGAGGCCACAATTTCGGGCACTGACACCACTTGGTCCTCCCGCTCCGTCACGCTTGGAGGCGCCGGAGCTTCGACGGCGATCTTCACCGACGACGCCACGGCCGACGTCACCGGCGACTTCATCGTCGACGGCGCGGCCACCACCTCGCTCACCATCTCGAACGGCGCGACGGTGACGCAAAATGCAGGCACCTCCGGTGCCGGACAATTTCGCCTTGGCGTCGACAATCACGGCACCTTGCTGGTCGAGAGCGGCGGCGTGCTCAACACGCTGGAAGATCCCAACTTTATCGGCTTTGCGTTCCTTGCACGAAACGCGGGTTCGAGCGCGACGGCCACCGTCACCGGCGCGGGCTCGACGTGGAACAGTGAGGGCCTGGTCGTGATCGGCAACGACGGCGCGGCCACGCTCGACATTCTCGACGGCGGCACGGTCACCGGCAATCGCACCGCGCGTCTCGGCTTCAGTCCCGGCGGCGAAGGCACGGTGCTGGTGAGCGGCACCGACAGCTCCTGGGTCCTCACCCCGGATCCGCTCGACCTGTTCCCGCTGGCTTCTATCCTGATCGGCATCGGCGGCACCGGCGACATGCGCGTCGAGGACGGCGCGCACGTGACGGCGAGCGGGATCGGCGTCGGCTCGTCCTTCTCGGACCTCAGCGGCGTCAGGACGCCGGGTCTGGGCACACTCGTCATCACCGGCGCGGGCACGACGGTCGATCTCAATGTCGGGGCCTTCAGCAGCTTCGACGCCGGCGGCGATGGCGGCACCGGCACCATCGAAGTCCTTGACGGCGCGGTGGTGACCGTTGCCGGCCAAGGCCATTTCGGTCAGTCGGCGATTTTTATCGGCGAAGACCCGCCGCAGCTTCTCGGCAACGGCACGCTCACCGTGGACGGCGCCAGCTCGATGGTCACCTACACCCAGACGCTCGATGTCGGCGAGCAGGCGACCGGCACGCTCAGCGTTCAGAACGGCGGCTTCGTCTCCAACTCCGACGGCTATCTCGGCTCGTTCACCAACGCGGTGGGCTCGGCCGGCGACGGCACCGCCACCGTGACCGGCACGGACTCCGAGTGGCAGAACACCGGCTTCCTGCGGGTCGGCGATCAGGGTACCGGCGAGCTCAACGTGCTGGCCGGAGGCCTCGTCACCAACACCGACGGCATGATCGCCAACGCCGCCAACAGCACCGGCACCGCCACGGTCGACGGCGCGGATTCGACCTGGACCTCGACCGGCGGCCTCACCATCGGCAATCTCGGCACGGCGACGCTCAGCCTGACCGGCGGCGGCGTCGCCAACGCGACCAACAACGTAACCATCAACGCCTCGAGCCGGCTCAATATCGGCACCGGTGGCACCGCCGGCACCTTGAACGCGCCGGCCGTGGTGAGCGCCGGCCTCGTGCATTTCAACCACACCGACCCGCATATATTTGCCGCGCCGATCTCAGGCACCGGCAACGTGGTCAAGGACGCGGCCGGCGTCACCACTGTCACCGGCAACAGCACCTATACCGGCACGACGACCGTCAATGGCGGCGTGTTTCAGGCGGGTGCCGCGGGCGCCTTCTCGCCAGGCTCGGCCTTCACGGTCGATGCCACGCTCGATCTCGACGGTCTCGATCAGACCATCGGCTCGCTGGCCGGCACCGGCCTCGTGACCCTCGACGCTGGCACGCTGACGACCGGCGGCAACGACACGAGCACGACCTTCTCCGGCGCCATTATCGGGACCGGCGGATTCATCAAGGACGGCGCCGGCGAACAGATTCTGTCCGGCGACAGCACCTATCTCGGGGCGACCACGGTTCAGAAGGGCACGCTCACCGTCAACGGCTCGATCGCCTCGGCGGTGGCGGTCGAGAACGGCGCTACGCTCGGTGGCACCGGCGTGATCGGCGGCGACGTCACGGCGCTGGCGGGCGGCGTCTATGCGCCGGGCAACTCCATCGGCACGCAGACGGTGAACGGCAATTTCACGCTGAGCCCCGGCGCCATCTACGAGATCGAACTGAACGCCAAGGGCAAGAGCGACAAGGTGATCGTCAACGGCACGGTGAATCTGACGGGCGCCACGCTGCGCGTGCTTGCCGCCAACGGCAATTACAAGCCGAAGACCGACTATCTCATCATCGACAATGACGGCAACGATCCCGTCACCGGCAAATTCGCCAAGGTCACCACCAATCTCGCCTTTCTCAAGCCGAACGTGGTCTACGACGCAGGCGACGGCAACGACGTGGTGCTCACGCTCAGCCGCACGATTGGGCCGGGGCCTGGGCCAGGACCCGGGCCTGGACCCGGTCCCGGTCCGTTTAGCTACTGCTCGGTGGCGGTGACCAAGAACCAGTGCAATGTTGCGCTGGCGCTCGATCAATTTCCCACCGGCAACGCGCTGTTCCTCGCCGTGTTGACTCAGACCGTAGACGGCGCGCGCGCCGCGTTCGACGCGCTGTCGGGCGAGATTCACGCGACTCTGTCAGGCGTGCTGGCCGACGACAGCCGCTATGTGCGCGAGGCGATCTTGGGGCGGCTGATGCAAGCCAATGCCACCGGCGGCGATATGCAAGTCGCGTCGCTCGCGGCGGCAGGCCCGCAGGTGGCGAGCCTCGATGCGAATGCCATGACGCTCGGCTCGGACAAGTCGCTCGACCTGCCTTCGCCTGCGCCGCTGGCCTTCTGGACGCGGGCCTATGGCGCCTGGGGCGATTTCGACGGCGACGGCAATGCCGCGACAGCCGACCGCGATCTCGGCGGGTTTGTCTCCGGCATGGACGCGCAACTCTCAGGTTCATGGCGGGTGGGCCTCGCCACCGGCGCGTCGTTCTCCAATATCGATGTGAGCAATCGTTATAGCTCGGCAGACGTGGAGAGCTTCCTGCTTGCGGGCTATGCCGGCGGCATGGCCGGGCCGCTTGCTCTGCGCGGCGGCGGCGCCTGGGCGTGGAACGACATCGACACGTCGCGGGCGGTGATCTTCCCGGGCTTCTTCGAGCGGCAGAACGCTTCGTATGACGCCGACACCGGGCAAATCTTCGGCGAGGTGGCCTATCCGATGGCGATGGGCGGCATGGCGCTCGAGCCGTTCGCGGGCCTCGCTTACGTCTCCATCGATGGCGAGAATTTCCGTGAGCATGGCGGGGGGGTTGGCGAGCTTGCGCGGCAGCGCCGACCAAGATGTCGGCTACTCGACTGTCGGCCTGCGCGCCGCGACGACCATGCATTGGGGCAGCACACTCGTGGTGCCGCATGTCTCCGCCGCCTGGCAGCACGCGTTCGACGATGTGACGCCGGGCGCAGGCCTCGCCTTCGCCACCACCGGCATCGGCTTCGCTATCGACGGCGTGCCGCTCGCCGAGGACTCCGCGCTGGTCGACGCGGGCCTCGACTTCGCACTTGGCGCGCGCACCACGGCGGGCGTGTCCTATTCGGGCCAGTTCGGCGACAGTGTCACCGACAACGCCGTCAAGGGCCGGGTCACCATCTTGTTCTGATCAGCTTGTAGCCCGGATGGAGCGAAGCGAAATCCGGGAGCGATTGCAGGTTGCCCCGGGTTCCGCTGCGCTTCACCCGGGCTACTGGCTACCGCCGCAGGCGGGCGCGGAGGTCCGACGGCGTGAGGCCGAAGCGGCGGCGGAAGGCGCGGTTGAAATGCGAGAGGTCGCCGAAGCCGGCCTCCAACGCGATGGCGCCGATGGCCATGCCGGCGTGGAGCGGGCTCAACAGCATGCGGCGCGCGTATTCGAGGCGCTGGGCAAGCAAGAACGCCGAGAAGCTCGTCCCGTCGCCTTCGAACAGCTTGCGCACATAGCTGGAGGAGATGCCGTGCCGGCGCGCCGTCTCCTCGAGCGAGATGTCGCGCACGCCGATGCCCTGGATGATGTCCGATTTGACGGCTTCCAGACGTGCCGCCCTAAGCCCATTCTGCCCGGCCGCCGCCGCGTCGCCCGTCGCTCCCATGGCGAGCGCGGCAAGGTCGCAAAGATGCGAGGCCATGGCGGCCGCGAGCTCCGGCGCCGGAGTGCCGCCCATCTTGGTCAGGCCGTGGATATAGGCGACAAGCATCCGCAAGGCGATCTCGTCGCGCGGGATCGGGCGGCGCAACAGCCGATCAGGGTCGATGCCTGCCGCATGGAAGACCGCGCGCGGCAGCACCAGCGCCATGCCGCGCTTGAGCTCGTCGCGCATATCGCCGGTGGTTCCGGTTTCGTCGACCAACGACACGAAGGCCTCGCCCGGTCGGACGACGAACTCGGCGCCGTGCTGGCGGACCCAGTGGCCGCCGCTGAGGATGATCGACAGCATGACATCGTCGCGCCGGTTGGCGTAAGCGCGTGTGCGGTCGAAAACCATGCCGGCGCCCTGGCCCGCCGTCGCCACCACGCCGCCGGGCAGCGCGACGGCAACGCCCTTGATATGCGGCCTTGGGAGTTCCTGCTCGATAGGCCGCATCTGGCACAGGAAGGTATCGGCGAAGCGGTCGTTGAGCTCGCCGAAGCGGTCTTTCTCCGGCAGGTCGTCGGTCGAGAACCGAACCTTCGGCGGCATCGGCCCGGCCGTATTGCTCACGAGAAATGTCCCCCTGGCAGGCAAGTAGATAGGGATCGGCCGTTCGTCCGCCCCGCGCAACAAGAAGTGCAAGTGTACCGTCGATTCGGCATGCGCGGAATCACACCGAATCACACTTGCGTTTCCAATTCTTTCACCTTGTTTCGATGGGGTCGAAGGCGCCGCGCGACAAGCGGTTGCCTTACAAACAGGCAGTGTAGCGCTTAGTCCCAACGGCTTTAGCGCTCAGTCCAAAAGCCGCGATCCCTGTGTATCCCACCGGCAACAGGGCGCGAGAATCCCTCCAATTCCTCAGTCATATAGCTCGTGTGGGATTGTCCGACTCTCCTCCGTGTACGACAGTCGGAGCCTGACGAGGCTGGATTGGCGCCCGCGTGCGACACAGGCGCCCCCGGGGGGTGGGGTTGGACGCAAAGTCGTTGCGCCGGCAAGTCCTGCTGTCGAGCACGATGCTCGTGGGCGCGCTGACCTATGGCGGCCGCGCCTACGGGCAAGTGGTCTGCCTGGCCGATCCGGCGCCACCCAATTTCACATGCTCCGGTGCTAGCACCGATCAGCAGACCATCAACGCCAACAACGCCACCGTCGTCACCGCCCCCAGCTTCAGCGTCAATACGGGAGACAGCATAGCCCTCAGCATCACCGGCGACGGCGCCCTGTCCTATTTCGACGAGTACGCTTCGAACCTGACCGCAGCGGACTTCGCCCTCTATATCCGCTCCGGGGGCGACATCGGGGGCGGGAACCTGGGCAGCGTGACGGTCGACACCGACGGCAATCTGACCGGCGGCAGTTTCGGTATTTATGCCCGCAATAATGGCAACGGGGCGCTGAGCATCACCACTAATGGCGATGTCGAGGGCACCAATTCCATCGGCATCTTCGCTCAGAACGGCGACAGCATCACACCCGTCGGGACCGCTCTCACCGTCACCACCGGGCCGGGCACGCTCACCAACGGCTATGTCGGCATTGTTGCGCAAAACTTTGGCACTCAGGCGCTGACCGTTAACGCCAACGGCAATGTCACCGGCGACTACCACGCCATCAGTGCAACGAACCACGGCACCGAACTCATCGTGAGCACCGGCGCCGGCACTACCGTCACCGGGGCTGTGCTCGGCATCCGTGCCGTCAACTACGGCGGTGCGCTGGAGGTCACCGCCAACGGCAATGTCGAGGGCACGGCCAGCATCGGCATCTTAGCTCGGAACGGCAATAGCATCATACCGGGCGGGACCGCTCTCACCGTCACCACCGGCGCGGGTACCACTGTCACCGGCGCTGCCGACGGCATTTATGCCATTAACTATGGCAGCGGTGTGCTGACCGTCACCGCCAACGGCGATGTCATGGGCACCGGCGCCGCCTCCAGGGGCATTTTCGCTCAGAACGGCGACGGCAGCACACAAGCTGGGACCGCTCTCACCGTCACCACCGGCCTCGGCACCAGTGTCACCGGCGGTGGCTACGGCATTTATGCCATCAACTATGGCAGCGACGCGCTGGAGGTCACCGCCAACGGCGATGTCGACGGCACGGCCTTCGCCGGCATCCTCGCTCAGAACGGCGCCACCGGCACACAAGCTGGGACCGATCTTACCGTCACCACCGGCGTCGGCACCCTGGTCACCGGCGGCACCAATGGCATTGCCGCCCGCAACTTTGGCAGCGGGGCGACCAGCATCACCGCCAATGGCAATGTCGAGGGCACGGCCTCCGCCGGCATCTTCGCCCGGAACGGCGATGGCATCACACCGGTCGGCACTGACCTCACCGTCACCACCGGCGCAGGTACAAGTGTCACCGGCGGTACCCACGGCATTTATGCCAGCAACTTTGGCAGCGGGGCAACCAGCGTCACCGCCAATGGCGACGTCACCGGCAACGGCGCCGCCTTCTCCGGCATCTATGCGCAGAACGGCACGAGCATGGTCGCCGGCGGCACCGATCTCACCGTCACCACCGGCCCCGGCACCAGTGTCACCGGCGGTACCTACGGCATTCTCGCCCGCAACTATGGCGACGGGGCAACCAGCGTCACCGCCAACGGCGACGTCTACGGCATGGCCACCGCCGGCATCTTCGCTCAGAACGGCAGTGTCACACCGGCCGGGACCGCTCTACCGTCACCACCGGCCTCGGCACCGCGATCACCGGCGGTAATTACGGCATTGCCGCCCGCAACTATGGCAGCGGGGCGACCAGCATCACGGCCAATGGTTATGTCACCGGCATTTTCAGCGACGGCATCTATGCGGTGAACCTTGGCGCAAGCCTCACGATCACGACGGGCGCGGGCAGCGACGTCCTTGGCTTCACTCGCGGCATCTTTGCCGGCAACTACGGCAACGGGGCGCTGACCGTCGAAGCCAATGGCATTGTCACCGGCACCATGAGCGATGGCATCCGTGCGCTCAACAACAACGGCACCAGCCTCAGCGTCACAGCCGGGGGCGCCGTCACCGGCGACACCAATGGCATCTTCGCTCTCAGCAACGGCAACGGGGCGCTGACCGTCACCGCCAACGGCGATGTCACGGGAATTTCGAGGACGGCATCTATGCGGTGAACGAGGGCACCCACCTCACCGTGAACACCGGGGCCGGCAGCTACGTCCTTGGTGACGCGTATGGCATCTACGCCCGCAATAACGGCAACGGGGCCCTGACCATTTTGGCCAATGGCATTGTCACCGGCAACATGGACGACGGCATCCGCGCGCTAAACAACAACGGCACCAGCCTCAGCATCACGACCGGGGCCGTCACCGGCGGCGCCTATGGCATCAACGCCCAAAACTTCGGCAGCGGGGCGCTGACAGTCACGGCCAACGGCAATGTCACCGGCAATGGTGCCGATGGCATTTTCGCAGAAAACAACGGCGCCGGCGCCTTGACTGTTATCGCCAACGGCAATGTCAGCGGCGACAACAACGCCATCTATGCAAGGAACACCGCTGGACCGAGCCTCGACGTGACCACCGCCGCCAACAGGCTCGTCGAAGGCGGTAACTACGGCGTTTTCGCGCTCAACTATTCCGGCGCGCTGAACGTCACCGCCAACGGCAATGTCACCGGCATCGCTAGGAACGGCATCAGTGCCTTGAACCAGTTGGGCGCCACGTCGCTCAGCATTAGGACCGGCGCCGGCAGCTATGTCCTCGGCAACAATCGCGGCATCTATGCCAGCAATTCCGGCAACGGCGCGCTGAACATCACCGCCAATGGCAATGTCAGGGGCAACAATGAGACCGGAATCTATGCCAGCAACTCGCCCTTGGGCGCCGGACTCAACATCACGACCGGCGCCAACAGCCGCGTGATGGGAGCCAATTGCGGTATCGTTGCCGACAACAGCGGGGGAGCGCTGAACATCAAGGCCGGCGGCGACGTCATCGGCACGAACTGCGCCGGCATCCAAGCTTTGAATTCCGGTACGACGACGAGGATTGCCACCGGCGAGGGCAGCACGGTCAGGGGCCGCTATTACGGCATCGACTTGCTGCATCTCGGCACTGGGGCGGTCAACATCGAGGTCAACGGCGACGTCGTGGCGACCGATGGCACCGCCATCGTGGCCGCGCACCTTTTCAGTGACGGAGTCGTCAACATTACCGTCGGGCCGAACGCCAGGGTGAGATCGAACGGCAACGATCCGCTGGTCGATTTCGGCATCGTCATTGCCGGCGGCACAGGCAACGTGACCGTCGGCGGCAAGATCGACGGCGGCGCCGGCGGCGCCATCCTCTTCGATCAGGGCGACCCGCTCGACAACAGGCTGGAGCTGCATCCCACCGCGGCCGTCAACGGCAATGTATTCGCCGGACCTGGCGCCAACGACACGCTCGCCTTCGGCGGTGCGGGCAACGGCGCGTTCAATCTCACCAGTATCGATACCGGTGCCGGCACGCGACAATACCAGAGCTTCGAGAATTTCGAGGTCGAGAGCGGAGACTGGAATTTTTCCGGGGCGACGACGCAAGCCTTCACCGTCAACGGCGGCACGGTCATGGGCAACGGCACGGTGAATCTCACGGGCGCCACGCTGCGCGTGCTGGCCGCGAATGGCAATTACCAGCCGACCACGGATTACGTCATCATCGACAATGACGGGACAGATGCCGTGCAAGGCAGGTTCGCCAGGGTGACCGCGAACCTCGCCTTTCTCACGCCGAGCGTCGATTACAAGGGTGGCGACGGCAACGATGTGGTGTTGACCTTGTTACGCACGGTTGGACCTGGGCCTGGGCCGGGCCCGATCAGCTTCTGCTCGGTGGCGCTGACGAGCAACCAATGCAATGTGGGCTTGGCGCTCGACCAGTTCCCCACCACCAATGCGCTGTTCCTGGCCGTGCTCAATCAGACCGCGGAGGGTGCACGGATGGCGTTCGACGCGCTGTCGGGCGAAATCCACGCGACCCTCTCGGGCGTGCTCGCCGATGACAGCCGCTATGTGCGCGAGGCGATCCTCGGGCGGCTGATGCAGGCGAATGCGAGCGGCGGTAACACGCAAGTCGCGTCGCTCGCGGCCGCGGGGCCGCAGGTCGCCTCGCTCGACTCGAACGCCATGACGCTCGGCACTGACAAGTCATTCGGTAGTGCGTCCGCGCCTTACAGGCAGCCGCTCGCCTTCTGGACCAGGGCCTATGGCGCGTGGGGCGATTTTGACGGCGACGGCAACGCCGCATCGACCGACCGCGATCTCGGCGGGTTCGTCTCGGGCATGGACGCGCAGCTGAGTGGAAGCTGGCGCGCGGGTCTCGCCACCGGCGCGTCATTCGCCAATGTCGACGTCGATGACCGCTATAGCTCGGCAGACGTGGAGAGCTTCCTACTCGCCGGCTATCTCGGCGGCATGGCCGGGCCGGTGGCCTTGCGCGGCGGTGGCGCGTGGGCGTGGAACGATATCGACACGTCCCGCGCCGTGATCTTCCCCGGCTTCTTCGAGCGGCAGAACGCTTCGTATGACGCCGACACAGGCCAGATCTTCGGCGAGGTGGCCTATCCGATGGCGATGGGCGGCATGGCAATCGAGCCGTTCGCGGGACTCGCTTATGTGTCCA
>NZ_JBOHJC010000008.1:0-144560 GCF_050726195.1 Methyloceanibacter sp. | reverse complement strand
CCCTTTGACAGGGGCGCGCCAAGGTCTAGAGTGACGCCGTTCCGAGGGGAGCCCCAGGCAGGGGCTGAGAGTCCGCTGTCTTACCTCAGAGGTAAGTCCGGAGCGGAGACCCTTCGAACCTGATCCGGGTCATGCCGGCGAAGGGATTGGAACTTTGCCTCCTCTTGCGCCGCCACCGCCCGATCCAACCGGCGCCGTTGCGCCATGAGGAGCGAGGCCATGAATCTCCACGACAAGACAATCGAAGCACCCGATGTCACCACCGGGCCGCTGCCAGGGAGCCGCAAGGTCTATTCCTCGCCGGAGGGGCACCCCGACTTGCGCGTGCCGTTCCGCGAGATCGCGCTCTCAAACGGAGCCTCTTTCCGCGTCTACGACACGAGCGGGCCGTACACCGACCCTGATGCCGTGGTCGACGTGAAGCGCGGGCTGCCGCCATTGCGTGCGAAGTGGATCGCGGCGCGCCGCAAGCAGGGCAAGCCGGTGACGCAGCTCGAGCTGGCGCGGGCGGGGATCGTCACCAACGAGATGGTCTATATCGCGCACCGCGAGAATATCGGGCGCAGGCGCGCGGCCGAGGAGGCGCAAGCGTGGCTCGCCGACGGCGAGAATTTCGGCGCGTGCCTCCCCGAATTCGTCACGCCGGAGTTCGTGCGCTCGGAAGTGGCCCGCGGCCGCGCCATCATCCCCGCCAACATCAATCACCCCGAATCGGAGCCGATGATCATCGGCCGCAACTTCCTCACCAAGATCAACGCCAATATCGGCAACTCCGCCGTGACGTCGTCCGTTGAAGAAGAAGTGGAGAAGATGGTGTGGGCGATCCGGTGGGGCGCCGACACGGTGATGGACCTCTCCACCGGGCGCAACATCCACGCGACGCGCGAATGGATCATCAGGAACGCGCCGGTGCCGATCGGCACGGTGCCGATCTATCAGGCGCTTGAGAAGGTCAAGGGCGATCCCGTCAAGCTCGACTGGGAGGTCTACAAGGACACGCTTCAAGAGCAGGCCGAGCAGGGCGTCGACTATTTCACCATCCACGCGGGCGTGCGGCTCGGCTACATCCATCTCACCGCGCCCAGGGTCACCGGCATCGTGTCGCGCGGCGGCTCGATCATGGCCAAATGGTGCCTCGCGCATCACAAAGAGAGCTTCCTCTACGAGCGCTTCGAAGACATTTGCGACATCATGCGCCGCTACGACGTGTCGTTCTCGCTCGGCGACGGCCTGCGCCCCGGCTCGATCGCCGACGCCAATGACGCTGCGCAATTCGCCGAGCTCGAGACGCTCGGCGAGCTGACCAAGATCGCGTGGGACCACGGCTGCCAGGTGATGATCGAAGGGCCGGGCCATATCCCGATGCACAAGATCAAGGTCAACGTCGAGAAGCAGCTCGCGCTGTGCGGCGAGGCTCCCTTTTACACACTTGGCCCGCTCGTCACCGACATCGCGCCGGCCTACGACCACATCACGTCTGCCATAGGGGCTGCGATGATCGGCTGGTTCGGCACGGCGATGCTCTGCTACGTGACGCCGAAGGAGCATCTCGGCCTCCCCGACCGCGACGACGTGAAGGCTGGCGTGATCGCCTACAGAATAGCGGCGCACGCCGCCGACCTCGCCAAGGGCCACCCGGCGGCGGTCGCCCGCGACAATGCGCTGTCCGACGCGCGCTTCAATTTCCGCTGGGAGGATCAGTTCAACCTGTCGCTCGATCCGGAGACGGCGCGCTCCTACCACGACGAGACCTTGCCCAAGGAGGCGCATAAGCTCGCCCATTTCTGCTCGATGTGCGGGCCGAAATTCTGCTCGATGGAGATCACGCAGCAGGTGCGCGACTACGCGGCGAAGCTCGCGGAGAAGGAGCAGGGCATGGCGGAGATGAGCGAGAAGTTTCGGAAGATGGGCAGCGAGATGTATGTGGCGGGGGAGTGAATGTAAGCCGAATCTGTCTGCGTCAGAAGCGGCCACTCTGAAAGCGAGCCATTGTTGCGTCTAGGTCGTAAAACCCTAGCCGACTTGAGAGCTCAGAGAGTGCTGGCCGTGAATGTTGCCCCAACGGCCGGCTTAGGGGCGGGGAAATCGACAGCCCTATATCCGACCCCGCCGGGATTGTGAAATACAAGCCTTCGTAGTTCCCTCCCATGATCAGCGAGGCGTGATAGTTAGTCGCTTCGCACTCGACCAAGAATGACGCCCAACACTTCTCGGAGAGAATCGCTTCGCCGGTGTAGCGGTTCCTCTCTTGATTATAGATGCTTGAGTCAGGAAACGCCGCCTTTAGGCACAGCTCCGGAGCCTCGCCACCAGCAATGCGCTTAAGTACCTGGTGAAGTTGTTGCGCAGCGTCAGCCATCCAATCGATTTCTTCCTCTGGAGCGCTGCGCCTCCATCCAAGCCAGCCAAACATAGTTGCCTCCATTTACCGCTTGGTTCCAGAAAGCTAGCATATGAGGAGCGCGTTGGGTGGTTGAGCGAAGCCGCGCTCGACATGGCCGAGATGAGGGTCAAGTTCCGCGAGATGGGCGGCGAGGTTTATGTTGAGGGGGACGCCGAAAGGGGATCCGATCAGAGTAGGTAGAAGACATCAGACGGGGGACCACTGTTCGTCTGTCGAACACGTACCGGGAGGGAATCATTGCCAGTCGCGCAACCGTACAGGAGGACGTGTCGGCAGTTCGTAAACGGCACATACGCCGAGGGCGGGCGTTGGATGTACGTGTTGCACCCGAGGTTCGCTGTCGCGCCTGCCCAGTACGTGAGGGCATTCGAACTTATCCAAAAGGATGCCCTGCAGCTGTTCGACTACGTTGAGCCTGCTGACGTGAATCGAGGGTGCTACTCTTACAGAATTCATGAACTTCTCATGCGTGCCTGTGTCGAAGTCGAGGCGAATTGTAAGGCAATCATGAGCGAGAACGGCTACGTCCCGGCAGGCAATTGGAGTATGGCGGACTATTCAAAACTTGATGGCACCCATCACCTTTCGGCATACGAGGTTAGGTTGCCACTTTGGCATGGCAATCAGAATGTACGAAGGCCTTTTGCTGCGTGGCCGGTCGGGCCATTGGGCTGGTACCAGGCTTACAATCAGTCCAAACACGACAGGCATCAGAACTTCGCGCTTGCCAATTTCGACAATCTCATTGATGCAATTTGCGGCCTTGTTGCTGTACTGGGCGCTCAGTTCCATACCTGGGACTTTTCCCCGGCGGGTGCGGGGTTGGGACTCGAGCTAGGACGTCCGACGGATGGATTTGAGGTGGCAATTGGGGATTACTTTCAAATCAAGTTTCCCACCAACTGGTCAGCTGCGGACCAATATGATTTCGATTGGCAGGCACTAAAGGGGCAGCAGGACCCCTTTCAAAATCTCACATTTTGAGCCCGTAGCCCTGGGATGGGTTGAGCGAAGCGAAGCCCATCATTTCGCCAGCCGATAGTGAGTTTCGCGATGCTTAACCTACTCTACGGCTTACTAGCTTTGATTTCTTTCGCCTCTTGATTTACTCGAGCACTGTAATCCTCGTCACTTTCAAACCATCCTTGACGAGGCGCCGACCCTGTCGCCGCTTCGACGATATGCTCGTTTGCCTCTTGAGAAACCCTGTCGTGGTAGCTTTCGTTACTCTCAAACCAACCCTGTCTGGGCGTGGAACCGGTTGCGCCCTCGATGATGCGCTCACTCGCTTCGTGATGAACTCTGCTGCGGTAATCGTCGTCGCTCTCTAACCAACCCTGTCTTGGAGTAGATACGGTAGCGGACTCGACGATGTGCTCATTCGCCTCATGTGCAATTCTGCTCTGATACTCCTCGTCACTCTCTAACCAACCTTGCCGAGGTTTTGAGCCGGTGATGTCTTCAATCAGACGCTCTTTACCCTGAAGATAGACCCTGTCCCGATAGTCCTTGTTGCTCTCAAAAAATCCCTGCCTCGGTGCTGCGCTGGTACGGTTATCGAATACATCAGAAAACCAGCCTGACTTCGAAGCGGGGCACGTTTCTTGATCGGCACCGGCGCTCTCCGGTAACTCTAGGTAGTCAGAATCACCCAAGTCCGCTGCGGCATTGCCTCCAGGAGTTGTTGTCATGATATCGGAGCGCGAATGACTCCTCCGGGAAACCTTGGTCGTGCCCCTTATTAGGAGAAACAGTATTGAGAATCCGACGATCAGCAGCCAGATTGTGCCCCATCGGCTGTCGCCAATTTGTTGTTCCACGGATTTCGGCGGCTGGTATGACGGGGTTGGAGTCGATATCGTCCGAGTCACAATTTCAGAGTTATACGGCAGCGGAGCAAAGCCGGCGGGAAGCCGATGAGCAAATTCCTCTTTGATCAAGCTGTAAGCATTTCTCGGCCAGCACTTAAACTCGAAGCAAGTCGCGCAGGAATCGTAATACCATTTGTAGCATTTGCGATTTGCGGTAGGCACTCTCCGCGTATGAACGACGTAAAGAATGGTCATGCCGTCTTCGGTCCGAACACGGCTGAAGCCAGGATGCGGGCTCCTGGAATAGACCTGAGGAGCATCGTAGATGTGCCCACTTGGGCAGCTCACTCGGTAGCGATAGATCGAAAAAAGGGAGAGACACTGGCCGTCAGCAAAACACGCGCGGTGGGCAACTTTGTCTGACAAATGCAGGATCTCGGCCTTGCCCGCGCAGATTGCCAAATAATCAAAGTAGTTTTGGGTCGCTGCGGCGGCAGGCGAAATTGCAGCGAACCAGACGATGAAAGCTGCAACATGACCAAATACCATGGGGGACCCCCTATCTCCCCTGTTTAGGCCCGACCCATTCCCACGCGTGTCTATCTGACTTTGGCAATCCTTGACTTGTAAAGTCTAGCATAGCCTGTAGGACCCACTCGACCAAAGACCCTATCCCCGTCATTCTGAGTGGCCGCGCCGTACGCGCGGCCCTTGAAGGATGAGAAAGCAAGGGTCATCTTTCGAGGCTCGCGCAAAGGCGCTCGCAGCTCAGGATGACTCGCGGCTTATCCCCGCCCCTCCAAACCTGCCCTATCATCGCATCACCTCGTCCTTTGAGGTGACGCTCATGAGGCGTCGTGCTCGCAGGGCGAGGTGCGGTGCAGTCTTCACGTCTCGGCCGGCGATGCGCGCCGGTGACTAGGAAAAAAATCCTTTACCTCCGCGCGAGCCTCCGCTACACTGCGCTCACCTCGTCCTCTTAAGGGGCGCTTTCGCGAGGCGTTGCGATGTGCGGGACGGGGGTGCGGCGCCTGCGGGCCTGGGTTACGCGACCAAAAGCCTCCGGGCGGTGCGGGCTACCCCCCGGGGGCTACTACGAGCCCCCGCCGGATAGGAGAGATGTGGTTGTCTCTTATGTGCGCGCTACCGGCCTCTGGCCCTGATGCGCGATGCAAGCGAGACGGCCACTGCAAGTGGGGTCCGCCGCCGACCAACGCCGCAAATGACATGCGTGACGGTTTCGAAGCTTTGGCGCATTTTTGATGCGCTACCGCTTCGCTGCTTGAGCGCTTGTTGGCGCGCCGAAAGGCGCCCGCCGCGATCCCAAAAAGATCGCGGACACCATAAAGGACTGCGCTTCTCGGCGCGCCATCCCCCTTCGCTCACGATGGGGGCAAGCTCCCTCGGGTCAAGCCCGAGGGCAGGCTTTGACAAGAGCCGGACGCGTTCCGCGCCGCGGCAACGATGACGCACGCGCAAGCGTAGCAAGCGTAGCCCGGATGGAGCGAAGCGAAATCCGGGGTATCCGATCAATCGTTCCCGGCTTGCGCTTCGCTTCACCCGGGCTACAAGCTAAGGATCAGTGCATAGGAGAACCGAGTGGAAGAGGGGGCAAAAACCCAAGGCAAGTTCATCGGCTCCGTCGAGCGCTACGATTACGGATGGCGCGCGTCGTTCCGCACCTTGATGCCTGGCGCGGTGTTCTCGCAGGAAGGCGACGCCAAGGTGTTCGGCAAGGAGGCCGAGGCCGTGAAGTGGCTGCACACGCAAGCCGGCAATCTCGGCTTCTCCTCGATCGACATCAGGCGGAAGCAAGCGTAGCCCGGATGGAGCGAAGCGAAATCCGGGGTATCCGATCAATCGTTCCCGGGTTGCGCTTCGCTTCACCCGGGCTACGAGCTAGCTCAGCGCAGCGCGGCGTCGACAGAAGACATCATGGGGCAGCCGAGCGTCTTCTCGAACGCCTCGATCAGGTCCTGCCGGTTCTCCGCCGTGATGTAGAGGCCGCCGGTCTCCTCGGCGAGACATTTCACATCGAGGAAGCTCTGCGCGCCCGTCCAGCGGAAAGCCCTGAGCTGATAGCCGATGACGTGAACGGTCAATCGCCGGCCGCTCGCTTTGATCGTTTCGCCGAGGGCGCAAGGAGCGCCGCCGCAGGTTTCCTCGCCGTCGGTCAAGAGGACGATGACGCCCGGATTCGACTTGGAGTCCAGGACCGCCGCGGCCACTTTCACCGCCGTCACAAGCGGCGTCTTGCCGGCCGGGTTGATCGCGTTCACCACGCTCATGATCGGTTCCGTCGCGTTCCAGATCGGCTCGAAGTCCAGCTGGACATTGCATTGCTGGTAAGGCCCGGGACCGTAGGTGATGAGCCCGATCTTGCGGAACTTCGCGGCATGCGGCAGCACCTGGCCCAAGGCTTTGCGCACCTCGTCGATGCGGGTGATGTCGCTGAAGAGGCCTTGGACCGTATTGCCGGACATCGACCCCGAGGCATCGAACACGATCATGGCATCTTCGGTGCAGAGCTGCCGCGCTTCATCCTCGGTCTGCGCGGCCGCCGATCCCGCGAGGAGGGCGATGAACGTAATCGCGGCAGCGCTGGCGGGTCGAGATAGGATGGTCACACCCGGACTTTATCCCAGAGTGCGGCGTCTTGCAGAGGCGGGCCGATCAAACATTCGTGCGGCGCGCGCGTTCGCTACAGCCCCGCCTGGATGGCCTTGAGCAGCCGGTAGCGTAGCGTACCGGTGTTGCCCGTGAGCGAGATCACGAAGCGCACCCGCCCGTGCTTTGCGGTGTCGGCATAGCCAGCCAGGGTGCGGACGCCGGAAAAGGTGCCGGTCTTGTAGAGGGCGCCCTTGCCGCCCCTGAGCAGGGTGGCATGCGGCTCGAAAAGATGCAGCAACTGGGCGAGGCCGCGAGCCGTGAAGCGGTTGTCGCGGCTGATGCCGGAGCCCTCCTCGAGATGAATGGCGCCGGCGAGGCCGTTGGCGGCGAGCATGCTGTTCGCGACCTTGAGCGATTTCTCCAGGCTGACGGATCCGCCCAGGGTCCCGCCGATCTCAAGGAAGACCTGGTTGGCGATGTAGTTGTTCGAGCCGATGAGCAGCTGGTTGAGGATCTCCGCGAGCGTGCGCGACTGCTTGTGAACATAGACCGGCTCGAGGCCCTCAGGCACGGTTCCGGTCGAGATCTCCCCCTTCACGCTGCCGCCGGCTTGACCGATGAACGCGGCAATCAACTCGCCCGCGTATTTCAGGCTCACCTCGGGCTCCTGGGTCAGGCTGATGCGGCCGCGACCTTTGGGGCCCCGCGCCCGAAACTGGCTGATCGCCAGCGGGGTGATCGGGGTCTGCTGCTCGGCGGAGCGGACGGTGTTGCCGCTGCGCACGGCGGCGATGGTATTGAAATTCACCGCGAGCGCGGAGTTCAGCGCGTCGTAGGCCTCTTGGGTGTCTTCAATGCCCGGGATGCGGAGGTCGGCGGGATAATAGCTCGAATCGAGCACGATGCCGGTGAGCGGCTCCTTTCCGATTGCGGCGACCAGCTGGGACGCTAGTGGCGCCAGCTCCTCAGAGATGAGGAAAGGATCGCCGCCGCCCCGCACGTAGAGCACCCGTTTGTCGTCCAGGTAGAAGCGGGTCTCGAAGCGGTAGTCGCCGCCCAGCACCTCCATCGCCAGCCAGGCCGTCACGATCTTGGCGACGGAGGCCGGGACGAAGGGCTGGTCGGCGTTCTGGGCCACCAGCTCGTTGCCCTCTGCGTCCATCACCAGCACCAGTCCCGACGGCGCGAGGGCCTTGACGCTCTCCTTGGCGCCGGCGAGCGCCGGGACGGGCAGCAGGAGAAGGGCGCAGGTGAGGGTGAGCAGGCGAGACCACATGGCGGCGACTCCAGGCGATCTTACTTACAGGCTCAGGACCACAGTCGGCAATCATGCCTCCGTGCAGTGGGCAAGACGATGCCGCAACCCCAAGGGGCGGACCGCCGCCGAATTCCCGGTGGCGGGCGCGTCGGCTGCGGTGGCCGTGGCCCGCGCCGTATGCCACTAGCCGGGTGGGGCAAAACGCATGTTCCACCCAGGCCGCGCAGTATTTGCCGCCTTCATGCCAAAAAAGAGGGGCCCGCGGCGCACGTCCGGAAGGTGCCGTGGTCGGCATGCGCCGCGGGGCCCGCAGGGCGAGGAGAGCTAGTGTGCCGCCCTGTAGTCGCTCGGGGGGAGCGATTCCTCGTAGGTCTCTATGTGATCGTGCTTCTCGTGCCATTTCGGCCCGGGACCGCGCATATAATGCAGCTCGGGCCGATAAGAATCGAACAGCGCCTTGGTCAGCGCATCCCAAACCGCTGAGGCCCTGGCAGGCGCCTCGGCGGTTTCAGACATGTCCCTCGTCTTTGCCATCTCGGTTGACCCCGTGACTCACGTACTGTTACAGAGTGTTTCAAACGATCATTTGAAATTCAAACACTCGTTTATGACTAAAGAATGACCGGCAAGGGGCCGGAGTGGGAAAATTCGCGCACCCTGCTGGCGTGGCGTCTGCGCCGCAGCCCGGCAGGTCTGTCAGTTTGCAATCCGCCCGGCGTCCGCGTATGCTGAATTCAAACGCTTGTTTGAATTTTCCTTGTGCATTTCCCCAAAGGTCCGCATGACCCGCCCCGCCGAATATACGCGCCATTCCATCCTGAAGGCCGCCGTCGCCCTGTTCGCCGAGCGGGGCTATGACGGCACCAGCGTTCGGGCGATCGTCGCCAAGGCCCGCGTCAACCAGGCGGCGATCAACTATCACTTCAAGGGCAAGGAAGGCCTCTACCTCGAAGTGCTGAAGGTCGCTTTCGAGGGCTATTTGCGGCTCGACAATTTCGATCCCGAGAGGCTGAAAGACATGCCGCGCGAGGAGGCTTTGCGCAGCTTCCTGCGCCAGCAGCTCAATCCGCTGCTCGCCCGCAACGAGGTAAGCCACTACATCCGCATCTTTGCTTGGGAGAACGTCCGCCCGAGCAAGGCGCTGCGCAGCTTCGTGACCACGAGCGCCATGCCGTTTCTCGCCAGCGCCACGGATCTCGTGCGGCGGTTTCTGCCGCCGGGCGCGTCGGATCAGGACGCCATGTGTGCCGCCATCTCGCTGATGGGGCAATGCAGCGTGTTCGTGCGCAATCGGGAGCAGTTCCGACAGCCGCCGTTCAATCTGAAAGTCGATGAGGCGTTCGTCGAGCGGCTGACCGATTTGGTCAGCGCACTGGCGCTCGAGGGCCTGGCGCGGCAGCGTGACGGGGAAGGCTTGGCGCCTGGAAGGAGGGCTGAATGACGTCTTCAAACCTGTGGAGACCGGTGGCTTGCGTGCTGCCGGCTCTGCTCGGTTGCGCCATGGTCGGTGCGCTTGCGGCGGGGGCGGCTCCGGTTGCGCCTCAGTGTCCGGCCGGGCAGATCGCGGCTGCCGGCCAGTGCGTCACGGTCGAAGAGGCGCAAGCGCGGATCGAGGAGATCGCCCGCAAGGCGATGCCGAAGTTCAAGCTCAAGGCAGTGCTCGCGGGCTTCGCCGTCGACGGCGCGGCGCCAACGACCATGGCGTGGGGCGACTCCATGACGGGCGTTCCGGCGACGCCAGACATGCATTTCCGCAACGGGGCGGTCGCCATCGCATATATCGCCACCGTGCTGCTCCAGCTGCACGACAAGGGCGTGATCGAGGTCGACGACAGACTGGCGAAATGGTTCCCGGACTATCCCAAGGCCGATCGCGTTACGCTCAAAATGCTGATCAACGGCACATCCGGCTATGCTGACTACGTCACCGACGATGAGTTCCTTAAGCAGTTCTATGCCGATCCCTTCCGGCATTGGACGCCGGACGAGCTGATCGCCATCGGGCTCGACCGGCCGATGATCTGCGACCCGGGCACGTGTTGGTCGTACGCCCACACGAACTTCGTCATTCTTGGCAAGGTGCTGGAGAAAGCGAGCGGGCGGCAGCTCGCCGAACTGATCCGCGAGGGCATTCTCGATCCGCTGACGCTCAAGGATACGCGGAGCGAAGAGACCGCCATCATCCAGGAGCCCGTGCTGCACGCCTTCGATGCAGAGCGCGGCAAGTACGAAGAGTCGACCTACTGGAACCCGTCATGGACGCTGGCGCAGGGCGCGATCATGACGTCCAACATTTCTGACATCTTGAAGAGCGCGTCGGCCATCGGCGAAGGCACGCTGGTGTCGCCTGAGTCTCACGCGCTGCAGCTCGCGCCGGAGACGGCGAAGTTCAAGCCGTGGAGCGACACCACCTACTACGCGCTTGGCATCTTCCTGATCAATGGCTGGATCTTTCAGAACCCGTCCTTCGCCGGCTACGCGGCCACCATGGCTTATCTGCCGTCGCACAAGCTCGCGCTCGCCGTCTCCGTGACGATGGAGGAGGAAGCATCGCTCGAGGGCAATTTCTCGACGGACGTCTTGAAGGACATCGCCGCTTATCTGGCACCAGACGCACCCTTCTAGACGCGGGGCAACGCCCATGTATCTCGTCGCCATTGTCCTCTTAATGCTCGTGCTTCCGGTAGCCTCGGTCGCGGCCGAGATGGTGTGGCACCCGGGCGCGGCGTCGCTCATGGCGTTGATCGGCAAATGGTTCACGTTCTGGGGCGTGGGGGTCAGGCTGTTCATGGCCGGTGTCATGCAGACCCTCCGGCCGCGATTCACGGCGGAGTCGATCTTCGATATCGGCGATCCGGCGTCCCTCGCGATCGTGCGCGAAGTGGGATTCGGCAATCTCGCCATTGGCACGCTCGGCCTCGCCAGTCTCGCCCAGCCGAAGTGGGTCGTGCCCGCCGCGCTCGCCGGCGGCCTCTATTACGGTCTTGCCGGCGCCGGGCACCTCATGCGCAAGACGCGAAACGCCAAAGAACAAGTTGCGCTCGTCTCGGACCTCGCTATCTTTTTTGTGCTTGCGGTGTTCGTTGTTGACAGCTTGATTTGAACCCTGTCCACGATTCCAGGGAGAGCCGCCCATGGCGCAGCACAAC
The DNA here is from genome assembly GCF_050726195.1 of Methyloceanibacter sp. Taxonomy (GTDB): domain Bacteria; phylum Pseudomonadota; class Alphaproteobacteria; order Rhizobiales; family Methyloligellaceae; genus Methyloceanibacter. Next base: position 133,328 of record NZ_JBOHJC010000008.1, on the reverse strand, counting down.
CCCGGCAGCATGGCCTATCTGGTCGCTGTGCTCAGCGGCATCGTGCTCGGCTTCATTGTCGCGTTACTCGTGATCGGCCACTAGCCGCAGCCCCGCGTGTCGCTGCGCTCATGCGGGCGACGTGAGAACAGGAGGTGCGTCGTGCCTCGGTTGATGCTGCCGGTAGTCATCGCAATCTGCGCCGTGTGGCTCGGCGCCGGCGTGACCTTGGCCGCCGAAGGCGAGACGGCGAACGGTGCGCCCAACTCCATTCCGGAGCCCAAGGACCCGGCCATGCGCGACCGCGAAAGGCACGCGCTGGTTGCCGTCTACGAGGCGCTCGGCGGACCAGACTGGATTCAGCGCGACTTCTGGGGAAGCGACCGGCCCGTGGGCGAATGGCACGGGGTCGAGACCGACGCGGAGGGGCACGTCGTCAGGCTAACGATCTACGACAACAATCTCGCTGGGCAGCTCCCGGCCGCGATCTGCTGGCTTGAGCGCCTCCACACTTTGCATTTGTCATTCAACAAAGTCTCCGGCGCGCTGCCGGACGAGCTTGGCGACTGCCGTGCGCTGAAAAACCTTTGGCTCAAGGGCAACGAGCTCACGGGGCGCCTCCCGGACTCCGTCGCCGTCTTGCCGGAGCTCGAATATCTCGATTTGCACGCAAACGAGATGACGGGCCCGCTGCCCACGGTGTGGAACACGCCGAAGCTGCAAATCTTCCGCGGCGAGGACAACCGCATCTCCGGCGCACTGCCGGCACAGTTGCTCGGACAGCCGGCGCTCGAGCAGCTCTTCCTTCATAACAATGCGCTCGACGGTCCGCTCCCCGCGTCGTTCAGCCCGAATCTTGCGGCGCTCCTCCTCGCCAACAACGCGCTCTCGGGCCCGATTCCCGATGAGCTGGGTAAGCTCGAGAAGCTGACCGATCTCAGACTCAATCGAAACGAACTTTCGGGATCGATCCCCACGAGTTTCGTCAGCGCCCCGGCGCTCCAGGTCTTGCGGCTCGATCACAACCGGCTCTCTGGCCCTATCCCGGCCGGCCTCGGCGAGGGGCTCACCGTGTTCGATGTCTCGCACAATGCCGATTTGGAGGCAGGACAATAGATGTACCGGGAGCCGATTTGCCCAGGAATGGACATAGGACTACGCTAGGGCTTGCGTCGCCGGTACGAGGTCAAATGCCAGACGTTGCAAGGATCAAGCGGGTCATCGCCTACCTCCGGGAAGAAATCCCGGTGGACGACATCTCGATCAATCCCGTCGTCGAGCATCCGCACAACACGAGCAGGATGGTCCCGGAGCGGCTGCCTGCCGCCACCATCAAGGAATTGTCCAGGCTGGAGCCGGCGAAGGCGATCGCGGCGACCGCGGCACAATGGGTCGTAATCGCCGCGGCGATCGCGCTCTGCGTCTATGTCTGGCACCCGATCGTGTATGTGCTCGCGGTCATCTTCATCGGCTCGCGCCAGCATGCACTGCTCATCCTCGGGCACGATGCCTCGCACTACCGCATCCTGCCGACGCGTTGGCAGAACGACCTGTTCGCCAACGTTCTTATGATGTGGCCGACCTTCGCCTCGGTCGAAGGCTTCCGCAAGTTCCACGGCACGCATCACCAATACACCGGCCTCCAGAACGACGGGAACCGGCACATCTGGTACACCCATGACGCGGCCGGCGAGCTTGCCCCCGATTGGCAGTTTCCCAAGACGAGGCTCGGCCTCGCTTTGGTGCTCCTGCGCCGCGCCGCGTTCGTGACGGGCCTGTTCTGGATCGTGCGCGGGCTTGTCGGCTCGACCCTGATCCCGTCGCCTGCGTGGATGCGCGCGGCACGCTTCACGTTCTATGCCTGCGCGGCCGTTGCCTTGACGGTGTTCGGCGGCTGGTACGCCTTCCTGCTCTATTGGATCGTGCCGTTCTGCACTTGGCATATCGCGGCGCAGTACATCCGCCTGATCTGCGAGCACAGCGCGGTGGAAAGCGAGGAGGAAGAATACGCGATCACCCGCACGACCGTCCCGACTTGGCTCGAGTCGATCTTCATCCTGCCCTGCAATGTCGGCTATCACCTCGAGCATCACTGGTACCCTAGCGTGCCGTTCTATCGCCTGCCGGAGCTGCATCAGGCGTTGATGGAGCGCGAGGGCTTCCGCCAGCACGCCGTCGTCCGGCGCTCCGTCCTCACCTCACTCGGCGAGTGCGTGCGCGAGGCCGCCGCACAGTCGCGGGCGGAATCCAGGGCGCAGGCCTAGCGCATTCCGGACATCAGAGTTACGAGGAGAGGCCGATGACGAAGGTCGTATACAAGATCGTGAGGCATGAGAACGGCTGGGCCTACAAGGCCCGTGGTACCTTCTCGGAGACCTTTCCCACCCACGACGCCGCGCTCGCCGCGGCGCGGCGCGCGGCCGGCGAGCAGAAAGTTCCCGGCGAGACGGTCGGCATCCAATACGAGACGGCAGACGGCAAGTGGCACGAGGAGCTCGACCCCGGAACCGATAGGCCGCAGACCTCGGTCGAGGATTAGGCCGATCGCGGCGCCGCGATGCCAAGAGAAAAGGCAGGCCGGCGTGTGAACCGGACCTGCCTCTCTGCCGCGGCCACTGGCTGCGGCGCGAAGCGATGGGGGGGAACGCTTCGCGGTATGATTTAAGGCGCGTCGACCAGGACGATCTCGGCGTCTTCGAGCGCCCTGATGGTCAGCGCCTTCTCGTTTTCGATGGCGAGGCCATCGCGGGCCTGCACTTTGATGCCGTTGACCTCGACGAGGCCGGTGGCGGGGACGAGATAAGCGTGCCGCGCCGTGCCGAGGCGATACTCGGCTGTCTCACCGACCCTGAGTGTGGCGCCGAGCACGCGCGCGCTGGCGCGGATCGGCAGCGCGTCCGTGTCGCCGTCGAAGCCGGAGGCGAGCGCCACAAACTGGCCGGAGCGCTCGCCCTTGGGGAAGGGCTTGGCGCCCCAATGGGGCTCGCCGCCTTTGCTGGCCGGCTCGATCCAGATCTGGAAGATTTTGGTCGGCACGTCCTCGCGATTGAACTCGGCGTGGCGAATACCTGAGCCTGCGCTCATGACCTGGACGTCGCCCGCTTCGGTGCGGCCTTCGTTCCCGAGGCTGTCCTCGTGGGTGATGGCGCCCTGACGGACATAGGTGATGATCTCCATCTCGGCGTGGGGATGCGGCGGGAAGCCGGTGTTGGGGGCGATTTCGTCGTCGTTCCACACGCGCAAGCTCCCATGGCCCATACGCTCCGGGTCGAAGTAGCGCGCGAAGGAGAAATGGTGCTTGGCCTTGAGCCAGCCGTGGTCGGCAGCGCCAAGCCTGTCGAAGGGTCTAAGCTCGATCATCGGAACCTCCTACTCCGTTCGCCTTGTCTCTTATGCGTTGAACCCGCCATCGACGGTCAAAGTCGTGCCGGTGATGTATGCGGCGCTCGGACCGGCGAGGAATGCCACGGCGGCGGCGACCTCGTCGGCGGTGCCGTAGCGGCCAAGCGCTGTGGCGTTTCTCTGCATATCCGAGAAGTCGCCGTTCGTTGCCGGGTTCATGTCGGTGTCGATCGGACCCGGCTGCACGTTGTTCACCGTGATGCCTCTGGGCCCGAGGTCGCGCGCCCAGCCGCGGGTAAACCCAAGCAGCGCGGCCTTGGTTGCGCTGTAGTCGGCAATGCCGGGGAAAGGCGAACTCTCGCCGGCCACCGAACCGATCGAGATAATGCGCCCGCCTTCGCCCATCAGCGGCGCGGCAGCACGCACAGCCGTGACGACGCCGCCGACATTGACGGCGAATTGCCGCTCGAGGTCGGCAATGTTGTTGGCGCCGTCGTGTACCTGGCCGGTGACGAACACGCCGGCATTGTTGACGAGGATGTCGAGATGGCCGAAGCGATCGACGACAGCCTTGACGAGGCCGCTGACCTGGTTGGGGTCGGCCTGATCCGCCTTGAAGGCGTGGGCACGGACGCCCTTGGCCAAGAGGTCGTTGACCACAGCCTTGGCCTTGTCCGCGGAGGACGAATAGCTGATGGCGACATCGGCGCCGTCGTCGGCGAGGGCCTTGGCGATGGCGGCGCCGATACCGCGCGAGCCGCCGGTAACCAAGGCAACTTTTCCTGCAAGCTTCTTAGACATGGGTCCAATCTCCCGTTTAAGATTATTTAGTGATCGTTACATATGTATGCTGGACCCGCCCTGTCAAGAAGCTTATATAACGATCGCTACAAAGATGGGAGGTGATAGGGATCGAAAAATTGGCAGGAGAACAGCCCGTGGCGATCGGTCGCCCCCGCGCATTCGATACGGATCAGGCACTCGACCGGGCGCTGGAGGTGTTCTGGCGCAAGGGCTTCGAGGGCGCGAGCATTGCCGACCTGACGGCCGCCATGGGCATCAATCCGCCGAGCCTCTATGCCGCCTTCGGCAACAAGGAAGGCCTGTTCTGCAAGGCGCTAGACCGCTACGAGACGAAGCACGCTGCGTTCTGGGCCGAAGCGCTGGGCGCGCCGACGGGTTACGAGGCGGTCGAACGTTTGCTCAAGGGCACCGCCGAGTCGCTCGGCGACAAGCGCAATCCGCCTGGCTGCCTCATAGTGCAGGGGGCACTGTGCGGCGGCGACGACTGCGATTCAGTGAAGAAGGAGCTGGATGCGCGGCGGGATGCGAGCGTGGCGCTCATTCGCGACCGGCTGAAGCGTGCCAAGCGTGACGGCGACTTGCCGGAGGACGCGGATCCCGCAGGCCTCGCCCGGTTTTACGCCACCGTCATCCACGGCATGGCGGTCGAGGCCGCGGGCGGGGCGAGCCGCAAGGAACTTGAGCGCGTCGCCGACATGGCGCTCCGCGCCTGGCCCGCTTGAGTTATATTAGGGAATTCGCCTCACACTTCGTTCAGCTGCTCAACCGACGCGGAGTGCGCCCATGAGGAGAGTGCCCCTCGCAAGTTTCGTACTGATGCTCGCGCTTTTGCCGGCGCTGGCCGAGACGCCGACCGAGGCGGAAGGTCCGCTGTCGCCATGCGTACCCGGCTCGCCGGGCGCGGAAGGCTCGAGCGCGTCAGGTCCGCAATGGGGTGTTGAGATCGCCTCGTCGTTCGACAAGCAAGAGGCGCTCGACGAATTCGCCCAGGCGCAGAAGCAGTATTCCGACATCCTCGGCGATTACAGCCCGATGGTCATCGAGGTGTGCGATCTCAGCATGGGCACTGACCTGCGCTATGCCGTCCGCATCGGACTGGACAGCCGGGACGCTGCCGACGCGCTCTGCAACAAGCTTCAGGCGGCAGGCGGCGCCTGCATCGTCCTGAAGAACTAGCGCCATGCGTCGCGCGCGGGGGCACATCACTCGCGCGGCCTTCCTTGCCGCATGGCTCGTTCTGAGCATGAGCGCGGCGCAGGCGGCAGACGCAGTCGACATTCTCGGCGTCGCCGGCGGCATCAAGGCGGCGGGCCAAGCCGCCGCGGGTCCGCTTCCATTCGTGGAGATCGTCTGCCCGCTGATGCAGCAGCAGGCCGAGGCGCGCGGCCTGCCGCCCATGCCGTTTGTGCGATTGATCTGGCGGGAGAGCCGCTTCAACCCGAACGCGGTCAGCCCCAAGGGCGCGCAAGGCATCGCCCAGTTCATGCCCGGCACGGCAGAAGATCGCGGCCTCGCCGATCCGTTCGAGCCGAAATCGGCCATCGTGCATTCGGCGAGCCTGCTCGCCGACCTCAACAAAGAGTTCGGCAATTTCGGACTGGCGGCGGCGGCCTATAACGCCGGCGAGGAGCGCGTGCGGAGCTGGCTCGCCGGCACCAGCGGGCTTCCCGGCGAAACGCGCGCCTATGTGATCTTCGTCACGGGTCGCGCGGCCGAGGAGTGGAAGCTGCCGGAAACCGAGCTGCCGGAGTCGCTCAAGACCGAGGGCGATACAGTGCAGGAGTCGTGCAAGAAGCTCGCGCCGCTCGTGGTGCGCGCGGTGTACGAGACCGAGCCGCTCACCGCGAGCGGCGCCTGGCGGCCGTGGGGCGCGCATGTGTCGAGCGCCTTCTCCAAGGCCAAGGCGCTCGCCATGTTCGCGCGCATCAGGCGCGAGCATGTGTCGGTCCTCGCGGATCGCGAGCCGTTCGTGCAGCCGCAGCGCAATCTCAGCCGCGGGCGCCGCGCGCTCTATCAGGTGCAGATCGGCGCGGACAGCCGTAAGGACGCTACCGAGATTTGCGCCGCGCTGCGCAAGGCAGGGGGCGCCTGCATTGTGCAGAAGAATTGAACGGCTGCCGGGGAGGCGGCCGCTCGCTCGGGAGCTTGGTAGGGCCCCGGATAGGCCCTGCGGAGTGTGTCTACAATGTCTCACCTTGGACACGTGCCCCTTGTTATAAGGGGCTTCCGAGATCCGGTCAGGGACGGTCGATGCTCACCATCTACGAATTTCGCGCGGGCGCGCTGAAGCCCCAGACCGGCCTGCCGCGGATCACCGACGAGGCGGTGTGGATCGACCTGCTCAACCCCACGGCGGACGAAGAGGAGAAGGTCGAGAAATCGCTGAAATTCAACGTACCGACCCGGGAGGAGCAGCAAGAGATCGAGATGTCGAGCCGTCTCTATCAGGAGAACGGCGCGCATTTCATGACGGCAACGCTGGTCTATCAGGGCGAGGACGGGGAGGCCAAGACGACGCCGGTCAGCTTCATCCTTGCCGGCACGCGGCTCGTCACCGTGCGCTACGCCGAACCGCGGGCGTTCGGGATCTTCGCCGCCCGCTGCAACCGGCAGGAGCCGGACCTCGGCAAAGGGACTGTCGTGCTGATCGGCTTGCTCGACACGATCGTCGATCGGCTGGCCGACTTCATCGAGCGCATCCAAATCGAGGTGGAGAAACTGTCTCATTCCGTGTTCGCGGTCAGAGGGGCCGCCGCGTCCCGGCAGCGCAGCTTCGATGAACTGCTGCGGTCCATTGGGCGCGAAGGGGAGGTCACCTCGAAGGCCCGGGAGAGCGCTCATTCGCTCGGACGCCTGATCGCATTCCTGGCCTACACGGTCAACGAACGCAAAGAAGGCAAACCGTTGCAGGCCCGCGTCCGTGCCGCCGCCCGCGACGTGAACTCGCTCACCGACCACGCCACGTTCCTGTCGGGCAAGATCATCTTCCTGCTCGACGCGACCCTTGGCATGATCCAGATCCAGCAGAACGACATCATCAAGATCTTTTCAGTGGCGGCGGTGGTGTTCCTGCCCCCGACCTTGATTGCCTCGATCTACGGCATGAATTTTCACGTCATGCCGGAGCTCGACTGGCTGTTCGGCTATCCGTTCGCCCTGGGATTGATGGTCGCCTTCGCGGTGCTGCCTTACATTTATTTCAAACGCAAAGGTTGGCTCTAGTCTTGGGGGGTTGCGCGGCTGGCCCCCAGCCGCCACATTGTCGGCTTACAAGTATTAGCGCGGGATAACATCAAAACCCTCGGTAAGGAGGAACAATGACCCGACTGATCGTTTCCGGCTTCGTTGCGGCGTTTTTCGCGGCGGCCATGTTCTTGCCTTTGCCTGCCTCGGCAGGACCCATGGGGCTCACCGACCACACGACCGACGCGTCGCTTGTGCAAGAAGCGGGCTATTACAAGAAGCGACGTTGGTGGCGCAGCAACGGCTATGAGACCGACGTCGATGCGCCGACCACGTCTGTGCGCACGAACGACGCCTATACGGACGTCGATGCGCCATTCGCCAAGGTCCGCAAGAGCCCGGGCGGCACCTGGGTGCGGGCGCCGTTCGTAAATCTGTGGGTGCCGCGCGACTAGCTTTCGCGCTGCCGGTTTCATGTGAAGCGCGGGCTTTAGCCCGCGCTTTGCGCGAGTGAGACCGCAAGCGCTGCTGCGGCGGAGATCGTCAATGTGGTCACGATGCCGAGGCGGAAGCCTAGCAACAGGATCGCGGCAAGGCAGGCGAGTAGGGCGGCTTCGACGTTGAAGGTTGCGAAGTCCGGCATCCAGATGCGCAGCGGGCCATGCCACTCGGCCTCAACCCGGCCGAAGATCACGTGCAGCGCGAACCAAAGGCTCAGATTCAGAATTACACCGACCACCGCCGCCGTGACGCCGCGGAGCGTGCCGGCGAGCTTGGCGTTCGACGCCAGGCGCTCGATATAAGGCGCGCCGACGAAGATCCAGAGGAAGCAAGGGGCGAAGGTCGCCCACAAGGTGACCGCGGCGCCCAATAGCCCGAACGCCAGTTGTGGTTCCCCGCCGTGGCGGTAGCCGGCGAGAAAGCCCACGAACTCGGTGACGAGGATCAGCGGGCCAGGCGTGGTTTCGGCGAGGCCGAGCCCGTCCAGCATCTCGCCCGCGCTCAGCCAGCCATAGGTCTCGACCGCCTGCTGCGCCATGTAGGCCAGCACCGAGTAGGCGCCGCCGAACGTCACCACGGCGAGCTTCGAGAAGAACAAGGCGATGTCGGTGGTGACATGATCGCGTCCGAACCATGCGCTCACGGTAAGTAGCGGCAGGATCCAGATGGCGAGCCACAGGGCAGCAGTGCGGACGGTTTGCGACAGCGGTACCGGAACCGGAGGCGTGCTAAGTGGCGGGGGCACCGGCACGGGAAAGATAAGCGCAAGCAAGAAGCCGGCGAGGGCGGCGCCGGCGATGATCAGGGGAAAGGGCGCGTCGAGAAAGAAGATGGCGAAGAAGGCAGAGGCCGCGATCGCCCAATCGTAACCGCGATGCAGCGCACGCCGGGCGACCTTCAGCAGGGCTTCAATAACGATGACGAGGACCGCGGCCTTGATGCCGACAAACGCCGCCTCGACCAGGGGCACTTGGCCGAACAGGGCATAGGCGATGCTGAGGGCAAGCACGACGAGAGCGCCGGGCAGCACGAATAGGAGTCCGGCGGCAAGGCCGCCTAACGTACCGTGCAGCCGCCAGCCGACATAGGTCGCAAGCTGCATTGCCTCCGGCCCCGGCAGCAGCATGCAGAAATTGAGCGCGTGCAGAAACCGCTCCGGCCCGATCCAGCCGCGTTCCTCGACGAGGACGCGGTGCATCAGCGCGATTTGTCCGGCGGGACCGCCGAACGACGTCACGCCGATTTTGGCCCAGACGGACAGGGCTTCGCGGAAGGTGGGCTCAGGCGAATGATGGATTGTACCCATAGCAGCTCACTCCGTTGCGCAGGCAACGAGCCTGACGGAGCGGCGCTTGGGCAAAGGCCTCACGGGGCGGCCGCGTGGCCCCGATAGAACCGATACTAGGACTTCAGCAGGACGTCGGCAATTGCCGCAATTTAACCCGCGCGGCTCTGATTGATGCGCTAGACTTTTTGCAAGCACCGGGGGCGGGGAGACCTAAGGCAACATGGCTACGGCGCAGTTGATACAGGTGGCGGTGTTTCTGGCCGCCGCCGCCATTGCTGCGCCGTTCGGCCGCTTCTTTCGCATCGGCGCGGTGCTCGGTTATCTCGCCGCCGGCGTCGTCATCGGTCCCTATGTGCTCGGGCCTCTCTATGCGCTCGACGATGTCGACAAAGTCCTCCATTTCGGCGAGTTCGGCGTGGTGCTGCTGCTGTTCGTGATCGGGCTCGAGCTGCGCCCGGTCCGGCTATGGTCCATGCGCTCGGCCATTTTCGGCTTGGGCGCGGCGCAGCTCGTCGCCACGGCCGTGGTGCTGGCGGCGATCGGCCTCGGCCTCGGGCTAGCCACTGGCGAGGCGCTGTTCATCGGGCTCGCGCTGTCGCTCTCCTCCACGGCGTTCGCACTCCAAGTGATGGAGGAGAAAGGCGAACTCACCACGCGCCACGGCCGCCTCGCGTTCTCGGTGCTCCTGTTCCAGGACCTTGCTGCCATTCCGCTCATCGCGCTGGTGCCGCTATTCGCGCTGGGGGGCGACGAGCCGAGCATGGATCTTGGCAGCGCCGGCATAGCGATCATCACGATCGTCGCGGTCATCGGGGTCGGCCGCTTCCTGTTGAGCCGGCTCTACCGGGTCGTCGCCGCCACCGGCGTGCGCGAGGCGATGACCGCAAGCGCGCTCCTCACCGTGGTTGGCGTGGCGATAGTCATGGAGGCGGTGGGGCTCTCGGCCGCGCTCGGCTCGTTCATCGCCGGCGCTCTGCTTGCCGACTCCGAATATCGCCATCAGATCGAGGCGGATATCCAGCCGTTCGAGGGACTCCTGCTGGCGGTGTTCTTCATCGCCGTGGGCATGTCTATCGACCTTTCGGTGCTCGGCGCCCGGCCGGCCGATCTGCTCGTGATCGTCGCCGGCTTGGTGATCATCAAGGCGGCGATCCTGTTCCTTCTCGGACGCCGGTGGGGCATGGACAACCGCGCGGCGCGGCGTCTCGGCCTCGTCCTCAGTCAAGGCGGCGAATTCGCCTTCGTGCTGTTCGCGGTCGGCGTGGCCGATGGCGTGATTGGGCGTGACACGCAGGCCTTGCTGACCTTGGCCGTGACCTTGTCGATGGCGATGACGCCGCTGCTTCTCCTCATCGACGACGCCATATTGCGCGCAACCAAGCCCGAGCCGCCGGACTACGAAATACCTCCGGAAGGAGAGCGGCACGTGATCATCGCCGGGTTCGGCCGCTTCGGGCAGATCGTTGCCCGCGTGCTGCGCGCGCGGCACATTCCCTTCACCGCGCTCGACTCGAGCATCACCCAGGTCGACTTCGTCAAGCGATTCGGCGCCAATATCTATTATGGCGACGCCGGCAGGCTCGACATCCTGCGGGCGGCGGGGGCCCAGAAGGCGCAAGCCTTCGTGCTCGCCATCGACGAGGTGGACGCGTCGCTGCGGGTCGCCGAGATGGTGCGGATGCACTTTCCGGATCTGCCGATCTATGCGCGGGCGCGCGACCGAACCCACGTACACAAGCTGATGGACCTCGGCGTCACCATCATCGAGCGCGAGACGTTCCTCGCGGCGCTCGAGCTGACCAAGGAGTTGCTGCGTGGCCTCGGGTTCAAGGACCCGGAGGTCAAGCGCTTGACGGAGACGTTCAAGCGCCTCGACGAGAAGCGCCTCTACGACGACTATCAGTACTACACGGATGTGGAGAAGGTCCGCGCCAACGCGCAGTCCCAGGCGAAGGAGCTCGAAGAATTGTTCGCCAAGGATATGGAAGAGCTGCCGGGGGACGGCGCTAGCGGTGGGCGGCCAGATGATCGAGGATCATCCGGTTGAGCTCCGCTGGGTGGGTGAACGGGCTCATGTGGCCCGCGCCCTTCAGCGTCTCGACCTTGGCGTTGGGTAGCGTCCCGCCCAGCAGCTCGATAACGGCGCGGGCCGGCGCCCGCGTCTTGGCGCCGACGATCAGCAAGGTCGGCGCGGCGATCTCGGCGTAGTCTGAAAGCGTCGTCTGGGCGTCGAGGGCGATGGAGAACTCGAGCGCGACCTTCGGGATCGTGGCGGCGATGGCGTTCTTGAAGCGCTCCGGCGACAGCCACCAGCGCCAGCGGCCGAGCCAATAGCTCATGAAGGCGGCGGCCGCCTTGCGGTCATCCCCCTTGGCGACAGGGTCGAGCACGGCGAGGCCGAGCTGTTCGACCTCTTTCCATTCCGGGCGGTCGTCGATGCGCAGAAGGTGAAAGGCGACGGGTTCCACCAGGGTGAGGCTCTTGACCCTTTTGCCGAGTTTGCGCGCCGCTTCGAGCGCCAGCGCCGCGCCATAGGAATGACCGACGAAATGCAGCGGGCCCCTGGTCTTCTTGGCGAGAGCGAGAAGCACGTCGACGTCGGCCGCAATGCTGAACGGCTTGTCGATAGGCCAGGGATCGGACTGGCCGTAGCCGATGAGATCGGGGGCGAGCACCCGCCAGTCGCCCTTCAGGTCCTCGATCAGCGGCAGCCATTCCTTGTGGGAGGCACTCGAGCAATGGCCCAGCATCACACAAGGGCCCTTGCCCTCGTCGAAATAGGCGATTTCGACGCCGCCGACAGAGAGATGTTTCATGACCCTCTACCCCCTGTTCCAATGGACTCGTCATGCTCGGACTTGATCCGGGCATCCCTGCCGTTACCTCTCAGCAGGATGAGACGCCAGTGGAATGGATTGCCGGGTCAAGCCGGGCAATGACGAATCCATCAGATGCGGAACCCAGAGGAAAGCCCTACGCGGCTGGCTCGGGCTGGCGCTCGGCCGATTTGGCGGCCTTCTGCACCGCCTTCTGCACCTTTTCGAAGGCGCGCACTTCGATCTGGCGAATGCGCTCGCGCGAGACGCCGAACTCGGCGGAAAGCTCTTCCAAGGTCAACGGCTCCTCGGCGAGGCGGCGCGCCTCGAACACGCGGCGCTCGCGCTCGTTCAGACCTTCCAGGGCCTGATGCAACATGTCGCGGCGCTGGTCGCGCTCCTCGGACTCGGCGAGCGCCGTCTCCTGGTCGACGCTGTCGTCGACCAACCAGTCCATCCACTCGCCGCTTTCCGCGTCGTTGCGCACCGGTGCGTTGAGCGATGAGTCACCGGCAAGCCGCCGGTTCATCGACACGACGTCTTCTTCGCTGACACCGAGACGCGTCGCGATCAGCTTTACCTGATCGGGACGGAGATCGCCTTCCTCGAGCGCCTTGAGCTGGCCCTTGATCTTGCGCAGGTTGAAGAACAGCTTCTTCTGCGCCGCCGTGGTACCCATCTTCACCAGGCTCCACGAACGTAAAATGTATTCCTGGATCGCCGCCCTGATCCACCACATGGCATAGGTGGCGAGGCGGAAGCCCTTGTCGGGGTCGAAGCGCTTCACCGCCTGCATCAAGCCGACATTGCCTTCGGAAATGACCTCGCCCACGGGCAGGCCATAGCCGCGATAGCCCATGGCGATGCGCGCCACGAGTCGCAGATGCGAGGTGACGAGTTGGTGCGCGGCGTCGCGGTCACCATGCTCGCGCCAACTCTTGGCGAGCATGTACTCCTCCTGCGGTTCCAACATGGGGAACTGCCGGATCTCTTCGAGGTAACGCGTGAGTCCGCCGTGCGCACTCACACTCGGTAAACTTCTGGCGGCCATGAGAGCCCGTCTCCCGCGACCTCGACCGGCCGCGCTCTTCCCGTTTCAACCGTCCCCCCGGCGACCTTCCTCTATAGAACTTTTGCCATAGGGGTGAAAGCCTGGGACCTCATCACAGTTCCGCGAGTGTATGCACGATCTCGGCGAGATCGTCAGGTAGCGGACTATTAAATTCTAGTAAGGTGCCGGTCACGGGGTGGAGGAACGCAAGTCTTTCTGCATGAAGGGCTTGCCGGTTAAGCTTGGCGAGCGTCGCCTGGGCGCCCTGTGGAAGCTTCTTCAGCTTTGACTTAAATCCGCTGCCGTAGAGCGAATCACCGATGAGCGGGTGCCCAATATGGGCCAGATGCACGCGCACCTGGTGGGTGCGTCCGGTCTCGAGCCGGCATGCGAGCAGGGAGGCGACGGCACCGTTCTTGCTGCGGCCGTAGGTCTCCACCACGCGCCAGCTTGTGACCGCTCGGCGTCCTTTGTCCTCCGGCAGCACCGCCATCTTGGTGCGGCTCGTCGGGTGACGCCCGACCGGCGCATCGACGCGCCCATGGGGCTTGCGCGGTACGCCCCAGACAAGCGCGAGGTAGCCGCGCTCCAGTTCGCCGGTGCGCCCGTGGTCGGCAAACTGCGCGGCGAGCCCGCGATGCGCCTGATCAGTCTTGGCCACGACCATCAGACCGCTCGTGTCCTTGTCGAGGCGGTGGACGATGCCGGGCCGCGCCACGCCGCCGATGCCCGAGAGACTCTTGCCGCAATGAGCGATGAGCGCGTTGACGAGCGTACCGGCCGGCTGGCCCGCACCCGGATGCACGACGAGGCCCGCCGGCTTGTCGATGACGATCAGGGCGTCGTCCTCGTAGACCACGTTGAGCGGAATGGCCTCGGGCTTGAGCGCCGTCTCGGCGGCGGCGGGGACGGTGATCTCGAAGCGCTCGCCCGGTTTGACCCTATATGTCACGTCCTCTATGGTCGCGCCGCCCGAAGCGACCCGGCCGTCTTTGATCAGGGCCTGCACGCGGGTGCGGCTCAGTTGCGGCAGGCTCTCGCTCAGGAAGCGGTCGAGCCGCAGGCCGGCGTGGCTCTCGCCTGCTTCGGCCGTGAGGCTCTCGATGTGTGGCTGTGGCGATCGCGGCATGAGGTGTTCTAGACGATGGCGGTGACGCGCGAGCCTGACAATACGCCCTTGCCGGGGACGGTGTTCACCCCGCGGCAGGTGCGGGTGCTCAAGATCGCCGTCATCGTCATGGGGGTCCTGCTCGTCGGCGGCTTTGCCTTCGTGCTCGCGACCATCGTCTACCAGGCCTCGAGGGTGGGCCAGAACGAAGGCGCGGCGCCCGCCCCCGCGGCTCAAATCACGAGCGAGACGGAACTTGCTATTCCCCAGGGCGCGACCGTCACCGCCTTGGACCTTGATGGCGACCGGCTCGCCCTCCATCTAACCACGAGCGCCGGGCCGGAGATCGCCGTCATCGACCTCAAGACCGGCAAGATCGTTTCGCGCATCAAGCTCAAGCCGAATTAGCCTTGATCCGTTTCGCGGGCCCACGTTATAGCTGTGGGCCTGTCTTGAGCCCAACGCCCCGTTCGTCTAGTGGCCTAGGACGCTGGCCTCTCACGCCGGAAACAGGGGTTCGAAACCCCTACGGGGCGCCAACAGCTTTAAAAATCAAGCAGTTAAACTCAATTCGCCAAAACTACCAACGGGGTGCCCGCTATGTGGGCCGTGTCAGGAGGGCGTTGGCAAGCATTGGTCATCGTCGAGTCAAACCGTTCGCGAACGCAGCGATGAAACCTTCCGCTATATTCACTGACTTCAATGCGAGCAGCTCAAGGGCCTCGATGTCGAGCGAAATAGGCTTTGTCGAGCTCGGCGCCTCAGAGGTCATGGCATGACCTCGCCAGGACGTTCGGTCCGGCTCTTCTTGGTTGATGGGACGCCTTCCGGCCTGACGACGGCCGAGATTATGAACTGGACCGGACATGTCCTCGCCGGGTCGCGAAGTGCCCTGCCCACCTTTCTGCGGCGTCCGGAACTCGACCGAACCGGCGTCTATTTTCTCGTATGCCCCGATCCGCGAGACCCCGACATCCTGCAACTTTACATTGGCGAGTGCGACAATGTGCGAAAGCGCCTGATTCAGCACAGCAGGGACACTAGCAAGGATTTTTGGGAACGGACCTGCGTCGTGACCAGTAAGGATCAAAACATCACCAAGGCGCACGCGCGATACCTTGAGGCCCGGCTAATTGCCATTGCGAATGGTGTCGGCACCGCTGATGTCGTCAATGGAACTGAGCCTCCGCCGTCTGCCCTGCCCGACGCCGACGCTTCGGACATGGAGTTCTTTGTAGATCAGCTTCGATTGATCCTTCCAGTGCTCGGGTTCGATTTCCTCCGTGAGCATAAGATTGCGGCGCGGAAGACGATGGGCTCGGCAGGAACGACTGGAGACGCCGAATCCGGACCCCTATTCCGTCTGACGAGCAAGAAGCACGGGATCGAGGCTCAGGCACGCGAGATAGATGGCGAATTTGTGGTTCTTGCAGGGTCTGCCGCGGTAGGCGAATGGTCGAGCAACTCAGACCACACTTATTCGAAGCGGCATGCGCAGCTTATCAAACTGGGCAAGCTCATGCCCGGAAGCAATGGCCAGCTGCGCTTCGCAGAGGATGTTGGGTTCCGTAGCCCGAGCGCTGCGTCGGCCGTAATTCTCGGGCGTCCGGACAACGGCAGGACCTCATGGAGGGTCAGTGGATCAAATCAGACTTATGGAGACTGGCAGTCGGAGCAGGTGGCCAAGATCTCCTCTGTAGCGTCGGCTGTCCGCGACGCCGTCGAGGACGAAGCATAGAGTTCACAAAGAGACCTAGCAAAACGGGCGCCACTTTCCGCCTTAACCTTTCAGCAAGAACTCGGCCGATAGCCTTTGCGGGCTAACCGAACGGGAAGTTAACAACCGGAAGGGCGTTTTGGCCCGGCCAGGAATGGGCTCCTGGTCGGGCTTTTCTTTGCCATCAGCCTTTCTGCGCGTTACGTGAGCGAAACTTGGCAAGAGGGATAGCCATGACTGACGCGGCGACATTAGCGGCGAACCGGCTGATCGGGCGACGGGTGCTTCTTGAGCTATGGGGCGCTGGTAAGCTCGAGGTCGCCGACGAGCTCTATGCGCCGGACTATGTCGACCACGTCGGCCGCGGACCAGAGGCCTCGCGCGTGGTCGGCCCCGAGGGCATCAAACAGGCGGTCACGCTGTTCCGCAGCGCCTTCCCGGATCTCACCTACACGGTCAAGGAGCAGATGGCCGAGCGCGACCTGGTGTGTACCCGCTTCGCGGCGCAAGGGACCTTCAAGGGGCCGTTCCTCGGCGCGGCGCCGACGGGCGAGGTCGTGCGCTACACCGGCATGGACCTGAACCGCATCAGAGGTGGCAAGATCGTGGAGTCGTGGGTGAACTACGACGCGCTGGCGCTGCTTCAGCAGGTCGGCCTGGTGCCGCCGGTGAAAGGCATCTGAGGCCGGCCAGCCGCTAATGCATCGCGACGCCGCGGGCCGAAGGGCGTTTGCTCGCGACCATGCGGCGGCGATCCCAGAGGTCGTTGGCGAGCGCGCATTCCACCCGCTCATGCGGAGCGATCGATTCGATCGCGGCCACGACGTTCTGATATTCCTTCAGCGCATCGTCGGTGGCGTCGCCGGCGCGGAACGCGGCGCGGCGATCGAGAACCTCCCGCCACCAATCGCTCTCGCCCTCCTTTGGCGCCGGGATGCCGGCCAAGGCCAGCCGCTGCGTGATGAGTTGGGCGGCCGCTTCGTCGCTCGCGCCGGAGGCGATCAAGAGATCGACGATGGCAAAGATTCGCGCATAGAGCGCGGGGCCGGGAGGCGCGCCTTTCCGCCGGTCCTTGACGTTGGGAGAGGGCGTGGTGAGGAGCCGGGCCAGGCTTACGCCAAGGCGCGGGCGCCGGCTCATCCAGGAATCCGTCGGCGTCGTCGCCACGCGGTCGCGCCCTTCCTGCTTGGCGCGGTAAAGGGCGAGATCGGCGCGCTTGATCAGGTCGTCGACCGTGTCGCCGGTCCGCAGTTCGCCGACGCCGAGGCTGCAGGTGACGCGGATGGTCCAGTCGGCGGTCTCGAGTTTCACGTCGGCCAGACGCCGGTGCAGCTCTTCGGCTGCGGCGACGGCTGCGGCGAGATCGTAGCCCTTGAGGAGGACGGCGAATTCGTCGCCGCCGATGCGTCCCGCCGGCGCGCCGCTCGCGCCGACGACGTCGGCCACTTCGCGGATAGCCTGATCGCCGAGGACGTGTCCGTAGTGGTCGTTGATGGCCCGGAAGTTGTCGATGTCGATGGCAACGACCGACAGCACGTCGCGGGTGCCCACCTCACGGCACGCAAAAGTCACCGTGTCGAGAAAGGCCGCACGGCTCATCAGCCCGGAAAGCTGGTCGATGGTGGCCGCGCGCGCCAACTCGCGCTCCAAGGTAAGCATCCGCTCGGCGACGCGCAGCTTCTGACAGAGCTCGTCGGTGGCCGGCGGTGCGTCGATGACACTGTCGGCGCCGCAGTCGAGCGCCAAAGACATGTCGGCGAGACCGCGCGGCGACATGAGCAGGACATAGAGCGTCCGGTTGTCGCCGGCCAGTTGCCGCGCCTCGCGGCATAGCTGTTTGGCGGCGGCAGGGCTCGGCGGTGCGCTCGCAATCAAGGCGTCGATGCCGGCGTCGGCCTCGATGCGCATCAGCGCCTCGTCGGCATCGGTGAAAGCAATGATCTCGTGGCCCTGCGCGCCGAGGAGGCTCAGGGTGGACTCCTGCGCCTCGTGGAATGGATCGACGAGTGCAATACGCATGACTGGCTCCTGTACCGACAAGAGAGCCGCGCATTCTACGAGTTGAGGTCTTAAGGTTGGTTAAGGGGGTGGCCCAGCCCGAGTAGACCCTACTGTACCGTTCGAGCGCCGTCCCGCGCGGCTCCTAATGGCCCGGGCCGAAGGCGAGCGCGATAGCCACGCCGGCGCCGAGCACGGCGAACGAGACCAGGGCCATGACCCAGACCGGCGGGTTTGGAGCATGGATGGCCGATCCGCTTCCCGCGGCCATGGTCATTTTCTCCTTCATCCCGGGCGTGGCGCTCGGCGCTCCTTTCGGGCGCACGGTCAGCATGCCGTGCTTGAGATGGTGCGCGACGAGCCACCAGTTCATCGGGTAGGCGAAGGCGGCACCCACCATGAGGGCGAGCGACATGCGGAACCAGAACAGCGGATGCGCCGGGTCGTGCGCGCCCGGATCGTCGGCAAAGGCGAGATTCGCCACCGGAATCATGCCGCCCATCAGACAGTTCATGGACAGAAGCTCGGAGGTGAAGGTGCCTTTGAGTGCGCGGACGTAGGAGCCGAACATCTCGCCCATGAACAGCGCCTGGAAGATGGTCCAGCCGAAGGCGAAGCCGAGCACGTATTCAAGCGCGATCTCGGCGAGGATCGACAGCGAGACCAACGCGCCGATCACCGCCCCGACAAGAATGCCGATGCCGTCGCCGGCGACGCAGTGCATGGTCGAACCGAGCGCCTGACGCCAGCGCGCCGCAACATACTGCTCGTGCAGACCGGGCAGGGGCTCGCGGCAGCCGAGCACGTAGAGAAACGCGCCGAACGGCCCCGAATAGGCCGTGAACAAGACGAAGGCCCATTTCATTACCGGGTGCTCGGGGGTAGTGCGGATATCGATAGCGACGAACGCGACCGAGAGCGCGGTCAGGAAGAACCACAAAAGCATCACGCCATCGATCACCATAAGTACCCCCCGTTCCCGTCGAATCGCGTCGAATCGCTGCGATCCTCTCCATCGAATCGCTCGATTTCGGCCAGTTTAACGGGGCGGGCGCTCGCTGAAACCCGTCTTTGCGAGCGTGGGCGAATAGCCAAAGATTGCTCATATTTTGGGCAGCGGGTCGCTGCAAATGCCAAAGGCGGTGCCAAAAGTCTAGCGGCTGTTGCCGCGCTGCTCTATCGGCGCCCAATCATTCGGCGTAGGCTAAAGCCAGTCTTGCGAATCACTTTTTTGCGGTGCAGCATTCTCGGCGTAGGGGTTGGTCAAGGCGTTAGCGGCGTTGCCCAGCCCCTCACACCGTAGATTGGGACGTCGAAATGAGACGCAAAAGCACCGACTTAGGGGCACTGTGCCGCAGGGTGTTAACCTTGCATGAAACTTGCAAGTGCCATACTTAAGTTCGTCGAGCAGTCAGGTTCGTGTTGCGTTGCAACATCGTGCCGGATGCCGTCCAAAGGCAAGTTCCAGCCGGTCTAGGGAGATTGAGGGAGGTATTCGGGTCCTAAAAGGGACCGCCAAGGAGTGGTGTTAGAGCAACCTTTTTAAGAGGGGGCCACAATGCCTATGACTCTTAGCCTGGCCGTGATGGCTAGCCTGCTCCTCCCTGTGCAAGCTGTGAAGCAGCCGCCGACGGCACCACCTCGCAAACTCAACGCCAATCTAGAGCGGGGGGCCTGAGCCATGCCAGTCCCCATGCCAGCTGCCGTCGTGCTGATTGTCTGCAAGACGGTCATCTCCGGACCGGAAGATCCCAATGCCGCCGACACCGGCTATGAGAACCGCGCCTGGGCCATGGAACATTCCATGATGGTGTGCCGGAGGCAGGAGGTTCAGCTGTTCGATCAGGCCGAAGCCTTGGGCGCCGATGCGCAAGGCTTCAACATGCAGCGGTGTCAGCGGTCGGGCATCATGCTGGGCTCGGCGTGGGACGCCGGGCACAGGACATCGAACTATCGCTTCTGGCGGGTCGCCTGTCCGGTGCCCATTGTCCGCAGGAATCCTGACGGCTCGGAGGATATCATCGCCTGGAAGCTGCCGGATTGCGGGCACCGGGATACGGTGCGCTGCGAGGTCGATACGGAGATCTAGTGCGCAAATCGTGCTAGACTCCGCTGTCGAGCGGAGGATTTGGCGATGCCACTCTGGTCGAGAGTTGCGGCTGGGCTTGCCCTTGCCATCGCCCTGCTCGGGTTTGCGGGCTTCAAGGCCTATTCCGAGAAGCTCGGCCCGATCATCCAGGCGTACGGCACGACCTATTACCATGGCGAGGGCCCGCCCTCGGTACCGATCCCATGCAAATCCGAGAACGAGATTCTCGCGGCCATTGTCGACGTCCACGCCAAATACGACTACCTCGAGGGTGCGGAACTCGAAGCCTTCGAGCAGCGCGCCGCCTATCTAAGAGGCCTACCCCCGCTCGGCGCCGACAAGCTCTACATCGTCACGGAGGACGATCAACTCCGCGACGGGAACACGGTGCTGTTTATCGGACTGAGGTCGAATTGTGTGAGCACGGTGTTTAGCTTCCCGACGCGGCTCTATCGGGAGCTAACCGTCTCCCCGAGGGCTTAAGAGGGGCGGGGCGCCACGCCACGGGGGGTTGCCCGGGCACCCATTGTGCCTCACCCTCCACATGGATCGCGCCCTACGCATGAGATCCTTAGGTGGCCCCCAGACTGCCAGAAGGCGAGTTGCTTTATGCCGTTGGTGATATCCACGGCAGAACCGATCTCCTGGCCAATCTCCTCCGTCAAATCGAAGCCGACGCCGCGCACCGCGACGCGGCGAAGAGAACGCTCGTCTTCCTCGGCGACTATGTGGATCGCGGGCCGGACAGCCGGGGTGTGGTCGACATGCTGCTCACGGACCTGCCGGAAAAATTCTATACGCAGTTCCTCAAGGGCAATCACGAGGCGTTGCTCCTTGACTTCCTCGATGACCCGCGCCGGCTCGATCACTGGCTCATGAACGGCGGCGACGCCACCTTGGCGTCCTACGGCGTCGACGTCGAAGCGCTTATCCACGAAGACGCGCCGCCCGAGACGTGGCGCGATGCGTTCGCCGGCGCCCTGCCAGGCGCGCATCTTCGTTTCTTCGAGAGCTTGGGGCTCGTGGTCCAAGCCGGCGACTATCTCTTCGTACACGCCGGAATGAGGCCGGGGGTGCCGCTCGAGGCGCAGACTGAGACCGACCTAATTTGGATCAGGGACGCCTTTCTCGATTCGGCCGCGTCGTTCGGCAAGATCGTCGTCCATGGGCACACGCCGGTGCGTGCACCCGAAGTTCGGCCGAACCGCATCGGCATCGACACCGGCGCAGTGTTTACCGGGTGTTTGACGGCGTTAAGGCTGCGAGGCGGGGAGAGGGGCTTCGTCCAGACCTGAGCTCAGGTCCGTGTCTCCGGAGACTCGGCGACAATGCCGCGCAGACGGTCCCTCAAACTACCGCCACTTCCCTTGGCCGAGCGGCGCTTCGCTCTGCGGGCGGCAAAGCGCTTTGCCAGGCCGCCCCGCTGCTCCTCAGGCTCTTCAGCCGCCTCAGGCTCCGCGGGCGCATCGTCCGCTTCGACGTAATCCTGCTCGGTCGCTTGGGCCTCCTCCGTGGCTTCGGCGTACGCGATTTCCTCTTCCTCTGCCGTGACGGATTGCGTGTCCGTGGCGCCCTCTTCCATTTCCGGTTCCGGGACGGCGCCGTTTCCGGCATTGGCCTCGTGCCAGGCTGCTTGTTGCCGCTCCGCCTCTTGTGCCATCGCGGCTTCCTGGGCCATCGCCTCCTCTTGGGCTATCGCCTCCGCCTCTTGCGCCATCGCGGCCTCGTAGTCGTAGTCGGCGGGGATCTTCACCTCCACCCGCGGTGCTGGCCCGCCCTGGTTGCGTGTCGCGGTGAGAATCTGCGAGGCAAGGCGGGTCAGCTCGCGGCGCAAGAAGGCATTCTCCTGGGCGCTGGTCTTGGCGCGGTCGAGCTCCTCTTGCATGCGCGAGAGCTCGGCGGCGAGGCGCTGACTCTCCGCGAGCGCGCGGGCATCGGATTTCGACGAGCCACGCATTGCCGCGGCGCTGCCGCTTTCCAGCGCCATGCGCAAGCGGTCGATGTCGGCGCGCTGGTTGTGTACGGTGTTGCGCGCGATCTTGAGCGCCTCCGATTGGGAGGCGACTGTGTTGCGCAGCTCGGCATTGACTGTTTCGAGTTCGGCCAGCGCCTTCTTGGCGGCCTTCAGTCGTGTGTCGAGGTCCGGCAGGCGCCGCTTGATGGTCTGCTGGAGCACACGGTTGGCATTCTGGCTTTCCTGTAGCTGCCCTTTGATGCCGGCGAGGTCGGTGTTCAACACCTGAATGTCGACGCGGCGCTTGTTCGCCTCGATCAGCTCGCGCGCGGCCTTTTCCTTGGCCTTGTCAAGCGCGACCTCGACCTTGCGGAGCTCGATGGCGAACTCGGCGCGCAGCTGGTCCTTGTCGGCTTGAATGTCGGCGAGCGACATCGGCATCGTCGCCTCAAGCTTGCGCGTAGTGAGCTTGACAGCGCGGTTCCACAGGGGCGGAGCGAGCATGAGGGCGAGCAGGCATCCCAAGAAGAAGCCCAACGCCCCGAACATGAACCATTCGATCATCGAGACCCGCGTTCCCCGAAATTAGCGCCCACGCGTCACGTATCCGACGCATCTCGGGCGATCCAAGTGAACTTGGCGCCGATCCGGCGCCCCGCAAGACGTTTTTGGCCCAAGCTTCCTTAGCGCCAAACTAGAACGGATTCCAGGTCGGCTGGCGGGTATATTTCAAGTAACCAACGTTTGCGCCAAGTCTAAGACCGACACCTGAGCGGATTGGGGCCAAAACCATGTCGTTGCGGGCTAAATATGTGATGCCGACCCCGCCGATGAAATAGGCAGATCCGTCCACGCCGGCGAAAGTGCTGTAAATCTCACCCGGGCTCCGGAGGTCGTAGACCAGAACCATGGTTTTCGAGCCTTCCGCGCCGAAATCATAGCCGAGCGAGGGGCCCTGCCAGAAGACGCGATGCTCGCCCGCGTCCTTGGTATAGAGCACGCCTTCGCCGTAGCGGAGGCCGGCGATGAAGGCTCCCCCGGCTTCTTCCCCCAAAATATAGCCGTTGGGCCTGCCGGAGCGCTGGAAGGCGTATTCCACCACTTTGGCGAACCCGACCGAGACTTTGCCGAAGAAACGGTGCCCCGTTCCCTTGATTTCGTCCATGGAGAAGGTGTCGTCGCCCCCATCCGGCAGCTTTTCGGAGGCATAGCCTCCAGCCGGCACATACGTGTCGCCAGAGGCCTCGCTGCCCGGGCTGTGGGGGGCGCCGGCGCTTGGCGCGGCAGCTTGAGGCTGCGGAGTGATGACCATTGGCCCCTCCTGGGCCAAGGCGGGGGAGGCAACTGAATAGGAGAGGAGGATTGCCGAAAGCGCGGCAATCGCAGTTACGCTGATACGCATGACGAGTGCCCCTTAAGAATGCCCTTTGGGCTCGTGACCGGCGTGCCCGGCCGGTCAGGCGGGGCTCTTCCCCGCGACCGCTATAATTTGCTTCAAACCGTTACCAAACGGTGGCTGGGTTACCGGGCGGTTAATCGCGCCGAAGCGCCATCACCCGACCGACCGGCCCCAGGCAACGAAGCTCGGATTGCGCAGGCCGTTGTCCGATTTGCCATAGCGCAGCCGTGAGCCATTGGCGTCGACAACGCGGCCGCCCGAGGCTTCCAAAACGGCTTGGCCAGCCGCCGTGTCCCACTCCATGGTCGGCCCGAATCGGGGATAGACGTCGGCCTGCCCACGCGCGATCTCCAGAAATTTCACCGACGAGCCGGCACTGAGACGCTGCGCGATGTTGAGGCCTTCGAGGAATTTCTCGGTCTCAGGATCGAGATGCGACAGACTAACCAGCGCCGTTAGGCGAGCGGCATCACCTTTGCGGGCGTGGAGTCGTTGCTGTTTGAGCGCGCCGAGATCTGCGCCGGTCACGTCCGGCGGGAGTTCGGCCTCAATGGCAACGCCGTCGGCGATGGTCACGGCAAGCAGCGACCGCGCGGGCGCGTAGGCCAGTCCGAAACGGGGATAGCCCAACTCGATCAGTGCCACGTTGACGGTGAAATCCGTGCGCTTCTTGATGAATTCCTTCGTGCCGTCGAGCGGATCGACCAGAAAGAAGCGCGCGCCAAGGGCGGCCGTCCTGTCGCCCGTGGTCTCCTCCGAGACAATTGGAATCGTGGGAGCCAGAGCCCGCAGCGCCTCGAGGATGATGATCTCTGCCTCGCGGTCCGCCTTGGTTACGGGAGAGGTGTCGGCCTTGAGCTCGACCTCCGTCGGGCCGGCATAATGCGCCATGATCGCCGCGCCTGCCTTGGCGACGGCGTCAGTGAGCGCTCCAGCTGCGCGTCCGAGGTCGAAGTCACCAGTCGCGTCTGTTGACGGCGCGGTTGTGTGTCGTGGTGCTGACAAGGCAAGATGCTCCAAAGGGGACGTTGATTCGCATTCGCGCTTGCGCGAGTGCTATGGCTTCTGGCGACGCGCCCCTCCTGTAACAGAAATTGGCGTTGGGGCCACGTCAAGTCCGCTGGCCGGCGGGAGCGAAGGGAGGAGGCTATGACCGAGCCGACGGCACTTGGCGATTTGGAACTCGCGGCGCTTGTTTCGAGCCGCATCTGCCACGACGTGATCAATCCGGTGTCGGCGATCTCCAATGGCTTGGAGATGCTCAGCGAGGATCCGGACGAGGGCATGCGCGAGGCCGCCATGGACCTCATCCGCAAGAGCGCGTCGCAAGCCTCGGCCAAGCTGCAATTCGCCCGCCTCGCCTTCGGCGCGGCGGGGTCTTCCGGCGCCGAAATCGATCTTGGCGACGCCGAGAAGGTGGCGCGTGATTTCGTGCAGGGGAGCGGCAAGCATCAAGTGACCTGGCAGGGGCCTTCGGTCACCCTGCCCAAGGACAGAGTGAAGCTCCTGCTCAATCTCGTGGCGCTTGGGGTCGTGGCGCTGCCGCGCGGCGGCACGGTGAACGTCGAGATCGACGGTTCGCCGCCGGGCGTGAACTTGACCGTCCGTGCCAAAGGCGACGCGGCGCGGCTCAACGACCAGGTGAAGTCCCTGCTGTCGGGAGCGAACGGGGTCGAGATCGATGCCCACTCGATCCAACCCTATTACGCGCGCCGGGTGGCGGCGGCGGCGGGCATGACCCTGACCGCCGAGGTGACTGACGGAGAGGTCGTGTTCAAGGCCGCCTGATCCCTGAAATTGACCGCTCCAAGGCGAAATCCACGGGCTGGTCAACGAAGCGTAAACCAGACTTCGCCGACAATCACAGCCCAAGCTTGTACGGGGGCATGAGGCGCGAATCGCTCCGATTTGCGTCGAGGGTGGGCGATGGACGAGTTGCTGGCTGAGTTCCTGACCGAGACCGGCGAGCGTCTCGACCAAATCGACGTCGACCTCGTGCGTTTCGAGCAGGAGCCCAACGACGCCGACATGCTCAACGCTATCTTCCGGCTGGTCCACACCGTCAAGGGGACCTGCGGGTTCTTGGGGCTAGACCGGCTGGCCAAGTTGGCGCACGCCGCCGAGACGCTCATGGGCCAGTATCGCGCCGGCGCGGCCGTCACGGTGGAAGGCGTCAGCGTCATCCTGGCCAGCATCGATCGTATCAAGGAGATTTTGTCGGGGCTCGAAGGAGATGGGGTGGAGCCGCCTGGGTCGGACGCCGATCTGATCGATAGGCTTCAGGCCCTCGCCGAAGTGAGCGCGCTTGGGCACAGCGGCGGCGATGGTCCAATCCCGTGGAATGCGCCCGAGCCCGGCATGGATAGGGTAGGGCTTGCCACGCCTGGTCTCGCCACACTCGAGGAGCTGGAGCGGGCATGGCGCGAGACGCCTGGACCAGACCCGCTGCCGGAATTTGGGTCGAAACCAGAGCCGGCGAGGGCGACGATGGTGGTGGGCGGGGACGACCGCGGGCTGGCGTCCGAGAATGGCACCAAAGGGCTGGCGGCCAGAGTGCAAACCGTCCGGGTCTCCGTCGAGACGCTCGAACACCTCATGACGACGGTGAGCGAGCTCGTGCTCACCCGCAATCAATTGCTCGATCTCGTGCGCCGCAGGGGTGACAGCGAGTTCAAGACGCCCCTGCAGCGGCTCTCCAACGTGACGATGGAGCTGCAAGAAGGGATCATGAAGGCCCGCATGCAGCCCATCGCCAATGCCTGGCAGAAGCTGCCGCGATTAGTGCGGGAGCTCTCGCTCGAGCTCGGCAAGAAGATCGAGCTCGACATGACCGGCGGCGAGACCGAGCTCGACCGTCAGGTTCTCGAGATGATCAAGGATCCGCTCACCCACATGATCCGCAATTCGGCGGACCATGGGTTGGAGTTGCTGGCTGAGCGGGTAAGGGCCGGCAAGCCGGACACCGGGCGGATCAAGCTTAGCGCCTACCAGCAGGGCGGCTATATCGTCATCGAGGTGGCCGACGACGGGCGCGGGCTCGACGTGCAGCGGGTTCGGGCCAAGGCGCTCGAAAACGGCCTTACCACCTTGGCTGAACTCGATCGCATGAGCGATCTCGATACCGTCAAGTTCATCTTCAAGCCGGGCTTCTCCACCGCCAGTGCCGTCAGCGAGGTCTCCGGCCGCGGCGTCGGCATGGACGTGGTGCGCAACAACATCGAGTTGATCGGCGGCACGGTCGATCTGAAGTCGACGTCGTCTGTCGGCACCACCTTCGTCATCAAGATCCCCCTGACCTTGGCGATCATGGCGGCGCTCATCGTCGAAGTTGGCGGCGAGCGATTTGCCATACCGCAATTCAGTGTGATCGAGCTGGTGCGGACCGGCGAGGCCGCGGGCCATCCCGTCGTGCTGATCAACGATACGCCGGTGCTGCGCCTGCGGGCCAAGCTCCTGCCATTGCTGGATTTTTCCCAGTTGCTGGGCATCAAGAGCGCGGAGCCGAGTTTGGAGCGTGTGCGGGACACGAGCCTCACGGCGGTCGTCATTCAAGTTGGCGCGAGCCTGTTCGGCGTGCTGGTCGACAAGGTGTTCCGCACGGAGGAGATCGTCGTCAAACCGATGTCGAGCCTGCTGCGCCATGTCACCATGTTCTCAGGCACCACGATCCTCGGCGATGGCAGCGTCATCATGATCATCGACCCCAACGCCGTGGGTGCGATTGCGGGTTCGCTCGATACGCAGGTGGAAGCCGCGCATGTGGCCCCCCCCGAGACGGACAAAGCCGAGGAAAGCCGTACGGCGCTGCTGCTATTCCGAGCCGGCGCCAAGACCTTGAAGGCGGTACCGTTGTCCTTGATCACGCGGCTCGAGGAAGTCGCGATCGAGGCCATCGAGAACTGCAACGGCCAGGACGTCGTGCAGTATCGCGGGGCGCTGATGCCCATCGTCTACATCCAGGCCGATCGTGTGCCGCGCGAGAGCGGCGTGCAGCCGGTCCTGGTATTCACGGAAGGTGAGCACCCCGCGGGGCTCGCCATCGATGAGATCGTCGACATCGTCGAGGAGCCCTTGACCATCGACCTCAAGGCCGAGACGCCGGGGGTGATCGGCGGGGCGATCATTCGCGGCAAGGCGGTCGAGATCGTCGATGTGTCGCACTATCTGGGCGCGGTCTTCGCCCAGCATCTACGGGGCACACTGGACGAAGTTCGCGAGCTCAGGGTGCTGCTCGTCGACGACAGCCAGTTTTTCCGCAACATGCTGGCGCCGTTGCTCAAGGCGAGCGGCTACGAGGTCGCGCTGGCCGCGTCCGGCGAGGAGGCGCTTGCGCTCAAGGACAAGGGCGAACGCTTCGATCTCATCATCAGCGACATCGACATGCCGGGCATGGACGGGATCGCGCTCGCCGAACAGATCAAGGCCGATCCGACCTGGAGCAAAGTTCCGCTGATCGCGCTCTCCTCCCATCTCAACCCACGGCTCATGGAGCGGAGCCGCGCGGCAGGTTTCGAAAACTATGTCGGCAAGTTCGACCGGCAGAAGCTGATGCATGCGCTTCAAGATTGCGTCAAAGGATGGGGTGCGGCGGCATGAACGGCGACAACGGCGAGAAGGCAACCGAAGGCTTCGTTACGGTCAAGACGGCAGGCCAGCTCTTCGGGCTGCCGCTTGAGCGGGTGCGCGACGTCTTCGTGCCACAGGGCCTGTCGCGCGTGCCCTTGGCGCCACCGGAGGTGGCCGGGGTCCTCAACCTGCGCGGCAGGATCGTCACCGCGCTCGATCTCCGCCGGCGTCTTGGTTTGCCGTCTCGCGGGGAGGGCGCGCCGACGGTCGCGGTCGGCATCGAGGAGCGCGGCGAGCTCTACGGGCTCATTGCCGATCAGATCGGTGACGTCCTGTGGCTCAAGCCCTCGAGCTACGAAGCCAATCCCACCAATCTCGACCCACGTTGGGCGCAGGTCTGTTGTGGCGTTTACCGGCTCGATGACGATCTGATGGTCGTGCTCGATGTCAATAAGCTGCTTGATTTCAGTCAGTTCGGCGCTGCCGCCTGAGGCGGCTTTCGCGGAGGAGAACCCATGAAGCATTGTCTGGTCGTGGATGACAGCGCCGTCATCCGCAAAGTGGCGAGGCGTATCCTCGACGAACTCAGCTTTTCGTCGTCGGAAGCCGAAAACGGGCGCGAGGCGCTCGATCAATGCCGCGTTTCAATGCCCGATGCCGTGCTGCTCGACTGGAATATGCCGGTAATGGACGGCATCGCGTTCCTCGTCGCGCTGCGCAAGGAGCATGGCGGTGAGACGCCCAAGGTGATCTTCTGCACGACGGAGAACGACGTGGAGCACATTACCCGCGCGATCACGGCAGGCGCCAACGAGTACATCATGAAGCCGTTCGACCGCGACATCATCGAGGCCAAGTTTCACGAGGTCGGCCTGATCTAGGCCCAGGAAGAATGACCAGCTTGGGCCAAAGTGCGACCATGCAAGCCGAGGCGGTCGCTCCGGCGGAGCAACTGCCCGTCGAGAAGCCAGTCAAGGTGATGGTGGTCGACGATTCGGCTGTCGTGCGCGGGATCGTGTCGCGCTGGCTCGAAGAGGAGCGGGGGCTCGAGGTGGTGGCGCGCCACGCGAATGGCAAGCTCGCCGTTCAGGATGTGACGCGAAGCGCGCCGGACGTCATCCTGCTCGACATCGATATGCCGGTGATGGACGGGCTCGAGGCGCTGCCACTCTTGCTGCGGGCGCGGCCGGACGTTCGCGTGTTGATGGTCTCCACCCTTACGAAGCGCAACGCGGAAATCAGTTTCAAGGCGCTGGCGCTCGGCGCGCTCGACTACGTGCCGAAGCCGGAGACCAATCGCGAGATCACCACCCTTCCGGATTTCCGGGACGAGGTGCTGCGCAAGGTCAAGGCACTTGGCGGCGTGCGGCAACGCCCAATCGCGCGCGGCGAAGCCACGAGGGCCGTGCTTCCCTTCAGGCAGCGGGCGTTCTCTCTGGTCCCGCCGCGGATCATCGCCATCGGTAGCTCAACGGGCGGCCCTCAAGCGCTGACGAGCCTTCTCGGGTCGCTTGCGCCCTCGCTCGCCCGTATCCCGGTTTTGGTTGCCCAGCACATGCCGGCAATGTTCACCACGATCCTTGCCGAACGTTTGGCGCGGGCGACCGGGCGCGATACCAGGGAAGGCACGGAGGGCGAGCCGCTCGTGCCGGGCACGATTTACGTGGCGCCGGGCAACCATCACATGACGGTGCGTCAATCGAACCTGCCTCGCTTAAGCGTTACCGACGGAGCGCCGGTGAATTTTTGCCGGCCGGCGGTCGATCCCTTGTTTTCGAGCGTCGCCGACGCCTTCGGCCCTGCGGCACTCGGTATTGTGCTGACCGGCATGGGTCAGGACGGGGCGGCAGGCGCGCGGGCCATCGCCGATGCCGGCGGCAGCGTGATGGCCCAGGATGAGGCGTCGAGCGTGATCTGGGGCATGCCGGGGGCGGCCGCGGCGACCGGGGCGTGCGCCGCGTTTCTGCCGCCACTCGCCATCGCCAACGCCGCCGCGAAACTCATTCGGGGGGAGCGGCCATGATGCCCCATGAGTTCAATCTGGTGCGCCGAATTCTCAAGGAGCGCTCCGGTATCGAGCTCGGCGCGGACAAGATGGACCTCGTCGAGGCGAAGCTCAGGCCGCTCGTCAAGGAGCTGGAGTTTCCGTCCTTCGCGCATTTCATCTTGGCGCTGATGAAGCCGGATGCCGACAAGCTCCGTTCGCGCGTGGCGCAGGCCGTGGCGGTGTTGGAGTCCTACTTCTATCGGGACAGGACGCCCTTCGAGTACTTTACCGGCGTTATGCTGCCGCGTCTCATGGAGCGGCGGGGCGCCTCACGGCGCATCAGAATCTGGTGTGCCGCCGTGTCGACCGGCCAGGAAGCCTATTCGCTGGCCATGCTGCTTGAAGAGGCCAAGTCCCAGCTTGTCGGCTGGAAGGTCGAGATCGTGGCCACGGACTTCGTCGGGGACGCGCTGCTCCGGGCAAAGAACGGAGTATACAGCCAGTTCGAAGTGCAACGCGGCCTGCCGGTGTCGAAGCTCGTCAGGTACTTCGTCAAAGTGACGAACGGCTGGCAGATCAAGCCGGAGCTCCGGGCCAGGGTCGACTTCCGCGAGCACAATTTGATCGACAACTGTCAGGAACTCGGCGAGTTCGACGTCATCTTCTGCCGCAACGTGCTGATCTATTTCGACGAGCGCCTCAAGAGCGCCGTGCTCTCGCGCTTGGCAGGTCAGCTTGCAAGCGACGGCTATCTGGTGCTGGGAGCAGCGGAGACCACGAGCGGGCTTTCGCCCGACTTTGTGCCGGTGCCCGAAGGTCGTCACGGCGTCTTCTGCCTGGCGCCGGCGGTGATCGCCGCGCGGATCGGGAGGATGGAGAGGACCGGTCGGCTAAGGGCTTCTGGGCCCAGGGCGGCGCTGCCTTCCGGTGGGCAGAGCCGTGTGGGCATGGGATTGGCCTCCCTGGACCGCCCCGCCACGGTCGCGCCGATCCGGGATAGCAAGGTCCGCGCTGTCGAGCTCGATGCCAAGACCGCCGGCTTGCTCGAGGCGCGCGCCAGGGCGCGTGGCATGAGTGTCGCGGAGCTGCTGGCGGAGTTCGCCGTCACCGGGCTTCCGGTCTCGGAAGGCTTGCCGGGACGTTCACTCAAGGCAGGCTCCAGCTAGCGCGGAGCGGGACGGCGACTACGTTGGCCCCAAACGGGCAGTGGCCGGGACGAGCCCGGCCACCACGTCGCGCTTCTGGAATTCGTGGGCTGAGACGTCGAACGTCAGGCGGCCGCTTCGCCGGACTCGTCCTCGGGATTGCGCAGCACATAGCCGCGGCCCCAGACCGTCTCGATATAGTGCTTGCCGCCGGTCGCCGCGGCGAGCTTCTTGCGCAGCTTGCAAATGAACACGTCGATGATCTTGAGCTCGGGCTCGTCCATGCCGCCATAGAGGTGGTTCAGGAACATCTCCTTGGTCAGGGTCGTGCCCTTACGCAAGGAAAGGAGCTCGAGCATCTGATACTCCTTGCCGGTCAGATGAACACGCTGGCCGTTAACGTCCACCGTCTTGGTGTCGAGATTGACCTTGAGGCCGCCCGTTTGGATGACCGACTGGGCATGGCCCTTCGACCGCCGCACGATTGCGTGGATCCGGGCGACAAGCTCGTCCTTGTGGAAGGGCTTGGTCATGTAGTCGTCGGCGCCAAAACCGAGGCCCCGCACCTTATCCTCGATGCCGGCGAGGCCAGAGAGGATCAGGATCGGGGTCTGGACCTTGCTCACTCGCAAAGTCTTCAAGACCTCGTAACCGCTCATATCCGGAAGGTTCAAGTCGAGAAGGATGATGTCGTAGTCGTAAATCTTGCCGAGGTCGACACCTTCTTCGCCCAAATCCGTCTTGTAGACGTTGAAACCTTCCGACTGCAGCATCAGCTCGATGCTTTGAGCGGTCGCGCTGTCGTCCTCGATCAGAAGAACCCGCATTTCAATTCCCCCGTCTTCTCGCAGTCCTGGTTGTTCCCTGACCCAAAAACGTACACGCAGATTTGGTTAATTCGAATCAACAAATTAACGCCCAATAGTTAACAAAAGCTAAGCCTAAGGCGAGCGGTAACCACGCTCGCTAACCATCCCTACACCATCAGGGTTCGGGCATCCGTTAAATGCAACCCATATGGTTTACCGAGCCTTAAGCCCTATTGGCCATGATCCCTGGGCGAAGGGGCAGGGGGGTCCGGTCCCGGTAAGGCCATGGTCCGTTTGGGCGTCTTGCTGATTTTAGGCATTGGCACAGGTCCAGGGGCACGGCTGGCATGGTTATTGAATTTCCTAGCGGGATCCGAGTAGGCCGAGGGTATCGAGTCATGAAGTCACGCGACGCAGTCATCCGCTTAAAGCGCTTCGAAGTCGACGAGAAACGCCGCAAGGTTGCCGAGATTGAAGCCATGATTGGCGAGTTCAGTCATATGGCCTCAGACCTCGACCGGCAGATCGCCATCGAGCAGGAGCGGGCCGGGGTCTCGGATATCAACCACTACGCCTATCCGACCTTCGCCAAGGCGGCGATCCAGAGACGCAACAACCTCGCGACGTCGGTCTCGGGGCTGGAGGCCAAGCTCGCCGCCGCGCGTGGAGAACTGGACGACGCGTGCGAGGATCTGAAGAAGATCGAGCTCCTGCAAGAGCGAGACGATCGCCTGCGCCCGGAGCAGCCTCCAGCACCGGCGGAACTCGTTGCCGTTGGGGTGCATCGCGCGGCGAGCTGATCGGTTTAGAACCTCTGCCGGGCCACCGTCACCGCGCTTTCTGACGTGAAGCGGGGCTCCGATCCTGGTCCCAGGTGCTAATATCCCAGCGATACTTAAGGCGCGCGCGTGGACCCATGCCGTCGTTCGACATCGTCTCCAAGACCGACCTCGCCGAGGTCGACAACGCGCTCGCCAACATGACGCGCGAGATGAGCCAACGCTACGACTTCAAGAATTCGCAGGCGCGGATCGAGCGGAAGGACGCAGAGATCACCATCAACGCGGACGACGACCTCAAGCTCAAGCAGATGCACGAGTTGCTCCAAGGCCATCTGGCACGCCGCAAAATCGACGCAGGGGTTATCGACTATAAGCCGGTAGAGAAGGCGGCCGGTCAGGCGGTGCGGCAGAAGGCCGTGATCCGCCAGGGCATTGATCGCGAACTGGCGAAGCGCCTGGTGAAAGAGGTCAAGGACGGGAAGTTCAAGGTGCAGATCTCAGTCCAGGGCGACGAGCTCAGGGTCACCGGCAAGAAGCGCGACGATCTGCAGGCGGTGATTCAGCACGTCAAGGGGCTCAACGTGGAGCAGCCACTGCAATATGTGAACTTTCGGGAATGAACAGGTTGCTTTGCGGGGAAGTGTCTTGTTGAGACCGGTCGGAATCACCATAGCGCTCATGTTGGCCGCCGTTTGGCTCGCCGGTTGCGGCTGGCGCTCGAGCAGCGGCGGCACCGCCACCGTGGCCACGGACGAGAGCGTGGGCGCGTTGCCGGCGCCGCGGAGCCGCATGGCGATCGCGAGCGCGAAGCCGGTCGACGCCTATGTGATGCTTGGCGGCAGGGTCAAGACATGCTGGTTCAATCCGAGCGATCCGCTATTCCCGGAGCATGTCTATCGCGCCGATGTCAGCCCTGATGGAAGCAAGGTGAAGATCACGATTCACGAGGCGCAAAAGCTCGGGCGCGCCGGCAAGACAACCTACGCCATCGACTTCCATCAGGAGGGCGCCTACACGGTGGTGACGACCGAGAACCGCGGAATGATGCCCGAGCAGGCCGCGAAGATGCAGTACGACATCGACCGCTGGAAGCGCGGCGAGGTGAACTGCAGCAAAGAGATGCCGAAGGTCGCCGCGCAGCCCGCCGCACAGTAAAAGTCATCCTTCGGCGAACAGGTGGCGGATGTCCTGGCCGGTCTCGAGCGCCATGCGCTCGGCCACGATCAGCCGGTGACATTGGTGCGGGTCGCGCTCCAAGCAGAGCAGGCACACAGGCTCGCTTTGCGCAAGCGTGCAAGCCTCACAGAAGTCGAGCAGCGCCTCGGGCTCATCGAGATAGGCGCGGAACACCGCCTCGAAAGTGGCGAGATCGCCGCTGCGGGCCGCTTCGCGCCCGCGTTTCGGCGTGCCGAGCGCCCGGAGGTGGCGATAGCCGACGCCGGCGCCGGCGAGATGGGCGGCGAGCGGCGACTTCGAGAAGCCCTTCTTGCGGGAGGCGGGGACGGCGCGGATGTCGAGCACGAGGCTGATGCCAGCCTCCTTCAACGCGCCAACGAACGCGGCCACGCTCGCGCCCTCATAGCCGATGGTGTAGATGGCAGGGGGTCGCATGGGCCGAGCCATAGCAAATCAGTCCTTGCCCGGCCAGACGCCGGGTCAGGAGGATCAGAGGTCTCGGCGAGAAGGCTTAGCTGCCGCGATAGTCCTGGATGCGGGTGGCGCGCAGGCCCGGAAGGCCATGCTTGTCGATCGACCGCTGCCAGCTCAGGAACTCATCGACGGTCAACGTATAGCGCTCGCACGCCTCTTCCAGACTGATCAAGCCGCCGCGCACCGCAGCCACGACCTCGGCCTTGCGCCGGATCACCCACCGCTTGGTATCCTTGGGCGGAAGATCGGCGACGGTCAGGGGGCTGCCGTCGGGTCCAATCACATATCTGACACGCGGCCTATAATGCTCGGTCATCGTACTCAACACCACACGCTCGATGAGCCACATCTTTGCGGAAGCTACCAAGCCGCATTTAAGAATTGCCTAAGCTGTCAGGTAAAAGAAGCGGCAAGGAAATGGCCAAAACTTGCTGAATTCCTTGGACTATCTCCGGCGCGAAGACCTGTTTGTCCGGGCCTTCCGGGCCGGGGTTGACCTTGCCTCTTAAGGCGGCGGCTCCTATGTTCGGCCCAGCAACGGCCCCTAAGAAACTGGCGCGAGCCCGGCGGGGACCGACTATACTGCGCGGCGCCAAAGGGGGCGCCCACCTTACGGGCATGTTCCCTTATCGACGTGAGCCGCTAACTCCGTGGCATCATTGAAGCCGACAATGCTTAACAGCCTGCACCTTACCGGCCGCCCGGCCGACACCAGAGTGGTCGTTGCCATGTCGGGCGGGGTGGATTCCTCCGTCGTCGCCGCACTGATGAAGGCGGAGGGCTACGACGTAGTCGGCATTACCCTGCAGCTCTACGACCACGGCCACGCCGTGGGGCGGAAGGGCGCCTGCTGTGCCGGCCAGGACATCCAAGATGCGCGCCGCGTGGCTGACGCCCTTAAGATCCCTCACTACGTGCTCGACTACGAGGCGCGTTTCGCGGAAGCCGTGATGGGCGAGTTCGCCGACAGCTATCTGCACGGCGAGACGCCGGTGCCATGCGTCGCCTGCAACCAGAAGATCAAGTTCCGCGATCTCTTGGAGACGGCGGCCGGGCTCGGCGCGGCAGCTCTGGCGACGGGCCATTATGTCAAGAGCATGCCCGGCAAGACGGGATGGGAGCTCCATCGCGCCGAGGACAAGGAGCGCGACCAGAGCTACTTCCTGTTCGCCACGACACGAAAGCAGCTCGAGTTCCTGCGCTTTCCGCTCGGCGACCTCCCCAAGGAGGAGACGCGGCGGATCGCGCGAGAGTTCGGGCTCGCCGTTGCCGAGAAGAGGGACAGCCAGGACATTTGCTTCGTGCCGACTGGGCGCTACACGCAAGTGATCGAGCGCTTGCGGCCGGGTGCCGCGGAGGCCGGCGACATCGTCCACGTGGACGGCCGCGTGCTCGGCCGACATGGCGGCATCATCAACTACACGATCGGCCAGCGGAAGGGCATCGGCGTGGCGGCGCAGGAGCCGCTCTACGTGGTGAGGCTCGACGCGGCGCGGCGCGAGGTTGTGGTCGGCCCGCGCGATTGCTTGCGGACACGCGTGGTTGCGTTGCGCGACGTGAACTGGCTTGGCGATGAGCCGTTCGAGACGGCCGCCAAGCACGGGTGCGAAGTGTTGGCACGTATTAGATCGACGGGACCGTTGCAGCCGGCGACGCTCCGGCTCGAGAACGGTCGCGCGCTGGTCGAGCTTGCTTATGGCGAAGACGGGGTGTCTCCCGGTCAGGCTTGCGTATTTTATGCCGCGACAAGCGGCGGGGAGCGGCTGCTCGGCGGCGGATGGATAACGTCCGCCGAAGGAGGAGCCTGGTTGGCCAAGGACGGCTTTGTGGCATCCGCCTCGCGCGGCGCCGCCGAAGCGGTCGTGGCCGGGTCGCGTTAGGGCCGCACCGAAGAAGCGGCCGCACAAGCCGGGGAGGTAGCGTTGTCTTCGAAAGCACCCGTGATGGACACGGAGTCCGTGCGCCATGCCTATCGCCGGTGGGCGCCGGTTTACGACTATACTTTTGGCCGCGTCGCCGAGGCGGGCCGCAAGCATGCCGTCAAGATCATCAACAGCCGCAAGGGCCGCGTGCTCGAGGTCGGCGTCGGCACCGGCCTGTCGTTGTCCTGCTATGAGGGCCATCTCGCCATTACCGGTATCGATCTTTCGCCGGAGATGCTGGAGAAGGCACGCGAGAAGGTCACGCACGGCAAGCTCGCCAATATCGAAGGCCTTCACGAGATGGATGCGAGCGCGCTCGCCTTTCCGGACGAGAGCTTCGATACCGTGGTCGCCATGTATGTGATGACCGTGGTGCCCGATCCGGACAAGGTGATGCGGGAGTTGGAGCGGGTGTGCGCGCCGGGCGGCGAGGTGATCCTCGTCAATCATTTCAGCCAGGAGGAAGGGGTGCGCGGTCTTCTCGAGCGGAAACTCGCCCCGTTCGCCGACCTCATCGGCTGGCACGCAGTGTTCGAGATGGACCGCGTCCTGGTCTGCGAGGATCTGCGCCTCGCCGAGCGCCGCGCGCTCCGGCCTTTCGGCCTCTTCACCATGCTCCGGTTCGTCAAGGAGCCTGGCTACGGCATTGCACCGCAGCGGGCGCGCGCGATGATCGCGAACCGGGGCAGGGCGCCTGTGCGAGCCCCACTCGGCGAGCCGGCGCGGGTGCGGCTCAAATGGGCGGTCGGCCGCGGCCTCGTTCACGCCCGGCGCTTGCTTGACACCAATTACTGGCGGTCCCTATATCGCCGGCTTCAGAGCCAATTGGCGGAATAGCGCCGCGCGGGGCCCGCGCCCATATATTAACGGGCGTGTGGCAGCCTCAGGCTTGGGGCGGAGTAGCTCAGCTGGTTAGAGCAGCGGAATCATAATCCGCGTGTCGGGGGTTCGAGTCCCTCCTCCGCTACCAATAAAATCAATGAGTTATGCTTCTCTCGCTCCTGGTTAGGCACTATTTAGGCACTGCCCACGGTCATTTTCAGAACATGCATTGCGACTCTAGCGACGCGTAGCTGTTCGCTTTGGAGTTAGGAGCTGACGTAGCCCGTTCTCTCGAGATCGTCACCTGCGTGCCACTAGCAGACGTTCACCCAGCCGGCGAGCCCACACCGTTTTCGACCATAACCAAGCTCAACCATAGGGGCCGGCCCGCTAGCTGCCCTCCTCGGGCTTGGGAGGAAAAGCGAGCACCTTGTCAATGCGGCGCCCATCCAGGTCGACAATTTCGAAGCGCCAGCCCTCATAGTCGAAATATTCTCCGGCCTGAGGCAGGTGCCCTAAGGCGAGAAGGGCGAAGCCGGCGACCGTGTTAAAGTCTCCCTCCGGTCGTACCTTGAAAGCCAGTCGGTCGAATGCATCTTGGGCCGACATCATGCCGTCGATCAGAAGTGATCTATCCTCGCGTTCAATAATGCCGGGCTCCTCGCCCTCAATCTCAGGCAACTCCCCGGCGATGGCTTCGAGCAAGTCGGTCTGCGTCACAATTCCTTGCAGCACGCCGTATTCATCGAGAATGGTCGCCAGTCGAACTGGGGCTTTCTTGAACTGCTCCAAAACTCTGAAGATCGGCATGGCTTCATGAATGGCGATCGGTTGGCGAACGACCAGCATGGGATCAAGAGTCTTGCCGTCGAGAACCTGATCAAGCAAATCTTTCTTCAGGATCATGCCGATCGGCTCATCGATGATCCCCTCTCCAACCAGAAGCTGCTCATGGTGACATTCGCGAATGCGCCGAAGTATCGCCTCCCGGTCAGCATCCGCGTCGATCCATTCGACGTCAACGCGCGGGGTCATGATGTCGGTGATACGGCGATTGCCAATGCTCAAGATGCGCTCGACCAGCTCCTGCTGCGCCCGTTGCAGCAATCCACCTTCCTGGCTGGCGGCAATCAAGAGCTTTAGCTCCTCCGGCGAATGCAATGCCTCCTCGGCCGTACCCGGACGCAGACCGCAGAGCCGCAGCAACAGGTTGCCCAAGCCGTTCAGGGTGACGATCGCGGGCCAGAGTAAAACTCGGAATAGCCCGAGGGGGCGGACAACCCAAAGGGCCGTGCCCTCGCTACGCTGAAGCGCCAGGCTTTTCGGGGCGAGCTCTCCAAGCACGATGTGGAGGGTCGTGATGATGATGAAAGCAATTGTGACGGCAATGACGTGAGAGCCAGCGATGGCAAACGACCCCAGCCATCCGGATAGAAGAGGTTCAATGAGATGCGCTAGAGCAGGTTCACCGATCCAACCAAGCGCGAGCGAAGAAATGGTGATGCCAAGCTGAGTCGCGGCAAGGTTGGCGTCTAGATTAGATATGGCTCTTTGGAGCGCCCTTGCGTTCGCCCTGCCTGCCGCGACCAGCTGCGCGACTCGGCTTCGGCGGACGGCGACAAGTGAAAACTCGGCAGCAACGAAGAAGCCATTGGCAGCCACAAGCACGAGAACCGACAAAATTCCCATGATGTCGGTCCAACTACCATCGCCCGTAGGCATGATCTCCTCTCAATCGCTGATAAAGGGACTGGGCTGCGCAGGATAGACCTTGCCTCGCAAATCACAACTCCGAGGCGTCTGCAGCGATCACAAGAAGAAGCCCTGGCGCTGGCCAGGGCTAATGCATGCAAGGTTTTGAAGGGAAATCGTGATTGCCAGTCTATCTCACCTCTACGTTCCGGCCAAGAGGTGTTGCACTGCTCTGTGAAACGGCCTCAAAGAGAAAGGGCGCCACCGATAACAAAGATCGCACTCTTGATGAGAGTGTAGAGCACGCCCCAAACGATCGCGACCGACAACACAGCCACAAGTGCCCCGCTCAACGCCGCCAGTCCGTCCCGCTCGAGGATTGCCAGGGCAAATAAACAAATCGCCAGGGCCGGCGGCATGTTGCCAAGCGGAATTGGCAGAAACAGGATTATCGCGAGAACGAGGCAAATGACGCCAATCACCTGTTCGAATGGGGGGCGCGTGAGAAAACTCAATCGTGGTTTCAGCAGTCTTTCCGCGCTGACCAGCCACGGTGTCACCCTGCCGATGGTGATGGCAAAGTCCTCACGTGACATCGAACGAGCCGCCATCAGCTTTGGCAGCCAGGGCCTGGGGCGGCCAAGCGCCAGCTGCGCTGCCAGGAATATGAGCGGAGCACCAAGCACAGTCGACGTCCCTGGCGGCAGCGGCAGTACGTTGGGAGCCGCGAAGATGAGCATCAGCGCGCCAAATGCGCGGTCCCTCATCACCTCGAAGAGATCGGCAATGGAGACACGCTGTCGGCTTTGATCGGCAGCCACAGCGTTCAGGATGTCGGAAAGCTTGCCACCATGCGGCCGCGCCGCGGCGGCAACAGGTAATGCTGGAGGAAAAACATCTTGTGCTGACATTGAGATCAGCACCGCCGATCGAACGTATTCAAGCGAGACTCCTTAACGAGCCAAGTAGCCGCACTGGGCTTAGGGACACAAACAGGCTGAAAAGTGGCACAACGAATCCTGTTATGCGCCGCCCCTTCTAAGCGCCGGCGCCGGTGTTGCGACAGAACCGTGACAGTCACACGGTAAGAGCCTATCCTCGTGCCTTCACGGGAACTCTTTGCGGGCATTCCGATGAGCACGACCAACGCTGCCATTTCGCTTGAACGCCCCAGTCTGACCAGAGACTGGTCGCTAAGGTCTTGGTCTCTCTACGTGCTCCTGCCAGTGCTGATATTCGCGGTCGTTCTGGCAGCGAGATACGCGGGCGGCGAGGTCACCTATTGGGTCTTGGAATCGCCGGTTGGGGTTCGGGAAAGCCTAACGGGAGCGCTCGCCTTCGTGGCTGGCATTGTCAGTCTCGTGGCTTTCTTTCAGCCCTCCATTCGTCACAATTGGAAGGTGAGGACGTGGTTGCTGCTATTCTTCATCGGCATGATCTATTTCGTCGGCGAGGACCTGAATTGGGGCCAATATTATTTCGGCTGGGTCGCGCCTGAGTTCTTCCAGGCACACAATCGCGAGCACGAAACCAACCTGCATAACATGAGCCCGTGGTTTAATCAGAAGCCCCGTCTCGTCGTGGAGCTATGGCTTTTGATTACGTGTATCGCGGTGCCAGTCGGCTGGCGTCTGCCGCAGCGGCTTACCGCGAAATTCCTGCCTGCAACGTTCTGGCCGGATGCGCGGCTCGTGCTCATCGCGGGCATGGCGCTGCTGATCAAGGTGCCGGACTGGCTTGCAGGGCACAGTATTGGTCCAGCGATTCGCTGGAGCGAGGTGCAGGAACTCTATTTCGCCTATGCTTGGCTGCTCTACGCGTTCTTGCTGCTTGCCCGCTGTGGACCGCCAAGCAAAGGATCCTCCCCTGGAGGAACCATTTTTCCGAGCAGATCGGGAGTGTGGGGATAAACCGTAACTGTCGTGGCTGCCTTGTCCGATGAGCGGAGGCAGCCTGCGAGGCTTGGAAGGGGTCTCTTTTGCGTACATCGAAGATGGCGACCTGCAACTGAGCTGGACACCTCGATTTACCCTCTCTGAGGGCGTCGGAGTATGGGCTAAGGGAATATTGAAGCTCGCTGCGGGACGTTGGCCTGCAGCCGTTTGATTGAGGAGGCAGGGCCCCGGTTTCTCTCACCCGCTTTACCGCTTTATGTCACCGCCGCAGTTCTCTCCAACCAAATGAAGCGCTTCATGTTGTAGACGAGGTTGGCGAGCCCGATCTTGAGTCTGGCGCGAGCGGGGTCAATGGTTCGGATGAAGAGGCCCATTCTGTCCTTTTGCTCGGCGAAGACGTGCTCGATGCGGGCACGCACGGCAGACTTGCGACCATTGGCGCGACGGATCGGCGTCGGCATCGGGCGACCGGCGGGCTTCTTGCGATGGACCTGGCTGGTGAAGCCGTTGCGCGCCAGGAAAGCCTCGTTCTTCCTCGAGCGGTAGGCGGTGTCGGCCCACACGGCGTGAACCGGTATTGGTCTTGTCGAGAAGTCCCTGGCGCAGCATGCGGCCCTCATAGGCGGCCGCGTCGGTCACCGCCCATTTGCGGATCAGCCCATGGCGGCGATCGGCGGAGATGTGGTTCTGGTAGCCGAAGGTCGGAATGGCGATGTCGACCGGCATCGTCCCGTCGATGCGGGGCTTGGCTTTGGAGAACTTCACCGTCCAGCGTGCATCACGGTCCTTCTGGCGCAACCTGGCCGGATTGTTGCTCCACTCCGGCGGAATGCGGCCAGCCTTGATCTCCGCCTTCTCGGCATCGGTATTGCGCTGCTTCGGCGCGGCGACGAGGCTCGCATCCACGATCTGACCCGCCATGGCAATATAGCCGGCCGCGCGCACCGCTTGATCGAAGCGGTCGAACAGCGTCTCGATCGTCCCGGCGCGGGTCAGCCGTTCGCGGAACAGCCAGATGGTCTTGGCGTCCGGAACTCGCTCGCCGAGCGACAGCCCGAGGAAGCGCATGAACGAAAGCCGGTCGTTGATCAGAAACTCGGTGCGCTCGTCAGACAGATTGTTCTGCGCCTGGATCACCAGGATCTTGAACATCATCACCGCATCGTAGGGAGGCCGGCCACCCTTTACCCCATCCGCATAGGCCAGCGCCGCTTCCAGCGATGAGCGGAAAATCTCGAAATCTACCGTCGCCGCATAGGCCTCAAGCTGATCACCCAGATCACTCAATCGCTGAAGCCGTTCATCAACGTCGAAAAAACCAGCCTGTCCCGCCATCGCGAATCACCCTCCGCCCGTCCACAGGCGCAACTGAATCAGATCAAGATGGAGCAGGCGAGGGTTTTCGAGGCGTCCAGCTGGCATCACTTTGACGTACAAGCACTCTGAAAGTGGCGGCAATGAGCGCTACAGAGCCGATCCGAAACTGGGCCTCGACGAGCCCGA
Organism: Methyloceanibacter sp.; assembly: GCF_050726195.1. GTDB lineage: Bacteria > Pseudomonadota > Alphaproteobacteria > Rhizobiales > Methyloligellaceae > Methyloceanibacter. The sequence continues at coordinate 91,326 of NZ_JBOHJC010000008.1, read as the reverse complement.
GCACAAGCCCAGTAGGGTTGAACCGGCCGGAGCGATTCTCGCGGGCCAGACCCGCAGCGAGCGCCAGTGCGACCAAACGCTGCTATTGCGGCTGCTGCGGCGCCGTGGCTGGCGGTGTAGCCGTGGGCTCCTCTGTGGGAGTCGAGGCTGGTAGCAAATACCAGGCTATGATCAGCGCAACGACAATCGCGGCGGCGATGATGAGCACTCTGTTCGTGTCCATAGCTTTCCCCCTCTTCGAATCACATCCCTGCTTCTCGGCCAAGAATACCCTCGCCGCACGCCCCGAAACAAGCCAGACCAATGAGGGGACCTATGGCGCCGCTATAAGCACTTCGCGAACCCGCTTTTTGACGCGTTAGATCGCCCTCGTCAGATGAAGGTCATGACGGCACCCCAAACGACCACGGCTATTTTGGCTAAGCCCGCCCACATGGGCGGCCCTGAATATCTGTTCGCGCTGCGAACCACGCCGACCACAGCAGTCAATATGTAGGGGATAGGGATGAGAAAGAGGCCAATACCAACCGCATCGGGTAGGCCGGCGGCGACGGCTGCAATAGCGGCGGCGGTGGCCACAATGTTTACGATCGTGCCGTAGACGACAGCATATTCCCAAAATGCTTGGCTGAGCGGGATCTCACCGCTCCACAGTGCCACCAACTGCGTCAGGACGCTCCATTTGGGATTTTTGTGAGGGGCTCCCGGCAAGCTTTGTCACTCAATATCTCATTACTGTCAGGAGCTCTCGCCTCTGTGAGTTTTAGCCTTACGGCCCTAGGTCGGCTTCGTCGTGATCCGGTTTGCCAAGAGAAGCTTGATCCAAACAACAAATCGCTTGAAAACCAGCCAGCTAAATTGTCAATTAATCAGTAACTTAAGCAGGCGGCGTCATCATAATCCGCGTGTCGGGGGTTCGAGTCCCTCCTCCGCTACCATTATCCTGTCCCTCTAGACCGCACTGCCCGGCCGAAAATGCGCGATCTTCCAGCCTCCCGCGTACACCGGTCGCGATTGTAGTATTATCCCCTGCCTGATGGCTTTGGGGAGGGACGTGCCATGACACTTTCGTTGAGCCAGATTGTTGTGTGGCTGCCGGATCTCTGGCGGGATTGTTGGTGACCGCCAAGTGGGAGGGTCTTGGCCGCTGGACCAGCCTTGGTGTCGGCTTGGTCGGCGCCTTAATCGGAGGCGCGATCTTCGGGGCCTTCAACATCGCCCCGGGGCTTGAGACGATTTCAGTGTCGCTCAGGGATGTTCTCGCGGCCTTTGTCGGCTCGCTGATCTTCCTCGCGATCCTGTGGTTCATCCGGACACGCCGGGCCGGCTAGAGCCCGGACGCGCGATAGTGGAAGGGCGCGTGGGTGCTGTTTCAAATTTTGGCCGCGTTTCGTTGTGATTCTCTTCCAATAAGGAAGCCACTGCGCATGAAGAGAATCGCCTCAGCCGCCCTGGTTTGTCTCCTCGCACTCTCCGCTGCGGGCTGCGCCGTCGAGCTGCCGAAGTCGGCCCTGTCCGGCTTCCGGCTCGCGCCCGCGGACGAGGCCGGTAAGAGCGATGCGGCCGCCCCGCGCCGGGACGCGCGGCAGCCCGCGGCTACCGACTAGCTAGTTGCCGCAGACCTTGGCGCCGGACGTGCAGACATAGGGCACCCGCACACCCGACCAGCACGTCGTGTAGGTCTTCGCTGTGACAAAGGTGCCGTAGATCACGCTCTCGGGCACGACGGGGCGCACCTTCTTCCAGAACGGATCGGGCTCGACCTTTTGCGGGCTCATGGCGAAGCGGCGCCAGCCCTTGGTCCGCCGAAGCTCGCTTGCGCTCTTCGCCGCAAGCGCCCGCGACATGAGCAGCGCCTCTCCCTTGGTGTCGGCGCTATGGGTCGCCGAAATGATCTCGCAATCGGCCATGGCGGGCTGGTGCGCGAAGACCGCAAATGCCACTATACCCAGCGCCATGATCTTTGCAGCGCGCATACGCCCCCCGGTGGGGAACCTTGAGATCGCAGGGGTTCTTGTTGTGCCAGTCCGGTCAGGCGCTGGCAACCCGGCGGGGTAGCTTGCGATGCGGGGGCGGGGGTGGGTTTCGGTTTGCGCGGTTCTTGTCATCGGCGGATGCGGAGTCGGGATGCAACGCGCGGCCGAGCGCGCCGCCCCGGACCTCGCCTTCCAGGGTCCGATCCGTCCCACGAGCCTGACCTCTGCCCAGGTGAAGCAGGTCCAGAGCAGCGTGGCCAAGAGCCTCAAGGATCCTGCATCCGCGAAGTTCGGCGACAGTTACAAAGCCGGCATCGGTCCGGATCGCGAGACGCTGGTCTGCGGCTTCGTCAACGGCAAGAGGTTCGTGGGGATGTTCGCCAAGCCGCAACGGGGTGCTACGGAGTTCCTGCCCATCAGGGTCGCCACCACCGAGGAGGAGCAGGGCGCGGTCAGAGACTATTGCCGGGCCAACGGCATCTATGTCCCGCAGTGATCATCGATCAGGGAGCTTCCGGGGGGCCTCTTTGCCTTCAGCGACGCCATCTTTGTTGTGAGAGACTTGATCCTCGAGCCTCCCGACCACATTTAGCCGATCAAAGATGCCGGGCTTCCAGGTAAATGCATGGGCCTCGTCTTGGTACGGTAGAATTCGTCAAGAAATCCGCGCTAAGATTTCCCTTTCCTAAACGTGGCCATGACTATAAATTGGCTTGAAATCAGGATTTTACCGGCCAGACTTTGCTGGGCTGCCTTCTCGACGGTGGCGGGCCGCAAAGTATCGCGCCTTTCTGGACTCGCACTATGATCTATGGATCTGAGGATACGGTCGTAGTGCACAACAGGGAGCCTGCGCGCACAAGATGAGCCAAGCCTCAAATCGCGGCATGGCCGGCGAAGCGCGGTCCGAGCTGGCCACGGCCCTGGCCCGCTGCCGCAGCGCCTTTGTCAGCGTCGGCGTGTTCAGCGCCTTCATTAACGTGCTGATGCTCACCGGCCCGTTGTTCATGCTGCAAATCTACGACCGGGTCCTGCCGAGCCGCAGCATTCCGACTCTAATCGGCTTCCTCGTGTTGACCGCGGCCCTCTATCTCTTTCAGGCGTTGCTAGAAGGCATTCGCGCCCGCGTGCTGGTACGCATCGGCGCCTCCCTGGACGAGGCCTTGTCCACGCGCGTCTATTCGCTGGTGTCGCGGCTGCCCCTCCTGTCGCGCGGTCATGGCGACGGCATGCAGCCGGTGCGCGATCTCGATCAGATCCGTTCGTTCCTTTCGGGCAACGGGCCGGCCGCTCTGTTCGATCTGCCTTGGATCCCCTTCTATCTCGGCATTTGTTTCCTGTTTGACCCGCTAATCGGCGTCGCCGCGATCATCGGCGGGGTAATTCTGTTCATCGTCACGCTGTCGGCCGAGTTTATGACGCGGGCGCCGACCAAGACGGCGTCCGAGCTCGGCTCCAAGCGCAACGCCTTGCTCGAGGCGAGCCGGCGGAACGCCGAGGTCGTTCACGCCATGGGAATGGGCGGGCGGCTCGCCGAGCGCTGGACCTCGACCAATACCCACTACATGCAAAACAATCGCCGCGCGTCGGACGTTGCCGGCGGCCTCGGCACCTTGTCCCGCGGCGTGCGCCTTCTCCTGCAATCGATCGTGCTTGGCATCGGCGCCTATCTTGTGATCATGCAGGACGCAACCCCGGGCATCATTATTGCGAGTTCAATTCTCGTGTCGCGCGCCCTCGCGCCGGTCGAACTCGCCATCGCCAACTGGAAGAGCTTCGTGGCGGCGCGGCAAGCGCGCACCCGCCTGACTGAGACGCTCGAGCTCATTCCGCCGACCGGCACGCCGCTCGAACGCCCGAAGCCCCAGCAGGCGCTTGTCGTCGATCATGCCACAGCGGTGCCACCTGGCGATCGCCGTATCGTGCTCCAAGAGGTGGCGTTCACCTTGAAGGCGGGGAATGCGCTCGGTGTGATCGGGCCGAGCGCGTCCGGCAAGTCATCCCTGGCGCGCATGCTGGTCGGCGTCTGGCAGCCCGTGCGGGGCAGGATCTGCCTCGACGGCGCGAGCCTCGATCAGTGGTCGTCGGAAATCCTTGGCCGGCATATCGGCTATCTGCCGCAGAGCGTGGAACTGTTCGACGGGACAGTGGCCGAGAATATTTCCCGCTTCGAGCACAATCCCGATCCGGATGCGATCCTGAGGGCAGCGAAGGCGGCCGGCGTGCACGACTTGATCCTCGACCTGTCCGAGGGCTACGAGACGCAGATCGGCGAGGGCGGGGTGACCTTGTCGGCCGGGCAGCGCCAGCGCGTCGCGCTCGCACGGGCGCTTTATGGCGAGCCGTTCCTCGTGGTGCTCGACGAACCGAATTCCAACCTTGACGAGGAAGGCGACCGGGCATTGGCCGGCGCCATCATGAGCGTGCGCAATCGGGGCGGTATCGTCGTGGTCATCGCGCATAGGCCGAGCGCGCTTGCCGCCGCCGATCTCGTGGTCGTGCTGATGAATGGGCGGCAGCAGCGGTTCGGCCCGAAGGAAGAAGTGCTGCGCGGACTGGTACGCCCTGCGCCGGTCAAGGCAGCCGAATAAGAAGGAAAGTCATCCCATGTCTGATAAAAAGCTCATCACCGGCAAGAAGTCCGTTGCGACCAAGAGCACCGAGCCCGTCGGCAAGTGGTTTGGTCTCGATCTCAGTCGCTTCATCAAGGGACCCGGCGCCGGCGAGCCGGCCGGGGCCGCACATCCGTCCCTCAGGCGTCACATGCTGGTCGGTTTCGCCGTCGCGGCGCTTCTTGCGGGCGGCATCGGTACCTGGGCGGCGACGACGACGATTTCCGGAGCGGTCATCGCGTCCGGCCTGCTCGTGGTCGAGTCTAGCGTCAAGAAGGTTCAGCACCCAACGGGAGGGGTCGTCGGCGAGCTTCTGGTGCGAGAGGGCGACCACGTCAAGGAAGGCGACGTGCTCTTGAGGCTCGATGCCACCCAGACTCAGGCCAATCTCGGGATCGTCCTCAAATCGATCGATGAGCTGATGGCGCGCGAAGTGCGCCTCGAGGCGGAGAAGGTCGGCGCCGACACGCTGGTATTTCCCGAAGAGTTGCTGTCACGCAAGGACGATCCGGTCGTAGCCAAGCTGCTCGCTGGAGAGGAGAAGCTATTCGAACTGCGGCGAAGCGCGCGGGAAGGTCAGAAGGCGCAGCTTCGCGAGCGCATCCTACAGCTGCACAAGGAAATCGAGGGCCTCACCCAGCAATCCGAGGCGAAGGAGAACGAAATCAAGCTTCTCGAAAAGGAGCTCGAGGGTGTGCGGGAGCTATGGGAAAAGAATCTCGTGCAAATCACCAGGCTGACCGCGCTCGAGCGTGATGCGGCCCGCCTAACCGGGGAACGCGGGCAGCTTATCGCGGCGATCGCCCAAGCCAAGGGCAAGATCGCCGAGGTAGAGCTTCAGATTATCCAGGTCGACGGGGACATGCGCAGCGAAGTGGCGCAGGAAATTTCCGAAGACCGGGCCAAGCTCTCCGAGCTCAGCGAGCGGAAGGTGGCGGCTGAGGATATGCTAAAGCGTATCGATATCCGCTCGCCGCAAAATGGCATCGTGCATAAGCTCGAAGTCCATACGATCGGCGGCGTCGTATCGCCGGGCGAGCCCATCATGCTCATCGTGCCCGAGGCGGACCGGTTGATGGTCGAGGCGCGGGTCTCACCCACCGATATCGACCAGCTTCGGCCGGGCCAGCACGCCATGTTGCATTTCTCGGCGTTCAGCTCGCAAACGACGCCGGAAATTCCCGGCACGGTAAGCCGCATTGGCGCCGATCTCTCTAAGGACGAGCAAAGCGGCGCTCAATTCTACACGGTTCGCGTGGCCATCGACGAAGCGGAGTTGCCCAAGCTTGGCGATCTGAAGCTCGTGCCCGGCATGCCCGTCGAAGTCTTCATGGAGACCAAGCCGCGCACCGTGATCACCTTCCTGATGAAGCCCCTGTACGATCAGATCGCGCGGACGTTCCGGGAAGTATAGGCGTCGCCCGCTTCAGCGCTCGATGCGGCTGATCTTCGATCCCTCGAGGGTCAAATTGTACATCAGTCCCGCCTGATCGAGGATGAAGCCGATGACCGGCTGAGTCGCCTTGTCGGTGTCGATGGAGCCGCCGACCCCCAGGGTGATGATTGCCACGGAGCCGTCGACGCCGACCTTCCAGCCAGCCCGGCGGTAGAAGGCATCGAGGGCCTCCTGGGTCATGAACATGATGATGACCGACCGTTCCTGCACACCAAGCTGGAAGCCGAACGAGGCGGATATCAGGTTGTAGTATCCGGCGATTTGTTTGTGCGTCAGCAGGATGCCTTCGCCATACTCTCCGCCGATGCCGATGCCGGCCTTCACGACCGAGGGAAAGACGAGGATCCCGGCCGCCTTTTGAGCGAGCTCGCGCGCCCCGCCGAACTGGCGCACAAAGCTTTGCAAAGTTTCGTTGGCATCCCTGTTGATCTCCTCCGCCGAGGCGGCATGCCCCGCTGATGGGCCGGCAACGATCCCGCCGACGGCGATGAAGGCGACGATAAGGGGTGCAAATAGGACTTTCATGGGCGCAACGCTCCCTCCTTCCTGATGGGCCACCTTAGGTCGGCATTATGGCAGACCGGGGCCCGCCCGCGGCGAAAGTCACCGGGCCGTACCGGTCAGAAAGATGAAGCCGGAATAGCCGCTGCGGATTTCGCGCTCGACGATTCCGATCTTCTCAGCCTTGATGCCGCTCGCATGGGCGGCAAAGACGGTCTCGATCGAGTCCGGCGACAGGCTGAGGACTGGAAAGGACCGCTCCGCCACGACGTAACCCGCGGAGCGCACGAGAAAAGCCGCGATCAGAGCGCCGCCTTGCTTTACGCAGCGGGCAAAGGTTGCGCAAGCTGCCTCAAACTCATCCGGCCGCTCGGTGATCGACTCCGCGCAGAAGAACATGGTGGCGGCGTCCCATCGGCGCGCCGGGAGATCGAAGATCGAGCCCTGCCGGATCGTTGCCTTGGCCTGCAAGGCAGGGATCGGGTCCTCGGGCAGATCCCAATCTGGACCATAGGCGGTGCGGGTGACGGCCCAGAAATGCCGCCATTGCGGGCGCATATCCGCGCGGACCAGGTCTGCCTTGAGCCAGTCGACGTTGCTCTGCGCATATTCCCACGCCGTGATCCGCGCAGCGCGCGGCAACGCGCAGAAAAGCGGGATGAGGTTGGGGCCGGTGCCCACGTCGACGATATCGAGTTCGGCGCCGGCGGGAGGCGCGCCCTTTATCGTCTCCACGGCACAGCGAATGACGCGGTCGTCATCCGGATGCGGCTCGCCATAGTAATGCTGAAAATAGGCCTCGGAATCGAACGCCGCCCATTGGTAGTCGGCGTTGCCCGAGGGCGGGCGCGCGGAAGATTGCTGCGTCTTATCTGCGGGCACGGCGGCACCTCGCCAAGTCGTGGTCTTAGGTTTTTGCGGAGGCGGCGGCCAAAGGCAAGCCCCGTGGGCGAGACTCTGGCAGGCTCAGGCGACCGTGCCGTCCCCGGCGGCTGTGCTAACGGGCGCCTCGCCGGCCAGCGGAGGCTTCGGTTCGAAGGTCTTGAGGAGCTCGACCATCTGGGCGGCGGGCACCGGCCGCGAAAAGTAGAAACCCTGCAGCTCCGTGCACCCGAACCGGGCCATCATCACGGCCTCGTATTCGGTCTCGATGCCTTCGGCAACGATGTCCATGCCAAGCCCGCGGCCGAGTGTCACCACGGACTTGATGATGGTCCTGGTCGAATCGACCTTGGCGATACTGCTGATGAACGAGCGGTCGATCTTGATCTTGTCGAATTGGAAATTGCACAGATACGACAAACTGGAATAGCCGGTACCGAAGTCATCAAGTGCGGTCTTGAAACCCATGTCGTGAATGGCGCCGAGCACCCGGCTCACGCGGTCGGTCGATTCCAGGAGGACGCCCTCGGTAATCTCCAGCACGAAGCGGCCCGGTTCGACGGCGTGCTTGACGATGAGCTGGCGCAGCACCGTCTCGAGGTCGACGTGGCGGAACTGGACCGGCGACAGGTTTACCGCGATCTCAAGGTGGGGCCACAGCTTCGCATCGGCCATGGCGCGGTTGAGCACCCATTCGCCGATAGCCGGCAGAAGACCGGCGTTCTCGGCGACGGGAATGAACTCCGCGGGGGGCATGCTGCCGTAAAGGGGATGGTGCCAGCGCAGCAGGGCTTCCACGCCGACGATTCCGCCGGTGAGGCATGAAATAACCGGCTGGTAGTGCAGGTCGAGCTCCTGGTTCTCGATCGCCGCCTGTAGGTCCAGTTCGACCGAGCGCCGGTGCTCGACGTCCTCGGCCATCTTGGTGCTGAAGGACACCGCGCGGTCGCGGCCTTGGGCTTTGGCCTGATAAAGCGCGATATCGGCATGACGCATCAATTCGTCGGCCGTCGCGCCGTTGTCCGGGGCCGTGGCGAGCCCCATGGAGGCGGTCACGCGAATGGATTGGCCCTTGATCATGAAGGGCGAGGCGAAGGTCTGCTCGATGCGCTCGACGAGAGCCATGCTGGCGTCGGGTCCGGCGGGCGCGCAAAGGATGACGAATTCGTCACCGCCGAAGCGGGCGAGGAAGTCGTAAGGTCTGAGCCTCTGGTTGAGGCGCTGGGCGACGGCCTTGATCAACTGGTCGCCTGCCTCATGTCCCAGGGTGTCGTTGACGTCCTTGAAGCGGTCGATGTCGATATAGGCGGCAACCGCCCGCTGCCCGCTGCGGCGGGCAATGTAGCTGTTCAGGAACTGCTCGATTCGCTCGACCATATGGACTCGGTTTGGCAGGCTGGATAGCGCATCGTGCTTGCCTTCATGCCGGGCATCCGCTTCGCGCTGGGCAAGCGCCGCCGAGGCTCGCTTGAGGCGGCCGAACATGGTCTTGGACAAGATCCCGGTGGCGAGAACGCCAAAGGCGACCAGCGGAAGAATGATGGTCAGCAGCACCTGACCCGGCCGGCGGGTCGTCCAGCTCAGGAATCCGGCCTCCACGCCGTCGTCGGTGATGAAGGGCTGGGAAACCACCGCGGCGCCCTTGGCAGGTTCCTGGCCCAGGGCCAGGTCGGGAAGGAGCAGCGAACGACCAATCCCCGAGACGAATTCCTCGTCAATGTAGCGGATGCTGACCAGGAGATTGGGTGTGCCCTTAAGCAGGTCCATCTGGACATTGGGAGCGATCGTCAGCGCGGCGACCACCGCGGGTTGGCCGTCGACCGACACGATGTGTCCGGCCCAGCGGGCGACACCAAGAACGCCGGCGAGCAGCCGGTAGCTGCTCTGCGATGCGCTGAACGAGTCGGGGCGGGCCCGCAGTAGCGGGGAATGTTTTCCCTTGCGCGCTTCGTCCACAACGGCCTCAACGGCCGGACGCCGCATCTCGAAGGCAGATGGGTCCGCGCGTTCCGCGTCACGCCAGGCGTAAAGCGGCTTGCTCTTGGGGTTGATGATGTAGACCTCGTCGTGGGCATAAGTCTCGGTGAGAAAGATACCGAAATTGGCGTCGACGAACTCGTCGTCCATGGCCTCGTCGGTGATCTTGATGACTGCGTCATCCCACCAGGCCACGCTCTTTTGCTCGTTGAGCACGCCGGCGATGCTTTGATTGAGAGCGTTCTCGAGGAGGGTGCGTTCTCTCTCGACCGCGGATTGGTTCGCGGTCCAGCCCACATAGGCGATGATCGCCAACAGGACCAGACCAAAGAAGGCAATGGCCGCCGCGATCAGGGTGGTCAGGCGGCGAAGGTCGCCATGATAGGGGATTTCTCGGTCGGACAGGGACACCGGCGAACCGCATTCGAGGGGACGGGTTTTCAAGGATCCTTTTGTAGCTGCCAGGCGTTAAGTGCTTCTTGCAGCTTCCCGCGAACGTCTTGCGTCTCCTCATTATTTTTTGCCGGCGCGGTCGGCACGCCCCGGCTCTGCATAATCATCAGGCTACGGAATATCCAAATACCGTAGACTGATTAACGAATTGCGGAACGCCCGTTTACCCTCTATTAACTATGGGCCCCGGGCGGCGTAAACGCCCCCGGGGGCGTGCCGCCTGGAAAGTGCGGTCGACTCGATACTGGTCAGGATTTTCGAGCCCAACATGGCGGCAAGCCTCGCCATACGATCCCGGGCTGAGAGCCCAGAGCTTAAGAAGGCCGCAAGCTCGATCGAGCAGGCAGCCTGGAACGAGCTCGGCTATCTCAATTATACGAGGGCTCACTACGAGTATTACCAGGACCTGCTGAACGAATATCCGGACTATCAGCTCTGCCTGGTCGACGAAACCACGGGCTATCCTGTGGCCGTTGCGAATTCGGTACCGTTCGCCTGCTCGGGTCCTGACGATCTGCCTCCGGAAGGTTGGGATTGGGTGGTCGAGACGGCGGCGCGGTCCAGAAGCGCTCGACTGAATATGCTTGGGGCGCTCGCCATCTCGGTGCCGGCGGTGCATCGGTCCAAAGGCTACGCCCGGCTCATGATCCGGGCCCTGGTCGAGCTCGCCGAGGCCAAAGACCTGCGCGGTTTGGTCGCGCCGGTGCGGCCTTCGGCGAAAGTCAAGCACCCTTGGGTGCCGATCTCAGAGTACTTGTCCTGGACCGATCCGACGGGCCGCGTCTACGACCCGTGGCTGCGGAGCCATCTCTCCGTCGGCGGGAAGCTCATTGGCCCCTGCGAGCGGTCGATGGTGGTGCACGAGCCCATCGGCTTCTGGGAGAACTGGTCCAAGCAGCGGTTCAAGGAAACGGGACCCTATGCGATAGAGGGCGCCATCGCCCCGGTGAAGATCGATGTCGACCGTCAGACCGGAACCTATGAAGAGCCCAATGTCTGGGTGACCTATTCCTGACTGGATAGCGCGGTCAGGCCGCTTCGACCGCCAATCCCTGCCTCAATGCATCAACCAGTCTGCGCGCCACGGTCCGGTCGGGGTCAAGGTTCGGGTTGAAGATGGTGATGTCGAGGCCAACCGCGCGGCCGGTTCCGGTCGCAGTCTGCAATACGGCGACCAATTCGTCGAAATCGAGCCCGTCGGTCATGCGATAGTCGACGGCCGGCATGATCGCGTCGTCGAGTACGTCGACGTCGAGATGAATCCAGAATCCCAGACTGCCGACAGCTGTGAGCTTTGCGACCGCCGCCGCAGCGGCGGTCTTTGCGCCGGCCTTGCGCACATCGATAAGGTCCAGGACCGTCATGCCGGTCGCGCGCACATCGCGGCTGCCGTGCTTGAAGGTCATGGCCGCGTCCCGCTGGCCGAACACGACGATGTCCTCGTCGCGCGCATAAGGCTTGCGGCCCTCCAAGTTGACGACCGCATCGGGGCCGCGCCCCGAGACAAGGCCGAGATCCATGTCCGCAGCCTCGCCGGTCGGCGAGGCCTCTGGTTGATAGAAGTCGGCATGACCATCGAGGAAGAGGAGGCCGTACCGGCCCCGCCGCCTCAATGCCAGCGTGCAGCCGAGCAGAATGCTGCAATCGCCACCCAGCACGACCGGAAACTCTCCCTTGTCGAGCACGGCACCGACCGCGTCTGCTAGCCGCGGGGAGTACTCGGCAAGTCCGCGCGGATTGAGCATCTGCGTAACGGCGTCGCGCACCGGGTCATACTCGGGCGGCTCAACGCGACGATCGGGTCGAGCGTTCAGCGCACGGGCGAGCCCCAGCTTGAGAAGCACCTCGGGTGCATGCTCGATGCCGCTCGGCCACAAGCCAAGCGGCGAGGGGGCCTCGATGATGGCGTATCGCGACAACCGCATCTCCGTTACGCGACGGAGGTCGCAAGCCTGCCCTTCACGCGGTGCGGATGGGTGAATACCTCGAACCCATCCTTGCGGGCGATGGCGATGAGCGTCATGCCGCAGGCTTCGGCCATGCGGACCGCGAGCGCCGTCGGCGCCGACACGGCGGCGATGATGGGAGCGCCGATCGCCGCCGACTTCTGCACCATCTCTATTGAGACGCGGCTTGTCAGCACGATGAGACCCTGCGCGGCGGTGGCTCCATCTCGCGCCAACGCGCCGGCGAGCTTGTCGAGCGCATTGTGGCGACCAACGTCCTCGCGCACTGCGACCAGATTTCGCTCAGGGTCCCAGAAACCTGCCGCATGTACGGCGCGCGTCTCGCGGTTGAGGTCTTGTTTGGGGAAGAGGGAGTCGACCGCCGTCATGATCTGGTCCCCCGTCAGCACGCGACCTTTGCCGACGTCGGGCGGCGGCCGCATCGCCTCGACGAGGCTCTCCACGCCGCACAGTCCACATCCCGTGGGGCCGGCGAGCTTGCGCCTCCGCCCCAGAAACTCCACGGCGTCAGGGGCCTTCAGCCAGATGCGGAGCTCGATGCCGGCGTCTTCCTCGACCACGTCGATGCCTTCGATGACGTCGATGGACGAGATGACGCCCTCGGTCAGGGCGAAACCTACGGCGAAATCCTCGAGATCCTGCGGCGTCGCCATCATCACCGCGTAGGAGGCGGTGTTGAAGGTGAAGGCGATCGCGGTTTCCTCAGGGATGGCGCGCACGCCCTCGGCCGTGCCAGCGGCACGCCAAACTGAGGAGGGAACGCGAACGACGGGTCGCGGCATCGACTTGCTCCGCCTTGGGCCAGGTCCAAGGCCAGGCATGGGGACTTTTCCCCTAAATAGTTCAATGGCTCAGCGGTTACCACCCGGATTTCCCGCCTGGACTGGCAGAATCGTCTCAATAAGAGGGGGTATAGTTCGCGCCTTAACCGTAGCGCGTCGCCAGGCGAGTCGGCCGCCCGCTCGCCGGCACTTGAGCAGAGGCGGCAAAGGGAGGTCACCATCATGGCTGCTGCAGCTACCGCGCATAAGGACCAGTCGGACGTTTGGTGGGTGTTTCTGCTCGAAGGGATCGCGGCGATCATCTTCGGCATTCTGCTGTTGACGTCGCCCGCGCAAACCTTGGTCGCGTTCGTCATCTTCCTCGGATTCTACTGGCTCTTTGTCGGCGTGCTGGAGTTGGTGCGCGTGTTCGTCGACCGGTCGGTACCGTGGTTCTGGTCGCTCCTCATCGGCATTCTCGGCATCGTCGCCGGCCTCATCGTGCTGAACCATCCGCTGACCGCGGCCATCGTGCTGCCGACGGCGCTCGTGGTCTGGCTCGGCGTGCTGGGGCTTGTCATCGGCGTGTTCGCGATCATTGGCGGCTTTACCGGCGGCGGCATCGGCTCTTTTATCTTCGGCGTCATCAACTTCATCATCGGCCTCATCTTGCTCGGCTCGCCGATGGCGGCGGCACTCGCCGTGCCCTTCGTGTTCGGCATTCTGCTGCTCATCGAGGGGGTGGCGCTGATCATCTGGGCGTTCCGCGTCCGAAGCTGACGCCTTGACTCGGGGGCGAGCCTAGGCGCCCGTCGCCGGTTCGCCCTCGACGACGATGCGTCCGCCACAGGGTAGCTTCGCCCATGCCGTCAGACCGCGCCAGCGGTTTCAGGGGGTGGCGGCGCGCAACGTCTGCACCGAGCCCTAGTTTTGAGGTAGTGTCCGCTTGTGGACCCATTGTCACATTCGGCGAAGTTGGCGGCGGGCGCCCTGTTTGCGCTCCTCCTCGGTCATTTGGCCGCGGTCGCGGCAGACGGGGAGCCGGTGCCGTGCACCGAGGACGCGATGATCGTCTTCGATGCGTCCGGATCGATGGCCGGCAACCTGAACCAGGGCATCGCCACGACGATTCCGCGCATCAACGAAGTGCGCAAGGCGCTTGCCAGGGTGTTGCCCACGGCCACGCGCCTGCGCCGTGTCGGCCTCATCACCTACGGGCCTGGGCCGTACCAGCAGTGCAACGTCGAGCTCAATCTGAGGCCCACGGCCAACGCGGCCGAGCTGATCATGAACGACGTCAACGCGCTGAACCCAGCCGGAAAGACTCCGTTGGTGGAGGCCGTGGGGCAGGCGGCGGAAGTGCTCGACTTCAGGAGCGAGCCCGGTGTCGTCATCGTGCTCACCGACGGGGAGGAGACGTGCGGCGGCGCGCCGTGCGAGTTCGGCAGGCGCCTGCATGCGGAGGCGGCCCAGCTTACCGTCCACGTCGTTGGCTTTCGCATGAAGAACTTCCTGTGGACCGGAGAGCAGAACGTGCTCGAGGTCAAATGCCTCGCAGAGGAGAACGGCGGCCTCTACATTACCGCCGAGGACGAGGAGGAGCTTGCGCAGGCCTTCGAGAAGACGCTCGGCTGCCCAATCATGTCGGAGTGGGAAGCGCCTGCATTCTAGGCCTACGGCTGCCGACGCTCGACTCTGTCAGAAAAATCCTCCATGGAATCCGGCATTCTTAGCCAGAGTCGCGACATGGACAGGCTCGCATACTCTCTGCGGTGCGGCGCATTCGCGCTGCTCGCATTTCTCGCCGGACCGGGTGCCGCAATGGCCGCGGATCAGGCGGCGGCGCCGTGCACCGAGGACGCCATGATCGTTTTCGATGCGTCGGGCTCCATGGCCGGCAGCTTGGCCGAAGGTATCGGCGCGAAAATCCGCCGCATCGACGAGGTACGGAAAGCCCTTGCTCAGGCTTTGCCGCGCGTCATGCGTTTTCGCCGTATCGGGCTTATCACCTATGGGCCAGGCTCGTATCGGCAATGCAATGTCGAGCTCAAACTGCGGCCCGAGCCCAACGCGGCGCAGCGCATCCTGAACGACGTGAGTACGTTAAATCCGTCGGGCAAGACTCCCTTGGCGGCGGCTGTGCAGCAGGCGGCGGAGGTGCTCGACTTCAGGGCCGAACCGGGCGTCGTTGTCCTGCTGACTGACGGGGAGGAGACCTGCGACGGTGCGCCATGTGCCCTTGGCAAGATCCTGAAAGCGGAGGGTCTACAGCTGACCGTCCACGTCATCGGGTTTCGTATGACGGCCTTCTGGACGGGAGCGCAGAGCGCGCTCGATGTCAGATGTCTCGCCGAGGAAACGGGCGGTCTCTATATCGCCGCGGAGGACCAAGAGGAGCTTGTCGAGGCGTTCGAGAAGTCGCTCGGCTGTCCGATGATGTCGGAGTGGGTGCGGCGCTAGCTTAGCCCCAGGGCCCGCGCCGGCGCTCGATCTGGAACGGCCGGTAGAGGGGCGGCTGGAATAGTGGCACGTTGTTCTTCTTGAATAGCGGCACCAGCGCCATGCCGGCGACGAACCCGCCGACATGAGCCCAGAAGGCCACGCCAGCTTCGCCGGAGTTCGCTATGGCGGCGCTGACCAGCTGCAGCACAAACCACAGGCCCAGCACGATCATGGCCGGCAGATGCATCATGGTGACGAACAGCCCAAGGAAAATCAGCGTGCGCACCGTGGCGTGCGGGTGCAGTAGGAGATAGGCGCCGAGCACGCCGGAGATGGCGCCGCTCGCGCCGACCATGGGGATGGTCGAATCGGGATTGACCAGGGCTTGCGCCAGCGCCGCGGCGACGCCGCAAGCAAGATAGAAGACGAGGTAGCGGACGTGCCCCATGGAGTCCTCGACATTGTCGCCGAAGATCCACAGGAACAGCATGTTGAAGCCAAGATGCAACCAGCCGCCGTGCATGAACATGGAGGTGAACATCGTCGACCAAGCTGGCGCGGCGACGAGCGCGGGATCGAGATCGGCCATCCCGAACAGGCGCGCCGGGATCATGCCGAACTGAAAAATCGCGATCTCGCCGCCTCTTGCGCCAAGCGAGACCTGCCAGAAGAAGACGAGCACGCACACGGCAATGATCGACCAGGTGACCATGGGCGTGCCGAGGCGGGGATTGTCGTCTGAGATTGGGAACATGCGAGGCCCGGTCCTCCGCCAAGCTTAGTAGAGCAGATACGGCTTCCGCAGTTGTTCGAAGTCCTTCACGCCGGAGCGCCAGCTTGCGGCGATGTCGTCGAGCGGCGCCTGCTGCTCGATCTGCTCCCTAACCAAGGCCGAGCCCGCAAGAATGTCGATCGGCATCTTGTCATGCTCGTATTCGTAGGGCGGCTCGCGCCATTGGAACTTGTCGCCGCTTAGGGTGAACACTTCGCGCATCACCGCGACGCCGGCTTTGACCGGCTCGAAGTCCCAGCGCGAATTGACGTGGATCTGGCAGCCGCCGCACGGGACCCTGGCGTGCTTCTGAAAAGTCGGCTCGAACACGATCTCGCGGAAATAGACACCTGCGAGCCCAGCCTGGTTCAGCCGCGCGGCAAGCGCCGCCCCGTCAAGCCACGGCGCGCCGATCAACTCGAACGGACGCGTCGTGCCGCGGCCTTCCGACATCATCGTTCCCTCGAACAGCACGGTGCCGGGATAGACGATGGCCGTGTCCAAGGTCGGCATGTTGGGGGAGGGCATGATCCAGGGAATCTCGGTGTCGTCGAAATAGAGCTCGCGCGACCAGCCTTCCATGGGCACGACCTCGAGCGGGGCGCCGATGGCGTGATGCTCGTTGAACAGGCGGGCAAGCTCGGCCACCGTCATGCCGTGGCGCATGGGTATGGGAAATTGTCCAACGAACGATTCGAAGCCGGGCTCGAGCATCGGCCCTTCGACCTGCACGCCGCCGATTGGATTGGGGCGGTCGCAAACGATCACCGGAACCCCTGCGCGCGCCGCCGCGCGGAGGCAGTTGGCCATGGTGTAGATGAAAGTGTAGATGCGCGCGCCGACGTCCTGGAGGTCGATGACGAGCACATCGATGAGGTTGAGCATCTCTTGCGTCGGCTCGCGGGTCTCGCTGTAGAGCGAGAAGACCGGCACGTGGCGGCGCGGGTCGACCATGTGCGGCGTCTCGATCATGTTGTCCTGGAGGTCGGAGCGGAAGCCGTGCTGGGGGCCGAAGATCGCCGCGAGCTTGAAATTCGACGAGGCGGCGAGAAGGTCGACGATATGCCGGTAGTCGCGATCGCTGGAGGCCGGATTGGCCAGAATGCCGACCCGAAGGCCGTTGAGGCGGGAGGAGGCGATCAGCCGTTCGGAGCCAAGCAGCATGGGTTTCGAGGCGTCTCCAGGTTTGGATCGAGTGAGTTATAGGGCTAATGTGCAGGGCGGGGCGTCATCTATTTGGCTGCGCTGGCAATGGTACGACGCGTTGAAGCACTAAGCGAGGACTGGCTCGCCGTCATCCTCGGCCTCGTCATTTTTGTGCTCTCGCTCGGACCGATACTCGGTGTGGACCTCCTCGGTTTCGCCGCAGCCCCCAAGTCTTGGATCGACCTCGCCAAGGCGGTGCAGCCCGCGGGCGAAGTCTACGCGGCGCTTGGCGGCTTCGTCGCGCTTCTCCTCACCTATGCGTTCGTGCTGGTGCTGCTGCTGTTTGCCGCGGCGGCGCTCGGGGTGAATGTTGGCCGATTCGCCGCGAGTTTCACCGTCATTTTCTGGCTGGCCTATGCCTGCTGGGTCATCGGCAACTATGCCTATATCGCCGTGACCACGCCGGCAGACATGGAGAAATTTGGCATCGCCTGGTCGCTCAGGCTGACCGGCGAGTCGGGCTATCTGATCGCTCTGCTTGCGGGCCTGTTCATCGCCAATGCGCTTCCCGGGTTTGCCCGATGGCTCAACGAGGCCGCGCGGCCCGAGCTGTTCATCAAGACGGCCATCGTCATTCTCGGCGGTACGCTCGGCATCAAGGCCGCCGAACAGCTCGGCCTTGCCTCGTCGGTGATGTTTCGCGGGCTCGCCGCCATCGTCGAGGCCTATCTCATCTATTGGGCCGTGGTCTACTGGGTGGCGCGCAAATGGTTCGTCCTCAGCCGCGAATGGGCGGCGCCGCTCGCCTCGGGCATCTCAATCTGCGGTGTGTCGGCGGCGATCGCGACGGCCGGGGCCATTCGCGCAAGGCCCATGGTCGCGGTGATGGTGTCTTCGCTCGTCGTGGTGTTCGCGATGGTCGAGCTGCTCATCCTGCCGTTCCTTGCTGCCGCGTTCCTGTCCCACGAGCCGATGGTCGCGGCGGCGTGGATGGGACTTGCGGTGAAGACCGACGGCGCCGCAGTGGCAAGCGGCGCGATCACCGAGGCATTGATCTATGCCGATGCCGCCGCGCGGGGCGTCGTCTACGAAAAGGGCTGGATGCTCGGCACGACGACGACCGTGAAGATTTTCATCGATATTTTTATCGGCGTGTGGGCATTCATCCTCGCCTATATCTGGACGCGGCACATCGAGCCGCGCAAGGAGGGCGACGAGCTCAGGTCGCGGGAGATTTGGGAGCGCTTCCCGAAATTCGTGCTCGGCTTTGTCGCCACGTTCCTGATCGTGTTCGTGATCGCGCTCACTTCTGAGGCCGCCGCCAAGCCGCTAGACGCGGCGATGAGCGAGGCCAACGTGTTCAGACAGATTTTCTTCCTCCTGACTTTCTTCACGATCGGCCTGTTGTCCGATTTGAGAAGATTATGGCAGGAAGGAATCGGCCGGCTTGCGGCGGTCTATGTCGTCTGCCTGTTCGGCTTCGTGATCTGGGTCGGCTTGGCGATATCCTGGATCTTCTTCAACGGTGTTTATCCGCCGACGGTGAGCGGGTAGGAGCGGGCGGTCATGGCGTCACGCGAGCCTGATATCGGCAAGGAGCTGCGCAAGGTCCAAGCGGAGCCGCTGCTCCCGATCGAGAAAAAGCTCATCGGCTGGAGCCTTGGGCTCGGCGCCGTATTGCTCGTCGTGCTCGTGTGGGCAACGGCGGCGCTTTTCCCTTGAAGGAAGCGGGACGTTTCGCCGCGTTGCACCGGGTTTGAGGGTGGAATTCATGCTATGGAGTCAGGTAATGGGGCTGGCGTGAGCCTTCTCTAGGAGGAGCTGTCCGACCTTATGATTTCGCGCATTGCCCAGGGCGTCCCGTGGAGACTGCATGAGTAAGGATACGAAACGGACAATTCCGGCGTTTATCGACTTGGCGGCGCAGCGCCAGCGGATGGGCGACCGCATCGGACGGGCGCTCCTCGACGTGCTCGAAAGCGACCAGTATATCCTCGGGCCCCAGGTTGCCGAGGTCGAGCGCCGCCTTGCCGTGTTCTGCGGCGCCAAACACTGTATCTCATGCGCCAACGGCACCGACGCGTTGCTGCTGGCGCTCATGGCGGAGAATGTCGGACCGGGCGACGCGGTGTTCGTGCCTGCGTTCACGTTCGTCGCCACGGCGGAGGTCCCCGTCCTCAGCGGCGCAACGCCTGTCTTCGTCGACGTGCGCCGCGACACCTTCAACATGGATACGGACAGCCTCGAAGGCGCTATCGGCGCAGCGAAGGCGCGCGGGCTCACGCCCCGCTGCATCATCGCCGTCGACCTCTACGGCCAACCGGCGGACTATGCGCGCATCCACGACATCGCCGCGGCGCACGGCCTCCTCGTCATCGCCGACGCGGCGCAAAGCTTCGGCGCGGCACTGAGCGGAAAAAAAGTCGGCACGCTTGCCGCCTATACGGGAACGAGCTTTTATCCGTCGAAGCCGCTCGGCGCTTACGGCGACGGCGGCGCGCTGTTTACCGATGACGATGCCAAGGCGAAGCTTCTGCTCTCCTTGCGCAATCACGGCAAGGGCCCGAGCCAGACGGAGACCGAGGAGATTGGCCTCAACAGCCGGCTCGACTCCTTCCAGGCCGCCGTGCTCCTGGAGAAGCTCGGTCTGTTCCCGGCGGAGATCGTGGCGCGGCAGGCCGCGGCCCAGCGCTACAACGCAGCCCTCGCCGCCGTCGCCAAGGTGCCGGAGCTCATGGCGGGCACCACCTCGGTGTGGGCACAGTACACGATCATTACCGACCGCCGCGACGCGGTCGCGAACGCGTGCCGCGCGGCCGGCGTACCGACCGCGATCCACTATACGAGCCCGCTGCATCAGCTTGCGCCCTACCGCGACTATCCCACCGCGTCGGGCGGTCTGCCCAACGCGGAGTGGCTGGTGGACCGTGTGATCAGCCTGCCCATGCATGGCTATCTCAGCCACGAGGCGCAGGATCTTGTGATCGACACGGTGCTCGGCGCGCTCGGCACGGTCAGGAAGAACATCGCCGCGGAGTAGAGGCAGGGAGTTGGGCCAGTGCACGGCCTGATTCCTGGTAGGATTGCCGCCCATGCAGCTTGGGGCTAGCGAAGCGCTTGATTTTGAGACACAACCGCCGGGAAGCTTGAAGCGGTAGGGGCAATGACCGAGCAAATTCGCAGCGCTGTCGTGGGAACGGGCTATTTCGGGCGCTTCCATGCCAATCATTACGCGCAGAACCCACGCGCTCGCCTTGTCGCCGTGGTCGATACCGACCAGGCGCGGGCCCGCGCCGTTGCGCAGGAGTTCGGCGCCGAACCTGCCTTCGACTATCGCGACATTCTCGGCCGCGTCGATGCGGTGAGTGTCGCCGTGCCGACGCCGGGCCACTACGCTATCGCCCGCGATCTTATCGAGGCGGGGGTGCACGTGCTGGTCGAGAAGCCCATCACCGATAGCGTCGAGAGCGCCGATGCTCTCACCGCGCTTGCCGAGGCGCGCGGCACCGTCCTTCAGGTTGGCCACATCGAGCGCTTCTCCGCCGCCTACCGCACGCTCGCCGGCATCATCTCCGAACCGCTCTATTTCGAGAGTTACCGCATCGCGCCGTGGAAGGAGCGCGGCGTCGAGGTGGACGTGGTGCTCGACCTCATGATCCACGACATCGACATGATCATCGGCCTGGTTGGCTCGCCGGTGAGCAAGGTGGACGCGGTGGGCACGCCGGTGCTGGGCCGCAGGATCGACCTCGCCAATGCCAGGATCACATTCGAATCGGGCTGCATCGCCAACGTCACGGCGAGCCGGGTGAGTTACAAGACCGAGCGAAGGATGCGCGTGTTTGCCCACAACCACTATCTCAGCTGCGACCTCGGCGAGCGGCGCATCTCCGGCTATCGCTTGCGCGGCGATCCCATGACCGTTGGGCTCGCGGCGATCGAACAGCAAACGCATGAAATTCCGCAAGAGGACAGTCTAGCCAACGAGATCGACGCGTTTCTCGATTGCATCGCCAACGGTACGAAGCCGCTGGTCGATGGCCACGCCGGCTGCGAGGCGTTGCGCGTGGCGAGCATGATCAACGAGAGCATCGACGAGCAGCTCAAGCGGGTGCAGGGGCGCTTCGATGCGGGGGCCGGGGCGGCAAGCGGCTAGCGCTCCAGCGGTTCGAGCGCGGCGCGCACGCGAATGGCGTCGAGCACCACCTTGGCGGCGCGTTGGCTGGGCGGCGGCGTGGCTTCGCCCAGGATCTTGACGACTTCGCGGAAGCCTTCGCGCTGGGCGTCGCGCGCGTCTTTCGAGCGCAGCAGCTCGTCGACGGCGGTAGCGAGCCGGTCGGGGGTGCAATTCTCCTGAAGCAGCTCCGGCACTACCGCGTGGCCGACGAGCAGGTTCACCAGCGAGGCGTATTCGACATTCACGCCCATGCGGCGGACGAGGAAGGCGGTCGCGGCGCTGACCCGGTAGGCCACGACCATGGGGACCTGAGCGAGGGCAAGCTCTAGCGTCACCGTGCCGGACTTCGTCATGGCGGCGTTGCAAGCGGCGAAGGCATCGAAGCGCTCGTCCGCATCGGCGACCTGGATCACCGGCAATGGCCAATCCTTGGTCAACGCATCGACTTCATCAGCGACCGGCGCGGCGACGGGTATGACGACGCGGAGCTCAGGGTGCGCCTCCTTCAGCAGGCGGAGCGCCTCGCCGAACACCGGCAGGATGCGCCGCACCTCGCCCGCGCGGCTGCCGGGCACGACGCAAAGGAGTGGCACGTCCGCCGGCAGATCGTGGCGCCGCCTGAACGCCGGGCCGTCGCCGCTGCTTGCGCCGGACTCGATGGCCGAATGGCCGACATAGGTGCAAGGGATGCCGTAATTGGCGAAGAAGGGGACCTCGAACGGCAGAAGCGCCATGAGGTGGTCGACCCGCTTGGCGAGCTTCCGCGCGCGCCCGGCGCGCCAAGCCCAGAGCTGGGGCGCGACGTAGTGCACCACCGGGATGCCAGAGCCGCGCAGGTGATGGGCAAGCCTGAGGCAGAAGCCCGGCGAATCGACGGTGACGATGACGTCTGGCTTGAGCTCGCGGGCGGCGGCGACCGTCTGATTCAAGCGTTTGATGAGGCGGGGGAGATGCGGCAGCACCTCGGCAAGCCCGATGACCGAAAGCTCGCGCATGGGGAACAGGCTTTTCAGCCCGTGCGCCTCGCTCTGCGGGCCGCCGACGCCGGCGAAGCGGACGCGGCCATCGGTCTGCGCTTTCAGCGCGGCCATCAGCCGTCCAGCGAGGTTGTCGCCGGAGGCCTCGCCCGAGACGACAAAAATCAGCGGCGCTTGCCGGCTCATGCGATGCTCCACGCCATTAGTTTCCCCCGGGCCAAGGTCTCGCGTCTTTTCGCGGCACGAATTAGGCCCATCGCGCGGCGTTGTGCCAGTAAATTTCGCCCTACTTCTCTGGGACAAAATGGCCGTCATGCAGACCAGCGTCGAAATGCCGGATCGGGAGCGGAGGGTAGCGGCCGAGCGGACCTCGCCTGCCGCGGCCCGAACCAGGCTCCGGTCGGTCGATATCCTTCGCGGTCTCGTCATGGCACTGATGGCGCTGGACCACACGCGCGATTTCTTCAGCGACACGGGCTTCAATCCGCGGGACGTGACCGAACCGGCCCTTTTTCTCACGCGATGGATCTCGCATTTTTGCGCGCCGACCTTCGTCTTGCTCGCCGGAGTGTCCGCCTATCTCTACGGCCGCAGTCGTAGCGCCGGCGAGACCAGCCGCTTCCTGGTCACGCGCGGCCTGTTTTTGATCCTAATCGATGTCACGCTGATCAAATTCGGTTGGAGGTTCGATCTAGATTCTTTCCGACTGGGCGCGGGCATCATTTTTATGATCGGTGCCTCGATGATGACGCTCGCGGCGTTGATCTGGCTCCCGCGCTGGGCCATCACGGCGATCGCACTCACCATGATCGCCGGCCACAATCTTCTCGACGGCGTCAGGGGCGAAATGTTCGGCCAAGGGGCGTGGCTCTGGCACCTCTTGCATGAGCGTGGTGAAACGACGCTTGGCAACGGTGTAGATGTCTATGTGCTCTACCCCCTCATTCCCTGGATCGGAGTGATGGCCGCGGGCTATGCGCTTGGCCCGGTGATGCAGCTCGAGTCTGAAGCGAGACAGCAATTCTTACTAATGCTCGGCGCAGCAATCACCCTAGGTTTCGTCCTGCTCCGCACCAGCACTCTCTATGGCGATCCTGCGCCGTGGACGGTGCAGGACACGCCACTCGCTACGCTGCTCTCGTTCCTGAACTGCGAGAAATATCCGCCGTCGCTGCTGTTCTTGATGATGACCTTGGGACCCGCTTTGATGCTGCTTGCGGCATTCGAGAATGTGCGGGGTATGCTTGCGGGCTGGCTCACCGTGTTCGGGCGCGTTCCGTTCTTCTTCTATGTCGTGCACATCTATTTGATTCATGCGCTGGCGGTCGTGACGGCTTTCGCGATGACGGGCGAGTTCGCCGCCACGCCGCAGATCGGCTTCGGCCTGTCGGCCGTCTATCTTTTCTGGCTGCTCGTGCTCCTGCTGCTCTACCCGCTCTGCCGCTGGTTCGCAGGCCTCAAGCAGCGGCGCAGCGAATGGTGGTGGAGCTATCTCTGATTGAGGCGACTACGTGTCCGCCCCGATGCGGATACGGAACGCGGCGCGGAACGTCCCGCCCGGCTCCGCGAGATGCAGGCCCTTGCCGCTGACTAGCGCGTTACTCGGCGCGGTCATGGGCTCGAAGGCGAGGTAATTGTGCCCGCGCGGCGCATAGACCTGCGCATAAGGATAGTCGTCGAGCAGATCGACGGAGACGCGCCAGCCTCCGCCGGCAACCGACAGAGTTACGCGGTCCCCGAGAAGCGCGAACCCGTCATCGAAATCGCGGTCGCCGAGGGCGTCCTCCAGGCCGCCGAACGGCTCCGCCGCGCCGGTCGGGATCTTGCTTGGATCGAGCGCGAGATGCCGCATGGGCGGGATATGCACGCGCCAGTCCTCGCGGCTCAGTTCCGGCAGGCCGAGATAAGGATGGAAGCCGAAGCTTACCGGCACGGCCGCACCGCCCGTGGCGGTGAGCGCCGTCTCGATGGTGAGGCCATTTCCATCGAGGCTCGCAGTCATCAGCAGCCGGCAGGGATACGGGAAGACCGACAAGTGCTCGGCGCTCGACCAATCGAGGCGCGCGATCAGTCGGCTGGCGGCGCGCTCAACGATGGTCCAGGTGAGATGCGGCCAGGGCATGCCGTGCATTGGCAGTCCGTTGTTGTCGTAGCGCATCAGCGGCGAATGCTGGGGAAGGGTGACCGTGCGGCCGGCGGCCTCATAGCGGAAGCCGGCGAGGCGATTGGCCCAGGGGAACAGCAAGGGAATGCCGGCGACGGCGCCGCTCGTCGCGGCGGTCTTGAGGTCGTCGATCTGACGGAGGAACTCGATGCCTTGGCGGCGCAGCGAAATGCCGAGCATGCCGTGGCCGGGCAAGAAAACCGCTTCGAGATCGCCGGCCGTAAGGGCCACCGCCGTCGGGTCGTTGAGGGGATTGGGGACGGCTCCCGTCACACCAAGCCCTTGGCGTAGAGGTCGGTGCGGCGGTCGCGGAAGAAGCCCCACTCGGCGCGATAGCGGGCGAGCGCGTCGAGGTCGAAGCGGGCAACGAGCACGCCTTCGTCTGTACTGCCGAATTGCGCGACCAGATCGCCAGCATGGTCGGCGACGAAGGAGTGGCCGTAATAGCTCTGGCTCACGCCGTCATTGTCCTCCACCCCGATGCGGTTCGCGGCGACCACGGGCACGGCATTGGCCACGGCATGGCCCTGCATGACGCGCTGCCAGCGCCCGCTCGTGTCGAGGGTCGCGTCATAGGGCTCCGTGCCGATAGCCGTGGGGTAGAGCAGCAGCTCGGCGCCCTCCAGCATCATGGCGCGGGCGGCTTCCGGGTACCATTGGTCCCAGCAAATGCCGACGCCGATGGTCCCGTGCCGCGTTTTCCACGCCTTGAAGCCGGTATCGCCGGGGCGGAAATAGTATTTCTCCTGATAGCCGGGGCCGTCGGGGATGTGGCTCTTGCGATAGACGCCGAGGATCTCGCCGTCAGTGTCGGCGATGGCCACGCTGTTGTAATGGCGCGGGCCCTCCTTCTCGAAGAACGAGATGGGGATGACGACCTCCAGGCTCTTGGCGAGCTTCTGGAGCGCACGCACGCATGGATGCTCGCCCACGCCATAGGCGGTCTCGAACCATTTCGGGTCCTGCCGGGTGGGAAAGTAGATGCCCTGAAACAGCTCGGGCGGAAGGATGACTTGCGCGTTCTCTTTCGCCGCGTCGCAGACGAAGGCCTCGACCTTGTCGAGATTGGCCTTCATGTCGGGACCGAAGCTCGATTGGATGGCGGCGACGGTGATGGTGCGCGTCATCAGGCGGGCTCCTCGCGCGTGATGCAGTGAAACGAGCCGCCTCCGGCCAACACGCCGTGCGCCGAGAGCCCGATCACCTCGCGGTTCGGGAAGACGGCGCGCAAAGCGTCGAGGGCTGCTCCTTGCGTGGCCGCGCCATAGACCGGCACGGCGACGACGCCGTTGGCTATAAGGAAGTTCATGTGCGACGCGGGCGCGATTTCGCCCGACGTATCGAGGACGCGTCCGGGACCGGGAATGCGGATGATGTCGAGCTTGCGGCCCTGTGCGTCGGTCGCGGCTTCGAGGCGCGCGGCGATGGCGTCGAGCACGGCCGCGTTAGGATCGTCGGCACCGGCTGGCGCTTGGCAGACGACACGCGCCGGGGCGACGAAGCGGGCGATGTTGTCGACGTGGCCGTCGGTGTGGTCGCCCATGAGGCCCTCGTCGATCCACACGATCTTCTTCGCGCCGAGCGCAACGGCGAGGGCGGCTCCCGCTTCCGTCTCGGTCCAGCCGTTCCGGTTCTCATTGAGCAAAGTCTGGCGGGTCGCAAGGACGGTACCTTCGCCGTCATGATCGATGGCGCCGCCTTCCAGCACGAAATCAAACTGCCGCACGGGCGCCCCCGCGAGCCTGGCGATGTCGGCGCCGACCATGTGATCGGCAGCGAGATCGAACTTGCCGCCCCAGCCATTGGTCTTGAACCGCAGGGCGATGTATCCGGCGGGAGACCGCGCGAAGACGGGGCCCGTGTCGCGGAGCCAGATGTCGCCATAGGTCGCCTGGACGATCTCCGCGTCCGTGCCGAGCGCGGCGCGTGCCGAAGCCTCGGCTTCGGCGCCGTTGACCAGAAGGCGGACGGTGTTCGCGGGGCTCAGTGCGCGCACCAACGCCGCCACGTCGCGGCGCGGCGCGGTGAGATCGCCGTCCCACTCGTCCGGGTCGGCCGGCCAGGCCGTCCAGATTGCCTTTTGCGGGGCCCATTCGGGCGGCACGGCGACCGTCTGCTCGGTCAGGGAGATGGTCATGGGGCGTCGCGGGACAGACCGCTCCAGTCATTTACGGCGGGCTCTGGCGAGCCCGCCTATCAAGAGCTGTTATGGGGGGAGCTTGGGCAACCGGCAAGGGGAGCCGGGAAGGGACCTTAGCCTGACGATGCGACGGGCGCTCGACCTCACAGGGGCGGAGCGCCGCTCAGCCACATAGGGTGATCGATCCCTTAGCTTTTAGGCAGACGCGACCCATTCACCGGCGATATAGCCGAAGGCAACCGCATCCGGATTGCGCTTCGCCGCAAGCTTCAGCTTCTCCTCGGCATCGACAACGACGCTGCGGCGCTTGGTGGCCGCGTCCATCTCGACGTCCTTGAAGCCGCTCAGGAGAATGACTTGCCGACCGCGCACAACGATCTTGGGGAGTGCCATACCCGCCTCCAATAAGGCCACCCGGAGATCCGTTCTGGTAGTTCAGCTCCAGAGACTGAAATCTCGAGGCAACGGTCCTTGTACTCGGCGACCCCCACGTCAGCCATGCTCATTCTATAGCGCCGGAATGCGACGAACGTAAGACCAGATCATTGAATGCAGATAAAAATCGAGACGTTGCGCAGTCCAGCATCAGCGCATCGAGTGTTGCGTGAGCGCCGCAAGTCCTTGCTGCGTTGCAACAGGCGGCGCCCAGTCGAGCCGCTTAAGCGCTGACGGATCGGCGACGAGAGATCCGAAAAGAGGCTCGCAGCCCGCGGCTTGACCGGCCGCGCGCAACGCGGCTTTGAGCATCGGCCGCGGCACGTAGAACAGGCCGGCGCGGCGCCCCATGCCCTGCCGCAACGCAGCAACGATCTCGCCGACGGTCAGCGGCTTCAGGTCCGCGACGATGAAGGGGCGCTTCAATGGCGCCGGCGCGGCGAGCACGCGGTCGACCGCCTCGACCAGATTGTCGAGGGCGAGGAGCGAGTGCTTGGCCTTGAGCCCGGCGAGCGGCAGGGGATAGGGCGAACGGGCGAGCTTGATCAGACGGGCGATGTTGCCTTGGGCACCTGGCCCGTAGACGAGGGTCAGCCGGAGCGCCGCCCAGTCGAGGCCCGTCTCGGCAAGGCCGCGTTCGGCCTCGAGCTTCGACCTTCCATAGGCGTCGGTCGGTTGCGGCTCGCGGTCCTCGGTCAGCACGCCTTCGCAAGTGGGGCCTGACTGCGCCCTGATCGACGACAGAAAGATGAAGCGCTTGACGCGCGCCCGCTCGGCGGCGCGGGCGAAGCCGACCGTGGCCTCGGTGTTGAACAGGCGATAGTCGTCCTCCGGCAGTCCGGACATGGTGCTGGCGAGGCCGGCGGAGTGGATCACCGCATCGACGTCGGCGAGCGCCTCGGCCATGTTGTAGGGCTTGGCGAGATCGCCGATGACGGCGCTGGCGCAGCCTTGCGGAAGCATGGTCGGGCGCCGCAAAAGCACGCGCAGGCGATAGCCGCGCTTCGGCAGCTCCTTCAACAGATGCTGGCCGATGAAGCCCGTGGCGCCGGTCAGCGCCAGGAGCGGCTTCCGCGCCGGCTGCTGTGGTGTTGCTCCCGCCATGCTGCTCCGCGCCAGGCCGTGGCGAAATGCCTAGCCTGGCGCTCATTACAGCATGAGATCACAACCACATTTTGGCGGGAACAAGCCCTTCAGGTGGGAACGGCTTGCCGCCGGCTAATCGTGCCCTAGTAGCAGGGCGGATAGGGGTAATAACCGCATTGCGCGCCGTAGTAATACGGGCTTGCCGCCGCCGCGCCGAGCGCGCCGACCGCAACGCCGGTGTCGAAGGCGACACCTGGCCGCGCATACCAAGCCCCGTGCCAGGCGGGCCTGCCGCCGACGACAACGTTGCCGCCATGCCAGCCGCCACCACCGACATGTACCGCGAAGCGGTCGATGAACAGCGCCGCCGCTCCGGAGGCGCCTGCGAGATCGCCTTCCAGCACAGTGACATCGAAGGTCAGCTTGTCGCCGTCCATCTTTGGCGACTTGAGCACGACGACGGCGTCCTTGACCGTGCCGCCGTCATTGCCGAGCACCGAGATGGTGGCGTTGGGCGGACTCTTGGCGAAGCTGTCGGCGCCCTCGTCCCATTCCTTGATGAAGTGCGAGGTCAAGACATGGCCCGCGGCATGCACGGGGCGGTCGGCGAAGACGATGGAATTGGGCGACACGCCGGTCAGGGTCAGCGTCGTGCCGTCGAGGCTCGCGCCTTTCGCGTTCAGCACGGCGAGCGAGGCGACCATGTTGTTCGTGTGAGAGCCGATGGCCTTCTTGGCCGGGTGACTGATGGCATCCTCGGCCAGAGCGAGGCCGGGCGACCAGACGAGGACGGCAAGAGCCGTCAGCAAACAGGCAATGCGGGTCAGTGTCATAAAAGTTTCCTCCTCCTAGGGCTGTTGCGAGCGCCGAATCGAAATTTGGGGAGGCGGACCATAGCGCAGATTTACGAACGTAAGGTGCGCGTGGATGGCGAGGGGTTGACTCTGATTGTAATGATTCCAGAGTGTCGATCCTGTTGGTAGCGGCCTCGGTCAGCCGGTACGGCACACTGCAGGTGGGCGGGGTTTGGGGTATAGTCTCCGCGCAAATAAACAAGTCGAAGTGGAGGAGGCGTTCCAATGCTTAAGGCTTACACGGCCCGGGCAAACATCCGTCTTGCAAGGGCTTTGAAGGCGGTCGCCGCGGCGGCGATTGCTGGGTTCGTTTCAGTGCTGCTGGGCGCTCCAGCGGTGCATGCGCAAGCGGAGAAGCCCAACATCCTGTTCATCATGGGTGACGACGTTGGGTGGTTCAACATCGGCGCCTATCACCAGGGCATCATGTCGGGCAAGACGCCAAACCTCGATAAGCTCGCGTCGGAAGGCATGCGCTTCACCGATTACTATGCGGAAGCCAGCTGCACGGCAGGACGCGCGAATTTCATCACCGGCGAACTTCCCATGCGCACTGGAATGACCACTGTCGGTCAGGCAGGCGCGGATGTTGGCTTGCCGACGCAAGCGCCGACCATCGCCACTGCATTAAGGTCGATGGGCTACGCCACCGGGCAGTTCGGCAAGAACCATCTCGGCGACCTGAATAAATATCTTCCCTGCGTGCACGGCTTCGAGGAGTTCTTCGGCTATCTTTACCACCTCGACGCAATGTCGGATCCCTACTGGTATTCCTATCCGACAGATCCTGCGATCCGGAATGTGGTCGGACCTCGCAACCTGGTGCATTGCTGGGCGACCGACACCGACGATCCAACTGAGCAGCCGCGCTGGGGCAAGATCGGCAAACAGAAGATCGTGGACGAAGGGCCACTCGCTCCCGGACCGAACACCGGGCGCACCCCTTACGGCGGCTCCGGCGAGGGCGTGGGCGATGCCAAATACGACATGACCACCTTCGATGAGGTGCTTGTCGGGAAATCGATCGAGTTCATGAAGAAGGCCAAGGACGAGGGCAAGCCGTTCTTCCTCTGGCACAACACCACGCGCATGCATGTGTGGACGTTCCTGTCTGAGAAGTACAAGGCGATGATGAATCCCGAGACCAATTACGGGATGGAAGAAGCCGGCATGGCGCAGATGGACGATAACATCGGCGCGCTGATGAAGGCGCTCGACGACATGGGCATCGCCGACAACACGATCATTGTGTTCTCCACCGACAACGGCGCCGAGGTGTTCACCTGGCCGGACGGCGCCATGACGCCGTTCCGCGGCACCAAGGGCACCGCCTTCGAGGGCGGATTCCGCGTGCCGGCAATCATTCGTTGGCCCGGCAAGGTGCCCCCAGGCAAGGTCGAGAACGGCCTGTTCTCGGGCCTCGACTGGTTCCCGACCTTCGTGGCGGCGGCAGGTAACCCGAGCATCGCCGAGGAGCTTAAAGCCGGCAAGGACCTTGGCGGCACGACCTACAAAGTCCATCTCGACGGCTACAATCAAATGGATCTGCTCACCGGTACGGGGCCAACGAAGCGCCAGGAGATCTGGTACTTCGTGGAAACCAACCTCGGAGGCCTGCGTCTTGATGACTTCAAGTACCGCTTCTTCGACCAGCCGGACGGCTGGCCGGGCCCCAAGGTTCCCATCAATATGCCGATCATGGTCAACCTCAAGCAGGACCCGTTCGAGCGAGGGCCGATTACAAATCTGCTCATGGGAGCGCCCGCCTACATGAACGAATTTATGGCACGTGAGTTCTGGCGCTTCGTCTACGTGCAGCAGAAGGTCGGCGAGCTTGCCGCCACGGCCATCGAGTTTCCGCCGATGCAGAAAGGAGCGTCGTTCAACCTTCAGGCTATCAAGGAGCAGATCGAAGAGGCAGTTGCCAAGGGACATCCCGGCAACTAGGCGCACGCCGACGCGGGCGCCCGTAGTGGGCGCCCGCCTTTATTTTCTTATGAGGATCGAGCGATGTTTGCGCACGGTATGAAGAGCGTTGTGTGCGCCCTTGGATTTCTGGTGCTCTGCGTCACGTCGAGTGTGGAGGCGGCGGACGATCCGCTGCCGTCGTGGAATGACGGGTCGGTAAAGGAGAGCATCGTCGATTTCGTTCTGCGGGTGACGACGGACGGCAGCCCAGACTATGTCGCTCCCGCAAACCGCATCGCCACGTTCGACAATGACGGCACCTTGTGGGTCGAGCAGCCGATCTACACCCAGTTCGCCTTCGCCATCGACCGGGTGAAGGCAACGGCAAACCAGCATCCCGACTGGAAGACGAAGGAGCCGTTCAAGTCCGTGCTCGACGGCAACATGAAGGCGGTCGCTTCCATGGGCGAGAAGGGCATGGTGCAGATCGTCGCCGCCACCCATAGCGGCATCACCACCGTGGAGTTCAACGACGTCGTGGCGACGTGGTTCAAGACCGCCAAGCACCCGCGCTTCAAGCGGCTCTACACCGATCTCACTTACAAGCCGATGATCGAGCTGCTCGAATATCTACGCGCCAAGGAGTTCCGGACCTTCATCGTGTCCGGCGGCGGCGTGGAGTTCATGCGCGCCTTCACCGAAGAGAGCTACGGGATCCCGCCGTGGCAGGTGGTCGGCTCGGCCGGCAAAACCGAATTCCGCATGTGGGATGCGAGCCCGACCTTGGTGAAGCTTCCCGAGGTCTTGTTCGTCGACGACGGTCCGGGCAAGGCGGCAGGCATCAACCACTATATCGGCCGCCAGCCGATCTTTGCCTTTGGCAACTCTAACGGCGACAAGGAGATGCTGGAGTGGACCGCCAACTGCATGGGCGTGTGCTTCATGGGTCTCGTACATCACACCGACGCCGTGCGGGAATATGCCTACGGACCGGACTCCCCCGTCGGCACGTTTCCCGATTCGCTGATGCAGCAGGCCAAGGGCAGCGGCTGGACCGTGGTCAACATGAAGGACGACTGGAAGGTGATCTTCTCCTGGGAGAAACCGAGCCCATAGGAGGGCGGATATGCTGCACCCCCTGGTCATCTTCTCCGGGTGCATCGAGATCGCCTTCGGTATCGCCGCCCTGGTGGCGCCGCTGATGGTGATCGAAGGCGTCGGCGGGACAGCCGCCGACGTTCGACCTTGGCGCTCATCAGGCTGCTTGGCGCCGGCACGTTCGGTCTCGGCGTTGCCGCGGTTCTCGCCCGCAATCACTTGGATCAGACCGGCGGTCTGGCCGCCGCCTACGGGCTCGGTCTCTACAACGTGCTCGCCGCCGTCGCGCTCCTGTTCGCCGCGCTGGCGGTCGGCAGCGCCGGACTATGGGGCGGCGGCGCGCTGCACGGCGCCATTGCCGTGCTGTTCGGCTACGCGTTCGCCGCGCGGCGCTAGCACCGCTTCATCGTCACGTTCTGTGTCGTGCGCATGCCGATCGCCCGCGCGGCGCCGGCCGAGAGATCAAGGGTGAGGTTCTTGGTGAACGGGCCGCGGTCGTTGACGCGGACCTTGACCAACTTTCCGGTTTTCGGATTGCCGACGAGGAGGCAGGTGCCGAACGGCAGCGACCGGTGCGCTGCGGTGAGCCCGTTCGGGTTGAACACCTCGCCGGAGGCCGTGCGATTGCCGCGAAGCTCGTTGCCGTACCAGGTGGCGCCCACGGTCTGGCCCGCGTGCGCCGGCGTTACCAGACAGACGAGTGCAATGAGTCCCCAATGCCGCATGATTCCACTTGCTCCTATGTGGTTAGTGGGTCGCGGGTAGCGCGGGGAGGGGACCGAAGTTTGGGGACGCCTGGGCGAGCCCTGGGCAATTGTGAGGCGGGCTGAGGGGGCGGATGAAGTCGGGTCGCGCCGGTTCTGCCTGCCTGAATTCTAGGAAAAGCGGCCGATTCTGCGGGCTCGCTTAGCTGCCCTGCTTTGCGCTAGTTTACTGGCCGGAAAGAGAATTCCCGCGCGGGCGCTCGTGCCGCGGGAAAAGGGGGGTGCGTGTTCACGAGAAGTCTCGCGTCAAAGGCCGCGTGCGGCCTGCTCCTCGCCGTGGGGCTCGCGGGCTGCGCCGCCGCCATCGCGCGCAATCCCGTCCCGGCGACGCTCGAGGGCGAGACGGTGGTCGTCGGCATGGGGCCCGCGCCGATCCGCTACTGGGGCGACGAGCTGCCGCCCAACGCCGACGCCATCGTCAAGGAGAAGTGGGCGCAGACCCGCGCCGGGCGGCCCCATCTCGTGGCGGCGGGCAAGCGGCCGGTGGTCAATTTCCTCGCGCTGTCCGGCGGCGGCAGCGACGGCGCCTTCGGGGCAGGGGTGCTGGCGGGGTGGACCGCCTCAGGCAAGCGCCCCGAATTCGACCTCGTGACCGGGGTGTCGACCGGCGCGCTCACGGCGCCGTTCGCTTTCATGGGCCCCAAATATGACCCAGCGCTGAAGCATGTGTTCACGCAATCGACGACCAAGGACATCGCCATTGCCCAGCCGGTGAGGGGACTGCTCGGCGGGGATGCGCTCGCGAGCAACGCACCGCTCGCCAGGGTCGTCGCCTACTATGTGGACGAGAAGTTCCTTGAGGAGGTGGCGGCGGAGCATCGCAAAGGGCGCCGCCTCCTGATCGGCACCACCAATCTCGACGCCGAGCGGCCGGTGATCTGGGACATGGGCGCGATCGCGACCAGCGGGCGCCCCGAGGCACTCGACCTGTTCCGCACCGTGCTGCTCGCCTCGGCGGCGATCCCGGCCGTGTTCCCGCCGGGGTTCATCAAGGTGTCCGCCGACGGGAGCGTGTATGACGAAATGCACGTTGATGGCGGGGCGACCCGCGAGGTCTTCCTTGTGCCGACGCAGTTCATGGCGAGCAAGACCGACGGCCGCCTTGGCATAAATCCGATCAGGCGCGCCTATATCATTCGCAACGGCCATGTCGATCCGGAATACAAGGCGGTGAAGGCGAGGACTTTGTCGATCGCCGGGCGCGCGGTGTCGAGCTTGATCAAGAGCCAAGGCGTCGGCGATCTCTACGAGCTCTACGTCTTCGCCAAGAAGAACGGCATCGACTACAACCTCGCCTACATCCCCGGCGATTTCCACGACACCAGCACCCAGGCCTTCGACCCGGTCTACATGACGAAGCTGTACGATTTGGGGTACCAGATGGCCGTGGCGGGATATCCCTGGAAAAAAGTTCCGCCGCGCATGGTCGGCAACTGACCGGCTTTCAGAGCCCCAATTTTCCACATACGGCGCGCCAACAGTGGGGCTGCAAAACGCGGCGATCCTGGCCTATAAAGCCGGGGACGGCTTTGGGCATGACGCAGGATTTGTAGGGAGAGACAGGCATGGACCTCGCTGAGCTCAACAAAGTGGCCACCGCCATGGTTACGCCCGGCAAGGGCATTCTCGCGGCGGACGAATCGGGCGGCACGATCAAGAAGCGCTTCGCGGCGATCGGCGTGGAGTCGACGGAGACCAACCGGCGCGACTACCGCGAGCTTCTGTTCCGCTCGGCCAAGGCCATGCACGACCGCATCTCCGGCGTGATCCTGTTCGACGAGACGATCCGGCAGAAATCCGAGGACGGGACGCCGCTCGTCAAGCTGATCGAGCAGGCGGGCTCGATTCCGGGCATCAAGGTGGACAAGGGCGCCAAGCCGCTCGCCTTTGCGCCCGGCGAAACCGTCACCGAAGGGCTGGATGGCCTACGCGAACGCCTGGTGGAGTATCGCGATTTGGGCGCGAAGTTCTGCAAATGGCGGGCGGTGATCGATATCGGTCCCGGCATCCCGAGCTACGACGCCATCAATTCCAACGCGCACGCGCTGGCGCGTTACGCAGCGCTGTGCCAGGAGGAGAACCTCGTACCCATCGTCGAGCCCGAGGTGCTGATGGACGGCGATCACACCATCGGCCGCTGCGAAGAAGTCACCGAGTTCGTGCTGAAGACGGTGTTCCAGGAGCTCTACTACGCGCGCGTGAAGCTTGAAGGCATGGTGCTCAAGCCGAACATGGTGCTGCCGGGCGCCAAGTCGCCGGCGCAAGTGCCCGACGATGAGATCGCGCGGACGACGCTCCGCGTGCTTAAGGCGTGCGTGCCGTCGGCGGTGCCGGGCATCGCTTTCCTGTCCGGCGGTCAGTCCGACGTGGAGGCGACGGCGCGCCTCGACGCCATGAACAGACTAGGCGGCGTACCCTGGCATCTCACCTTCTCCTACGGACGGGCATTGCAGCACGCGCCGCAAGTGGCCTGGGCCGGCAAGCCCGAGAACGAGCCGGCGGCGCAAACGGCGTTCTCGCACCGGGCCGAGATGAACGGGCTGGCGACGCTCGGCAAATGGACGCCGGACCTGGAGAAGAAGGCGGCTTAGGTAAACCCCGGGATCAAGCGCTAGGCTGAACGCGGTCGAACATTGCGGCGAACAACCGCTTTTCCATCTCGACCAAGAGCAGGAGTGTGACCCCGACAAGGACGATCAGCACGCCGTCGTGCGGCGCAACGGGCGCCGTATCGAAAACGTCCTGCATGACCGGCAGGTAGGTGAAGGCGAGTTGCGCCACAATAACGATGGCGACGCCGATCAGCACGGCCGGCGTTCCGAGCACGCCGCGCCAGGAGATCGACGTGCCATGCACATAGCGCACGCTGAACAGATAGAACACTTCCATGACGACGATGGTGTTGACGACCATGGTCCGCGCCGTTTCCAGCGATAGGCCACGGTTGAGGGCATAGTAGAACACGCCGAACGCACCGATCACGAACAGCAGCGACACGAGGGCGATTCTCCACAACAGGAGCCCTGATAGCAGCGATTCCGACGCCTTGCGCGGCGGCCGCTGCATGGTACCGGGCTCGGTCGGCTCGAAAGCGAGCGTGAGCCCGAGGGCCACGGCGGTCACCATGTTGATCCAAAGGATCTGGATGGGGGTCATCGGCAGCATCAGCCCGAAGGCGATGGCGCCGATGATGGCCGCCGCTTCGCCGCCATTGGTCGGCAACGTCCAGGCGATGACTTTGCGCAGATTGTCGTAGACGGTGCGCCCTTCGCGCACCGCGGCGACGATCGAGGCGAAATTGTCGTCGGCGAGCACGATCTCGGCTGCCTCCTTGGCGGCCTCCGTGCCCTTGCCGCCCATGGCCACGCCGACATCGGCGCGTTTCAACGCCGGCGCATCGTTGACCCCGTCGCCGGTCATCGCCGTCACCTCGCCGTCGGCCTGCAAGGCCGTCACGAGGCGGAGCTTGTGCGCAGGGCTGGTCCGGGCGAACACCGACACGTCGCGCACCACATCCTTGAGGCTTTGGTCGTCGAGCCCGTCCAGTTCCCGGCCGGTGATGGTCTTGGGTTCGGGCGCGAGCTTCAGCTCGCGGGCGATGGCCTCGGCGGTCGCGGCGTGGTCGCCGGTGATCATCTTCACGCTTATGCCGGCGTTACGGCATTCGCGGATCGCCGCCACAGCCTCTTCGCGCGGCGGATCGATGAGACCGAGCAGGCCGAGCATGGTGGCGCCGCGCTCGACGTCCGAGAAATTGAGATCGCGGTGGCCCGTTGGAAGCTTCTTGACGGCGACGGCGAGCACGCGCTGGCCCTGCCGGGCGATGGCATCTGTCCGGCGCCGCCAGAACGCTTCGTCGAGCGGTGCGTCCCCGGCGCTCGCGCGCTGCTTCCCGCACATGGTGAGGAGGCGCTCCGGCGCCCCTTTGATGAACGCGAAGGTCGTGCCGTCTTCGTGGCTATGGTGCAGGGTCGCCATGAATTGATGCTCGGTGTCGAAGGGGATCTCGTCGGTGCGGGGCAGCTGCTTGCGCAGGAGATCGGCGTCATAGCCGGCCTTGACGCCAAGGCTGACCAGGGCGCCTTCCATGGGATCGCCTTGCACCTCCCACTTGCCCCCGGTTTGGCGGACATCAGCGTCGTTGCAGAGAATGGCCGCCTTGGCCGCCTCCATCAGGATCGGAAAGGCATTGGCATCGATCGACTTTTCCTCCAATTCGAAATCCCCCTCCGGCCGGTAACCAACACCGGAAACCTCGAACTCCCCCTCCGCCGTCAACACTGTGCGGACGGTCATCTCGTTCCTGGTCAAGGTGCCGGTCTTGTCGGAGCAGATCACCGAGACCGAGCCCAAGGTCTCGACCGCGGGAAGGCGGCGGATGATGGCGTTGCGGGCCGCCATGCGCTGCACGCCGATAGCAAGCGCGATGGTCATCACCGCCGGCAGGCCCTCGGGGATCGCGGCGACGGCGAGCCCGATCATGATCATGAAGGCTTCCGCCCAGTGATAGCCGCGGACCAAGACGGCGAAGGCGAAGACTGCGGCGCTGACGGCGAGGATCAGCACGGTCAAGGTGCGGGCGAACCGGCTCATCTGCCGGAGCAGCGGCGTGGTCAGCGTCTGGACAGTGCCGACCAACGTGCTGATGCGCCCGAGTTCGCTCGCCGGCCCGGTCGCCACGGCGACGCCGGTGCCGGTGCCGCTCGCCACGAACGTGCCTGAGAAGGCCATCGAACTCCGCTCGGCGAGCGGCGCTTCGGCGGCCGCTGGCCTAGGCGTCTTGTCGACGGGAACCGATTCGCCGGTCAATGCCGCTTCGTCGATGCGCAGGTTACGCGCCTTGATCAGGCGCAAGTCGGCGGGAACGCGATCGCCCGGATCGACCAGCACGAGGTCGCCGGGGACGATGTCCTCGGCCGCGATCACGAAACGACGCCCGTCGCGAATGACCGAGGCGTGCGGGTCGATCATGCTGCGGATGGCTTCCAGGGCGCGCTCGGCGCGGCCTTCCTGAATGAACCCGATGACGGCATTGATGATGACGACCGCGAGGACGACGGTCGCGTCGACCATATGGCCGATCGCGGCGAGCACGCCAGCGCCAAGCAGCACGTAGATCAAGAGATTGTGGAACTGTAGCAGGAAGCGCCAGACCGCGCTCTGCCTCGGTGGCTCGGCGAGCCGGTTTGGCCCGAAACGCCTTTTACGCGCCTCAGCCTCCTCGGCGCTGAGGCCGCCCTCACTCGTCTTCAGCTCCGCCATGACGTCGGCCGCCGGCAGCATGTGCCAAGTCGGCGAAGCGTCCGGGGAAGCGCCGGCCAACGTGCCGAAACGCGGTGCGGAAGTTGTCGTTGCCGTCACGGTGCGCAAAGCGGATCAGTTATCAGAGGCATGACACGGTTGATGGCCCGCGCCAAGACCATGCGCGCCGAACATCACGCCGCGGGTCCGGCCTGATTGATCCAGCGAATTTCGGGCGTCTTGCGGGGGACGGGCGGCGGCTCCCGGCGCGGGTGGCCGACGACGATCGGGGCGATCGGGGCATAGGTTGCCAGCAGGCCGAGCGCCGCCTTGCCGTCGGCGGTGGCGAGCCAATGCTGCGCGAAGCCGATCCAGCATGTGCCGAGCCCCTTGGCATAGGCGGCAAGCATCAGGTTCTCGGCGGCGAGCGCGCAGTCCTCGACCGCCCAGTCGGTCGGCTCCGCCGCGGCGATCACCACCAAGACCGGTGCGTGATAGAAAATGTGGAACGCGGGGTCGTTCAGCATGTCGCGATGGGCCGGCGCGCCGAGGGAAGCCTTGAGGAAGTAAGCCTTGGCCTGGTCGGACATGCTGGCGAGCCGGGCCTTATCCTTGATGACGATGAAGCTCCACGGCTGCTGATTGATGGCGCTCGGTGCCTTGACCGCCGCCTCGATCAGCTCGCGCAGCACCTCATCGTCGACCGGCGCGTCGGTGTATTCGCGCACGGACCGCCGTCCGTCGATGGCTCGCAGTAGCTCCATGGCCAACAATCCCGCGCCGTGGGGCCCCAGTCGTTGAGCCAGATCAATGGCGGTTAAGGCGTCGGCGGGGGAGGCGCAGGCAGATCGTCGAGATCGGACGGCATCTCCCCGGGATCGGGCGGCTCGACCGTGACGGGCGGTACGGGCGCCGAATCGAGCTTGGTCGTGGTCCAGTCGAGAAGCTCCGCCTCCATCTTGTCGAATGCGGCGCTGAGCGCATCCACATAGGCGCGGGCATCGCTCCCCGGGGCGGGGGCGGAGGTCTCGAACAGGCGGGCGTCGAGAACTTCGCCGTTCGGGTCCATGAGCTTGACCCAGAGGGCAATCTCGGCCTTGGCCTCGCCCTCGGTCACGACGTGGAATTGGCGGATATCGATCGTGAGCTGGAAGCTGCCGGGGAAGTCGCCGATCGTGCGGCTGACGGACTGCGCGTAGCCTGCATTCTCGAAGGTTTGCAGGAGCTTTGCCTGGACGAGAATCGGCAGGCTGTCGCTCCAGCGTGCGTTGTCAAGCGGCAGGCTCTCGTCCGGCGCGGGCTGCGTCAGGATCTTGTCGGTGTTGAAGGCGAGCAAGGTGGTGGGCTCGGGGATGATGAGCTTCCACTCAGGCGCCTGCTCGGGCGGCGGGGGAAGATCGGACGCTGGCTTAAGCGAGTAGAGCGTGCCGCTAGCCTTGCCGCCGCCGGTCATGCGCTCGATGCCGGCCAGGATGCCGTCGACCCTGTCGGCGTTCCGGGCAAGCGCGTCGGTGAAGACCTCGATGTTCTTTATCGCCTCGTTCAGGGGCTCGGAGTTCTCCTGAAGGATGGTATCGACTTGCTGAAAGGCATCGCGCGCGGCTTGCGTCCAGTCCTGGCCGACGCCTTGTGGGGCGATAAGCGTCGGCGCGCCGCCGTCGACTGCTAGCGGCGTCGTCGATATGCCGCCCGTGAGGGTGACGGCGACGCCGCCGGTCAGGCCTTGCTGCTCGATACTGACCTGCGTGTCCTCGCGGATCGGTGTGTTCTGCGTCACGGCGATGGTCGCGATCACTTGCTGAGGCGCATCGGTGTTCAGCGCGAGGCCCGTGACCTCGCCGACGCGAATGCCGTTGAACAGCACGGCGGAGCCGACGAGGAGGCCCGAGACGGGACTCTCGAACTGGATGCGATAGGTCTCGCGCTCGCCGAAGCCGCCCTTGTTCTCCAGCCAGTAGACGAAGGCGAAGCTTGCCAGGATCACGGCGAGCATGAACAGTCCGATCAAGGCATAGCGGGCACGGGTTTCCATCGGTCACGTCCCTTAAGGGTTCAAGCGCTCATCTGGCGTTCGGCCAACATGCCACCGCGCTTCCCCTGGAAATATGTCTTCACCCAAGGGTGCTCGGATTCAAGCATGGTGGCAATCGGCCCTTCGGCCACAACTTTGCCGTCGGCCAAGACGGCAATCCGGTCGCACGCGGTGTACAGGCTTTCCAAATCGTGGGTCACCATGAACACGGTGATCTCGAGGGTTTGCTGCAAGGTGCGGATCAACTCGTCGAAGTCGCCGGCGGAAATCGGATCGAGACCCGAAGTCGGCTCGTCGAGGAACACGATCTCCGGGTCGAGGGCGAGTGCGCGGGCGAGCGCGACGCGCTTGGTCATACCGCCGGAGAGTTCCGACGGCAGCTTCTCGCCGTCCTGGGACGTGAGCCCGACCATCTCGAGCTTGGCCAAGGCCATCTCGTCCATCAGCCGCTGCGAGATGCTCAGGTTCTCGCGCATGGGGAACTGGATGTTCTGGCGGACGGTCAGCGAGGAGAACAGCGCGCCTTGCTGGAACAGGACGCCCCAGCGGCGCTCCAGCGCGCGGCGCTCCGCCTCGTTGGCCTTGGCGAGGTCGACGCCGAGCACCTCGATGGTGCCGTGACGCCGCGGCAAGAGGCCGATGATGGTGCGGAGCAGAACCGATTTGCCGGCGCCGGAGGCGCCGACCACGCCGAGGATCTCGCTTCCTCGCACGTCGAGCGAGAGGTGATCGAGCACCGTCTCGCCACCGAAGCCGACGACGAGATCGCGAACTTTGATCACGGCATTCTCAGGCATAGGCGATCACATCCCGATCGAAGCGAAGAACATGGCGA
Source organism: Methyloceanibacter sp. (assembly GCF_050726195.1). Classification (GTDB taxonomy): domain Bacteria; phylum Pseudomonadota; class Alphaproteobacteria; order Rhizobiales; family Methyloligellaceae; genus Methyloceanibacter. Next base: position 50,670 of record NZ_JBOHJC010000008.1, on the reverse strand, counting down.
ACAGGCCGTCGAGCACGATCACCAGGAAGATCGATTCGACCACCGAGTTCGTGGTCTGGAGACCGAGCGATTCGGCGCTGCCTTTGACTCGCAGGCCCTCGGCGCAGGCGACGATGCCGATGACGAGGCCCATGAACGGCGCCTTGATCATGCCGACCTGGAAATGGGTGAGCGAGATCGCCTCGGTCAGGCGCGCAATGTAAATGTCCGGGCTGATGCCGCCATAGAGCCAGGCCACGAGGCCGCCGCCATAGAGCGCCGCCATGCTGCCGAGGAAGGTCAGGACGGGCATGGCGACGATGAGCACGAGAATGCGCGGCAGGATGAGCACCTCGACGGGATCGAAGCCCATGGTGCGCAGCGCGTCGATCTCCTCGCGCATCTTCATGGAACCAAGCTCGGCGGTATACGAGCTGCCCGACCGGCCGGCGACCATGATGGCAACGATGAGCACGCCGATCTCGCGCAGCACGAGGATGCCGACGAGGTCGACCGAGTAAAGCTCGGCGCCGAACTTGCGGAAGTGGAAGATGCCCTGTTGCGAGATGATGGCGCCGATGAGGAACGTGATCAGCAAGATGATGGGCACCGCCTGCCAGGCGACCCGGTCGAACTGATTCACGGTGGAGGTGAGGCGGTACTCGCGCGGGCGAACGATGACGCGCAAGGCGGCGACGCCCACGGCACCGAGCATCTCGGCGAAGACGATGAGGATGCGGCCGAACTCGGCGCCGCCGCGGCCAAGCGCGGCAAGGCTATTGACGATCGGATTTCCGCGCTCGCGCTGCGGCGCGGGCTTGCGATTGACCGCGTGCATCTCCTCGAGCAGGCCGAGATCGTGCTCGGGCAAGCCGACGATGACCGCCTCCCGCCCCGCGGCGCTCCACTGGCGGGTCAGGCGCTCGAGCAGCCAGGCGCCGAACGTGTCGAACTCGCGCACGCCGGCCATGTCGATGGAGACGTTCTTGGCCTTGGGCGTCTCGCTGGTCAGGCGATCGATCAGCGCTTCAAGTTCGCCGGCGTGGTTCGCCGTCCACGAGCCGCCCGCGGCAAGCTCGAGCCGCTCCCCCACCAATTTGTGCGTCAGCAGAACCTCGCCCATGGCACGTCGCTCCCTGGCAACCTGAATTGGCCGGCCGGAAGGGGCGCCCCAACGAGGCCGGTTAAAAGTCGGGCCCGAGAGTAGCGGGGAATTAGCTGCGGGTCAGGTTGATCGACACCTTCTGCAGTGGGCTTCCCGAGGTTGAGATCGATACGGATTGGCTGGATTTGCTGAAGTTGACGATCATGCTGCCGCGGACTGTGCCCGAGACGCTGATGCTGATCCTGCCGGGGCTGGCGGTTCCGCTCGCGGTGCCTGCGGCGTTGTAGGTGCGCTCTTCCCAGTTGCCGGTGATTTTGTTGCCGCTCAGGCTGAGCTTGCTCCGAATCTCGACCTTCGATTGGCCGGACGTGCAGCGGATGGCCATGCCGAGCTGAGAGCCGCCACCGGTGTAATAGGCGTTGCAGCTTAAACGCTCCGGACCAGTATTGAGCTGGACCTGACCGCTTCCCCGCCAGGAGCCCAGCAGCGTATCGAACGGGCTCGCCTCAACCTTCTGCGAGGGCGTGGTGATGAACAGCCCCACCAAGGCGGCAGTGGCCAGGAGAAACGGCGCAGCTTTGCGAATCATTCGTTTCATAGTCTCTCTCTTCCCGCAGTTTTCCGTCTCGAACAAGGGAGGATTGCTGTTACGAGGTGATGACCGCGAGGCCTGGTTACAAGTCCTGTGGAAATATCATGGGCTCACGAGAGGGCCATCAGTGGCGGGGGCCAAACCATTGGAAGCTCTCGCCCTTGGCCGGGCAAACCCGGCGCCTATGGGGGCGATTTCCGAGACGCCGAGCGAAAAAAGGGTTCCGGCAAGCCTCGCCCATTCCTCGCCATAATCCTTCCTTGCATCCTTGAACCAGGCCAAGTGACAGTCGCAAATCGTCTTGGGATCGGTGCAATGGCCGAGCGCACGCAGATATTCGAGGTCCGCGCGCATCCGCTTGGCGATGAACGCCGCCCCCTCCACCTGGAGAGCCTGCCAGTACTTCAGCTGGGCCTCCGTCGTCGCGACGGCGACGTCAAGAAGGGGATTGGCGAGGGGGCTTTTTTGCATCGGAATCTGCGCAGGTTAGAGCGGCGGACGGGGATGGTTCAAGCCCCACTGTCGTCTTTGGGCGATGTGCCGCGCCTTGATCGGGCTCAACCGGAATTGGGCTGGAAGAGGCGGACTTGTGAGGGCTAATGTTGTGGAACCCTGAAGAGTTCGCCCCAAAAGAGGTTCAGCGCCATCGTCCCGTCACCCAACATCTCGATTCGATATTGTCGGCTCTGCAACTGGCTGCTCCGGGCCGCGTGGATGGGCCAGGAACTCCTGTCCACATTTGGCGAGGAACTCGGCTCGGTCACGCTGATTCCCGACGATACGGGCGGTGTGTTCGAGGTGCGGGTCGATGGTCAATTGATTTGGTCGCGCGGCGAGCAGGGACGCTTCCCGGAGGTCAAGGAACTCAAGCAATTGGTCCGGGACAGGGTGGCCCCGGGCCGCGACCTCGGCCACGTGGATCACAAGGAGCCGAAATCCTAGCCGCCTTTGTGAGGGGGGTCACAAAGACGCGCGCCAGGCCATGTCATGTGAGCCGCTGGCCTTCCGGATTAGATCCGCGTCGCGAAAGTGAGAAAATCCTGATGAATATCAAAATGTTGCCCTTCAGCGTGGGCTGCTTCGCTCTGGCGCTTGGGGCAGGCTTTGCCGTCCCGTCGAACGCCGCGCCCGGCCCACACGAGGCCGCGTCGAAGGCCTGCGCGATTGCCGGCGGCGCTCCGGCGACCCCAGTGGCAGCCGTGGATGACGGGAGAGGCGGGAGCCTTGTGTGGCTGAGCGACGTGGACGCCAATCTCTGGCTGTGCAGCGCTGACGGACAGGGCCACGTCTATGCCTACGCCATGATTTTCCACGATCTCCTGGAGGGGGCTGGGACGGCCCTGGTCGAGCCCGTCTATCTCGACGACGACGGCAAACCCATTCCGTCGCAGGACCCGCTCGAAATGGCGGAGCTTGCCTGCAAGGCCTATTTCAGCGGCGAAGGCGGCAAAGTAGTCGGTCGGGGCGAGGACGGCCTCAACGCCGACTGGCTCCCCGGCTATTTCGTGTTCATCGAGACCAAAGCGGGCGAGACTTTTCTGTGCGACGCCACGCCTAACGCCCAGGTGTGGGCATTCGCCAAGATCGGCAAGCCGATCAATCTCGGCAATCCCGTCGGCTAGGGGCGGGTAGGTCGTCCTTTCGTTTCAAGGTTTTATATCTCGCGCGGGCTGGTAGCGGGGCGCGCTCCTCCCCACATGGAGGGTCGCGCAACAGCTGTAAGAGGCGTCCGGTCCCGAAAATAATGCCCAGACCCGTCGTCGTGACCATTCCCCACAGGCTCGGCAAAGCGGAGGCGAAGCGCCGCCTTCAGGCTGGCTTCGGCAATGTGCGCGCCAATGTCAGCGAGAGCTTCGTGGTGCTCAAGGACGCCTGGGCGGGGGATCACCTCGATTTCGAGGCGAGGATGCTCGGCCAGACCACAACGGGCATGGTCGATGTGGCCGAGGACCATGTGCGGCTCGAAGTGCAGCTGCCCTGGGTGCTGGCGATGCTCGCCGAGAAGGCCAAAGTGCTGGTGGAGCGGCAAGGCCGGCTGATGCTGGAAAAGCCCACCAAGCCCAGCGGTTCCAACCCCTGACCCGGCATGAGGCCGGAGCGTGACGGCGGCAGGATCATCGTTCCTCCATACTAGGCTGGCATGCTTGATCGCAGAGGAGTGACACATGATCTGCGTTACAGGCGCGAGCGGGACTGTCGGCGGCGAGGTCCTCAAGCAGCTCCAGGAGGAGAGGGCGCCGCTTCGCGCCGCTTTTCACTCCGAGGATCGGGCAAAAGCCGCGAGGGCCAAAGCGATAGATGCGGTCCTCATTGACTATGACCGTCCCGAGACGCTCCACGCGGCATTTCAAGGGTGCGAGCGGCTGTTCCTCCTTGGTCCAAACCTGCCGAATCAAACCCGGCTCGAGATCAATGCCGTAGAAGCCGCCACGGGCGCCGGGGTGCGCCACATTGTTAAGTTGTCGGTCCTGGGGGCCGATGACGCGTACAGCCTGGCAAGGTGCATCGGCCCGCCGAGAAGGCGATCGAGGCGAGCGGCTTGGCCTGGACGTTTCTCCGTCCGAACGGATTTATGCAGAATTTCGTCACGTTCATGGGCCCATCAATCAAGGCCGAAGGCACGTTCTACAGCTCAACCGGTCGGGCGAAGATGAGCCACGTGGATGTCCGCGACATCGCAGCGGTAGCGGTGAAGGCGCTGACTGCGCCGGGTCATGAAGGAAAGATATACACGCTGACAGGTCCTGAGGCGCTGACCTACGATGAGATGGCAGACGAACTGTCACAGGTGCTCGGTCGGGAAATCAGGCACATCGACCTTCCCCCGGCGGATTTGAAGGCCGCGATGGTGGCGGGAGGCATGTCCGAAGAAATTGCCGATCTCCTCCTCGACTTGGAGCGCTATTATCGCGAGGGCCGGCCGAGCCGCGTCACCGATGATGTCAAGCGGGTAACGGGTCGGGATCCGCGCCCGTTTACTGCATACGTACGGGAGACGGCGGAGACGGGTGCCTGGAACGCTGAAGCGGCGTGACCGGGACGAATTGGTTCAGGAAATCTCGACGATCGTGGCGTCGCTGGCGCCGGCCTGCACCGTCTCGCCCACCGGCTTGCCCATCATCGCCTGCGCCACGGGCGACGCATAGGACAGCGTGCCTTGGGCCGGGTCGGCCTCGTCCTCGCCGACGATGCGGTAGGTCTGGCGGCGGCCGTCCTCACGCTCGATGGTCACCGTCGAGCCGAATCGCACCTCGGATGTGTCCGTCGGCGGCTCGACCACCTGGGCGGTCGCGCGGCGCGAGGTCCAGTAGCGCAAGTCGCGGTTGATCTTGGCAAGGAGCGGCCGGTCGTCGGCGTCGTGAGCCGCGGCATGCTCCTCGTGCAGGCGCGCGAGCTCGGCCTCGATCATCTCGAGACCGCGCGGGGTCACGAGGTTGTGTGGCGAAATCGGCCGATCGGGGAGGTCGTCGTAAACGTCCCCGCCTTCGGCCTCCTTGGTGAAGGCCTTGCTCATTGAAAAACTATACCACGCATTGTGGCAGATGGTGGCCCCACGGACTTTTCCGTTCTTTCTTTGAGCATTGGCACGGTTTTGGGCAGTGGCCTTGCCCAGAGCCCGCCCCGCCATGCTAGATATTTGGGCAATGGCCTCGTTCTAGGCAGGCCTTCGGGGGAGGGAAATCATGATCGACGCGGGCAATACCGCCTGGCTCATCACGGCCACGGCGCTGGTTCTGTTCATGACGTTGCCGGGGCTCGCCCTGTTCTATGGCGGCCTGGTGCGCGCCGAGAACTTGCTTTCGGTGCTCATGCAGTGCGTGACCATCGCGAGCCTCGTCACCGTATTGTGGCTGGTGGCGGCCTATAGCCTCTCGTTCGCCGGGGGCGGCGCCTGGATCGGGGACTTGAGCAAGGCCATGCTCGACGGCGTCGCGCGGGACGCCGCGGCCGCCAACACCACGATCCCCGAGTCCGTGTTCTTCATGTTCAGATGACCTTGGCCATCATCACCCCGGCGCTGATCGTCGGCGCGTTTGTCGAGCGCATGCGCTTCACCGCCGTGGTGCTGTTCACCGCGCTCTGGCTGTTCCTTGTCTATGCGCCGGTGACGCACTGGATCTGGGGCGGCGGCTGGCTTGCGGAGCGTGGCGTGCTCGATTTCGCCGGCGGCCTCGTGGTGCATCTGACCGCGGGTGTCTCGGCCCTGCTGCTTGCCGTCGTGCTCGGGCCGCGTCTCGGCTTTCCTAGCGACGTCAAGCCGCCGCATGCGCCGTGGATGACCATGGCCGGCGCCTGCATGCTGTGGGTCGGGTGGTTCGGCTTCAACGCGGGTAGCGCGCTCTCGGCCGGCGCCGACGCCGGCATGGCGATGACGGTCACGCATATCTCCGCCGCCACGGCGACCTTGGTGTGGATCGTCATCGAGAGCGTCAAGTTCGGCAAGCCGAGCATGGTCGGCGCCGTGACCGGGTCGATTGCCGGGCTCGCCTCGATCACGCCGGCCTCCGGCTATGTCGGCCCGCTCGGCGGCCTTTTGATCGGACTGGTGGGCGGCGCGCTGTGCTACCTCATGGTGATGGTCGTCAAGCACCGGCTGAAGATCGACGATTCCCTCGACGTGTTCGCCGTGCACGGGATCGGCGGCGCGACCGGCGTGCTACTCACCGCGGTGTTCGCCGACGCGGCGTTCGGCGGCATCGGATTTGCCGAGGGGCGCACCATGGGCGGTCAAGCGCTCATTCAGCTCACCGGGCTCGTCGCAGTTCTGATATGGTCAGTGGTGGTCAGTTTCGTCATCATCAAGATCGTGCAGGCAATCGTGGGCTTGCGGGTGAGCGCCGAGGTCGAAGAGCAGGGCCTTGACCTCAGCACGCACGGCGAACGCGGCTACAATATGTGAGCGGGGACGCGCACCATGAAATATATCATCGCAGTCATTCAGCCCCACCGGCTCGACGCCGTGCGCGAGGCCCTTGCCGGCATCGGCGTGCAAGGCATGACGGTCACCGAGGTGCGCGGCTTCGGCCGGCAGAAGGGTCAGACCGAGATCTACCGCGGCGCCGAATACAAGATGCAGTACGTGCCCAAGGTCAAGATCGAGCTCGCCGTCGGGGCGTCGCTGGCAGAGGCCGTGGTCGAGGCGATCGGCGAGGCGGCCCGGACCGGGCGGATCGGCGACGGCAAGGTGTTCGTGCTGCCGCTCGAAGGGGCGATGCGGGTGCGCACCGGCGAGATGGGGGCCGACGCGCTGTGACCAGGGGACAGAAATCAGAAATCAGAAATCAGAACGTTTCTGATCACTGATCACTGATCACTGATCACTGACATCTGACACTTGTTATCTTGGCCGTTCGGCGGCGACGGCGCGGACTACGGCGCGGAACAGGGGATGATCGCCCAAGGCCTCGATGGTGACGGCCGTCTTGCGTCGCCAATTGGGATGCTCGTCGATGGTGCCCGGCAGGTTCGCCTGCTCGACCACCCCGAGCGCGTCGTCGAGTTGCACGGAGAGCAGCCGGCACGGCGTCAGGGCGAGGAAGCGGTGCACGGCCACGAGCACCTCATCTGACATCTCCTTGTCACCGGCTTGCGCCGCATCGGGCTCGATGGCCTGTGCTTTGACGAGGGCATTAAGGAGCAGCTCGCGGTCGTGCAGGCGATCATGCCGCTGCTTCGCCGCCTCGGTCTCCGTGGCGCGGCCGGTCTTCACCCGCCAGTCGATGTCCTTGCCGAGCCACCAGCCCTTCAGGGTCGGCAGGTCGTGGGTCGACGCGCAAACCAGCGCCTCGCGCCGATAGACATGCGGCGACATCCAGGCGCCGTTGCGCTCTGAGAAGTACAAGACCTGATAGCTCAGAAGTCCGGTGCGCACGATGATGTCGCTGAAACCTGGCGGCACCGTGCCGAGATCTTCGCCGATAACGATGGTGCGGCTGATCCAGGACTCCTCCGCCACGCCTTCCAACAGCTCGCGGAAGGGATAGGCCACGTAGGCGCCGTCCTTGGCGGTGTTGTCCTCCGGGATCCAATAGAGCCGCTGCAGGCCCATGGCGTGGTCGATGCGGAGCGCGCCGGCGTGTTGCATGTTGGCGCGCAGCACGGCGCGGAACGGCTCGAAGCGTTCCTCGGTGAGCCCCACGGGGGAGAACGGGACGAGGCCCCAATCCTGGCCGCTGGCGCTGAACGGGTCCGGCGGACAGCCGATGCGCGCGTGGTGGGCAATAGCCGGCCCGTCAAGCCAGCTGCGCGATCCGTCCGGCGAGATGCCGACGGCGAGATCGAGATAAAGCCCGATGCGCATGCCGGCGGCGCTGGCGCGCTGCTGCGCCTCGGCAAGCTGTGCGTCGGCGATCCATTGCAGCCAAGCATGGAACACGATTCTGTGCTTGGCGGCGCGGGCGAAGTCGCGCACGGCGAGATTGTCGGGGTGCCGGAACTCTTCGGGCCAGCTCGTCCAAGCGACGCTCCTGCCTTCGGCCATGAAGCGTTCGCTAAGCGCCTCATAGAGCGCGTGGCACTCGAGCGCGCTGCCCTGCTCGCGGCAATAGGTCTCGAAGGCTTCCTTGGCGGAAGGCTCCGCGTTCTTCACGAAGTGCGCGAACAGCGCTTCGAACGCGCGGAGTTTGACGCGATGAACGCCCGGGTAATGGATCAGCGCGCTATCCCGTAGGGCGCCAAGCTCCGCTTCCAAGGAGGCTCGCTCGGGCAGATCGGCGTAGCCCGGCACGATGTCCGGTGCGATGAGCAGCGGATTGAGGTAGTCGCGGGTCGAAGGGCTGTAGGGGCTGATGCGCGATGGATCGGCGAAGAACAGCGCGTGCAGCGGGCTCACGCCGATAAATTCGGCGCCGAGGCCGGCGGCGAACTCGGCAAGGCGGGCGAGGTCCTCGAAATCGCCGATGCCCCAGTTGCGGGCCGAGCGCAGCGCGTAGAGCTGCACCGAGAGGCCCCAGGAGCGCTGATCGACGAGGAACGGTGGCCAGAAGGCGCTCGCCGCAAGTGACGCCACATCGTCGGACGGGGGAGGCGGCGGGAGGTGCTCGGCTTGTGCTTCACCGACGGGAACGCCCATCGCCTCGAGCACCTTGGCCTTGGTCTCCGGAGGCGTCGTGACCCAGTCGCCGGCTTCGCTGATATAGCCGCGGGCGATGCCGAAGCGTTCGGCGAGCTCGTCGATCCGATCCGGCATGAGCTACTCCTGACCCGACAACGAAGCGACGGCCGACCACGGCGGCAGGTCGCCGCGCGCAAGCGCGCTGCCCGCGCCGTCTGGATAGGCGAAGAACGGCGCGCCCAGCGCGAGCGGCAGCGCGGCGGGGCTGCCGCCCAGATTTGCGGCGAGCGCGAGGGCGTCACCATCGCCGAGCCGCCAGCTCACGGCAAAGGCGGGGCCGTCGATCGCCTCCACCTTGCCGGCATGGCCGCCGATGCCGGCGAGTCGCGGCACCACATAGGCGAAGCGCGCCGCGATGAGGCGCTTCAGGAAATCGGTGCGCGCGGACGTCCTCGGCGCGAGTGTCGACGCGGCGAAGGTCTCGGCTGCGTTGGGATCGGGCACGCGATTCTGCGTGAAGGCCTCGGTGAACATCTTGTTGTTGCGGAACTCCTGATTGCGGCCCTGGCGTACCGCCTCGGCCAGTGTGCCGGTGAAGTCGGTGAAGAACAGGAACGGACGCTCCTCTGCATACTCGTCGCCCATGAAGAGAAGAGGAATGTGCGGGGATAACATGAGCAAGGTCAGGGCCGCCTCCACCGCCTGAGGCGCCACCAGGGTCGTGATGCGATCTCCGTGGGCGCGGTTGCCTACCTGATCGTGGTTCTGGAGAAAGTCGATGAATGCCGTCGGCGGTAGATGGGCGGAAGGGTCGCCGCGCTTGCGCCCACCGCGAAACGGCGACGGCTCGCCCTGATAGCCGAAACCTAGCGCCATGGTGTCGGCGAGGCGCTTCGCCGGTGCGTCGGCGTAGTCCTGGTAGTAGCCGGCATCCTCGCCGGTGAGGAGCGCATGCATGGCGTGATGCCAGTCGTCGTTCCACTCGGCGGTGAAGAGGCGCGGGCGGTTGTCCGCATCGAAATCGAGGAGCCGCGTCGAGTTGTCGTCGTCCTCGACGGTGAGATGGATGTGGCGGTCCGGGAAGCGCGCGCGGACCTCGCGGGCCATTTCGGCGAGGATCGGCTCTTCGCTGTCATCCCGGATATAATCGATGGCGTCGAAACGGAGACCGTCGAAGCGAAACTCCTCGAGCCAATAGAGCGCGTTGTGGATGAAAAAGTCGCGCACCGGCTTGCGATCGAAGGCGATGGCGCCGCCCCAGGGCGTGTGGCGCTCCGGATGAAAGAAGTCCGGCGCGTAGAGCGGGAGATAATTCCCGTCCGGACCGAAATGGTTGTAGACCACGTCGAGCAGGATCATGAGGCCCCGCTCGTGCGCGGCATCCACCAGGCGCTTCAATCCCTCCGGCCCGCCATAGGCGACATGGGGAGCGTAGAGCAGTACGCCGTCATAGCCCCAGCCGCGATTCCCTGAGAACTGCGCCACGGGTAGAAGCTCGATGGCGGTAATGCCGATCTCGGCGAGGCGGTCGAGGTCGCCGGCGACGCCGTCGAACGTGCCGTCATCTGAGAAGGCGCCGGTGTGCAGCTCGTAGAGAACGGCCTCCTCCCAAAGGCGGCCGGTCCAGTCGGGGTGGCGCCAGTCATAGGCGCGGGGGTCGGTCAGGCGGCTGAAGCCGTGCACGTCGCCCATCTGCGCCCGCGCCGCGGGGTCCGGCACGAAACGACCGTCTGCCAAGTCGAAGCCGTAGCCGCGCCCAACGTCGACGGCGTCGGTGGTGAGCTCGAACCAGCCGCCGCCCGCCGCCTGCATGGGGATTGCCTGGTCGGTATCGGCGACCACGAGCGAGACGTTGGCCTGCGCGGGCGCCCACAGCCTGAAGCGCGCGCCGCCGTCGACCAGCTCCGCGCCCCACGGCAGTTCATGCGCAAAATGCGCCCCCATTAGTCGGTCCTCTCGAACAACAGGAGCCCGTGTCCCGGAATCGTCACCTTGCCGGTGGCGATGGGCGCCGGGTCCGGCCGGATCAGGCCGCGCGCCGAATCGCACAACAGCCGCCAGCGCAGATGGCGCTTGCCGAAATACGGGAAGATGAAATCGATGGGCTCGGCGTCGCTGTTGAACAGGAGCAGCAGGATCTGCTTGTCGCCGGCGAACGCCGCGCCAATGCATTTGGCGATCGGGTCCTCCCAATGCTCGGCCTGCTTCTCCTCGCCGTCCGGCTTGAACCAGGCGATGCTCTTGATGAGCGGGGCCACCGGCTCGCCGTGCAGGAACTTGCGGCTGCGCAGCAGCGGAAGTTGCTCCCTTAAGCTGACGACGCCGCGCACGAATTCGAGGAAGGCCACGTCGCGTTCGCCGAGATTGCTCCAGTTCACCCACGACGTCTCGTTGTCCTGGCAAAAGGCGTTGTTGTTGCCGCCTTGCGTGCGGCCGAGCTCGTCGCCCATTTGCAGCATGGGCGTGCCGTGACTGAACAGAAGGCTTGCCACAAAAGCGCGCCGCAGACGGTCGCGGAGATCGAGAATGGCGGAATCGTCGGTCGGGCCTTCGACGCCCCAGTTCCAGCTACGATTGTCGGAGTGGCCGTCCCGGTTCCCCTCCTGGTTCGCCTCGTTGTGCTTATGGTTGTAGGAGACAAGGTCGGTCAGGGTGAAGCCGTCATGGGCCGTGACGTAAGTGATGCTCGCCCAGGGCTTGCGGCCGCGCCGGTCGTAGATCTCGGCTGAGCCTGAGATGCGGCGCCCAAGCGCCGGCAGCATTCCCATGTCGCCCTTCCAATAGGATCTCAACCCGTCGCGCCACAGATCGTTCCACTCGGCCCAGCCTGGCGGAAACGCGCCGACCTGGTAGCCGTTGTCGCCGAGGTCCCACGGCTCGGCGATCAGCTTCACTTGGCTTAGGACCGGATCCTGGCCGACGGCATCGAGGAACGACGCGCTCGGGTCGAACTCCGTGTTGTCGCGGGCGAGCGCGGTGGCGAGGTCGAAACGGAAGCCGTCCACGCCGCACGCCGTGACCCAATAGCGCAACGAATCCATGACAAGCTGGAGCACGCGCGGGTGGCCGATATCGAGCGTGTTGCCGCAGCCGGTCGTGTCGCAATATTGGCGCGGATCGTCGGCGAGCTTGTAGTAGGACGCGTTGTCGATGCCGCGGAACGATAGTGTGGGGCCGAGGTCGTTGCCCTCCGCCGTGTGGTTATAGACCACGTCGAGGATGACCTCGATGCCGGCGCTGTGCAGCCGGTCCACCATGGCGCGGAATTCCTCAACGCCGGCGCCCGGAGAGAGAAAGCGCGTGGCCGGCGCGAAATAGCCGATACTGTTGTAGCCCCAATAGTTGCTGAGACCGTGATCGACGAGGTGGCGGTCGTCGACGGAAGCGTGCACCGGCAGAAGCTCGATGGCGGTGACGCCGAGCTTGACGAGATGATCGATAACGGCCGGGTCGGTGAGCCCAGCAAACGTCCCGCGCAAATGTTCCGGCACGGCGGGATGACTCGCGGTCATGCCCTTGACGTGCGCCTCGTAGATCACCGTCTCGGCCCACGGGCGGTTGGGACGCGCGTGCGACGGCGGCTCGCCGTCGGCGACCACCACGCATTTCGGCAGAAAGGGCGCGCTGTCGCTCTTGCTCATGACGAGGTCGGCGCGCTTGGCGCCGATTTGGTAGCCGAACAAGGCGTCGTCCCACACGAGAGGGCCGACGTGCAGGCGGGCGTAAGGGTCAAGCAACAGCTTGTTGGGATTGAAGCGGTGCCCGGCGCGCGGTTCGTAAGGGCCATGCACGCGGTAGCCGTAGAGTTGTCCGGGGGCGAGCCCAGGCACATAGCCGTGCCACACCTCGTCGGTGTATTCGGGCAGGGTGATGCGCGCCGTCTCGCCGGCGGCGTCGAACAGGCAAAGCTCGACGCGGGTGGCGTTGGCGGAGAACAGGGCGAAGTTCACGCCGCGGCCATCGAAGGTCGCGCCGAGCTGATGCGGCGACCCAGGCTCGAGTTTCAGCTTCATGGGCTCGTCGGTGCCGTCTCCTCGCCAGCCGGCTCGTGCATGGGCTCGACAAGCTCAAGCGCGGCGCGCAAGGGAATCGACAGCAGCACGGGCCGGTTGGCGCCTTCGTACACGATCTCGTGGAATAGCTTGTCGGCCAAGAACAGCGGCAGCAGCTCGCCGCCAGCGAGATGCGAGCCGCTCACGGAATCGTCCCGAGCCATGCCGTAGGCCTTGAGGAATCTGCGCTCGGCGTCGGAGCGCCAGCGAAGCGCGAGGGCCTCGATCTCGGCGAGTTGGCTCGCGCCACGCTGCTTCTGCCGGTCGACAGCGGTCCGCGCGGCATAGTCGAACGAGCGCAGCATGGTGGCGATGTCGCGTGACGGCGGCGCCTTTTGGCGGCGCTCCGCCACCGGCTGGTCCGGCTCGCCTTCAAAGTCGACAATATAGACGTCGTTCTCGGCGACGAGCACCTTGGCGAGGTGGTAGTCGTTGTGCAGGCGGAGCTTGTTGCCCCGCGCGATCTTGGGAACCAGGGTCTCGATACGCTTGAGGACCGCTTCGCGGAGGCCAAGCAGCTTGACGGCGGCCGCGCGGACCTCGTCATCTGCCGTCTCCGGCAATTGCTCGAGATAGGCGAAGGCCTGCTCGGCGCGGGCCATGGTGCGCGCGGTCCACTCTTCGAGATCGGCTTTGGTGACCGGCTCTGGTGCAAAGTCCGGGTCACCGGCGCCGGCTTCGGCGAAGACGCGATGCAGCTCGCCGGTGCGCCGGCCGATGGTCTCGATCAGCGACAGTGAATAAGGGATGCCTTGCACGGCGCCATCGAGGGGAGGGCCGGCAAGGCTCGCTTCCTCGAGCTCGCGGTCAAGGGCGTTGACCACCACCGTCCAGCCGTCCCCCTGATTGCGGACGTGCTCAAAGGCCACGGCGAGCGCCGTCGGCGTGCCGCTGCCGTCAACATGCTCGAGCGAGCCGAGATAGCGGGGGCTGTTGGTGAAGCCGGTCTTGGCGAGGTAACGGCCCATCTCGATGCCGGGGTCCATGCCGGCGCGCAGCCGACGCGCGATCTTGAGCTTCACGCGGTCGCCGAGGGTCATTGACGTGTGTGCCTGCTCGCCGGTCGTGGCGCGCTGCACGGTGGTCTCTTCGCCGAGGTCGAGCGCACGGAGTGCCTCGCTCGCCTCGAGGCGCAACTCGCCTTCGAACGCCGGCAGTGTCGTATGCTCCACCATGGCCTTCAGCAAGGCCCTCGGGAAGGTTTCGCCGGCTGCGGCATCGAACACGATGCCGGCCCGCGGCCCACGCCTGATTTTGGCGAGGAGATAGGGCAGCAGGGGGCTGTCGTGCCGCAAGTCCTGCTCGCCCCAGGAGAGCGCAAGCGGCAGGAAGTAGCGCTGTTTGGCGCCATCTTGCAGGGCGACGTCGGCGGCCAGTAGCAAGAAACTCTCGCGGGCGGACTGGGGCAGTTCGCCAAGGCGCTGCGGCATTGCCGACACGATCGCGATGTCCTTGGGCCCGAGCCAGCGCTGCCGGGCAAGGTAGTTTGGCAGCAGGTCGTAGACGAAGCGGTCGATGCGCTCGCGATCGCCGCGCTGGCTCTCGACAATGTTCCATCCTTCGCCCAACACGTATGTTTCAAGTTCGGGCAGGGACTCCGGTGCAAGCTCCGGCGTCGATGGCAGGCGCGAGGCGTCGGCGAGGGTGAACCAGTAGAAGCCGTAGGCCGGCAAGGTGAGCAGGTAAGGCAGCGTGCCGATCGGCGGAAAGGTAGAGGCGCCGGTCAGCTCGATAGGCACCTTGCCCTTCTGCGCGCCGAGGTCGAGCTCGACGGCTTGCGCCGAGCGCGACAGGTTGAACACGCAGAGCAGCACGTCGCCGTCATGCTCGCGCAAATAGGCGAGTACCTTGCGGTTGCGCGGCCGCAGGAACGTCATCTTGCCGTGGCCGAAGGCCTTGTGCGACTGGCGCACGGCGATCATGCGCTTGTTCCAGTTGAGCAGCGAGTTGGCATGCTTTTGCTGCGCCTCGACGTTGACCGTCTCGTAGCCATAGATCGGGTCCATGATGGGCGGCAAATAGAGGCGCTGCGGGTCGGCGCGCGAGAAGCCGCCATTGCGGTCGGCGGACCATTGCATGGGCGTGCGTACGCCGTCGCGGTCGCCGAGATAGAAATTGTCGCCCATGCCGAGCTCGTCGCCGTAATAGAGGACAGGCGCGCCGGGCATGGACAGGAGCAGGCCGGTCAAGAGCTCGATCTTGCGGCGGTCGTTGTCGAGGAGCGGCGCGAGGCGCCGTCTGATGCCTAGATTGAGCCGGGCCCGCTGATCGGTGGCGTAGGTCTCCCACAGATAGTCGCGCTCGGAGTCGGTGACCATTTCCAGAGTCAGCTCGTCGTGGTTACGCAGGAAGATCGCCCACTGACAGAGGTCGGGAATGGTAGGCGTCTGGCTGATGATGTCGGTGACGGGGTAGCGATCCTCGCGCGCCAGACTCATGAAGATGCGCGGCATCAGCGGGAAGTGGAACGCCATGTGGCACTCGTCGCCGTCGCCGAAATAGGGAGCCGTGTCCTCGGGCCATTGATTGGCCTCGGCGAGCAACATGCGGTCGGGGTAGCGCTGGTCGAGTTCGGCGCGGAACCGCTTCAGGATCTCATGCGTCGCCGGCAGGTTCTCGTTGATAGTGCCCTCGCGCTCGACGAGATAGGGCACGGCGTCGAGCCGGAGCCCGTCGACGCCCATGTCGAGCCAGAAACGCAGGACGCGCAGAATCTCGGCGAGGACCCGTGGATTGTCGTAATTGAGGTCCGGCTGATGCGAATAGAAGCGGTGCCAAAAATAGGCCTGGGCGACGGGGTCCCAGGTCCAGTTCGAGGTCTCGGTGTCGAGGAAGATGATGCGCGTGCCGGGGTATTTCTGGTCGGTGTCGCTCCACACATAATAATCGCGCCACACGGAGCCGGGCTTTGCGTTCCGCGCCCGCTGGAACCACGGGTGCTGATCGGAGGTGTGGTTGACCACGAGCTCAGTGATGACCCTGATGCCCCGGGCGTGCGCCGCCGCCACGAACTGGCGAAAGTCGCGCATGGCGCCGTAAGTGGGGTGGATCGCGCTGTAGTCGGCGATGTCGTAGCCGTCGTCACGGAACGGCGAAGGATAGAACGGCAGTAGCCACACGGCGGTGACGCCGAGCTCCTGCAGATAGTCGAGCTTCTGCACGAGGCCGGCGAAGTCGCCGATGCCGTCGTTGTCGGCATCGTAGAACGCCTTGATGTGCAGCTCGTAGATGACGGCGTTCTTGTACCAGAGCCGGTCGTTGCGATCGATCATAGGGGCTCAAACGAGTGGGCGCGCGGGCGATGATGTGTCGAAGGGCGCCTTGATAAGCGCAAGTGCGGAGAAAAGTAAGGGGCTTGGTGGTCCCAGGCGCCGGGGCCGGGCGCCGCCCCTCGGGCCTGGCGTCAGGCGACGCCGAGCTTCTTGGGGAACAAATTGACCGGCTTGGTGTCGGAATCGGCGAAGGTCTGGATGAAGCTGTCCCGCCAATTGGCGAGGTCGTAGGTCTCGATCCGCTGCCATAGCCGGTTGTGGCGGGCCCAGCGTTCCTGGCGCGGCATGGTTAAGGCGCGGTCCAGTGCCCGCGCCATCTCGTTGATGTCGTGCGGGTTGATGAGCAGTGCCTCGCGCAGCTGCTCGGCGGCCCCGGCGAAGCGCGACAGCACGAGCACGCCGGGATTCTGGGGGGCCTGCGCCGCCACATATTCCTTGGCCACCAGGTTCATGCCGTCGCGCAGGGGAGTCACGAGGCCGACCGCACTCTCCCGGTAGAGTCGGGTGAGCGTGTCCTGGGGCAGGCCGCGATGCAGATAGGTGACCGGCGTCCACCGCATGTCGCCGAAGCGGCCGTTGATGCGGCCGACCAGGCGCTCGACCTCCTCGCGGATCTCCTGGTAGACCGGCAGGATCTCGCGGGTGGGCGGGGCGATCTGCACCAGGCGCACCTTGCCGCGATGCTCGGGAAATTCCTCGAGCAGCATCTCGAAGGCGCGGAGCCGCTCTGGCAGGCCCTTGGTGTAGTCGAGCCGGTCGACGCCGATGATGGTCTTCATGTCCTCGCCGAGATCGGGGAGGACAGGGGGTTTCGCGCTCTCGCTGTCGGCAAGTCTGCGAAAGGCGGCGGCATCGATGCCGACGGGGAATACGGACGCGAGCGCGGTCTCGCCTTGCGCCGCGATGCGGTCGCCGCGCAGCTGCTCGCCGTCTAGCGAGGCGGCGACGTAGCGGCGGAAATTGTCGCGGTCGGAGCAGGTCTGAAAGCCGACGACGTCGTACACCATCAGCGCGTTGCCGAGCCGCTTCTGGCCGGGCACGGCGGCGAAGATCTCGGGCGAAGGGAAGGGCGTGTGCAGGAAGAAGCCGATGCGGGAGGTGCAGCCCCGCCCGCGCAGTTCCTCGGCGAGCGGGATCAGATGATAATCATGCACCCAAAGGAGATCGTCGGGCCCGATCAGCGGCATCAGCGCATCGGCGAACCTGGCGCTGACGTTGAAATAGATCTCGTTGTGGGCCTCGTTGCACTGGGCGAGGTCGAGGCGGTAGTGGAGTGCCGGCCACAGGCAGCGGTTGGCGTAGCCGTAGTAATAACCTTCGGCCTCTTCCGGCGTGAGATCGATGGTGGCGACGGTGAGGCCGGAGTTCGTTTCGACCTTGGTGGCGGCGCCGGCGGCGTCCTTGGTGACCTCGCCGCTCCAGCCGAACCACAGGCCTTGCGAGGCCTTCAGCGCATCGCCAAGGGCGACGGCGAGCCCGCCGGTCTGAAACTTGGCGTTGAAGTCGGCGACGCGGTTGGAGACGACGACCAGCCGCCGCGTCTTAGCCGTCATCTTGCGCCTCCCGGAGTTCGCGAGGGGCCTCGGCATGCCAAGATGCATGCTTGAGACGTCCGACATGTCTCATAGCCTCGTTGAATGACGCCCCCATGTCCCACCTCCGATAGAGCGTCATATTTTAAACCGAAAAGGTCACAATGGGTTCCTAACGTGTCCAAATTTGTTCTACTTCCATCAAGCCGAGGTGTTGCCCTGCGCGCCTGGTGCGGCGCGGGCGCAAGATCGCTTAGGGCCTTGGAATCATGACGGGAACGAACACGGACGATTTGTTGCGAACTGACGAGGACTGATGCCAAGGTCTTTGCCGCCCATTCCGGCGAACCCCGCCTTTTTCATCGATTTCGACGGAACGCTGGTGCAGATCGCGGCCCGGCCGGATCTGGTTGATGTGGAGCCAGTGGTGCGCCATGTGCTCGAATCGCTCGACGATCGGTTCGGCGGAGCGGTCGCGGTGGTGACGGGACGGCCGCTCGACGTGGTGGATGGCTTCCTCCCGCCGCTGAAGTTGTCGGTCGCCGCCGAGCACGGTTCGGTGCGGCGGGACGCAAAGGGCCGGGTTCACGTCGATCAGCGCGGCTTGGGGGCCGTGAAAAGGGCGGCGGCGCGGCTCGAGCCGTTGGTGGAGGCCAATCCGGGTCTCTTGCTTGAGCCCAAGCTCACATCGGTGGCGTTGCACTACCGCCAGCGGCCCGAGCTGGCGGAGGCATGCAAGATGGCGGTCGAGGCGGCCGCGACCGGGGTCGCCGGCCTCGCTATTCTTTCCGGCAAGATGATCTACGAGCTGCGCCCGGAAGGCGTCGACAAGGGCACGGCGGTCGCCGCGTTTCTCGCCGAACCGCCGTTCGCGGGCCGCATCCCCGTCTATGCTGGCGACGACGTCACCGACGAGCACGCCTTCGCGGTGGTCAACGATTTGGGAGGCATCACCATCAAGGTCGGCGACGGCGATACGGCGGCGCAATACCGGACAGACCGCAAGGGGCTGTTCGCGTGGCTGGCCGGCGCCGCGTAGAGCGGGTAGCGACGCGCGAGAGATTTGGAATCCCTCCCCGCGAGGGGAGGGCAGTCGCGCCCCGATCTTCGCGAAGCGAAGTCGGCTGGCGCGACGGGTGGGGCGGGGCGCACACCCCACCCGGCTCGTCGCGCTATGCGCGTCTCGCCACCCTCCCCTGAAGGGGAGGGATTCAATGTGTATCCGCCCTAAAGAATGAAATCGCCTTTGGCGAGAGCGCCGACATTGACGAAGATCTCGAAGTCGGCCTTGCCGTCGCCGTTCACATCGCCCTGGACGATCACGGTGGCGCCCTTGTCGATGTAGCGCAGCTCGCCCTTCTCGTCGTGGAACTTGCTCTTGCCGATCCACGTGAACTTCTGATTGCCCCCGCCCGACTCGGCGTCGATGTCCTTGAGGTCGATCTTGTCGCCCTGGCCGCGGTTGAAGTCCATGATCCGGTCGCGGTTCCCGCCCTTGACGCTTTCCTTGGCGGAATTGAAGTCGAAGCGGTCGGCATCGAGGCCGCCGAACAGCGTGTCGCGTCCCGAGCCGCCGGTCAGCACATCGTTGCCGGCGCCGCCGTTCAATGTGTCGTTGCCAAAGCCGCCGTTAAGCGCGTCGTTGCCGGCATCACCGAAGAAGATGTCGTTGTCGATGCCGCCGGTCACGACATCGTTGCCGTCGCCGGCGAGCACGTCTCCGGAAAGGCGCCCTTGTGCGCCGTTATAGGCGTCGTTGCCGGGGCCTAAGAGAATGTCGCCGATCATTTGTCCGGTGTTGGTAACCACGTCTCTCGCGACCGCGCCGGTTCTGGAGTAAGCCGCGCCGTCTCCGGATATCTCGCCGCTGTTCTGAAGTAGAATCGTTTCGGTGGTGCCGTTTGATCCAAAAATAGCGAAGCTGGTTGCGTCGATCGTACCGCTGTTGTCGATCGTCGAGGTCGTCGTTGCGCTTATCCCACCGATGCGGATTCCGGTTCCCGTCGGCGCAGAAATCAGTCCCGCATTCGTGAGGTGAGAATTCGCTTCGAAAAAGACGATCGCTAGGGATGCGACCCCAAACGTATGAACTTGACCGCCCGGGCTTATGGTCACTGTGCCGCCGCCTAGGCGTATCGCAATCGAGGCAGTAGTTGCGACCGTGCCGTAGACGAGAACCTCGTTGCTGCTGCCGGTTCCGAAGATCGTGGTACTTGCCGTCGATGCGATGGTGACGCCGCTCGCGACGAATACGCTGTCGGTCGTTCCAAGATCGGCAACGGTGCCCGCTTGAGTCACGGATTGCGGTATTTGCCATGCCATAGCCGTTCTCCTTTGGGTTGCTGCGGGTCGTTCTCCGCGCCACCTCCGTTCGCTTATCCCTAGCGCAACGAAGGGGCGCCGCGCCTCGACCGATCGGGTGAAATGGGGAAACTAAATTTCGGGTGGCTGCCGAGACGGCGGGCTAACCGGCCAAGGGACTGGCGAAGCCGGCAACGAGCTTGACGAGATCGGTCTGGCCTTTTGTGCCGGTCTTTTCGAACAGATTGTGCAGATGCGTTTTCACCGTGGCGCTTGAGAGCCCGAGCATCCTGGCCGCGGAGGGGCCGCCGCCGCATTCGAGGACGGCGTAAAGCACCCTGATCTCCGCACCTGTCAGCCGGTAGGTCTTGGCCACCAGTTCGATCGGCCCTGGCACATCGAGCTCGGCCTTGCGGAGGAAGACGGCGGCGACCGCCGCGTAAGCGACGCCTGTTTGCCGGCGGGAGCCGGACGTCAGCGGCAGGATGTTGGCGTGATAGCGGTCGCCGTCGCTGGCGATGAGCGGCACGGCGATTCCCTTGACCGCGACCGCCGTGTCCCCTCCTGCGGCGGCGCGGAAAGCAGATCGCATCGCGTCAGCGGCCTCATTGTCGACGGGGCAGAGCGAGTCGCCGGCGCGGCGCACGACTTGGCCCTCCTCAAGCATCGTTTCGGCGCTTCTGTTGGCGAAGACGATGGCGCCATGTTCGTCCACCAGGAGCACAGCGGCTGCAAGGCCGTCGATCGTGTCGCCGAAAGCGGCAGCCTCGACCTTGGCGAGGTCGATCACCTTGCCGATCGCCACGGCCCTCCGAACATGCGGCGCGAGTAGCGTCATGCGATGGATCATCGCGTCATCGACGAGATTTTGGCTCATGTCGCGGCCGACCGAGAGCGTTGCGACGCTGGTCGAAGACTTGTCGAGCGTCGCCGCCACGAAATCCGTGTAGCCTTGGGGTGCGCACCATTCCTGGAAGAATTGCGAGGCGACCAGTTCTTCGTAAGGCATCATTCGCGATGCGACGACGACGTCTCCCGGCGCGGCCATCATGAAATGCGGAGCCAGCGGGTTCAGCCTGATATACCGCTCGAAATATGCCCTGGTGTAGTCCGGGTTGTCTCCCCAGTTGAAATGGAACCTCCCGCTCGCATGGACCACGTCGTGCGAATAGAGCACCGCCGCGCAACCTTCGATGAAGTCGGCCACTCTGCGCAGGACTTCAGGCCAAAGACGCGGGTCGAGGCTTGCGTCGTAGACGACGCCGATCAACTCCGATAGGGCCGCTGGTTTGACCACGCCTGGCGCCTCTACTCGCTGAGCTGAATTGCCTTTTTTGTACCTGAGACGAGCAGCCGCCGGTAGCCTACAAGCTCAGGCCTACTTCGCCGCATCGGCCGCGAGGCGCAAGTCCTTCACCAGAAGATCGAACTCGCGGCGCTTGTCACGTTCTTCGCGGAGGCGAAGCAGATAGGAGGGGTGGACGGTGATGAGCGCCTCGGACTCGCCGGTTAGCGCCAGGAGCCGGCCGCGGTTGGCGCCGATGGTCATCGGCTTGCCCATGACGGCGCGCGCTGCGGTGGCGCCAAGCGCCACGACGATACGCGGGTGCAGCACGTCGAACTCGTTCTCAAGCCACCAATGGCAGGCGTCGATCTCGCTTGTGTCAGGCTTCTTGTGGATGCGGCGCTTGCCGCGCGGCTCGTTCTTGAAGTGCTTGACGGCGTTTGTGACATAGACCTCGTCGCGGTCGATGTTCGCCGCTTCGAGTGCCTTGTCGAGGACTCGGCCCGCCGGCCCGACAAAGGGGCGGCCTTGCACATCCTCCTGATCGCCGGGCTGCTCGCCGACCAGCATCAGCGAAGCATCGGCCGGGCCTTCGCCGAACACGGTCTGCGTTGCGTGCTTGTAAAGGTCGCAACGCGTGCAGCCGCGGGCTTCGCCTGCAAGCAAGCGAAGCGCCGCAACGGGATCGTTGATCCGCCGTTGCTTGAACAGCGGCAGCTCAGCTTCCGACCATCTCGCCGCCATTGGGATGCAACACCTGGCCGGTCATGTAGGAGGAATCCTCGCAGGCGAGGAACAGGTGGCACGGCGCCACCTCGTTGGGCTGGCCGGCACGGCCCAGAGGCACATGTTGCCCGAATTCCGCGACCTTGTCCGCAGCGAAGCTCGCCGGGATGAGCGGCGTCCAGATCGGCCCGGGCGCCACGGCGTTGACCCTGATGCCTTCCTTGGCAAGCTGTTGCGACAGCGAGCGGGTGAACGAGACGACGGCGCCCTTCGTGGCCGAGTAGTCGACGAGCACGGTCTGGCCGCGATAGGCGGTCACCGACGCGGTGTTGATGATGGTGGCGCTGCGCGTCAGATGCGGCAGCGCCGCCTGAGTCATATAGAAATAGCCGTAGACATTTGTCCGGAAGGTGCGGGCGAGTTGCTTCTCGCTGATGTCGCCGACGTCCTCGTCCACGTGCTGCTCCGCGGCGTTGTTGACGAGGACATCGAGGCCGCCGAACTGGGCGACGGTCTGCTTCACGGCATCGGCGCAGAAGCTTGCCGAGCCGATATCGCCTCTGATCAAGAGGCATTCGCCGCCTTCCTCCTCGACCAGACGTTTCGTCTCCTCGGCGTCCTCGTCCTCTTCGAGATAGACGATGGCGACGTCCGCACCCTCGCGGGCGAACAGCACGCTCACCGCGCGGCCGATGCCGCTGTCGCCGCCGGTGATCAGCGCGGTCTTGCCGGCGAGGCGGCCCGCGCTCGGATAGCGGGGCTCGAATTCGGGCTGCGGCACCATCTCGGTTTCGCGGCCCGGCTGGCGGTCCTGCTCCTGGGGCGGCTGTCCATTCGGCTTATGCTTGAGCATGACGTCTGCTCCTCGACTCACGTGCTTGAAGTTAAAACGGGAAAGCCGAGAGGAGGTTCCGCCGCGCCGCCGCTAACCGATTTTGCAACGGGGAGCTTCCCGGCATCCTTACAAGTTGGCAATGTGTGCCTATATGAAGCGCGCACGTGTGCGGGGGATGCTAGAATTTCACCACTCTGAGGTGACAAACGACATGGACGACATGCCACGACAGAACACCGCGCTTACCGTCGCGTCGGGAAGCGACGTTGCCGAGATCATCGACGAGCCTTCCGGCAAGCTGGCCAAGGCGAGAAGCGGCGGCCGCGCCGTCAGGCAGAAGGTGGTCCGCCCAAGCGCGCTCGGTATGCTGCTCCGGCCGATCGGCATCTCGATCGGGCTCGTGCTCATCGCCTACGCAATCCTGTCGCTCGGCACGACGTTCTATCGCAGCTATTACCGGCATCTCGACCACACGGCGTCGGTCCACGCCGACAAGAGCGTGTTCGACATCTTCTTCCCGAGCAAGACACTCCCGCCCGACGCCGTCGACCTCGTGGTTAAGGACGTGGACGGCACCTTGCACAAGGTGATCGCCAGCAAGTCCGAGGCCGACAAGTTCGTCAACGACACGATCCTGATGCTCGACGAGGAGCGCGCGCGCATCAAGCAGGCGGCGCATCAGGACCTCGACCGCAGCTTCGCGCTCGCCTTCCAGGACCGCGAGCAGGCGATCTCGGCCTATGCCGACTGGTTCTTCGCCTGGAAGCGCTCTTATGTGGTGTTGAAGGAGACGGTTTCCTCCGCCGTCTCCCGGTTCCTCGAAACCGGCAAATACGAGTCGGTGACAGAGGCCATCGAGGCCGACGTCCGGGAATATTTTTTGCGCAATTACAAGGAGCAGGTGCTGAAGCCGGAACTTCGCGACGAGACCATCACCAAGGGCGTCGAGCAGGCGGTGCGCCACGCCCATGACAGCTACCGGCGGGTGATCGCCAACGGCGACATGCGGCTCCAGCTGTTCCTCGCCAAGCATACCAGTCACATGGAGGAGGTGCCCCCGTCGGCGTCGATGACCAACGTCAAGCTCGATTGGGACGCGCAGAAATGGAAAGCGCCAACCTACCTCATGGAGGACCGCGCGTTTGACGGCGTGGTCGGTGTCGGCACGGCGGCGGCCGGCGGCACGGTCGGCGCGCTCGCGCTCGGGCCTGCCATCAACGGCATCATCGCACGGAGCTTCGGCGCGCTGTCGGGCCGGGTCGCCGTGTCGGTCGGCACGCGGCTGGCGCCGGCGCTGCAAGGGGCGGCGGTCGGCACCGCGGTCCAGCCCATGGGCGGGCAGGTGGTCGGCGCCGCCATCGGCGTCGTGATCGGCACGGTCATCGACTATCTCGCCAACGAGGCCAACGAAGCGATCAACCGCGAGAGTTTCGTCGCCGCCAACGAGGAGGCGCTCGACGCCACCATTGCCACATGGAAGTCCAGCTTGGAGGCCAATATCGACACCGCCATCGACAAGTGGTTCGACGACGCCAGGGCCTCCGTTGTACTCGCCGCCAAATAAGCTGACAGGATTGCCGTCCGCCCCCGCCCCGCGGCCCTGGGGCGAGGCGCTCCGCGCGACCCGCCCGCCGTGGGTGTCGGAGGCGGGCGAAGGGGCGCCAGAGGCGAAGTTCTGGCAAAAATCCGGGAACGAATTTCGGTCGCATTTCCGCCGTTTGGCGGGCTATGCTGAGCCCAACAAGGAGAATAACAGGGGCGTCACGGGGATGGAGGAAACCGCCAAAGCCATCGCGCGTCCGGCCGCCAGTCGGTCGCTGCGCGAGGCGATCCGCAAAGCGCGTCTCGACGAGGCCGAGCGCCTCGACGTTACCGCCGATCTCCGCGACGGCGAGATGGCGCGGCTCGAGCTGCTGAGGGCGGAGCTCGAGACGATCTTCGCCGAGATTCCGAAACAGGACGACAGGTTCAACCTGGCGCTGGTGCCGAGCCGTCCGGCGCGGCTGTGGATCGATCTCTTCACCTATGTCGCCGTCGACGAGGGCTCCGGCGCCTATCTCTTAGTCCGCAACAGCGAGAACGGGCGGCGGACTTTGTTCAGCGCCAACAACGTCGCCGACATGGCGGAACGCATCACCAAACATGTGGCGCACGAGATCGTGCGCCGCGAGCGGCTCGAAACGGCGCTGGTGGAGTCCGGCCGCAGGGAGAAGCTCGTCGACACCGAGCCGGCAGGTTCCGGCGGAATGGGCGTTGTGGTCGCAGCCTTCGTCGTCGGCGTGATCACCGGCGCGGCCGGCCTGTTCGCCGCCGTTTGGCTCAGCATCTCCCAGTTTGACTGATCGCTCGCCGGGAAAGCGGGCCTCAGCGGTCGCGTAGTATGCGCCGCTCGCATTCCCACACATGCTCGTTGCTTGCCGCCGCGCGGCCGACCATTTCCACACGCCAGCCATCGCCGGACCGCTCGATCATATACTCGTTGTAACGCGCAGCGGGCGACTGCCCTTCCACGGCCTCCGACGCCGACGGCACGCCGACGATCAGCGCTGTTCCGCTCGCGGTATCGAGCTCGTGCACCGTCTGGGCATGATCGTGGCCGTGCAGCACAAGCTCGGCGCCATGCGCCCGCAACACCTCGCGGAGCTTAGTGGCGTCGCGCAAGCCGCGCCGCCAGCCGGCTTGGCCGGGAAGGGGCGGGTGATGGATCAGCACGACGCGGAACAAGCCTTCGCGCCCGAGAGTGTCGAGAGCGCTCGCCAAGTAATCGAGCTGCGGGCGGCCAAGCTTGCCGGCGGCGATGAACGGCATGGTGGGGATGGCCGACGATAGGGCGACGATGGCGATATCGCCGTAGCGGCGCACGAAGGGGAAGCCGGTGTCGGGCGTCCTGAACAGCGCCTCGCCGGCCGCGTTCCCTTCCATGTACGGCTGCCAGTGCCGCGTGCCGCGCTCGGGGTGCAGCCGCACATAGGCATCGTGATTGCCTGGGATGGCGGTGACATGGTCCGGGGGCCCGAGATGATGCAGCCACTCGGCGGCGCGCAGGAACTCCTCGGGCAGGCCGAGATTGACGAGGTCGCCGGTCACAGTGACGTGGTCGGGCTTGCGCTCGATCAGGTCGCGGGTCAGGAGATCGAGATAGTCGCGCCGGTGCACGAATTTCCGCCCGCGATGCCAGTTCACATAGCCGAGCAGGCGCTTCGACAGGAGGTGCCGGCGCTTGGCGCGCGGCATCGGGCTCAGATGAATGTCGGAGAGATGGGCGAGGGTGAACATGCGGCCGACCGCGCTGGATTCGTCAGTTCAGTGGTTACTGGATGCCCTCTTTCACAGGTCCATGATTGCGATGCTGAGCGCTCGCGCCGCGGCGGTGAGCCGCTTATCATAGCTTGCGAGTTCGATGGCCTGCCCCTGCTGACGAAGGAACTCGATTGAAGCTAGGTGCAACGAATCGAGTGTGCGGACCGGCGTTGGGAATGGCTCAAGTGCTCTCTCAAGCACCGCCGGCGATAGCTCGATCAGCGCGATAGTATCGATCAAAGTGCGAGCCTCTTCTCCGTGTGAACGAGCGAGGTGCCGCGCGTTGAGCTTGTTCCAAACCTCGTATTGAAGTAGCCGACTTGCGGTTAGCTCTTCCTGCCACAAGGCGTCAGGCGGAGTGCGATCCTCGGCCAATAGGTGCGCAATCACCACCGAGCTATCGAGGAAGATCATCGATCCTCTCGATCGGCATCCAATTCCTGCATTAGCTCACGAAATGTCGCGACCGGCTTGCGCGGAGGCACTCTGCCGCCTGGAAGCCGGGCCGGTGTAATCAGTCCTTTGCGGACTGCCTCCGCCAACTTGGCATCGGCGACGAGCGGGCTGCGGTCCGGGCGCGGCGGCACGAGTTCGGCGACCACGCGGTCGCGGTCGGTGACGAGCACGGTCTCGCCGCCGGCGGCAAGCCGCACATACTCGCTGAGCTTGTTTTTCAGCACTTTCAGGCCGACGGAGCGCATGAGCATAAAGTAGCTACCGGAAGCTACTTTGGCAAGGTGCTCGCTCGAGCCCTACTGCACGGGGCCTGTAGCCCGGATCAGCGAAGCGCAATCCGGGGGCCCGGACGAAGGCATCTGATCCCGCATTACGGTTCGCTCCGTGCAGGCTACGACTAATCCCTCCCCCTTGCAGGGGGAGGTAAAAAATTCTCCGTTAACTGACGGTTAACCATGGCGCGGCGACAACTAGACCGCGGCGTGCATCTGCTTTCAGCACGCTGCGCTTGCAAATTGCGTAGGCTGCAATCGCCTCGTCCAGTCACCCGCGACGCCCTCGTTCCCCGTTCCTCGCTCCGTCCCGATGTGACGCTTGCGGTCCCTTAGGGGGTCCGCGCGATGCGCGCGGAAGAAGGGGGACTCGGAAATGCGCACCACCACTCTATCGCTGCTGTCCACTGCCGCGCTCGCGGCGATCCTCAGCGTAACGCTTCCACCAGACCGCGCCTTGGCGGTCGTGTGCCAAAATGCGGGCGCCGGGCCGGTCGGAGCGGCAGGCGATGACGGTGGAAGCGGAGACAATACGGCCTGCGGCCAGAACGCAATTGCCAGCGGTACAAACAGCCAAAACAGTGCCTTCGGCAACCAGGCCGATGCGAGCGGCGATACGGCTGCCAACACGGCGGTTGGTGCCAACGCCGACGCCAGCGGCCTGAACGGCAGCGGCAACACCGCTATTGGTGCTTCTGCCACAGCCACCGGCGATACCGATGCCGCAAACGTCGCAATCGGCAACAGCTCGTTCGCCTCCGGCGACGGCGGCTCCAACGTCGCGGTCGGCGTCGGCAGCAATTCTAATGGCGCTGGCAGCTCAAATATCGCCCTCGGCGACGACGCCAACGCCAGCGGCGCCGGCAGCGGCAACGTTGCCACCGGTCCTTTAGCCAATGCCAGCGGCGCTGGCAGCCTCAATACCGCGATGGGCAGCGGCGCCAATGCCGCGGGCGACGGTGGTTCCAACATCGCAACCGGCGATAGCGCCAACGCCAGCGGCGCTGGCAGCCAGAACATAGCCAGCGGTTTCCTGGCCAATGCCAGCAACACCGCCGGCAACAGCAGCAATATCGCGATTGGACGTCAAACTAATGCAACCGGCAACGACAGCTTCAATATCGCGAACGGGTTTGGCGCCGTTGCGAATGGCGATGGCAGCGTCAACAACGCCTATGGCTCGGGCGCCAATGCCACCGGCGACAACAGCCGCAACCTCGCTAGCGGGGAGTCTGCCAATGCCGGCGGCGCCAACAGCCGCAACACCGCGCTTGGCTCAACCGCCAATGCCAGCGGTGCGGACAGCGCCAATATCGCCATCGGCCAAGGTGCGACGGCGACCGGCGATAATGCGACCAACATGGCGCTCGGTTTCGGCGCGTCGGCCAGCAACAACTCGGTCGCCCTCGGCGCAAACTCGGTGGCCAACGTCGCCAACACCGTGTCGGTGGGCTCGCTCGGCAACGAGCGCAACATCGTCAACGTGGCGGCCGGCACCTTGTCGGCGACCAGCACCGACGCGGTGAACGGCAGCCAGCTGTTCGAAACCAATGAGCTGATCGCCTCGATCGCCGGTTCAAGCGTCTATTTCCAGGCGAACTCTGCCGCTCCCGCCGCCGTCGCCTCGGGAACCAACGCCGTCGCCATAGGCCCGAACGCGACCGCTTCGGGCAATTCCTCGCTTGCCATGGGCAATGGCGCCCAGGCGACCGGCCCCGGCGAAATCACGCCGTCCGACAACATCGCGATCGGCACCAATTCACTGGCGAGCGCGGACGGCGCCATCGCCATGGGTCTCAATTCGAGCGCGACAGGCGTGAACGCCATCGCTATCGGGCAGGGCGCGAGCGCAACGGGCTCCGTCGCCATGGGCACTGGTGCCTCCGCCGGGAACGGCGGCGCGGCGTTCGGCGATTTCGCGACGGCGACGGGGACGAACAGCACGGCCATCGGTCCGAATACGACGGTGGTGCATAAAAACGCCGCGGCGTTCGGCAACGGCGCGACGACGACGCGCGACAATCAGCAGGTGTTCGGCACGTCCGCAAACACCTACACCATGGTGGGCCTCACTTCGAGCCGCAGCAAGTCCGCGCAAGGCAAGGCGACGCACATTGTCACGTCCAACGCCGGCGGCGATCTTGCCGCCTACACGCCGTCGCAGCTCGGTCTCGCCACGCAGGGCGACATTGCGGGCTTGCGGTCGGACGTCGCGGGGTTGCAGTCGGACATTGACGCGTTAGGTCGCCGCGACAAGAAGTTGACCGAGGGCCTCGCCGCCGTGGCGTCGCTGGCGCAGCCCATCCTGCTGCCGGGTCAGCATTTCGCCATGCGCGCCGGCTGGGGCGGCTTCGACGACGCCAACGCCTTCGGCTTCACTGCGGCTGGCGTCGTCGCCACCGATCTGCTCGGAGGTGGCCGCGGCACGCTCGTTGCGGACGCAGGCGTCGGTGTCGGCACGAGCGAGGGCGAAGTCGCCGGCCGCGCCGGTCTCAGCTTCGGTTGGTAGGTGTGTGAATTCCTCCCCCTTTCAGGGGGAGGAAGTTCTTTCTGATACCGGCTTCGATACTATATACCGGAAAATATTCCTAGACCTCCGCATCACTCCCTATTACACTGCGCGCACCTCGTCCGCTGAAGGGGCGTTGCTCTAGAGGCGTCTTGAGTGGCGGGACGGGGTGCGGCGCCTGCGGGCCTCGTACGCTGCGAGGCACTCGGGCCGCATCGGGGCTCCCCCCGGGGCCACTACGGGCCCCCGTCAGGAGCTGGCTGACCGCCCGGAGCCCATCGCCGGCCAACGGAAAGCGGGGCCCGATGTCGAGTAAGACGCCGCGAGTGGCGCGCCGGAAGGCGCCCGCGTGTCCTCGCCAAGGACACGACACCATTACGGATTGCGCCTCTCGGCGCGCCACGCCTCGGGTCAAGCCTGAGGGCAAGCCTCATGCCTCGCGGGCTCCTGCCCGGCGAGAAGCCTTGGCATGGCCGCATCCCTCTCATTCGTCATGCCCGGACTTGTTCCGGGCATCTTATAGGGTGGAGCGGCAGGGGGAGAGGCCCAAGTGGATTGCCGGGACAAGCCCGGCCATGACGAACGAGAAGGAGCAAGTGGTGTCGGCCTGGCAGCCATGACAAGATCGGAGCATGGGACAGCGATTCATAATGACCGCAGCGTTCAGCGTTTTGCTGATTCTTGCTGTGCCGAGTTTGGCGCAAGCGCAGCAGCAGGTGGTGATGCCCGACGCCGAGAAGATCGTGCTGCTCGTGCGCAACAGCCTGATCACACTCAACGACGCAATTCAGACCGGCAATTTCACCGTGCTGCGCGACTCCGGCGCGCCGGGCTTTCGCGAGGCGAACACCGCCGCGCGCCTCTCGCAAAGCTTTGCCGACCTGAGCGCGAGGCGGATCGACCTCTCGGCTGTTGCGGTGATGACCCCGCAGCTCAGCGAGCAGCCGCAGCTCGATCAGACGAAAGGCATGTTGCGCCTCAAAGGTTACTTCTCGAGTCGGCCGGTCCAGATCGATTTCGAATTGCTGTATCAGGCGGTCGGCGGACGCTGGCGCCTGTTCGGCATCTCGGTGCAGCCCGGCGATGCGCCGCCACAAACTTCGGGCTCGGCACCGCCGGCCGCCGTCAAGAAGAAGAACTAGCGAGGAGGCAGGTCTGAGCTCGCCACGATCAAACGCCCATGTCTCGCGGCTCATCACGGCGATGCTGCGGCCCATCTGGCGCTTGCGGCGGGGCATGACGCTCGGCGCGCAGGGCGTGGTCGTGGGCGAGGACGGCCGCGTGCTCCTGGTCCGCCATAGCTACCGGCCTGGCTGGTTCTTCCCCGGCGGCGGCGTCGAATGGGGCGAGACGCTCGAAGACGCGCTTGCCCGCGAGCTCAAGGAGGAGGTGGGGGTCGCGCTGACCGGCCCGGCCGCCTTGCACGGCGTGTTCTCCAACGGCTCGAACTTTCCCGGCGACCATATCGCCGTGTTCGTCATCCGCGATTGGACGCGGCGCGAGAACTATCGCCGCAAGGGGGAGATCGCCGAGGCGGAGATGTTCGCGCCGGACGGCGTGCCGTCGGCGACCGAGCAGGGCACGCGCAATCGCCTCGCCGAGATCTTCGGCAAGGCGCCCGTGAGCCCGCGGTGGTGAGGTTGGCTAGTCCTCGCCGCCGGCGAGCCGCTTGGTGATCTTGGCGACGTGGTGGCCCTGGAAGCTCGCGAGGTTCAGCTCCTTCTGCGACGGCGCGCGCGAGCCGTCCGGCGCAGAGATCGTGCCGGCGCCGTAGGGCGAGCCGCCCTTCACCTCGCTGATGTCGGGAAGGTCGGGCGCGGAGTAGGGCAGACCGACCACGACCATGCCGTGATGCAGCATGGTCCAATGCACGGAGACAATGGTGGTCTCGTTGCCGCCGCCGGTCGAGGTCGAGGTGAACACGCTGCCGACCTTGCCGATCAGCGCGCCGGAGACCCACAGCGGGCCGGTCTGGTCGAGGAAGTTCCGCATCTGCGAGGTCATGTTGCCGAAGCGGGTCGGCGTGCCGATGATGATGCCGTCATAGTCGGCGAGCTCTTGCGGGTCGGCGACAGGAGCGGGTTGGTCCACCTTCATGCCGGCGGCGCGCATGACCTCCTCGGGCATCAGCTCGGGCACGCGCTTGACGGCCACCTGCACGCCGTCGACCGCGCGAACGCCATGGGCCACGGCATAGGCCAGAGTCTCAACGTGGCCGTAGGACGAGTGATAAAGAACCAGCAGTCGCGCCGTGTCCGCCATAGAGATGCCCCCGCTTGCCTCCAGGGGGCGTGGCTGCACGACCCCTCCGCGATAACCTTTAGCCTAGCAGATTCAACAGTGTGCCGAGAGGCGATAACACATACTGAACTTGAGCGGGTTCGTAAACTTGCCGCATGGGCGAGGCTTTCGGGCCCAAGAGCGCTGGACCGGGGGGCGCCGTCCATGATATGGCAGCGCCCGTCATGTGGCCGAGGATCACCATTTCCCGACGACGAGCGCGCGCCCGCCTTGCGCGGAGCGCTTGAAGCCTCGTCGCCGCATCCTCGTCTATTCCAGAACAGCGTTGGTGCCGCCGGCGGGGATGCCCCCTCGATCAGCCATTCCGGTACAAACGCCATGACCAAATTCGATATCCGCCTTGAGGCCGCCGCCGACGCGGCGGCGCTGTCGCAACTCTCCGCCGAAGCCTTCGGCCCCGGCCGCTTCGCACGTACCGCCTACCGGGTGCGCGAGGGGGTGCCGCCGGTGCCCTCCCTCTGCCTCACTGGCTGGCTCGACGGCCGGCTGGTCGGCGGCGTCCGCTTCACCGCGGTTCGGATCGGCGAGGCGGAAGGGGGCACGCTATTGGGGCCGCTGGTGGTCGCCCCGGCGGTAAAGGGTCAAGGCTACGGCAAGGCGCTGGTGGGCGAGGGCCTGAAGCGGGCGCGCGGCGAGGGCTTCCGCCTCGTTCTGCTCGTGGGCGACATGCCGTATTACGGCCGCTTCGGCTTCGCATCGGTGCCGCCAGGGCAGATCGCGCTGCCGGGGCCGGTGGATCCGGCGAGGCTGCTTGCGCTCGAACTGGTCCCCGGCGCGCTAAGTGGCACCGCCGGGCAAGTGAGGGCCCACGCGCCTTGAGCCTAGTGGCCCTCGCGGAACCAGGTGGCGGCGAGGAGGCCGAGCAGGAGTGCGAGCGCCAAGAAACCAGTGAACAGCGGGAACAGGCGCACGCCCTTGACGTGATAGGCCTCGCGCTTGTGCAGGCCGAGCCAGTCGCTGCCATGCATCACATGGCCGCTCCGGATCATGACGAGACGGGGCACGCCGGCCGCCTCGTCCTCGGTGCGGCCGAGCCAGAAGGCGCCGCCGCCGCTCTCCTCCAGGATGGGCCCGAGCGGCCCGTCGGTCGCAGTCACCCCGGCGAGCTCCCTTGTATTGGCCTTGCCAACGGTGACGATGCTGGCGAGCGGGCCCGAGGCCACGCGGTATACGCCCTGCTCGTCGACGGTCATGGCCTTGCGCCACAGCCCGCGCTCGCCCTTGTCGAGGGTGACGGTCTCCTCCTTGCCCGAGGGCGTGGTAACGGTGACCGGATCGACTTTGTCCTTGATCGAGCGACGCTCGATGATGAGCGTCTGGCCCCGGCTCGTCGCCCGCAAGGTCTCCTCTTCGAGATCAGGCTCCTTCATCAGCCAGTGGGCGATACGGCGCAGCAGGTCGGTGTAAGGACCGCCGCCGTCATAGCCGCGCGCCCAGAGCCACGCGTGGTCGGACAGAAGCAGGGCGACGCGCCCCTTGCCGCGCTCGCCGATGACGAGCAACGGCTTGTCGCCGGCGCCCTTCATGAGCACTTCGGCCTCTTCCGGTTTGACGTCGACGACGCGGAACCAGCGGCCCCACGACGGCGCGTCGATGGACGCGCCCGGCAGGTCGCTGGTGACGGGATGCTTGGCGCCGAGCTCGGTCAGCGACGGCTTGAACGGTTCCTCGATCACGCGGCCGGACGGAACGGCCGGCAAGACCTGCCCAAGCGGGGTGCGGTAGAGGCTGAGGGCGGAGGCATAGTCGGCGCCGGCCGAGACAAGCACGGCGCCGCCCCGCTCCACGTAGCGGGCGACGTTTTCCAGATAGAGCAAAGGCAGCACGCCGCGCCGCTGATAGCGGTCGAAGATGATGAGATCGAACTGATCAAGCTTCTCCTGGAACAGCTCGCGCGTGGGGAAGGCGATCAGCGACAGCTGATTGATGGGCGTGCCGTCCTGCTTCTCGGGCGGCCGCAGAATTGTGAAATGCACGAGATCGACGGATGCATCGGACTTCAACATGTTGCGCCAGGTGCGCTCGCCCGCGTGCGGCTCGCCCGAGACGAGGAGCACGCGCAGATTCTCGCGCACGCCCTCCACCGTGAGCACGGCGCGGTTGTTGATGGCGGTGAGCTCGCCGGGCGCCACTTCCGCCTCGATCTCGACGATGTTGGGGCCGGCGTGTGCAATCTCGACCGGGATATCGACCTTCTCGCCGATGCGGACGGCCTTCGTAGTTGGTTCTTGGCCTTGATGGGTAATGGTGAGCGTGACGGCGCCGGATTCGCTTGGCGCTGTCTCGCTGATCTTGACCTCGACCTTCTGGAGGCTGCCGACGATGCCGAAGCGGGGGGCGCTCAACACCTGGAGCCTGCGATCGAACTCGCCTTGCTTGCCTGTGAGCAGCGCATGGACCGGCGCGTCGAAGCCGAGCGCCGATACGGAGCCCGGCACGTCGTGCACCTCGCCTTCGGTGATCATGATCACGCCGGCCAAGCGGTCAGGCGGCACATCGGCGAGGGCCTGACCGAGATCGGTGAACAACATGGTGCCGTCGCGCTCGTTGTCGGCGGAGGTCGAGGCGGAGCGTACGAAGCGCACGTCGAGATTGGGGATTTCCTCGAGACTCTCTTCCAGCTCTTTGCGGACCGCCTCGGTGCGGTCGGTGCGGCCGGCGATCGTCTGGCTCTGGCTGTCGTCGACCACGACGGTGACGATGTCGTCGAGGGGCTCGCGGTCCTCCTGCTTCAGATGCGGATTCGCCATGGCGAGAAGCAGCATGACAAACGCGAGCAGACGCAGCACGGCGCCGCGGCGCGCGCGCCAGAACAGGAGCACGAGCAGCAGCGCGCCGATGCCGGCAATGGTCCACAGAACCGGCCAGGGCACGAAGGGCATGAATTCGACGGACCAACTCATGGCTATTGTCCCAGCCGTTCGAGCAGGGCAGGCACGTGCACCTGGTCGGCCTTGTAGTTGCCGGTCAGCGCGTACATCACG
Organism: Methyloceanibacter sp.; assembly: GCF_050726195.1. Taxonomy (GTDB): domain Bacteria; phylum Pseudomonadota; class Alphaproteobacteria; order Rhizobiales; family Methyloligellaceae; genus Methyloceanibacter. The sequence continues at coordinate 16,115 of NZ_JBOHJC010000008.1, read as the reverse complement.
AGGTTGACGCCGGCGCGGAACGCCATCTCCCGCTGCACCTCGCCGCCGGGCACGACCGGAAAGATCGGCCGGTTTGCTTCGTCGAGCGCCCAGGCGGAGGCGAAGTCGTTGGACGTGATGACGATGGAGCTCACGCCGTCGGTGCGGCGCGACCGCTCGCTGCGCTCGGCCTCGTCAACGGGCTCGGCCTCGACCCATAGCGAGCCGCCATCCCACCGGCCAGGGAAGCTCCGCATGAGATAGAACGACTTGGTGAGAACGTGGTTCTCCGGCACCGGCTCGAGCGGCGGAATGTCGAGCTGGCCGATCAGCCTTGTGAGCGCCTGTCCCTGAGCACCGCCGTAGGAAACGCTCTCCTGATCGCGTGTGTCGAAGATGATCAGGCCGCCCTGCTTCATGTAGGCATCGATCTTGGCCAAGGTCGCATCGGACAGCGGCTCGGCGTCTTCGTGCACGGGCCAATAGAGGACTGGAAAGAAAGACAGCTCGTCCTTGTCTATGTCGACGCCCATGGGTTCAGCGGGCTCGAGCGCCGTGCGCGCGCGCAAGACTTTGCTCAGTCCCCACAAGCCTTCCTCGCTGGTGCGGTCGATGTCGGCGTCTCCGGTCAAAACGTAGGCCAGGCGAGTGTCGAGAGAGGCTTTGAGGGCAAAATCGTCCGCGGGGTCGCCGGTCGACGGCGGCTCCCGGTCGGCTTCCGCAGCGAAGGTCGGAGGCGAAGCGGCGAAGGCAATGAGCGCCGGCAAAAACGCGAGCGCAAGCAATGCCGCCGCGACGGCGCGGCGCCGCAAGCGGAGGCCCGCGCTCAGGGCGAGCACCGCAAGTATGTCGATGGCGAAGAGTCCGAGCGCGGCGACGTAGAGCCAGGGCTCGAGCGCGAGGGGCTTCTTCAATGTGTAGCCGCCCATGGCGCTCGCACCTTCGATCTGGCCGAGCGGCACGAGCATGGTCTTGGGCGTCACGATGTTGAGCGCGCGGGCAGCGCCCGAGGGGCCGTAATAGCCCGGCGGGTGCTCGGGACCGGGAACGGTGTCATCGAACTGATCGGGCGCGATTGGCGCGGCGCGGAGCGGTGGCGGCGTCAATTGACCGAAACCGTCAAGTGTCTGAATGGGTGGGAGCGCCGTGGCGGACGACGTCGCGCTCGCCGCTTCGAACGTCGCGCCCTCTTCGCTGCCAGGTGTGCCCACTTGGCTTGGGCCAAGAGTGATGGCGCGGCGAAGCATCTCCACGAACAAACCGGAGAGGGGAAGATTCGACCAGTCAGAGTTGGCGGTGACGTGGAACAGCACGATCCAGCCTTCGCCCTGCTTGGCGGCCGTGACGAGCGGCGTGCCGTCGGCAAGCGTGGCCCACACCTCCGGGTCCATGGCGACGGTCGGATCGGCCAGGACCTGCCGGTTGACGCGCACCTCCTCCGGCACGGCGAGCCCCTTGAACGGACTCTTCTCCTCGAATGGCGCCAAAGGTTGCGGAGTGCTCCAAGACAGCGAACCGCCAAGCGAGCGGCCACCACGGCGCAAGGCGACCGGCAACAACTCATCGCCGCCCTGCTCAAGCCGGGGACCGGCGAAACGGATCAGCACGCCGCCTTGCGTGAGCCAGCCTTCCAGCTCTTCCTGCGTGCCGGAGACCAGCTTGCCGATATCGGCCAGGACGATGGTCGAAACTTTCTGCTTGTCGATCAGGTCATGCACCGCCGTGGCGACATTGCGCTCGTTGGGCGTGATGACGTCGGCATAGGGCGAGAGCGCGCGCTCCACATAGTAGAGCGGTGAGAGCAGCGGTTGCGCCGCCTCGCGGGACTCGCCCGAGACGATGCCGACCCGGTGCCACTGCGAGCGGGCATCGAGGAGATGAACGGCGCCGGCCGAGCGCTCGTCCTTGATCTCGATGCGCGCCACCTGATTGCGGATCTCGAGCGGCAGGTCGAAGCTCGCGATTGCCTCGCGCTCATCGGGCTTGATGGTGTAGGCGGCTTCGCCGAGCGGCTCGCCGCGCCCGGTCAGCGCCCGGACCACGCCCGAGCGTGGCCCCTCGACGCCACTCAAGATCCGTCCAGCGAGCACCCCCCCTTCGCCGGACGACTGGCCTACGGCGAGCGTCGCCTCGCCGGCCTCGGGCTTGAGCACATTGAGGCTGCCGCCGTCGGCGGCGAATTTGGCGAGCGCCGCAGCGAAAGCTGAACCTTCGCCGTAGTCGAGACCATCGGAAAGCCACACCACGCTGTATCCGGCCTTGACCTCAAGCTGCTTCTCCAGGGCGTCAGCTAGCGCCGGGCGGTCAGGCGCATAGGGCTCGGGGTTGAGGCCGGGGATGCGCTCGCGCGCCGCGTCGGCGGAAAGTGGTCCGCTAATAGGCTGGCCGGATGCGGTTGGTGCGAGAATGACGGTCCTACCGTCGCGGCCGGCGCGATCGATCGCCGCGCTGATGGCCTCGCGGCGCTCGGCCCAATGCGCAGCCGAGGCCCAGCCATTGTCGATGACGAGAAGGAGCGGGCCTTCGCCTGAGAATGTTTCCCGGTCGGGATTGAGCACGGGCCTAGCCAGCGCCAAGATCAAGAGCGCCGCAAGCAGCATGCGGAGCGCCGTCAGCCACCATGGGCTCTGCGCCGGCGTCTCCTCCGTCGGTTTCAGGTCCTTCAGCAGCCTGGTCGGCGGGAAGACCACGGTGTGCGGGCTTGGCGGCGTGAAGCGCAATAGCCACCAAATGGCGGGAAGCGCGAGCAGCACCGTGAGAATCCAGGGCTGCAGAAAGCCTATGGCGCCGATCGTCATCATCACGGGTCCACCGGCGTTGCGGTTTCCGCCGCCGGTCGCGCGGCGCGGTAGCGATAGTCCCGATCGAGGCCGGCAAGATGGCTATGAACTGAGAGCACGACCTCTTCAGCGGGACGGTCGGTGTGGTGGACGACGAACGACCAGCCCAGCCGCCGCGCCGCGTTGGCCAGATCGAGGCGGTGGCGGCTCATCCGTTCCTGATAGCTCTCGCGCAGGCTCTCGGCCCGGCCGGCAATAATCCTGTCGCCGCCTTCGCTGGCGGTGAACTCGGTGCGACCGGCGTAGGGCAAGGTTTCCTCGGCGGGGTCGAGCACCTGGATGAGGTGGCCGCGCACGCCCTGCGCCGCGATTTCCTGGAACCGTTCGGCGGACTCGTTCACAGGCTCGAGAAAGTCCGAGAACAGGAGGCACTCGGAGAATCGGCTCAACCGCGCCGGGGGCGGTAGGCTTGCATCCGCGGTCTCACGTAGCAGCACTTCGGCGACCTTGCGGCCGGCGTGCCGGCCGGAGAAGGGGAGGCTGCCGAGCAAACCGACGCGCTCGCCCGCCCGGGCCAAGAGCTCGGCAAGGGCTAGCGCCAGCACGACAGCGCGGCTCTCCTTTGTCGTCTTCGACAGCGACGAACGGAAGCGCATCGACGCCGAGAGATCCACCCAGAGCCAAGCCGTGTGGGCCGCTTCCCACTCGCGCTCGCGCACGAACAAATGGTCCGAGCTCGCCGAGCGCCGCCAGTCGATGCCGGAAACCGAGTCATTCAGATCGTAATGGCGAAACTGCCAAAACGTCTCGCCTGGACCGGCGCGGCGGCGGCCGTGGGTGCCATGCGTTACGGTGTGGGCGACGCGCTGCGCCTCGATGAGGAGCGCGGGCATGCGCGCTGCCAGGCCGTGGGCCTCGGCTTCCTCGGCCGGAAACGGCTGAAGGGATTTCGCTTCCGCCTTCGCCAAGCCTCGACTACCTCAGCGGTTCGATGAGCCTTACCATCATGTCGCTCATGTCGATTCCTTCCGCACGCGCGGCGAACGTGAGCGCCATGCGGTGCTTGAGCACCGGCTCGGCAAGATCGACGACATCGTCGATGGAGGGCGCAAGCCGCCCCTCCATCATCGCCTTGGCGCGGACGGCGAGCATCAGCGCCTGGCTCGCGCGGGGGCCGGGGCCCCAGGCGATCATGTCGTCCAATTCTTGGTCGATGCCCGTACCCGGCCGCGCGGAGCGGACCAGATTGAGGATCGCGTCGACAACCTGGTCGCCGACGGGCAGCTGCCGTACGAGGCGCTGCGCCATCATGAGCTCGTCGCCGGAAAGAATGGTCTTCAGATTGCGCTCCTCGACGCCGGTGGTGGCGAACAGCATACGGCGCTCGGCGTCGGCGTCGGGATAGGAGACATCGATCTGCAACAGGAAGCGGTCAAGCTGAGCCTCGGGGAGGGGATAGGTGCCCTCCTGCTCCAGCGGGTTCTGCGTCGCAAGCACGTGGAAGGGCCGCGGCACGTCGTGGCGGACGCCAGCCACGGTGACGTGGTGTTCCTGCATTGCTTGCAGGAGCGCCGACTGAGTCTTGGGGCTTGCCCGGTTGATCTCGTCGGCCATGAGAAGCTGGGTGAAGATCGGGCCTTTGACGAAGCGGAAGCTGCGGCGGCCGCCGGCTTCCTCCTCCAGCACCTCCGATCCCACGATGTCCGACGGCATGAGGTCCGGCGTGAACTGGATGCGCTTGTTCTCGAGGCCGAGCACGGCGCCGAGCGTCTCGACGAGGCTCGTCTTGGCAAGCCCGGGCACGCCGATCAGGAGCGCATGGCCGCCTGAGAGGAGCGTGATCAACGCGAGGTCGATGACGCGGTCCTGACCGAAAATGACGTTGGCGGTCGCGTCCCGCACGTCCTGGATCTTGGCGCCGATTTCGTCCAGGCGATCCACGAGTTGGCTCTCGGATTGGGCAAGGGTTGTCATGGTCTCAGCTTCGCTCGCTCCTGATGATGGAGAAATATAGGGCCAAAGGCCGGGGAAAGCGGAACACTTTGAACGGCAATTGGGTCACAATAGCGTTGACGGCGGCGCTTCGCGCCGGGCTCCGCAATCGGCGCTGAAAACGAGTTCAGAAGCGGTCTATATGGCGATGCGCGACCAAGACAAAAGAGCTGGTTTGGTAGCATCTGACAAGGTCGGCGGCAAACCGCTCAAGTCAAGATTGCCAAACCTTAATATTTGCGGGGATATCGGCCTCAAGATCGCCAGCGACGGGACCTGGTATTACCAGGGCGGGCCGATCAGCCGGAAGCCTCTGGTCAAGCTCTTCGCCTCGGTGCTGCGCCGCGAGGGGGACGAATTTTACCTGGTCACCCCCGTAGAGAAGGTGCCCATCGCCGTCGCGGCGGAGCCTTTCGTCGCCGTCGAACTGAGACGTGAGGGTGGCGGGAAGGAGCAGCGCTTGGTGTTCCGCACCAATGTAGACGATGTGGTCACCGCCGGTCCGGAGCATCGAATCGGCTTCCGCACGGACCCTTCGGGCGGTCATACCCCTTTTGTCGTCGTCCGCGATGGCTTGTGCGCCCGCCTTGCCCGTCCCGTTTATTACGAGCTGACCGGCTTGGCGGTCGAAGCGGAGGGGGGCACAGGCGTGTGGAGCTGCGGCGTGTTCTTTCCGTTTCCCATGAGCGAGGGCTGATGCGCCCTCGCTTTGTCGGGCGCGCGAAGCTAAGGTTCCCGACAAAACTGCTCAGGGAGCCGCCCGCGCGATGTTGCGCATCGCCCTCATCGACATTCTATTGTTCGCCCTGCCGTTCCTGCTCTACGGGGCCTATATGGTCTGGGTCAAAGGCGTGGCGCCCGCCGACCTGTGGCAGACGGCGCCGATCTTCTGGCTGCTCGCGGCAGGTTTCGGTCTCCTCTTCGTCACCATGGCGACCTTGGTTCAGTTCACCGGCGGCGACCGCGGCGGGACTTATCATCCGCCGGTCATCGAGGATGGCGTGATCAAGCCCGGCGGCATCGATTGACGGCGGGCAGGGATGGCCGAGCAAGACCTTCCTCGCGTGGGCGCGCCACCATCACTCAAGGACGCCACATGGCTCAAGCGGCCGGAGACGGCGCGGGTATTCGCCGCCTTGTCGGGCGAGGGCATCGAGACCCGGGCCGTCGGCGGCGCCGTGCGCAACACGCTGCTCGGCCTCGAGGTCGCCGAAGTCGACCTCGCCACGACGGCGCTGCCGGACAAGGTGATGGCGCTGGCGCGGAAAGTCGGCCTCAAGGCGATTCCGACCGGGATCGAGCACGGCACGGTGACCGTGGTCGCCGACGGCGTGCCGTTCGAGGTGACGACGCTCCGGCGCGACGTGGAGACCTTCGGCCGCCATGCCACGGTCGCCTTCACCGAAGACTGGGCGGAAGACGCGCGGCGCCGCGATTTCACATTGAACGCGCTCTACGCTGGTAGCGACGGGACCCTGTTCGATCCGCTCGGCGGATACGACGATCTCGCTTCGGGGCGCGTGCGCTTCATCGGCGACCCAGGAGCCCGCATCGAAGAAGACTATTTGCGCATCCTCCGCTTCTTCCGCTTCAACGCCCATTACGGCCGGGGCCCGCTCGACGAGACGGGACTTGCCGCCTGCGTGCGGCTGCGGGACGGACTCGGGCAGCTCTCGGCTGAGCGCATCGCGGCGGAGCTCAAGCGCGTTCTGATCGCGCCGCGGGCGATCGAGGCGATCGAGGCATTGTTCGTCTACGGGCTCCTGACCTTGGTGCTCGGCGGCGTGCCGCGGCTTGCACGGTTCACGCGGCTGACCGCCATCGAGACGGCGCTCGCGGCCGTACCGAATGCGCCGCTCAGGCTGGCGGCGCTCGCGGTCTTCGTGGCCGAGGACGCGCCGCGTCTCGCGGCGCGGTTCAGACTCTCCAATGCCGAGCAGGCGGTGCTTGCGCTCGGCGCGGACGACCTGTTGGACACCGCGCTGCCGAACGAAGCCGCTGCCAAGAGGCTGCTCTATCGAGGTGGGCCTAGCGCTTACGTCTCGCAGGTGTTGTTGGCCTGGGCCACGGATGGCGCTGCGGCCGACGACGCCGATTGGCAAGCCGCTCTGACTTTACCGGAGCGCTGGCAGGCGCCGGCCTTCCCTTTGCGCGGAACCGACCTTGCCGGTCTCGGTCTCGAAGGACCGGCGCTCGGCGAGATGCTTCGCCGGCTCGAGCAGCATTGGGTCGACAGCGGCTTCGACACTCCGCGCGAGACGCTGCTCGCGATGGCCGGCGAGATCAGCCGAAGATCACCCACGCAAGACCGATAAGCGTCGCTGCGAAAGCGAGCGCGATTGGTATCAGTGCGATTTCGATCAGCACGTCGCGGCCGCGCATCTTGCCGCTGCCGATGCCGACGTCGCTGACAAGAAATTCGCGAAAATTTGTTTCGCGGACGTCCCAGCGCGGGTCTCCCACGGTGTAGGACGCCGTGAACAGAAACAGCACGAGGAAGAACGCGAAGAACAGCGTCACGATGACGAGGAGATAGTCCGTCTCGCCGCCCCAGGCGAAGCTCAGCCAGGTAACGAGAAGGAACCACACCGAGGCGCCAATGGCGATCTTCGGAACGATCGGGTGAATGCCGGTCTCGCTCTCTTGCATGCGCCTGGCGCTATCCGTCTCCGGATCGCCGGGGGAAACTTGGCCTTCCTCATGGAGGAGGCCGGTCGCTCGGTCTGACATCGCTGCCTCCAGACCGGCGTGCCGCCCGCATCGAGCCTAAGCTTCCAATAGATGCGGGGGAGGAAGGTTCCAGGGGAGAGACGGATATTTCGACGCAGGTCTGGGGCCTAGCGAAGCCGCTCGATCAGCGCCATGGCGGCGGCAGGCGCGCGCAGTTTTCCCTCATGTATGAAGTAAATGAACACGTCGTGCGGCTTGGCATCCGAAACGTGCGCGGCGTCGAGCACGGGCAAATCATCCGGCGCGCCGCCTGCAGCCCAGGTGCGCGCACGTTCGGCCCATCGGTCGAGCTCTCCCGGCGGGTAGGCTGTGTCGATTGCGTCGTCACCCCGTTGCAGGCGGGCGTAGACGACGTCGCCGGTGAGGTCGGCGATGGACGGATAATCCTCGCTATCGACAAACACCGAGGCCACGCCGAAGTCGCGTAACAGGGAGATGAACTTCTGCGTCTGAAAGCTTGCGTGGCGCACCTCGGCCACATGGTGCAGCGGGGCGCCATCAATTTCGCGCGGCAAATGCTCGAGGAACCTCGCGAAGTCATTCTCATCGAATTTCTTGAACGGCGCGAACTGCCACAGGATGGGCCCGAGCTTGTCGCCGAGCTCGGCCAGGCCGGAGCCGAAGAACCGTTTGATGAAGGAGCCCGTCTCGGCCAGCACCTTTTGCTGCGTGACGAGGCGCGGGCCTTTCACCGAGAAGACGAAGCCGTCAGGCGCCGCGGCGCCCCATTTGCGGAAGCTCGCCGGGCTTTGCAGCCGGTAATGCGTGGCGTTGATCTCGATCGAGGAGAGGCGGCTCGCGGCGTAAGCAAGCTCGTCCGCCTGCTTGAGGCCCTTCGGATAAAACACGCCGCGCCACGGCGCATAGAGCCAGCCGCCGACACCGACGCGGATTTGGCCTGGGGTTTGCCCCTTTGTCTTGGTCATCGAGCGCAGTCGTGGAAGACTATACGACCCGTTTCAGAATCTGGTCGATCTCGGTTTGCGAGAAGGCCCGCAACGTCTCGGTACGAACATTGCCAAGCTTGGCGACGCCTAGTGCAAGTGCCGCGACGGTCTCGTCGTCCGGCGCCTCGACGAGCGAAACAGTGTCGTACCGGCCCATGGTCCAAAAATTGTCGATAAACTTCACACCGAGCTTCTTCGCCAGCTCCTTCGTGGCGTCGGAGCGCTTGATTGTATCCTGAACGTTGTGGATACCCTGGCCGGTGAACTGGGAAAGAATGATGTAGGTTGCCATGTGCCCCTCCTTAGACTGGTTGGCAGTCAAGATGCCACCGCTTAGCCGGCAAGGCTAGGTAGCTAACTTCTCAAAAGAAAGAGCCGCGCCCGAAGGGGCGCGGCTCAATACGCAGGGGGACAGTTACGCAGGGACGCAAAACAACGCTACGCACACATACGCAACAGAACGCGACGCGACTAGAAATCCATGCCGCCCATGCCGCCCATGCCGCCAGGAGGCATCGCCGGCCCCGACTTCTTGGGCAGCTCCGCCACCATGGCTTCGGTCGTGATCAGGAGGCCGGCGATGGAGGCGGCATCCTGCAGCGCGGTACGCACCACCTTGGCGGGATCGACCACGCCCTGCTTGACGAGATTGCCGTACTCGCCGGTCGCGGCGTTGTAGCCGAAAGCGTAGTCATCCTTGTCGAGGATCTTGCCGACCACGACGGCGCCGTCCTCGCCGGCATTCTCGGCGATCTGACGCGCAGGCGCCTGGATCGCTCGGCGAACGATGCCGATGCCGACCTTCTGGTCCTCGTTAGCGGCGTTCAGTCCGCCCAACGCCTTCTGCGCGCGGATCAGGGCCACACCGCCGCCCGGCAGGATGCCCTCCTCGACGGCCGCGCGGGTCGCGTTCAAAGCGTCGTCCACACGGTCCTTCCTCTCCTTCACCTCGATCTCGGTGGCGCCACCGACCTTGATGACCGCCACGCCGCCGGCAAGCTTTGCGAGCCGCTCTTGCAGCTTCTCGCGGTCGTAGTCGGAGGTGGTGTCCTCGATCTGCTGCTTGATCTGGGCGACGCGGGCCTCGATGTCGGCCTTCTTACCTGCGCCGTTGACGATGGTGGTGTCATCCTTGGTAATGACCACCTTTTTGGCCTTACCCAGCATGTCGAGGGTCACGTTCTCGAGCTTGATGCCGAGATCCTCGGAGATGACCTGACCGCCGGTCAGCACGGCGATGTCCTGCAGCATGGCCTTGCGGCGATCGCCGAAACCCGGCGCCTTCACCGCGGCCACCTTCAGCCCGCCGCGCAGTTTGTTGACCACCAGCGTGGCGAGCGCCTCGCCCTCCACGTCCTCGGCGATGACGAGCAAAGGCTTGCCGGATTGAACCACCGCTTCGAGCAGCGGCAGCATGGACTGGAGGTTGGAAAGCTTCTTCTCGTCGATGAGAATGTAGGGGTTCTCGAGCTCGACGCGCATCTTGTCGGCATCGGTGATGAAGTAGGGCGAGATGTAGCCGCGGTCGAACTGCATGCCCTCGACCACTTCGAGCTCGGTCTCGAGCGCCTTGGCTTCCTCGACGGTGATGACACCGTCGTTGCCCACCTTCTGCATGGCCTTGGCGATGAACTGGCCGATTTCACTGTCGCCGTTGGCGGAGATGGTCCCCACCTGCGCGATCTCCTCGTTGGAGGTGACCTTCTTGGCCTTCGCCTTCAGCTCATTGACCACGGCATTGACGGCAAGATCGACGCCGCGCTTCAGGTCCATGGGATTGGCGCCGGCAGCAACCGACTTCGCGCCTTCCCTGACGATGGCCTGGGCGAGCAGGGTCGCCGTGGTGGTGCCGTCGCCGGCCGTGTCGGACGTCTTCGACGCCACCTCGCGCACCATCTGCGCGCCCATGTTTTCGAACTTGTCCTCGAGCTCGATTTCCTTGGCGACTGTCACGCCGTCCTTGGTGATGCGGGGTGCGCCGAAGGATTTCTCGAGCACGACATTGCGGCCTTTGGGGCCGAGCGTCACCCTGACCGCATTGGCCAGGATGTCGACGCCGCGCAGCATGCGCTCGCGGGCGTCTTGGGAGAATTTCACTTCCTTGGCAGCCATTGTTTTAGCTCCGTTTCCTCTGAAGTACGCTACGCGGCCTTCTTCTTCACGGCGACGCCTTCGAGCACGCCGAGAATGTCGCTTTCCTTCATGATGAGGACGTCGTCACCGTCGATCTTGACCTCTGTGCCGGACCATTTGCCGAACAGCACACGGTCGCCGGGCTTCACGCCGAGGGGCTGGATCTGACCTTTTTCGTCGGGGGTGCCGGGACCTACGGCGACGACCTCGCCTTGCTGTGGCTTCTCCTTGGCGGTGTCGGGAATAATGATGCCGCCTCTGGTCCGCTCGTCCTCCTCGATGCGGCGCACGACGACGCGATCATGCAATGGACGAAACTTCATCTCGCGATCTCCTCCAGGCAGATTGTCATGAGACGGGCTCTTGCACCCGGCAGCTATGTAGATTCCGCCTTTAGCACTTTCAAGACAAGAGTGCCAGAACGGCGTTAGCAGTCAAGGTGCTCTGCTGCCAACACACTGATTCGATTTGGTAATTTGCCTGGACGCAACCCGATCCTGCTGTTTAGAATTGATAAAACAGAGAAGACTGACCAGCAGGGGACTGAACCATGGATCAAGGGTTCCTTCGCCAGATCGAGGGGTTCTCCCTCACCACCGCAGAAATCCTCTACCGCCTGCCGGACCATCCCAGGCTGCTGCAGAGCTATCTCTGGCAGGACTACGACGTCGCCCCGCGCTTTCCCAAACTCGTCGACTTCTTGGACTTCTGGGACACGCATCTCGACGGGCCGCTTTACCGTGTGCGCGTGGCTCACCGCACGCTAATCTCGCCGACGGAGTTCAGCTTCATTGAGGGTGAGTTGCGTCTGCACTAGGGCGCGACGCTATACGCAACGTGCAATATGCGTATAACAGGCCAATCCTCCGGCTTTAGGCCGGGGCGACCGAGACGTTGATGCTGTGGACGGCGCAACTCTCGGCGAGGTCCGCCTTCCGGCCCGGATTGAGGGCATTGACGTTGCTGCCAACGCCGTTTGCCGCCCACCGGCTCTTGTAGGTCAGAAGAACCCCTCTCGGAACATCGGCAGAAACCGACAGCCGTACCGTGATCGCGCCGGTCGAGTTACCGACACGTACGCGTGCGCCTTCTGCAATCCCTCGCGCCTGCGCTTCATCGGGGTGCACGAACGCTGCATCCTCTCCAAGCTGCTTCAGGACCTTGGGGTCGTTGCCAAAGCTGCTGTTCATGAGCCATTTCGAGGCCGGGGATAGAAGGCGCAGCTCCCCGTTCGCAGGCCGCGCCTCGGCCGAGGCGAAGGGGGCGCGCGGCAGTCCCGCATCGACGAAGGCGCTGCCGCTCAACGTGATCCTGCCCGACGGCGTTCGATAGTCGTGGCGCTCGAATTGCACGACCGGTTCGGCCGGATAGGGGATCGTGCCGGCCCTGGCGAGCGTGTCGAAGATCAGGCCCGGCTTGGCCTGGTCGAGGAGAGTGGCGATCATCTCGGCGTCCGTCTCGAAGAGCTCCGGATCGGTCAATCCCATGGCCGCAGCGAGCCGCCTGAAGATTTCCTGGTTAGGCAAGGCCTCGCCAATGGCCGGCACAGCCTTCACTTGCGCAGAGATGCTCGCGTTGAAATAGGACATGACCACGTCGTCGAACTCGAGGAAGCTCGCCGCCGGGAGCACGTAGTCGGCATAGTTCGCGGTATCGGTCTGGAACAAATCGAGCGTGACCTGCAAAAGGTCTTCGCGCTCAAGGGCACGGCGCAGGCGCTGCTGCTCAGGGCTGGAGACGGCGATGTTGTTATTCCACGTGAGGATCGCCTTGGTCTCGGGCGACTCGAGTCGGTGGGCAAGGTCCATATGGCTGATCGAGCGCGCGGACGCCGGCTTGAGGTGGGCGGCCGTCAGATAGTCCGCATCGATCCCCCGCGTATCCCAGCCATTGAGATAGAGGAAACCGGCCCCATACTTGCCGATATTTCCGGTGGCCGCGGGCAACAGCCCGACCGCGCGCATGGCATTGCCGCCAAGCGTCTGACGCTGGAAACCCTGTCCCATCCACAGCAGGGAGGGGCCCGTTGCGTATAGCAGCGCCGCGCGTTCAATAAGCTGCGCCGACACGCCGGTTATCGCTTCGCCCCACGCCGGGGTGCACGCAGGCAACTGGCATTCGATCTCGTCCCAGCCTTGCGCATGTGCACCGAGGAAGGTCCGGTCGATCAGACCGGCCGCAGCGATAACGTGCAACATCGCGAAAGCGAGCGCGCCGTCGGTGCCCGGGTAGAGCTGCAAATGTATGTCGGCGGCCGCCGCGGTCTCATGACGAATGGGGTCGGCGACGATTTTCGGTGCGCGCGACTCGCCGAGCCAGTATTGGTGCACATGTGGGGCCGACACCGATGGATTGGCGCCCCAAATCATGACGCAGTTTGAGCCGTCAATGGTGCGCGGGTCGAAGCCGCGCGTCGATTCTCCGTACATCAGCTGCAGCGCGACGTGCCCTGCCTTGTTGCACACCGTGTCCGGATCGACCTCGGTGGCGCCGATGCGATTGAAGAAGCGCAAGGGAAACGTGCCGGCGATCAGCGAGCATGTTCCCGTATAGTGGGTCTGCAAGATCGCCGCGGCGCCGTCGCGCTTGCGGATCGCGTTGAGGCGATCGGCGATATCGCCGAGCGCCTGCTCCCAGCTGACCGGCGCGAAACTGCCCGCGCCTTTGGCTCCAGTCCGCTTCAAGGGGCGCGTCAGTCGGACATTCGAGTCGCGCCAGACGCCGTTGTATCCGATGGAGCATTTGCCGCACAACGCGCCCCGGCTGACGTCGTGCTCAGGATCGCCGACCACATTGATCGTGCCGTCCGTCGACGTCTTCACCACGATGCCGCATGCATCGTAGCAATCGCGAGGACAAGTCGTGCGGATCGTCGCGGCATTCCTCATCGCCGGTCTCCTCGAGACAGTGTACAAAGTCGGCGGGGTTGCACCAGTCCTATGTTCCGTTACTCGGTATGCAGGCCCACATTGGTCACGGCAACGATGAATTCGGTGACGATCTGAGGAGGCACAGTATGTGGCGATGGTTCCGCGGATTCCTGGTCGGCGCCCTGCTCGGGACGATCTTCGGCTTTGCGCTTGGTATCTTCCTGTTTCCATATTGGTTCCCGCCGCCAGAGGCGATGGAGACGCTTGATGCGGCGCAAGCCGGCAAGCTGGTCGCCAAAGGCAACTTCATCCAGCCCAATCCCAACGATCCGGTCCACTACGGCAAGGGCGGCGTCAGCGTGTACGAGCAGACGGTGTTTCTCGGCGAGGACTTCGAGGTCGGTCCCGGCCCCGACTTCCACGTTTATCTCGTGCCCAAGTCGGACATCCGCTCATCGAGCGATCTCGGCGATGCGATGTTCATCGATCTCGGGCGCTTGCGCGCGTTCAAGGGAAGTCAGTCTTACCCCATCCCCGCCGGTGTCGATCTCACCAAATATCCGAGCGTGCTGATCTGGTGCCAGCAGTTCTCGGTGCTGATCTCGCCGGCCGACCTCAAGTTCGAGCAGGGGAGCTGACTGCCGGCGCTTCGTGCCCGAACTCGTAGATGTGCGCCTTCTCGCGATCGAGCACCGGCTTCAGCGAGCGGAACGCCTTCGGATAGAGATAGAAGGGCACGCGCGGGAAGAGGTGATGGATCAGGTGGAAGTTCTGGAACATGTAGAGCCAGTTGACGATCGGCTCCCTGATCTTGCCCTTTACCCAGAACACGTTGGTGTCGCGATAGCGCTCATGCACCTCGTGCGGCTTGTGGGTGAGATAGGCGAAGAAATAGATGATCAGCGCCGAGGCGAGGATGTGGGGGACGATCCACAGCATGAGCACTTCGCGCCAATAGCCCATCACCGACAAGCCGATCGCCAAGCCGAAATAGAGCGCGTGCATGGCGACGATGTGCAGGGTAAGCGGCCGCATGCCTGGTATGTGGGCGTGGAACGCGATGTGCTTCCAGAAATACTGGTGATACCAGAACACGATGGTTAGGCAGCGGAACAGCACGAGGAACGGGTTCTCGACCGCCACCCAATGATCCGGATCGATGTCGGGATTGTTGGTGTCCCGGTGATGGGCGAGATGCATGTAGCGGAAGGCTTTGTACTCGTGCAGTAGGATCGTGCCGCAGGCGTAGCCGACGGCGTGGTTGAGCCACAGCCAGCGCGAGTCCTTGCCCGCGATGTTGCCGTGGCAGGCCTCGTGCAGCGGCGTCTGGTCGGCGTAGAGGATCAGCGTGTTGAGGATGAGCCCGAGCCACAGCGGAATGATGCCGATGGCGCCCAAGGTGGTGACGAGGGCGAAGGCGGCGATGATGCCGAGGGCGAGCAATACGGTCGGCCAGGCCACCATGCCCTGATACGGCCTGATGAGCGCGAGCGCTTGCCGGTCGGCGGGCACGTTAGGCTGGTCGCGGGCGTTGTCGACTTCCGGGCCAATCGCGGCAGCAGGAATATGCATGGTCCAAGAGTCCTTCTTCATCCCCCAAGCTTGTTTCGTCCGGCCGCGTTCGAGGCGGCGCAAGCGCGTCCTTGGACTCATCTCGGAACAGAATAAGTTTGCGACGCGGCGTTGCCACATTCAAGGCACAAAGCCGCCATGCCTGTGGCCGAGTTGCCGCAGGGGTAAACATCTGGTCAAAACAATAGGTTAAGGCGAGGGATGGGAGGCGCCGGGGCGGCGGGGGGGCCGAAGTTCAAACGCGCGCCGCGCGCCGATTCGCCGGATGCAAAGGCCTGCCGGGGGCTGGTCCAGCCGCCCGGCAGGCTTGCTTCTCAATTAGCGCGTCAGCCTAGCGACAGAAGCGCACGATGCCGTCGAAGCCGACGAAGGTGCCGGTGTTCGGATTGAAGCTCCGGTAGCGCGAATAACAATAGCTGTACCAGTCCGGCGACCACGGCTCCGGCGCGTAGCCGACATTATAGACCGGATAGGCCGGCGGGGGCGGCGGGGCTACATAGACCTCGCGCGGGGTGAGCGCGCTGCCGACGATGGCGCCGACGCCAAAGCCGATCAGGCCGGCGGCGACTGTGTTGCCGCCACCGCCATGGTGGTGGTGGCCGCGATAGCCGCGATTGTAATAGTTGTTCTGAACGTAGCGTCCGCCGCCGCCATAGCCGCCGCGATAGCCCTTGCCGGCTTCCGCCGGGACCGCGAGGGTCAAGCTGGTCGCGGCGACGAAGGCCGCGGCGATCAGCGCTGAGAGAGTGATCTTGCCCATGTTTTCGAGTTCCTTAGCCGAAAGCCCGCGAAATCCTTAAGCGGGTGGAGTGCCCCAGGGATTTAGAGAGAGCGTTTTGCCCCCGCTTTTAGGCAAAATAGAGCCGTCAAGATGAACCTCGGCTTAACGAATTTGGGCCGTTCCGGGGCACGCCCGGTTCGACAGAACATGACTCTTCGTTGCCGCGGCGCAGGTGCGTCCGGCTTATGCTCCTTTCTCCCCCTCTAGACATGAGGGGGGTGGCG
Source organism: Methyloceanibacter sp. (assembly GCF_050726195.1). Lineage (GTDB taxonomy): Bacteria > Pseudomonadota > Alphaproteobacteria > Rhizobiales > Methyloligellaceae > Methyloceanibacter. The sequence continues at coordinate 107 of NZ_JBOHJC010000008.1, read as the reverse complement.
CGCCGAACGGCGCAGTCCGTAATGGTGTCGTGTCCTTGGCGAGGACACGCGGGCGCCTTCCGGCGCGCCACATGCGCAATCCGCACAAACGGCACGGGCCGCGCATG
>NZ_JBOHJC010000007.1:0-152360 GCF_050726195.1 Methyloceanibacter sp. | reverse complement strand
CTTTTTAAGGGACCTCTTTGACAGGTGTGGGTGAAACCGAGGCGGGCACTTGCGCGTTGACTCGGCGTCTCAGCGGAAGGAGACCTGCTATGCTCGGTTGGGCTTTGACGTTCCTCGTGATCGCGCTCATCGCTGGCCTTCTTGGCTTCGGCGGCGTCGCCGGCGCTTCGGCGGGAATTGCGCAGATCCTGTTCTTCATTTTCCTCGTGCTGCTCGCGATCTCGCTCGTCATGCACTTTATGAGGGGCGCAGCGCGTTAGTACCGCGCCTCGCATAAGAGAAACGGCCGGCGCGGATGTCTCCGGGCCGGCCGTTTCGTTGGAAGCGCGGGAGGAACTGCGCTTCAGCTACTGAGATCAGGCGAGATCGAAGCGATCGGCGTTCATCACCTTGGTCCACGCGGCCACGAAGTCCTTGACAAACTTTTCCTTCGAGTCCGAACACCCATAGACTTCCGCGAACGCGCGGAGCTGCGAGTGCGAACCGAAGATCAGGTCGACGGCAGTGCCGGTCCACTTGAGTTCGTTGGTCTTGCGGTCGCGACCCTCATACAGGTCGTCGCCAACCGCGTGCCATACCGTGTGCATGTCGAGCAGGTTGAGGAAGAAGTCGTTCGTCAATCTGTCCGGTGTCTTCGTGAAGACGCCGTGCTTCGAACTCTCGGCATTGGCGCCGAGAACGCGCAAGCCGCCGAGTAGGACCGTCATCTCCGGCCCCGTCAACCGCAACAGCGCGGCCCTGTCCACCAGCGCCTCTACAGGCGACATGAACTGAAGCTTGTTGCTGTTGATATAGTTGCGGAAGCCGTCGGCGCGCGGCTCAAGCGGCGCGAACGACTGAACATCGGTCTGCTCCTGCCATGCGTCCATGCGGCCCGGCGTGAAGGGGACCTTGACGTCGACGCCAGCATCCTTTGCGGCCTTTTCAACTGCTGCACTGCCGGCAAGGACGATGAGGTCGGCGAGCGATACGCTCTTGCCGAACTCCTTCCGGATCGCCTCGAGCTTAGCGAGGACTCTCGAAAGCCGGGCGGGCTCATTGACTTCCCAATCCTTCTGCGGCGCGAGGCGAATGCGCGCGCCGTTAGCCCCGCCGCGCTTGTCGGAGCCGCGGAATGTTGAGGCGGACGCCCAGGCGGTCGAAACCAGGTCGGACACCGAAACGCCAGAGGCGAGGATCTTCGCCTTGAGCTCGGCGATGTCCGTGTCGCTCACGAGATCGTGGTCCGCAGCCGGAATCGGGTCCTGCCAGATCAATATCTCCTTCGGCACGAGTGGGCCGAGGTAACGAACCCGCGGGCCCATGTCGCGATGTGTGAGCTTGAACCATGCGCGGGCAAACGCGTCCGCAAATTGGTCCGGATTCTCATAAAAGCGCCGCGAGATCTTCTCGTATGCCGGATCGAAGCGCAGCGAAAGATCCGTCGTCAGCATGGTCGACACATGCTTCTTCGACTTGTCGAAGGCGTCCGGAATGCTTGCTTCCGCATTTTTCGCCTTCCATTGCTTGGCGCCTGCCGGGCTCTCCGTCAGCTCCCACTCGTTCTCGAACAGGTTCTTGAAGAAGAGGTTGCTCCACTTGGTCGGCGTTTGCGTCCACGTGACTTCCGGACCGCCGGTTATTGCGTCGGCGCCGATCCCCGTGCCGTGCTTGCTCTTCCACCCGAGGCCCTGATCCTCGATGGCGCCGCTCTCCGGCTCCGGTCCGACCAGCGAGGGATCGCCGGCACCGTGCGTCTTGCCGAAGCTGTGGCCGCCGGCGATCAGCGCGACAGTCTCTTCGTCGTTCATCGCCATTCGGAAGAACGTCTCGCGGATGTCCCTGGCCGCAGCGATCGGATCCGGGTTACCGTTCGGCCCTTCCGGATTGACGTAGATGAGGCCCATCTGCACCGCCCCAAGCGGCTCCGCGAGCTGGCGTTCGCCGCTGTAGCGTTCGTCGCCTAGCCAGGTTCCCTCAGGACCCCAGAAGAGTTCTTCCGGCTCCCACACGTCGACACGACCGCCGGCGAAACCGAACGTCTTGAAGCCCATGGACTCGAGGGCGACATTGCCGGCGAGGATCATCAGGTCGGCCCAGGAAATCTTGCGGCCGTACTTCTGCTTGATAGGCCACAGCAGCCGCCGCGCCTTGTCGAGGTTCGCATTGTCCGGCCACGAGTTGAGCGGAGCGAAGCGCTGCTGACCAGCGCCGGCGCCGCCGCGGCCGTCGGTGATGCGGTAGGTTCCGGCGCTGTGCCAGGCTAGGCGGATCATCAGGCCACCGTAGTGCCCGAAGTCGGCCGGCCACCACTCCTGCGAGTCCGTCATCAAGTCATTGAGGTCCTTGATCACGGCGTCGAGATCGAGCGTCTTGAACTCCTTGGCATAGTCGAAGTCCTTGTCCATCGGATCGGACAAGTCGGAGTTGCGATGCAGCATTTCGAGGCTCAGAGCATCCGGCCACCAATCGCGGTTGGTCCGGCCTCTGAAGCTTGAGTGTTTGACCGGGCACTTCCCAGCGTCATCGACTTTTGCGTCCATTGTTCTTCTCCGATCGTGGACCTTCAGTAGCGTGAGGGGTGGCAAGCATGCGTGCGCCGCACAATAAGCGCAAATCGAATTTGCCTATCCTAGTGATAAGTAACGCTTATGGCTGCGAGCCGCGGAGCAGGCCGATCAACCGCCGAGGAAGCCTTGGAGCAGGCCTAAAGTCGCTTCGGGCTGCTCCTCTTGCGGCATGTGTCCGCAGCCCTCGACAATCTTCAATGTGGACTTGGGCAAGGTGCGGCGGAGCTTGATGCCCACGTCGAGCGGTACGATGCGGTCGTGGTCGCACCACATGATGAGTGTGGGTACCGCGATCGACCTATAGCGCCTGGAGATCTCCTCCAGATCCTCGGGCACGATCTGGCGCGCGCTATGGATGATGGCGTGCTTGCCGGCGGCGGTCCGAAGCGGCGCGGCGTAGACTTCGACCTCCTCGTCGCCGATCTTGCTGTTGTCGAAATAGGCGATCTGCAACGCAATTCGCGTCTGCACCGCCGGCGGCACCATGCGCACGCCGAGATGGGAAAACAACGGCATGTCGAGCATGCGGAAGAACACGGGGATGTTCTGCGGATAGGCGATCGAGTCGATCAGCACGAGCCTGGTGATGCGGTCCTTGAGGCGGTCGTCGAGCGCAAGCACCAGCGCCACGCCGCCGCCGAACGAGTGGCCGACGATCGTTAAATCGCGCAGGTCATGATCCTCGATGAACTGCGTGAGCAGCTCGGCCTGATCGAATACAGAGTAGCGGGTGTCGAATGGCTTGTCGGACTGGCCGAAGCCCTTGAGGTCGACGGCGATAACCCTATGGCCCGTGGCAAGCTCGGGCGCGATGCGCCGCCATGTGTAGGTGCTGGCGCCGAAGCCGTGGATGAGGAGCACCGGTGCGCCGGTGCCTTGCTCTTCGTAGAAGAGATTGACGGGCGCGTCTGGCGGTCCGAGCCGCGCGAACCACGGGTCCTGATCGATAGCGCCGGCCTCGGTCCCTAGGAGGACGAATGTGGCGACGGCGAGCGTGGCGGACGCCGCTTTTAGTCTGCTTAGCACCATTGACGCAAAGCCCGTCGTCCCTCGTTCCGGCGGCAAGTGGGCGCCTGAAATAAGCAAACTCTGAGGCCGCCACGTTGACGAATCAGTTGGCAACGCGGCGTTAACCCTAAAGTCTTTGTAGCCTGGTTCCCGCGCAGCCAGCAATCGGCCGGCAACCCGAGCCCTCGCGATGGCGTTTGCGTTCAGAGAATTAGCCATTCCCAAAGGTCTCATGCGGCAGCCCGGCGCTTTCCATTGACGCCCATAAATTCCCATGATATCCCATTCAAGCCCGTTCGGTGAGTGGGGTGGAGGAAGCAGGCAGCGCTTCCTTTGAGGCCACGGGGGGATCCAGCGCCACTTCCTCCACCCATTTTCCCAGGCGGGTGCCTGCGCCGAAGCGCCGTTCGTCCAGTCAATTCCGTCGGCTTCGATGCGCGAGAGGGGGAGATGGACCAGTTTGTGTCGACATTCACCAATAAGATCGACACCAAAGGCCGCGTCTCGGTCCCCGCATCCTTTCGGACAGTCCTCGCCAAAGACGGCCTCGACGGCATCTACTGTTATCCTTCGCTTGACGCGCCAGCGCTCGACGCCGGCGGTCAGCGCCTCATCGACAAGATCAATCGTCTGGTCGAGGACCTCGCGCCCTACTCCGATGAGCGCGATGAGCTTGCTACCGCCCTGTTCGGCACCAGCGAAATCCTCTCCATCGATCAAGACGGCCGTACGATTCTCCCGGAGCGTCTGCGCGAGCACGCAGGCATCACGAGTCACATCACTTTTGTCGGGCTCGGCGAAAAATTTCAGCTTTGGGAGCCGAAGCGCTTCGAAACTCATCTCGCGGAGTCGCGCAACAAAGTACGTGACCTTCGCAAGCTACTCGGCGCGGGGCGCCGCGATCGCGGCGGGCCAGAGGGAGCACGGGAATGATGGCGGGTCGCGGCAGCACGGCTGCCGCCGGCGGACCGGCCCGCCACATTCCCGTGATGCTCTCGGAGGTCCTGGCGGCGCTTCAGCCTAAGGACGGCGAGATCATCGTCGACGGCACGTTCGGCGCCGGCGGCTATGCGAAAGCGATCCTTGGAGCCGCCGACTGCAAACTCATCGCCATCGATCGCGACGCGGAGGCGTTCGCCTTGGGCGGCGCATTGGTGCAGCGCTATCCAGGCCGGGTCATGGCTGTGCTCGGCTGCTACAGCGACATGGAAGCGATCGCCGCGAGTGAAGGCTTCGCATCCGTCGACGGCGTGACGCTCGATCTCGGCGTCTCGTCGATGCAGCTCGACCGGGCCGAGCGCGGATTCTCCTTCGCCAAGGACGGCCCGCTCGATATGCGCATGGGTGCCGAGGGGCCTACGGCGAGCGACCTCATCAACGCGCTCGCCGAGGAGGAACTCGCTGAAATCATTTTCGTTCTTGGCGAGGAGCGGCGGGCACGCGCCATCGCCCGTGCCATCGTCAAGCGGCGCGGCGAAGCCCCGATCACCAGCACCGGCGAGCTCGCCGACATCGTCGTCGGCGTGATCGGCCGCAAGCGCGACGAGACCAAGCATCCCGCGACCCGGACCTTCCAGGCGCTCCGCCTTTATCTCAACGCGGAGCTCGATGAACTGGCGCGGGGCCTCTCCGCCGCCGAGCGCCTGTTGAAGGCTGGCGGCCGCCTCGTGGTGGTGACGTTTCATTCGCTGGAGGACCGCATCGCCAAGCGCTTCTTCGCCAGCCGCAGCGAGCCTGGACCCAAGGGCTCGCGGCATCTTCCCGAAGCGGCCGAGCAAACTCTTCCGCCAAGCTTCCAGCTTCTTAACCGGCGTCCGTTAGAACCGAGCAAGGAAGAGATTCGGCGGAACCCGCGGGCCCGCTCGGCCCGGCTCAGGGCGGGCGAGCGCACGGGGGCGGCCGCCCATCCGCTCGATCTTGGGACGCTCGGGGTGCCGCGGGTCGCGCAGCTCATGTAAAGGGGGGACGCGGGGTCTAGTTCGCGTTTGTATCATGTTGCGTTTCGTCAATATCTGCCTGGTCCTGGGCCTCGTCGCGCTCGCCTATGTCATCTATCAGGCGAAGTACGAGGCCCGCGCTCTCGACGAGAGGATCATCGTCCTCAAGATGGAGATCGAGGAAGAGCGCGAGGCGCTCGCCGTGCTGCGCGCCGAATGGGGTCTTCTCAATCGGCCCGAGCGCATCGAGCGGCTCGCCAAGAAATACCTCAAGCTTGCCCCGGCGCACCCTCAGCAGCTTGTCATTCTGGACGAGGTCACGTCGAGCAACCTTGAACAGAAGCCGGCGCTGCCTGTCGCTCCGACCCAGGCGGCTGCGTTGAAGCCTGCGACCAACTAGGGCGGACGGCCACCTTGCGCGACAACGACAGAGCAGACCCCGCCGAAGCGCGCGCCGCACGGGCCTACCACGCCCGCTGCCGCTATCGCTTCCGGCTTGCCTGTCTCGGCTTTGCCGTGGCCTTTGTCCTGATCGGCGGGCGCCTCGTGACCCTCGGCTTCGCCGGCGCCGAACGGGGGAGTGGTGGCCTCTATGACATCTCCACCACGGTCCACCGACCCGACATCCTCGACCGCCACGGCCGGCTGCTTGCCACCGACATCAGAGGCGCCACGCTCTACGCCGACCCCAAACGCGTCATCGATCGAGACGAGCTGGCCGAGCAGGTCGCGAGCGTGCTCCCCGACGTCAACGCCAGGAGCCTGCGCGAACGCATCAAGGCGGGCAGCCGCTTCGTCCGCATCAAGCGCGAGCTGACGCCGAAGCAGCAGGCGGAGATCTATGAGCTCGGTTTGCCGGGCCTCGGCTTCATCCAGGAGTACCGCCGCGTCTATCCTGTCGGCGCCACCGCGAGCCATGTCGTGGGCCTCGTTGATGTCGACAACCGCGGCCTCGCCGGCATCGAGAAGTTCGTCGACGACAATCCGCAGCTCACCATGGCGAGCCCGCAGACCGCGTCCGGCGAAGAGACCGTTACCTTGTCGCTCGACGTCGGCGTGCAGCACGTGCTGCGCGAGGAGCTCAAAGCTGCCATGGCCAACTATCGCGCCAAGGCCGCGGCCGGCGTCGTGATCGACCTGCACTCCGGCGAGGTGCTGGGACTCGTATCGCTCCCCGACTTCGACCCGAACCATCGCGAGCAGGCCCTCGACAAGGACCGTCTCAACCGCATCGGCTTCGGCGTCTACGAAATGGGCTCGGTGTTCAAGGTGTTTAGCGTGGCAGGTGTGCTCGACCTCGGACTGGCGTCGCTCAACACGAGCTATGACGCCTCGAGCCCCATCCGCTACGCCTCCTTCACCATCAGCGACTTCCACGGCAAGGGGCGCCCACTTACCGTGCCCGAGGTGTTCATCTACTCGTCGAACATCGGCGCCGCCAAGATGGCGCTCCAAATGGGCGTCGACCGCCACCGTGCCTTCCTCAAGAGGCTCGGCTTGCTGAGCCCGGTCACCACCGAGCTCGGGCCGAGCGCCATGCCGATCGTTCCGCAGCACTGGCAGAAGCTCAACACCATGACCATCGCCTTCGGTCACGGATTGTCGGTGACGCCGCTTCAGCTCGCCGCCGCCACGTTGCCGCTCGTCAACGGCGGGATCGGCGTGACGCCGACCTTTTTGCCGCGGTCGCGCGAGGATGCGCTCGCCACCAGTCCCCGCGTGCTCAAGGCCGAGACCAGCGCCGCCATGCTCAAGCTCATGCGCATGAATGTGGTGAAGGGCACCGGCAAGCGCGCCGAGGCCGCAGGCTACCGCGTCGGCGGCAAGACGGGCACGGCCGAGAAGGTGGTCGCCGGCCGCTACTCGAAGACAGCGCTGCTGACGAACTTTCTTGCCGCGTTTCCGACCGACGATCCGCAATATCTCGTGCTCGTCATGCTCGATGAGCCGCAGCGAGTCGCGGCCAGCAACAACCACGCCACCGCAGGCGTCAATGCGGCCCCGACCGTCGGCAAGATCGTGGCGCGGGTCGGGCCGATTCTTGGCGTGCCGCCGAAGCTCGAAGAGACCGAGCGCCGGTTTGACGCCAAGGTTACGGCCTCCTATTAGAAGGCTCGTCTCTTCGCGGGAACTAGCCAAGCCCTTGAATTTGTCGAGGGAAACCGCCCTTTTGGGGTCTAGTCGAACATGATTCTGGGTGAGCTTATCGGGCCCGAGGCGCCGCTGCGGGAGGAGTGGCGCGACCTGCCCATCGCCGGGCTTGCCGCCGACAGCCGGCAGGTGAAGCCCGGTTACCTGTTCGCGGCGCTGCCTGGAGTGAACACTGACGGTGCACGCTTCATCACCGATGCACGCGCGCGGGGTGCGTCGGCGATCTTGGTTCCAGAAGGCACGCTCCTCGCGGATCCCGAGATGCCGGTGATCGCCGATCCCGATCCGCGCCGGCGGCTTGCCTTGATCGCCGCGCGCTTCTTCGGTACGCAGCCGGAGACGGTTGTGGCCGTCACCGGCACCAACGGCAAGACCTCGGTGGCCTCGTTCGTGCGCCAGCTGTGGGCCGGGCAGGGGTTCCAAGCGGCGAGCCTCGGCACGGTCGGTCTCGTCGGTCCGCGCGGCACACAGGTGCTGAAGCACACCACGCCCGACCCTATCGAGCTGCATGCGCTTCTCGCCGCACTTGCCCGCGATGGCGTTACGCATCTCGCCTTCGAGGCGTCGAGCCACGGGCTGCAGCAGCGGCGTGTCGACGGCGTGCGCCTTTGCGCCGGTGCGTTCACCAACATCTCGCGCGATCACTTGGACTATCACGCGACCTTCGAGGACTACTTCACGCAGAAGCTCCGCCTATTCCGCAAGCTTCTGCCGCGCGGCGCCGCAGCAGTGGTCGATGTCGACGGCCAAGGCGGCATCCGCGTGGCCGAAGAGGCGAGCGCGGCCGGACTCCAACTCGTGACGGTCGGCCGCGCCGGCGAAGCCTTGCGGCTCGTCTCCGCCGAGATCATCGGTTTCGCCCAGTCGCTCGTGATCGAACACGGGGGTCGCGCGCACTCGGTGCGCCTGCCGCTGGTCGGCGAGTTTCAAGCCGCCAATGCACTGGTCGCCGCCGGCCTTTGTCTTGCCACCGGCGCGCGCGCCGAAGACGTGCTGCCTCTTCTTGCCGATCTGCGCGGCGCCCGCGGACGCCTCGATCTCGCTGGCACTGCGGAAGGCGGCGCGCCCATCTTCATCGATTACGCCCATACCCCCGACGCGCTTGCCAAGGCACTCAATGCACTCAGGCCTTACGTCGAGCGGCGCCTCCTGGTGGTGTTTGGCTGCGGCGGCGATCGCGACAGGGGCAAGCGGCCGGAGATGGGAGCGGCGGCCGTGGCCAAGGCGGACGTGGCCATCGTCACCGACGATAATCCGCGTAGCGAAGAACCCGCCGCAATCCGGCGCGAGATTCTCGCCGGCGCGCCCGGCGCCATCGAGATCGGTGACCGTGCCCTGGCCATCGCCGAGGCCGTCGCCATGCTGGGAAGAGGCGACGTCTTGCTGGTGGCGGGCAAGGGCCACGAGACCGGCCAGACCATCGGCACGACCGTCATCCCGTTTTCCGACCACGACGCGGTGTCCGCCGCCTTGGCACAAGAGGCGAAGATTGTCTGAACCGCTGTGGACTTTGCAGGAGGTCTCGGCCGCCACGGGCGGCAAGAGCCGTGGCGTGGCCGACAGTCCGGTTGCCGGCTTCTCCATCGACAGCCGCAGCCTCAAACCCGGCGAAGGCTTCATCGCCATTCGTGGCGAGCACCGCGACGGTCACGCCTTCGTTGCCGCCGCGCTCGAAGCGGGCGCTCCCTGCGCCGTCGTGGATGCGGCGTTCCCCGAAGGGGACGAGGAGCGCTTGGTGCGCGTCGCCGACACGTTCGCCGCCTTGAACGACCTCGGCCGCGCCGGCAGGGCGCGCGCGAAGCGCGCCGTCGTCATCGGTGTTACCGGCAGCGCCGGCAAGACCGGCACCAAGGAGGCGCTTCGGCTCGCTCTTGAGCCGAGCGGCACGGTGCATGCTTCTTCGAAGTCCTTCAACAATCATTGGGGCGTGCCGCTCACCCTTGCCAACATGCCTCGTTCGGTCGGCTTCGGTGTGTTCGAAATCGGCATGAATCACCCCGGTGAGGTCGACGTGCTGACCCGGTTGGTCCGCCCGCACATTGCCATCGTCACCACGGTCGAGCCGGTACATCTCGGCTTCTTCGCTTCCGTCGAGGAGATCGCCGACGCCAAGGCGGAAATCTTTCACGGCCTCGAGCCTGGCGGCACGGCGATCGTCAACCGCGACAATCCCCATCACAAACGCCTGGAGCGCCATGCCCGCGACCATGGCGCCAAGGTCGTCGGATTTGGCACGACGGCGGTGGCCGACGCCCGGCTGCTCACGGCGGAGCTCATGCCGGACGGCTCGAAGGTCACCGCTGACATTCTCGGTGAAACCGTGAGCTACCGCCTCGGCGCGCCCGGTGCGCATGTCGTGCAGAATTCGCTTGCCGTGCTCGCCGCCGTGAAGGTGGCCGGCGCCGACCTGAGGCCCGCTGCGGCGGCGCTCGCCAACCTCCACGCGCAGGCCGGCCGCGGCCAGCGCATCGTCATCGACGCCGAGGGCGGCCGCGTCGCCATTCTCGATGAGTCCTACAATGCGAACCCCGCGTCCATGCGGGCGGCGCTTGCTACCCTCGGCCTCACCCCGCGCAGTGAGTTCCGCCGCCGCGTGGCGGTGCTCGGCGACATGCTGGAGCTAGGGCCGGAGGGCCCGCGCCTGCACCGCGAACTCGCGGAGGCCGTTGACGGGGCCGGGGTAGATGTAGTTTTTGCCTGCGGCGAGCTGATGGGCTCGCTTTACGAGGGTTTGCCGGCAAGCCGCCGGGGGGCCTATGCCAAGACTGCCGAGGAGCTTGCGCCCGGCCTGCTTGAAGGCGTAGGCCCAGGGGACGTGATCATGGTCAAGGGGTCTTTGGGCAGCCGCATGGCCCCGCTCGTTGAGGTGCTGAAGCGCCGATTCGAGGCGGAAAGCCTGTCGGCCTGAGGGCCAGTTCGGGGGAGAGGGCGATGCTCTATTGGTTGGCCGAGCTTGCGCCGGAGCTGACGTTCCTCAACATCTTCCGCTACATCACGTTCCGGACCGGCGGGGCCGTGCTGACGGCACTGCTGTTCGTCTTCTTCTTCGGCCCGCGCGTGATCCGTTCCTTGCGCGTCCGCCAGGGCAAGGGCCAGCCGATCCGCAAGGAGGGGCCCGAGCGTCATCTCCTCCAGAAGCAAGGCACCCCGACCATGGGTGGCCTCATGATCCTCTCCGGCGTCACCGTCACGGTGCTGTTGTGGGGCAATCTGTCGAACCCATATGTGTGGGTCGTGCTGCTGCTCACCCTCGTCTATGGCGCCGTCGGGCTCTATGACGATTACCTCAAGGTGACTAAGCAGTCGGCGGAGGGCTTCCGCGGACGCATCAAGATCATCATCGAGACCGTCGCCGCCTTGGTCGCCACGACGGTCATCGCCTCGGTCGGTCAGGAGCCTTTGTCGACCTCTCTTGCCATCCCGTTCTTCAAGGGACTCATGATTCCCCTCGGCTGGTGGCTGTTCATTCCCTTCGGCACCTTCATCATTGTCGGCGCCGGCAATGCGGTGAACCTGACCGACGGCCTCGATGGGCTCGCCATCGTGCCGGTGATGATCGCCGCCGCCACCTTCGGTTTCATCTGCTATCTCGTCGGTAACGCGCTCTTTGCCGACTATCTCCAGATTCATTTCGTACCCGGCACCGGCGAGCTTGCCATCGTATGCGGCGCATTGGTGGGCGCGGGTCTCGGGTTTCTGTGGTTCAACGCGCCGCCCGCGCTCATCTTCATGGGCGACACCGGCTCGCTCGCCCTCGGCGGGGCGCTTGGCACCATCGCCGTCGCCACCAAGCATGAGCTGGTGCTCGCCATCGTCGGCGGCCTGTTCGTGCTGGAGGCCGTCTCGGTGATCGTCCAGGTCGCCTCGTTCAAGTTTTTCGGCAAGCGCGTGTTCCGCATGGCGCCGCTGCATCACCATTTCGAACAAAAGGGCTGGCCTGAATCCACGGTGGTCATCCGCTTCTGGATTATTGCCGTGGTCCTTGCTCTTGCCGGCCTCGCCACCCTGAAATTGCGCTAAGTTGCTAGCATCATGATTCCCGTGACCATCTTCGCCGGCTGCGACGTTGCAGTGGTGGGCGCAGGGATGAGCGGCCTTGCCGTCGCGCGCTCGCTTGAAGAGGGCGGCGCCCGAGCCGTTGTGTGGGATGACAAAGAATCGGCGCGCGCCGAGGCTGAAGCCGCCGGGCTCACGGTCGCCGACCTTAGCGCCGCCGACTTCAAGCGCTTCGCCGCGCTCGTACTCGCGCCGGGCATTCCCCTGACGCACCCCGCGCCGCATTGGAGCGTTGTCGCGGCGCGGCGCGCAGGCGTGGAGGTCATCGGCGATATCGAGCTGCTGTTCCGCGAGCGCGCCCAGCAGAAGTCCAAGAGCGAGGTCGTCGTCATCACCGGCACCAACGGCAAGTCGACGACAACGGCGCTCACGGCCCATCTGCTCGGTTCGGCAGGGAGACGCGCGGCGCTCGGCGGCAATATCGGCAAGGCGGTGCTCGACCTTGAGCCGTTCGCCGACGGTCTCACCTACGTGCTCGAGCTATCCTCGTTCCAGATCGACCTCACGCCCTCCTTGGCGCCAGACGCCGCGGCGCTTCTCAACATCACCCCCGACCATCTCGATCGTCACGGTACGCTGCAGGACTACGCGCGCATCAAGGCGCAAGTGTTCGGCAATCTCGGTCCTGAGGCGACGGCGGTCATCGGCGTCGACGATGAGCCCTGCCGCGCCATCGCCGAGAGCTTGCGCGGTATCTTCGCGGTGAAGCGCATCGCCGTCGGCCGCGCGGTGCAGAACGGCGTATGGGCGTCAGACGGTGTGCTGCTCGAGATGGAGGGGGGCCGAGAGATGGGACGCACCGATCTTGCCGGCATCGGCTCGCTCCGCGGCGCGCATAATTGGCAGAACGCCGCGGCGGCCTACGCGCTCGCCCGCTCGCAAGGGCTGGATGCGCCCGCGATCCAGCAGGGCCTCAACAGCTTCGCCGGCCTCGCCCATCGCATGGAGCAGGTGGCGCGGCGCGGCAATGTGCTGTTTGTCAATGATTCCAAGGCGACCAACGCGGATGCTGCCGGCAAGGCCCTGGCAAGCTTCGATGACATATACTGGATCGTCGGTGGCCGGGCGAAGGAGGGGGGATTGTCGGGGCTCGAGCCGTTCTTTCCCAAGATCGCGCGCGCCTACCTGATCGGCGAGGCGGCGGACGCCTTCGCGCGCCAGCTCGGCGGCGCGGTCGATCACGTCCACTGCGGCACGCTCGATCGAGCGGTCGCTGCGGCGGCGGCCGACGCCGCCCGGTCGCGGGCGAAAGAACCGGTTGTGCTATTGTCGCCCGCCTGTGCGTCCTATGATCAGTTCGACAACTTCACCAAGCGCGGCGATGCCTTCCGCGACATCGTCATGCGCCTCGATGGCGCGCAAAGCGTGAGCCGGCAAGGACGGGCGGCATGAGGATCACTCGCGCCGACAAAAGCGTCCTCTCCGACTGGTGGTTCACCGTCGACCGCCTGATGTTCTTCAGCCTCGTGCTGCTCATGGGCGCAGGTCTCGTGCTGTCGCTCGCGGCTAGCCCGCCCATCGCCGAGAAGCACGATCTCGAACACTTCTATTTCGTGCGCCGCCATGCGGGGCTGCTTCTGCCGGCCTTGGCCATCATGTTCGCCGCGTCGACTCTGACGCCGAAGCAGATCAGGCGGACAAGCCTCGTCATCCTTCTCGTCGGCATCGCGTTGATGATCCTGATCCTGTTCTTGGGACCCGAGATCAAGGGCGCCAAGCGCTGGCTTCAGCTGGGCGCCTTTTCGCTCCAGCCGTCGGAGTTCGTGAAGCCTGCCTTCGTCGTGCTCACGGCGTGGCTGTTCAACGAGAGTCAGAAGCGCAAAGACGTGCCGGGTCTTGAGCTCGCCATCCTCGTCTATGCGATCTTTGCGCTGCTGCTCGTGCTCCAGCCCGATTTCGGCCAGACCCTGCTCGTCACGCTCGTGTGGGGCGCGCTGTTCTATATGGCAGGCATCAACATGGTGTGGATTTTGGTTCTCGTCGGCGTTGCCATCGCCGGGCTGGTCACCGCCTACTATCTGATGCCCCACGTCGCCTCGCGGATAGACCGCTTCCTCGATCCCGCCTCCGGGGACACGTATCAGTCGGACCGCTCGCTCGATTCCTTCTTGCATGGCGGCTGGTTCGGGCGCGGGCCGGGCGAGGGGACCGTCAAGGACGTCCTGCCCGATTCCCATTCCGACTTCATCTTTGCCGTGGCGGCGGAAGAGTATGGGTTAATCGCCTGCCTGTTTTTGCTGACTCTGTTCGCCTTCATCGTGCTGCGCGGGCTATCTAAGGCCTCGCAAGAGCCTGACGGGTATATTCGGCATGCCGTGGCGGGGCTCGTTATGCTGTTCGGCCTGCAAACCTTGATCAACATGGCCGTCAATGTCGGCCTGCTCCCGGCCAAGGGCATGACCCTGCCGTTCATCTCTTATGGCGGCTCATCGCTGCTCGCCATGGCGCTGACCATGGGCTTCGCGCTGGGCCTCACCCGCAAGCGGCCGATGGCGGGACGGCTCAAGCACCCGGCGCGCGCCGAGCACGAGGCGGAAGCGGCAGGCGCAAGGGGTCAGACGGCGTGACGACGCGCACCATTCTTCTCGCCGCCGGCGGCACGGGGGGCCACCTCTTCCCGGCTGCGGCGTTGGCCCAGGAGCTGGCGCGGCGGGGCTACGCGGTCGAGCTCGCCACCGACGAGCGCGCCGAGCAGTATGGCTCCGATTTCCCCGCCCGCGCCGTGTACCGCATTCCCTCGGCGACCTTCACCAGCCGTTCGCCCCTTGCCGTGATGAAAACCCTCGGTCGTCTCGGCACCGGGTTCCTCCGGGCGCGCCGGTTGCTCGAAATGGTGCAGCCCCTCGCCGTCATCGGCTTCGGCGGCTATCCGACCTTGCCGCCGATCATGGCGGCGCGCTCGCTCGGCATCCCCACCATGATCCACGAGCAGAACGCGGTGATGGGTCGCGCCAACCGTCTCCTGTCGCGCTTCGCCGATGGCGTCGCACTCTCCTTCTCGCCGACGAAGAACCTCCGTAAGAGCGCCGAGGCGAGGGCGCAGGTCACCGGCAACCCCGTCCGCGACGCCGTGGCCGCCTATCGCAAGGTGGCCTACGTGCCGCCGGAGCCGGCCGGGCGGCTGCTTCTGCTCGTGTTCGGCGGGAGCCAGGGCGCGCATTTCTTCGCCGAGTCCGTGCCGCGGGCGCTGGAGCAAATGCCTTCGCCTTTGCGTTGGCGCCTCACCGTGGTGCAGCAGGTGCGCGCCGAAGACCTCACCGACTTGCGCGAGGCTTATAAGGAGGCGAACATCGCCGCGCATCTGGCGCCGTTCTTCCGCGACATGCCCGAGCGGATCGCCAACGCCCATCTCGTGATTGCCCGCGCCGGGGCGTCGACTGTGGCGGAACTCACGGCGATCGGCCGTCCAGCGCTCCTGGTGCCGCTGCCACATGCTCTTGACAACGACCAGCTCGAAAACGCTACTCGCCTGGAGCAAGCGGGCGGCGGCTGGTGCATGCGCCAATCGGACTTGACACCGGACCGCCTGGCCAACGAACTCGCCCGGTTGCTCGGCGCGCCGGACCTTCTCGCCAAGACGGCGGCGAAGTCCAAGGCCATGGGCAATATCGATGCGGTGAAGAAGCTCGCCGACCTCGCCGAGGAGCTGGCGGGACCCGTAGAGTAAGGCGTCAATATGCATCTGCCACCGCCGGAGACGACAGGCCTGTTCCACATCGTGGGCATCGGCGGCATCGGCATGAGCGCCATCGCCGAGGTGATGCACACTCGCGGCTACCGCGTGCAAGGCAGCGATCTCAAAGACGGCCCCAATCTCGAGCGCTTGCGCGGCCACGGCATCACGTGCCTCATCGGCCACGACCCGGCCAATATCGCCGACGCAAACTTTCTTGTGATCTCCAGCGCCGTGAAGTCCGGCAATCCCGAGTTCGAGGCGGCCAAGGAACGCGGTATTCCCATCATTCGCCGTGCCGAGATGCTGGCCGAGCTGATGCGCCCATGCGCCACCGTGTCCGTCACCGGCACCCACGGCAAAACCACCACCACCTCGCTCGTCGCCGATTTGCTCTACGGCGCCGGGCTTGATCCGACGGTGCTCACCGGCGGCATCATCAATGCGTGGGGCACCAATGCGCGCATCGGCAAGGGCGAGTGGATGGTGGTCGAGGCCGACGAGTCCGACGGGACCTTCCTCAAGCTCCCGACCCAGATTGGCGTCGTCACCAATATCGATCCGGAGCACATGGACTACTGGGCGTCGGAGGAGACGCTGCATCAGGCTTTCCGCCAGTTCATCGACGCGATTCCCTTCTACGGCCTTGCCGTCGCCTGTATCGATCATCCCGTCGTGCGCGAACTACTGGCTAAGCTCGGCGGCGCGGCCAATGGACGGCGCACCTTGACCTACGGCGTTGCCCGCGACGCCGATATCAGGCTCGTCAACGTGCGCCCCGATTACAACAGCATCACCTTCGATGCCGATCTCGGCCCTGCCGTCAAAGGCGGCGCGCGCAAGCTCGAGGATCTCACCCTGCCGGCACTCGGTCACTACAATGCGCTCAACGCTCTCGGCGCGCTGGCGGCGGCGACGGAAGCCGGAGTGAGCGACGAGGTAATCCGGGCCACCTTCGCCGCATTCTCCGGCGTGAAGCGACGCTTCTCCCGCGCCGGCGAATGGCAGGGTGTCGCCGTCTACGACGATTACGCCCACCATCCGGTCGAGATCGCCGCCGTCTTGCGCGCTGCGCGCATGGCCGGCAAGGGGCGCATCATCGCCGTGATGCAGCCGCACCGCTATTCTCGGCTCCAGGCCTTGTTCAATGAGTTCTCCGCCTGCCTCGACGACGCCGATATTGTCGTGGTGACGCCCGTCTATTCGGCGGGCGAAGCGCCGATTCCCGGTATTGACCGTGACGAGCTCGCCTCAGGGCTCCGCCGCCACGGCCACCCGCACGTGCTGACAATAGACGACGAGGAATCGCTGACTTCGACTGTTGCCGCTGTCGCCAAGCCTGGCGATCTCGTGGTCGGCCTTGGCGCCGGCACCATCACCGACTGGATCAATGCGCTGCCCGCCCGCCTCAAGCAGCTTGGAGGGGCGGCGTGAACGGAGCTGGCCTGCGCGCGCGGCTGACAGTGGCGCTGCCTGAGTTGCGCGGCCGTCTCACGGCGGAGGCGCCGCTGAAAGACTACACCTGGTTCAGGGTCGGCGGCCCTGCGGAAGTGTTGTACTCGCCCGCCGACGAAGCCGACCTCGCTTATTTCATGAAAACTCTCCCCGCCGACGTGCCCGTCACCATGATCGGTCTCGGCTCGAATTTGCTCGTGCGCGACGGCGGCGTCGAGGGCGTGGTCATCCGCTTGGGCCGCGGCTTCGGCGACATCAAGATCGAGGACGGATCTCGCCTGAGAGTTGGCACCGCCGTGCCCGACGTGAAGGTGGCCCGCGCCGCGGCCGACGCCGGCATCGCCGGGCTCTCATTCTATCGCGGCATCCCCGGCGGCGTCGGCGGCGCGCTCCGCATGAACGGCGGCGCCCATGGCCGCGAGACCTGCGAGGTGCTGGTCGAGGCCCGCGCCGTCGATCGCCAAGGCAACGTGCATGTCGTCCCCGTCGCCGACTTTCATTACGCCTACCGCCATTGCGGCGCGCCGGAGGATTACATCTTCACCGAGGCTCTGCTTCAGGGCGAACCTGGCGACCCCGAAAGGATCCTCGCAGAGATGGACGAGATCGCCGCCTACCGCGAAGAGGTGCAGCCGATCAAGAGCCGCACCGGCGGGTCGACCTTCAAGAACCCGCCGGGCAAGAAGTCGTGGCAGCTCATCGATGCCGCCGGCTGCCGCGGGCTTGCGATCGGCGACGCCAAAGTCTCGGAGATGCACTGCAACTTCCTCATCAACGAGGGCAACGCCTCCGCCGCGGATATCGAGACCCTGGGCGAGACCGTCCGCGCGCGGGTCAAGGAGACCAGCGGCGTCGATCTCGAATGGGAGATCAAGCGCCTCGGCACGCCTCGTTGAGTCTAGTCCTGCTCGACGCGTTCGAGCACGCCCTGTCCGTCGTCGTTGAGATCCTCGATGGTCACCTGGCGCGCCGTCTGGTCGGGACCGATCTCGAAGGTGACGGAATACGGCATGCCGGGCGTTTCCGCTTCAGGGTAGTAGATGAAAAGGTCCCGGTCGAAATGGGAGAGCGGGAACGACCTCTCGCCGTCCGGTCCGAGCCTCAGTTGCAGCCCGCCATTTCCTTCGACCACCTCGGCGTTGCCGAGATAGTCGTTGGCGTAGGTTCCCGCGTAGGCGGCAAATGGCAGCGCCGGCGAGGGCGAAGCCGGCGGCGTGCCGTAGAGCTTCTGGGCCGCCTCCAGAACCGGTCCGAACATCGAGCCGTAGATCGCGTTCCACTTGGCAATCCAGTCGTCGGTCACGTCGCCCTTGAACACGAGATCGAAGTAGACGTCGCACAGCCCATCAGGGACCCCGGTCGGGAACGCGTTCGACAGAACTACGACGCCGAGCTGCGTTTCGGGAAGCAAACACACGACCGTCCGTGCGCCCTGGCTGAAGGCCCCGGCATGGCCCCACTGCGTGCCGTATCGCGTGTAACCGAGGTTCCAGCCGAGGCCATAGAATGACGGGCCGCCGCTCACGGGGTTGTCGCCGCGATCGATGAGTGGCGCATGCGAGGGCGCTAGTGCCTCTTCCTTGATGAGCTGCTTGCCGTCAAACTTGCCGTTGCCGAGCACGAGCCGCATCCATTGCGCGAGATCGCGCACATTCGAGCTGATGCCTCCTGCCAGCGACTGTGGATCGGGATTGCGCTTGACGAGCGGCGTCCATTTCCCGCGATACTTCGCGTGCAGCTCGGCACGATTTGCGTGCTTGAGGAAATCTTCATGGCGCGAGCTGGTTGAATCCATGCCGAGCGGCGCGAACAGCTTTTCCTTGGTAACGTCTTCCCACGACTTGCCCGTCGGCTTGGCTGCCGCCACCGCGCCCTCGGTCAGTCCGAAATTGCTGTAGGCGTAGCCCGCGCGGAAGCTCGACGTCGGCTTCAAAAGATGCAAGCGGGAGAGGATCGTGTTGCGATCAAAACCGAGCCCTTCCAGGTCGTTGCCGGCATTGCCCGAAAGCCCGCTGCGATGGGCGAAGAGATCGGTAACCGTGACCTGCTCGGTCGGATAGGGTTGCGCCAGCCTGAAGGCAGGATCGAGATCGCTGATGCGCGAATCCCAGCCGACGAGACCTTCGCTGACGAGCGCCGCCACCACGGTCGAAGAGACCGGCTTGGACAGCGAGGCAAGCTGGAACACGGTGTCGGCATCGACCGTGCCGGGCTTCCCTTCCTCGCGCAGCCCGAAGCCGCCGGTATAGACCACCTCGTCCTGGTAGACGATGGCGATCGACAGGGCCGGCACGCCCCCATTCGCCACCTGCTCTTGCGCGATCTCCTCGAGCTTCGGCAGCGCCGCGAGCACCTTCTCCTTGGTCGTCGTCTCGGCGAAGGACGCGGTCGAAATTAACGGCGCAACGAGGGCCAAGATGAGTGCGCGAAGCCAAATACCAAAATGCATGACTGTCCCTCCGTGCCGATCGGGCGGCCGGGCAGGCTAGCAGGCGTGGAAACCCGCGAATAGAGCTTCCGCTTGACGTGACATCAAATGATGTCCGCGCGGATTCCTAAATCGGTCCGATTCAGCTACAGCAACCGGACCACGGCATTGAAACCACGAGGGACACGAATATGGCCCAGGAAAAGCACGTCGCCGTCTTGATGGGAGGGCTGTCGTCGGAGCGCGAGGTTTCGTTGCGCTCGGGCGCCGCCTGCGCCAAGGCCCTCGAAGGGGAAGGCTATAAGGTCACGCAAGTGGATGTCGGCCGTGACGTTGCCGCCCGTCTCGCCGAAATCGCGCCCGACGTTTGCTTCAACGCGTTGCACGGGCGCTACGGCGAGGACGGCTGCATCCAGGGCCTGCTCGAGACCTTGGGCATTCCCTACACCCATTCGGGCGTGCTCGCCTCGGCACTCGCCATGCACAAGGAGCGCGCCAAGGCGGTGCTGCGCGTGGCCGGCGTACCTGTGGCCGAGAGCCGCGTCGTGTCCCGGGCCGAGGCCGCCCGCGCTCACGTCATGCCGCCGCCTTACGTCATCAAGCCGCCGACCGAGGGCTCGTCCGTCGGCGTCTATATCGTGCGCCACGACCAGGCCCACCCGCCCCAAGAGCTGACCGCGGCCGATTGGGCCCTTGGCGAGGAGCTCATGGTCGAGCGGTTCATCCCGGGACGAGAGCTGACCTGCGCGGTCATGGGCGAGGAGGCCCTGGGGGTCATTGAGATCCGCCCGGCTGAAGGCCTCGCCTTCTACGACTATGAGTCGAAATACGCTCCGGGGGGGTCAATTCATGTCCTCCCGGCCCCGCTTAAACCAAATGTTTACCAATTGGTACAGAAGCTGTCGGTAGCGGCTCATAGGGCACTGGGCTGCCGTGGGGTCAGTCGATCCGACTTCCGCCTCGACGACCGGCCAGAAGGCACGGGGGAACTGATCTGCCTTGAGGTCAATGCCCAGCCTGGCATGACGTCCACGTCGCTTGTGCCCGAGCTTGCAGCCTATGGCGGCCGCTCGTTCGGCGAGCTTGTCCGCTGGATCGTGGAGGATGCGTCGTGCAATCGCTAGGCCCGGCAAGGGGTCACGCCAGGAAAAGGGGGTCGCAAGCGGCCCTGCTTGCGCGCGGTATCGCCATGCCGCGGCAGTCCTCCCGTGGCTTGCCGGTGCTGTCGGGGGCGCGTGCGCTCGTTAGCCGAAGCCCGAGAAGCGTGCGGCTCGGCCGGTTAGGCCGCGACCGCGTGCGCGGCAAATGGCTGCTGCTCAGCCTGTTTTTCCTTGTGAGCGCGGTCGTCTATGGCGCCATCATCGGCGGCCAGACCGGTCGCGTCTTCAATGCCCTGGTGCATGGGGTCGAGCGTCTCGCCGTTGCCGCCGGCTTCGGCGTGAAGCGGGTCACGGTCGAGGGTCAGCGCCACGCCACCGACGCCGCCATCACCGCCGCGCTCGCCGCCGGTCCCGACACCATGATGCTCGGCTTCAATACCGACTCAGCCAAGGAGCGGCTGGAGTCGGTGCCCTGGATCCGCCACGCCCAAGTCATGCGCCTCCTGCCCTCGACCCTCCAGGTCGTAATCGAGGAGCGCAGCCCTTACGCCGTTTGGCAATACAAGGGCGAGACCTTCGTCGTCGACGATGATGGCGTCGTGCTCGCCCCAGCGCTGCCGCAAGCCTATCCGCACCTGCCCCTCGTTGTTGGCGAGGGCGCCGGCAAGCATGCCGCCGCGCTGTACCAGGAGCTCGAAACTTACGGCGAGCTGAAGCAGAAGATGCTCGCGGCTCTCAGAGTCGGCGATCGCCGCTGGACGCTGAAGCTGCGTTCCGGACTCGAGATCATGTTGCCCGACGACAATATCGCCGTGGCGCTCGAGTCCCTCACGAAATTCGAACAAGAGCATCGCGTGCTCGAACGAGATTTGGCGGCAATCGATCTGCGCCTGCTAGACCGCATCACCGTGCGTCTGCGCGAGGCCGCGATCGCCATGCCGGACGTTGGCGCGCCGCGCGATGTGCCGACCGCGAGCACCGGCGCCACTAAAGGCAAGACATAAGACGAAGGTTTGAGGGCAGGGGGAATGACCTACACGACCACGATCAGGAGCAAGCGTCAGCGCATCGTCACCGCTCTCGACATCGGTACGAGCAAGGTGTGCTGCCTGATCGGCAAGACCTCGCCTGCACCCGATTGGTTCGAGGGCAAGGGCGACGCCGTGCAATTCGAGGTGCTCGGCTTCGATCACACCCGCGCCGAAGGCCTGAAGGCCGGCATGGTCACCCATCTCGACAGCGCCGAGCACTGCATCCGCGCCGCGGTCGATGCCGCCGAGCGCATGGCGGGCGTCACCGTCGAGGACGTGCATGTCTCGGTGACCTGCGGCCGCCTCAAGAGCGAGAGCTTCTCGGCCAGCGTCGCCCTGCCGGCCGGCGCCGTGCGCGACGAGGATGTACAGCGCCTCCTCGCCGGCGGGCGTCAATACGCCGCCCGTGACAAGCGCGCCGTGCTGCACGCTTTGCCGACCGGCTATCGCCTCGATGAGAATAGCGGGATCAGCGAGCCCCAAGGCATGTGCGGCGAGCGGCTGGCCGTCGACATCCACACCGTGACCGCCGACGAAGTCGCCATGCGCAACCTCATGCTGTGCGTCGAGCGCTGCCACCTCGGGGTGGCGGGCCTGGTCGCCGCGCCCTATGCGAGCGCGCTCTCCGTCATTACCCAGGATGAAGCCAAGCTCGGCGTGGCATGCATCGATTTCGGCGCCGGCACTACCACCATCTCGGTGATTGCCGACGGACATTTCATCCACACCGACGCGATTGCGCTTGGTGGCAATGCCATCACCACCGATATCGCCCGCACCTTGGCCGCGCCCATCGACCATGCCGAGCGCCTGAAGACGTTGCACGGCGCCGCCTTCGCTACGCTCTCCGACGAGCGCGAGATCATCACCTACCCATGTGTCGGCGGCGTGGCCCAGGGCAGCCTCAATCAGATCACCAAGGCGCAGCTCGCCTGCATCATCCGGCCCCGCATCGAGGAGATCCTCGATCTGATGCGACGCCGCCTCGCATCGAGCGGTCTCGCCGCCGAAGTCGCGCAACACCTGGTGTTGACGGGCGGCGGCAGCCAGCTGACCGGTCTGCCGGAACTCGCTTCGAACATGTTTGGACGCCCGGCGCGGCTTGGCCGCCCGCGGGCCATGAATGGTTTGCCGCCGGTGGCGACCGCGCCGGATTTTTCCGCCGCGATCGGCCTACTCCTGCATTGGGCGCGCGGCGACGACAGGCTCGGTGCCCGCACCGAGCAACGGTTCTTGCGTACGGGGACAGGCTACTTCGCCAAGGTCGGCGAGTGGATCATGGAGAACTTTTAGACGGACATTGGCCCGGGGCCGGCGCGCGTGCGGGGAGCGCCAGACGGGCCGTAGCAAGGGACAATCGCTTAGATTGAAAAGCCGCCATGACAATCAACCTTAGAGTTCCAGATCTGACCGAACTCAAGCCGCGCATAACCGTGTTTGGTGTGGGCGGCGCCGGCGGCAACGCCGTCAACAACATGATCGAACGTGGCCTGAAGGGGGTCGAGTTCGTCGTCGCCAACACCGACGCGCAAGCTCTGATGAGCTCGACCGCCGAGCGCCGCATTCAGATGGGCGCGAACGTCACCGAAGGCCTCGGCGCCGGCTCCAAGCCGGAGATCGGCGCGGCCGCGGCCGAGGAGGCCATGGCCGACATCAAGGCCCATCTCGTCGGCTGCCATATGGTGTTCATCACCGCCGGCATGGGCGGCGGCACCGGCACCGGCGCGGCACCGGTCATCGCCCGCGCTTCGCGCGAGGAGGGCATCCTCACTGTCGGCGTCGTCACTAAGCCGTTCCAATTTGAAGGGTCGCGTCGCTACCGCGCGGCCGAGATCGGCATCGAGGAACTGCAGAAATACGTCGATACGCTGCTCATCATTCCGAACCAGAACCTGTTCCGCGTCGCCAACGAGAAGACGACTTTCACCGACGCCTTCTCGATGGCCGACGACGTGCTACGGTCCGGCGTGTCCTGCATAACCGATCTCATGGTCAAGGAAGGCCTGATCAATCTCGACTTCGCCGATGTGCGGGCCATCATGGCCGGCATGGGCAAGGCGATGATGGGCACCGGCGAATCGGCCGGCGATCGGCGCGCCATCGAGGCGGCCGAGGCTGCGATTGCTAATCCTCTGCTTGACGATGTGTGCATGAAGGGCGCGACCGGACTTCTGGTGTCGATCACCGGCGGCAGCGACCTCACTCTCTACGAGGTTGACGAAGCCGCGAGCCGCGTTCGCGCCGAGGCTGATGGCGAGGCCAATATCATCGTCGGCGCCACCTATGACGACGAGCTTGACGGGCGCATCCGCGTGTCGGTGGTCGCGACCGGCATCGGGCTCGCTCCGGGCGAGATGCAACAGGCTCCGGCCGCGCCGGTGCAGGCTGCTCAGCCGGATCGAGGCCGGTTGAGCGAGCGCCTGGCTGGGCTTGCCGCCCTGCCGAGTGCTGGACCCGAGGAGCCGCCCGTCGATCTCGACCAAAGCCTGGTCGTTCCCGCCAATGATGCGTCGGCGGAGTCGGCGGTGTGGCGCGCCGCAAACAACGTGACGATCGAAAAACGGCCTGCCCAGGTGACTGGGATCGCCTTGCCGCGCGCGTCCGCGCCACAGGCGCAAGGCCAGCGGACGGCCTTCCAACCGGCGCCCCCCAGCGCCATCAAGCGGCCCGTGCGGCGCATGCCGAATGTCGAGGAACTTCCCATCGTCGCCCAGAAAGCGCTCAAGGCGCAGAATGGGGAGGCTCCATCCGTCGGCCTCGCGGCTCAGAAGCGCAAGATTGGCTTCCTGGAGCGCCTTGCCAATGTCGGCCGTGGCCGCAGCAAGGACCAGGATGCCGAGATGCCGGCGAAGCTCGAGCCCGAGTTCGGCCAGCGGCGCGTGGCGCCCGAAATGCCCCGGCCCGAAGCGCCCCGGGTTGAAACCCCGGCGCCGAGAGCCGTGCGGATCGAGCGGCCGAGCGTCGAGGGCCTTAACGCCGCGCCGCGGCGGGTCGAACCCCAGCCTCGGCTCGCCAAGGCGGAGGTCGCGGCCTCTCAGGCAGAATCATACGACGAGGACGATCTGGAGATTCCCGCGTTTTTGCGCAGGCGTGCGAACTGAGGATCGGCCAGGCGTTAACCAAACCGCCTGGCCGAGCCCGACAAAGGCGACAAAAATGTTGTTAAAGCAGTGTGTTAGGAGTGCTTGCGGCCCGTAATACAGTGAAAGAAACCGTGATTTGTCGCCCCTGAGTCCGAAGGTTAAGGTTCTTACTAGATTGATCGGCAGAACCAAAAAGGCACATCAGGGCCGGAGTACACGGTCATAAGTGCCAGGGAACGCTGATCGATGGGGGGCTCGGGGTCTTCTCCCGAGCTAAGTAGGGAACCATAAAAGACGGCGCGGGGGCCGACGGGGGCCATGAGGGGTTTCATAGGGGCACGCCAGACTACGCTTGCCAGCGAGATTTCACTGACAGGCACGGGGGTCCACAGCGGAGCGCCAGTTTCTATCGTTCTTTGTCCCGCTGACGGCGATACCGGGATCCGCTTCCTGATTTCCAACGGTGATGCAGACGGTACTGAGATCGCTGCCGACCAGCAGTGGGTCACCGGCGTCACCTTGTGCACCATCCTTGGCGACGGCAATGGGGCCTCGATCGCGACCGTGGAGCATCTGCTCGCGGCTCTGCGCGGCCTCGGCGTCGACAATGCCCTGATTGAGATCGACAGCGCCGAAGTGCCGATCATGGACGGCAGTGCCGCCCGGTTCGTCGAGGCGATCGACGAGGTCGGCCTGACCGAGCTCGAGGCGCCGCGCCGCTTCCTGAAGATCTTGAAGCCGATCCGTATCGAGGACGGTGGAGCGGTTGGCGAATTGACCCCCCATAACGGCTTTCGTCTCGACGTGGAGATCGACTTCGACACGCCGTTGATCGGCACCCAGAGGATCGAGATTGACATCAATCCCGGCTCGTTCCGCCGCGAACTGGCCCGTGCCCGCACTTTCGGTTTCATGAAGGATGTCGAGCGGCTGTGGGCCGCCGGCCTGGCCCTCGGCGCCTCGCTCGAGAACACCGTTGCCATCGGCGACGATCGCATCATCAATCGCGAAGGCTTGCGCTTCTCCGACGAGTTCGTGCGCCACAAGGCGCTCGACGCGGTCGGCGATCTTGCGCTCGCGGGCGCGCCGATTCTCGGCGCCTACCGCTCCCTGCGGGGCGGGCATCGATTGAATGCGCTCGTGCTCAAGGCGCTGTTCGCCGACGCCGAGGCTTGGACCATGGTCGAGGCCCCGCGCTATCGCGAGGTGCGGCATGCCGAGCTTAGCCACCGCCTCGCCGCAGCGAATTTCGCCGCCGAGCGGAGCTAGGCGAAGCCCTCAGCAGAAACAGCTGTTTGTGCGGGCAGGTCTCTTGCCAAGCCCGTGCGCGGGGATCTGCCGCCCGGGCAAAAAAACACCATAATCCACGGGTTGGGTGCTAAGAGCCTGTGTTGGCGCTTGTCCAAGGGGGGATTTGCGCCGAAAAGACGGGCATCAGGGGCGTTCTTTGAGGGGTAGCATGGCCGGTCCGGGAAAGCCGCTTGGCGCGCCGACGCGTCCTGAGCCCGCGGGCCGCTGCCGGCTTGCCTGCCTCGTCGGTCTCGCGCTCGCCACCTCCCTCCTTGCCGGTTGCGGCTCGCTGTTCGGCAGCAAGCCCGAGATCGTGAACAACGATCCGCCCAACGTCATCTACGGCAAGGCGGAGGCGCTGATCGACAAGGGCGATTACAAGGAAGCGGCCCGCGAATACGAGCAGGTCGACATCAACCATCCCTATTCGCAGGAAGCACGCCGGGCCATCGTCATGGCGGCCTATGCGTACTACAAAGCCGGCCAGTACGACGACGCAGTGTCCGCCGCCGACCGCTACCTGACCCTCCATCCCGGCACGAAGGAATCGGACCTCGCCCAGAACGTCATCGGCATGTCCTATTACGACCAGATCCTCGATCCGAAGCGCGATCAGACCTACGCCCGCCGATCGCTCTCCGCCTATGACACCCTGCTCCAGCGCTATCCCGATTCGCGCTATGCGCCCGAGGCGACCAACCGGGCGCGCATCCTGCGCGACCTCCTGGCGGCGAGCGAGATGCAGGTCGGCCGCTATTATCTGCGCAAGAACAACTTTCTTGCGGCTATCAATCGCTTCCGCACCGTGGTCACCGATTACCAGACCACCGAGCAGGTGGAAGAGGCCTTGATGCGCTTGACCGAGGCTTATATGGCCTTAGGCATCGTCAACGAGGCCCAGACGGCGGCTGCCGTGCTTGGCCACAACTTTCCGGACAGTCAGTGGTACAAGCACGCCTACAGTCTCTTAGGGAAGCGTGGGCTGGCGCCGCAAGAGCACGAAGGCTCGTGGATCACCAGAACCTGGAGAGGCGGCGGCCAAGCCTGAGGCGCGCGCCATGCTAGCCGCTCTGTCGATCCGCGATATCGTTCTGATCGACAAGCTCGATCTCGAATTCGGCCAAGGCTTGTCCGTGCTCACCGGCGAAACTGGCGCCGGCAAGTCGATCCTGCTCGACGCGTTCTCCCTTGCCGTCGGCGCCCGCGGTGACGCCTCTCTAGTGCGGCGCGGTGCGGGGCAGGGCCAGGTGACGGCGACCTTCGAGTTGGCCACCGGCCACCCCGTGCTCGCGCTCCTGACCGGCAACGGCATTCCCGTGGAGGATGTGTTGATCCTGCGCAGAGTACAGGGTGTGGACGGCCGGAGCCGCGCCTTCATCAACGACACTGGCGTGAGCGTGCAGCTCCTCCGGCAGGTGGGCCAGGCGCTGGTGGAGATCCACGGCCAGCACGACGAACGGGCGCTGATCGACCCAAGCGGCCACCGCGACCTGGTGGACGCCTTCGGCGGCCTGAGCGCCGGCGCCGCCCGCGTCGCCGCTGCCTACCAGGTATGGCTGGAGGCCGATGCCGCTCGTGCCCGCCATGAGAGCGAGATCGCCGCCACCCGCGCCAATGCCGACTACGTCGCCCACGCACTCGAAGAGCTTCGGACGCTGGCGCCGGAGCCGGGCGAGGAAGAGGCGCTGGCCGCACGCCGCCAGCTGATGATGAACGCCGAGAAGATCGCCGCCGAGCTGTCAGAGGCCCTGGTTGCGCTCCAAGGCGAGGGCACGGCCGGCGCCAGGCTCGCAGCGGCGCTCCGCCGGATCGAACGCCAGGCGGTAGCCGGAGGGCCTTTGCTGAGCCAGGTCGGCGAGGCGCTGGAGCGCGTGCTCGTCGAGACCGACGCCGCCCGCGCCAAGATCGACGACGCGCTATCGCTGACCGCCTTCGAGCCGGGCGACCTTGAGCGGGCCGAGGAGCGGCTGTTCGCGCTCCGCGCGCTCGCCCGCAAACATCGGGTGCAAGTGGACGATCTGCCGGCGCTCGCCCAGCGCCTCGAAGCCGAGCTCCAAACACTCGATACCAGCGAGGGGCGGGCGGCGGAGCTGGCCAAGGCAGCGGAAGCCGCGCGCAAGGCCTATGAGACGGCGGCGCGCGACTTGAGCAAAGCGCGCCACGACGCCGCCGGGCGGCTCGACCAGGAGGTGGCGCAAGAGCTTACGCCCCTGAAGCTCGACAAAGCGCAGTTCATCACCCATATCGACACCGTAAATCTCGCCGAGGGCGGCCCCTCCGGCATCGACCGTGTGGCCTTCTGGGTGAGGACCAACCCCGGCACCGAGCCCGGTCCCTTGATGAAGGTCGCCTCCGGCGGCGAGCTCGCCCGCTTCATTCTCGCGCTGAAAGTCGTGCTCGCGTCCCGCGGCTCTGCGCCGACTCTGATCTTTGACGAGGCCGACGCCGGCGTCGGCGGCGCCACGGCGGCGGCAGTCGGCGAGCGTCTGGCTGGGCTCGCGGCGAACGTCCAGGTGCTCGCCGTGACCCATGCGCCGCAGGTGGCGGCGCTCGCCCATGGGCACTTGATGATCGCCAAAGAGGCGGTCGCCGGCCCCCACGGCGAGGCCATGGCGACCCACGTCGCGGTGCTCGAAGGCGCTCACCGCCGGGAGGAGATCGCCCGCATGCTTGCGGGGCAGACCATCACCGACGAGGCCCGCGCCGCGGCCGAGCGGCTGATGAGCCGTACCGCGTAACGTTTTGAAACCATGAGCAAGAAAAAGTCGAAGCAGGACGCTTCACCCTTGGCGGCGAAGCCGGTCGCGGACCTGAGCGAGGTGGAGGCTACACAGGAGCTTGCGCGGCTCGCCGCCGCGATCGCCCACCACGACGCCCTGTATTATCGCAAGGACGAGCCGGAGGTCTCCGACGCCGAGTACGACGCGCTCCGCGCGCGCAACGACGCCATCGAGGCGCGCTTCCCCCATCTCGTCCGCGACGATAGCCCGTCGCTCAAAGTCGGCGCCGCGCCGGTGGAGGCCTTCGGCAAGGTCGTGCACCGCGTGCCCATGCTGTCCATCGACAATGCCTTTACCGAGGAGAAGGTCGCGGGTTTTCTCAAAAGCGCCCGCGCTTTTCTCAATCTTTCGCCTGCTGATGCCGTGGAGGTGACCGTTGAGCCCAAGATCGACGGCCTATCGATTGCGCTTCGCTACGAAGAGGGACGCCTCGTGCAGGGCGCAACGCGCGGTGACGGCTACCAAGGGGAAGACGTCACCCAGAATGTCAGCACCATCGGCGACATTCCGAGGTTGATTCGCGCCAAGGATTTTCCGACGCCCTTCGAGCTGCGGGGCGAGATCTACATGCGGCATGCCGATTTCGCGCAGCTGAATGCCGAGCAAGCGGCGCGCGGCGACAAAGTGTTCGCCAATCCGCGCAACGCCGCGGCAGGGTTCGTGCGGCAACTCGATCCGGGCGTTACGGCGCGCCGTCCTCTTCGCTTCTTCGCCTATGGCTGGGGCGAGGTTGCGCGTCTCCCGGCCGATACGCAGTGGGGCATGTACGAGGTGCTGAATGCGTGGGGCTTTCCGGTAAACCCGCTGATGAAGCTCACGAGCAGCATCGAGGAGATGCTTGAAACCTATCGTGAGATCGAAAGCGGACGCGCCGGGCTCGGCTACGATATTGACGGCATCGTCTACAAGATCAACCGGTTCGACCTGCAAAACCGTCTCGGCTTCCGCACCCGTACGCCCCGCTGGGCGCTCGCCCACAAATTTCCCGCCGAGAAGGCGACCACCGTGTTGCGCGACATCGAGATCCAGGTCGGCCGTACCGGCGCGTTGACCCCCGTCGGCAAGCTCGAGCCGGTCACGGTCGGCGGCGTGGTGGTACAGAACGCCACCCTACACAACGAGGATGAGATCGCGCGCAAGGACGTGCGCATCGGCGACACGGTGATCGTGCAGCGGGCCGGCGACGTCATCCCGCAAATTCTCGGCGCGGTTCAAGAGAAGCGGCCTAAGAACGCGAAACGATTCGTATTTCCTGAAACCTGCCCCGCCTGCGGTAGCCACGCCTCGCGCGAGATCAACCCCAACACCGGCAAGGAGGACGCGGTGCGCCGCTGCACCGGCGGGCTGATCTGCCCGGCGCAACGCGTGGAGCGGCTGAAGCATTTCGTCTCGCGCAACGCCTTCGACATCGAAGGGCTTGGCGAGAAGCGCATCCAGGAACTCTACGACGACAACATCATTCAATCGCCGCCGCAAATCTTCACGCTCGCCGCTGAGAACAAGAAACGGCCGTCCAAGCTCGCGGACCGGGAAGGGTGGGGCGAACTGTCGGCGCAGAAGCTATTCGACGCCATCGAGGCGCGGCGCAACGTGCGGCTCGACCGCTTCATCTACGCGCTCGGCATCCGCCATGTGGGCGAGACCACGGCGCGGCTGCTGGCCCGGACCTACGGCACGGCCGACGCCTTCCTCAGGGCGATGCGCGCCGCCGTGAAGAGCCGCGACAGCGAGGCCTTCGCCGACCTCGACAATATCGAAGGCATCGGCCCGACGGTGGCGGCGGCCATCGCCGACTTCTTCGCCGAACCGCACAACGTCGAGGTGGTTCAGGATCTCCTGAAAGAGGTGAAGCCGCAAGCCTTGGAGGCGGTGGACCACGCCTCACCCATTTCCGGCAAAACCGTGGTGTTCACCGGCACCTTGGAGCAGATGACCCGCTCGGAGGCCAAGGCCCGCGCCGAGCGCCTCGGCGCCAAGGTGGCGGGCTCGGTGTCCAAGAACACCGACTATGTGGTGGCGGGGCCCGGCGCCGGCTCGAAGCTTAAGAACGCCAAGGACCTGGGCGTCCAGGTCCTCACCGAGGACGAGTGGCTCAAGCTGATCGAGGACGCCTAAACGAGTGTAGAGAACGGCAGGGAGTTAGTTGTCATGGAAGACCACTCAGCCCATGCCATGCCGAAGCCGGGCGCGAGCAATGAGCGCGCGCTGAAGATTTCGGCCTGGCTTACGGGCATCTATTTTCTCATCGAGCTCGCCATCGGCCTCTACTCAGGTTCGATCGCGGTCATCTCCGATGCCTTCCATACATTCTCCGCGGTCGGCGGCGTGGTTCTCGCCTTCGTCGCCGCCCGCATCGCCCGCCGTCCCGCTGACCTCGACCGCACCTTCGGCCATTATCGCGCCGAGATCATCGGCGCCTTGCTGAACGGCGTCTTTCTCGCCGGCATGGCGATTCTTGTGCTGGTCATGGGGGCGATGCGCTTGCGGCACCCCATCGAGCTGCCGACGACACCG
Organism: Methyloceanibacter sp.; assembly: GCF_050726195.1. Taxonomy (GTDB): domain Bacteria; phylum Pseudomonadota; class Alphaproteobacteria; order Rhizobiales; family Methyloligellaceae; genus Methyloceanibacter. The sequence continues at coordinate 121,305 of NZ_JBOHJC010000007.1, read as the reverse complement.
ATGTTGATCGCGGCGGGGGGCGGCATCGTCACCGAGGTGATTTCGCTGAGACTGCTTTACGGCGGCCAGAAAGGCGACCTCAACCTGCGCGGCGCCTTCTGGCACGTCATGCAGACCTTCGTCGGCAGTATCCTCATCATCATCGCCGCCGCCGTGATCTACTTCACGGGGTTCTTTGCCATCGACCCTCTGCTCGGCATGGCGTTCGGCGTGGTGCTGCTGGCGGCCTCGTGGGGGATCATCCGCGATTCGCTCTTCATTTTGATGGAGGGGGCGCCGAAGGGGATCGACCTGCCGGCAGTCGCGCGCGCGCTGGCTGACTTGCCGCACGTGACCGGTGTGCATCATGTTCACGCCTGGACGCTGACCTCCGACAAGCATGTCTTCTCCGCCCATCTGCGCACCGACGCGCCGGAGAAAGAGGCGCAGATTCTTGCCGAGGCCCATGGCCTGCTGCGCGAGCGGTTCGGGTTCTACTTCTCGACGATCCAGGTCGAGACCAAATGCCTCGATGAGGATCACGCCCGCGATCTCGATATCTCCGCCTTGTTGCGCCTGCCGATGCCGGCAACGACGAAATGAGCCTACCCGATCGGCGCGGTGGCGTGGCGGAGCCAGGGCCGGTCGTCGCTCAGTAAAAGCGGCTCGAGCTCGCGCCGCACCCGCGCATGGTAGGCGTTGAGCCAGTCGAGCTCCCACTTCACGAACTGCTTCGGATCGATCAGGCGGCGGTCGAACGGCACCAAGGTCAAAGTCTCGAAGCCCATCATCTTTCGCTCGCCGCCTTCGATCTTCTCGAGCGGCGTGACCAGGATCAGATTCTCGAGCCTGATGCCGTATTCGCCCTCGCGGTAATAGCCAGGCTCGTTGGACAGGATCATGCCGGGCTCGAGCTCGACCGTGCCGAGCCGCGACAGGCGCTGCGGCCCCTCATGGACCGAAAGATAGCTGCCGACGCCGTGCCCCGTGCCGTGGTCGAAGTCGAGCCCCGCCTCCCACAGCGGCCGCCGCGCGAACGGATCGAGGTCCTGGCCGCGCGTGCCCTTGGGGAAGCGCGCCGTGGCGATGGCGATATGGGCCTTGAGCACGGTCCCGTAATGCCGCCGCATCTCTGCGGTCGGCTTGCCGATGGCCACCGTGCGGGTCACGTCGGTGGTGCCGTCGACATATTGGCCGCCGGAGTCGATGAGATAGAGCGAACCTTTGTCCAGGGTCCGCTTCGAGGCGTTGGTCGGCCGGTAATGCACCACGGCGCCGTTCGGACCTGAGGCCGAGATGGTGTCGAAGCTGATGTCCTTGAGTTGGCCCGACTCGCGCCGGAACTCCTCGAGCTTCATCGCCGCCGACACTTCGTCCACGCGCCCTGACTCGCCCATCTCGTCGAGCCAGGAAAGGAACCGAGACATGGCCGCGCCGTCGCGCAGGTGGACCGCGCGGGCCCCGTCGATCTCCGCCTTGGTCTTCGTCGCCTTGGGCAGGACGCAAGGGTCGTCGCCGGGCACGAATTTGACGCCGTCCGCCTCGAGCGCGCGGGCGAAGCGCATCGACGCCGATTCGGGATCGAGACGCACCCGCCGTTTCTCCGCGGCGAGCGCCTTGAGCCGCTCGTCGAGCTCCTCCGGCTTGGCGAGATCGACATGCGCCTTCAGGATGCCGCGGATATTGTCGCCGACCTTGGCCGGATCGATGAACAGGGTGGGACGCCCGGTGGCCGGCACGATGGCGAAGGCGAGCGCCACCGGCGTGTGCTTGATGTCGCCGCCGCGAATGTTGAATAGCCAGCACACCGAGTCCGGCGCGGTGAGCAGCACCGCGTCCTGCTGGTCCTCGGTGAGCTTCGCCTGAACCTCGGCGATCTTCTGTTGAACGCTCCGCCCGGTGAACTCGACCGGCTGGAGGAAGATGGGCGATGCGGACGGCTTCGGCCGCTCTTGCCCCCACTGCGCATCGATGGGGTTGTCGGCAACCGGCACGAGCTTGATGCCGGCCGGCGCCAAAGCCTTGGTGAGGCGCTCGATCTCCTTGATGGTGTGCAGCGCCGGGTCGTAGCCCACCGAATTGCCGCGGGTAAGCGTGTCGATCAGCCAGCTCGACGGCTTGGCCTCGGGAACCTGCAACACCTCGAACACGTCGAGATCGACCTGCTTGCGCGCCTGGAGCACGTAGCGCCCGTCGACGAACAGGGCGCAACCCTTGTCGGTGATAATGGCGACCCCGGCCGAGCCGGTGAACCCGGTGAGCCAGGCGAGCCGCTCCTCCGACGGCGGCAGGAACTCGTTCTGGTGCTGATCGCTATGGGGAACGAGGAAGCCCTTGAGCCGCCGCGACTTCAATTCCCGCTGGAGCGCCTTGACCCGGTCGCTGCTTGCGGCGGAGCTGGTGCGCCCGGCCTCTTCGAAACTCTGATACATGCCGCACCTTGTAAGCCGAAGCGTTGCCCGCGATCAATCGCACAAAGCCCTTGCGCTGCGACGCGTTAGCACCAGGGTGGCCCATCCGTCGAGAATGATCCGCGTTTTCATGGCGAAACCGTGGGTGCAATAACAGGCCGCCACGCCCCCGGCCTGGCTGGCGGTAAGGCCTGATAGGATCGCCACGCCGCCTGGGGTCATGTGCCGCGCGAATTCTGGCGCGAGTGCGCGCAAGGGACGCTCAACCAGATTGGCGAGGATCAGATCGGCCGTTGCCCGCCTCAGGCGGGGATGGGCGAAGCCCGGCGCCTCGATGACCCGCACCGTCGGCCGGGCGCAGTTCTTCCCGGCGTTGTCCGCGGCAACGGCCACGGCGATTGGATCGTTGTCGCTCGCTAATACGCTCCGCTTGAGCGCATTGGCGGCGGCGATGGCCAACACGCCTGTGCCGGTGCCGATATCGACAATGGTCCGGGGGCGCCGGCGCTTCAGCTCATCGTCGATCGCGAGCAGGCAGCCACGCGTGCTGGCATGATGGGCGGTGCCGAACGCTTGGCCTGCGTCGATCTCGATCACGAAGCGATGTCGTGGCGCGCGGGCCCGGTCGTGACTGCCATGGACGAAGAACCGCCCGGCCCGCACCGGCCCGCGCTTCCCTTGCGAGACCGTCACCCAGTCCTGGTCGGACACTTCCTCGATACGCAGGGTGACCGGCTCGCCTTCGGCCGCGACGTCGATGAGGGTCGCGAGAGCGTTGCGCGCGGGTGGGTACCCGTACAGAGCGGAAATTTCGAACTGGCCGTTGCCGAGCTCGAAATGACTGACGGAGAGCGCAAGCGGCTCCTCCGCCGCGTCGAGCGCGCGGGCGATGCGCCCCGCCGCCGGCGCGCCGGCTTCGATGATCGCTTGGTGAACCATTGCTCCATTCATGATTTGGAAGAGCCTGTCACGTCATCGAAGGTCCGGTGTCGAGCAGCTGCCTGCGCGCGCAAATGCATTCTGACGCAAGGGGACAGCCCGGAGGAAGACACCAACTGAAAGATTGCGTTAACTGCGTCGGCAGCTTTGGTCTCAACTGCAGATTGATGCTAACCGGCACTTGTCTAGATTCCCCTCCTCAAGCCAACGCGGCCACAGCCCTTGTGGCAGGAGGCGAGCATGGCACAATTCAACGCTTCGACCACCATCACTGCCGACGATTTCGACTCGGTCAACCCCTCGGTCGAATATGCGGCGGATGACGTAGCACTGACGATCGCTGCCGGCGTCTTCCGCGGCTCGGGCTTCTCCTGCGTCGACAGCAACTTCGCAAATAGCACGCTGATCAACAACGGCACCATTTTCTCTTCGGGGTTTGCCGGCGTGGCCTTCGACAGTACCAATGCCGTCATCACCAACAATGCCTCCGGCACCATCTCCGCCCTGATCGGCATCAATCTCGAGAGTGTCGGCGCCACCGTCACTAATCATGGCCGGATCTTCGGTCATGAGGACACGGGTGTCATATTCAGCACGAGCTCCGACCAAGTCGTACTGACCAACACCGGAGAGATTTTCGGCCACGTCCAGGGCATCCTCGATTTTTCCCCGATAACCGGCGGCACCATCGTCAATTCCGGCTTGATTCACTCCGATCAGTGGGGCGTGGCGATTGATACCGACACTGGGCTGATCACGGTAATAACGAACGCTGCCGGCGGCATCATCGAGGGGGACACAGCGGCAATCTTCACGGAATCGCGCGGCAGGCTCTCGCTCGACAATCGCGGCACGATCGATGGCGATATCAATTGCAACGCCGGCGTCGGCAACGTCAACGACACGGTGATCAATCGCGGCAAGATCCTGGGCCAAGTGTTTCTTGGCGACGGCGACGACATCTTCAACGGCGCAACCGGAACCTCCGGCAGAGTTTTCGGCGAGGACGGCAACGACACGCTGATCGGCGGTAAGGGCAATGATACGCTGGATGGCGGCGCCGGCATGGACATGATCAGGGGTGGGCGCGGCAAGGATTCGCTCTTCGGCGGTACCGAGGCCGACATCTTCGATTTCAATTCGATCAAGGACTCGGCGAAAGGCAGCAAGCGCGACGTCATCAATGACCTCCTGCGCGGGACGGATACCATCGACCTGGAAGGCATCGACGCCAAGACGGGCGTCTCCGGCAACCAGAAGTTCACATGGATCGCCAAGCAGGACTTCCACGACAAGAAGGGCGAGCTGCGCTACGAGGACAAAGGCAACAAGGTCATCGTGCAGGGCGACGTCGACGGCGACGGCAAGGCCGACTTCGAGATTCTCGTCAAGGTGGGCGCGCTCAACCAGAACGACTTTCTGCTTTAGGCGGCAATCACCGCCTGGCCCGTGCGGCTGCCGCGTCGAGCGTTGGTCGCGGAGTTCACGCGAATATCGTTCATGCTCAGTCGAGCGGCATTGGCGGCAAGAGGCTAAGCAGCCGCACGAGATCGCGCTGATTGGCGGTCTCGGTCTTGCGCAGGATGCTCCCGAGCTGCGTCCGAAGGGTATTTTCCGAAACGCTCCGCCTCATGCCGATCTCGGCAAACGTGCAGCCTGAGAGCAGCGCCAGGGTAACCTCGGCTTCAGCCGGCGTCATCCCAAACATAAGCCTCAGCGTCGACGGGCCTATGTGGGGGCGCGCGGCGGCGGCCCTGATGGTGACAAGCGCGTGTCCACCTTCCTCGGCGAACCGCCGTGGCAGAGACGCTACCAGGCCGAACAAGCGCGTGTTGCCACGCCCTCTCAACACGATTCCGCCTCCGGCCCCGCCCCACGCGGCATCCTGAATCAAGCCTGCAAGGCGTCGGCTCTCCTCCGGGTAGGGCGTGGACAGCCCATGCGAGCTGAGAAGAATGTTGCCGGCCGCAGCCATTCCCTCCGCGGCGGCATTGGCGAAAAGGATTCGGCCTACCGCATCGCAGACGATGGCGCCGAACGCGAGCGCATCGAGGGCCGCGAGCCCCACGTCGGACGCCTCCGAAAGATTCAATCTTTCCTTCAGCTGCAGCGCGCGCTGGAGATGCGGCAAGAGCGACTCCAGGCGCGCCGTATCACTCGGCTCGAACGGGCGACCGCGGGTCTGGCGGTGAACGCCGAGCACGCCGATCCGCCCACGCCCGAGGGGGACAAGGCCGCCGACCGCGTCGACGGTGTCGTACGTCCTGGCGTAGTCGAAATAGAACTCGCTGTTCATGAAGCGGCGGTGCGGCACGAGCTCCGAACCCATGGCGGCCTTGAGCGACAGCCTGCGATCGATCGCCGCCGCCCCCCACAGATCGACCTCTTTGAAATAGGCGACGTAGCGGCTCATCGCATCGGCCGGCAGGCCGTGGGTCGCGCCTTGGGTGATGCGCCCTGCATCGCCGATCCAGAAGAAGGCGGTCTGCCGGTCGAGCGCCTTGGCGAAAGGCGCGGCAAACCCCGGCCAGGACTCGGGATCGAGGGCGGCTTCGTAGATATCGGCGATGAGATCGGCGCGTTGCTGCGCTGCCATCGAGAGGGCCCCGGGGGCTTGCCCGATCGGGCGGCCTCAGAGGTCAGCCCGGGTCTTCGAAGCCGCGAGGCAAGAATACTCCCACCGCATCATTGGTTCCAGTGATGACACCGGGCCCCGTCAGGAGCGAGGTACGTGCCTACTGGACGGCGTTCCACCGAAGGAGTCCGCGATGGGCGGCACCGTAACCACCGACATCTTCCAGGGGGCAAATCCAGGCCTCAGCTTCACACTTCCCGGGGAAACCTGGATCATTGGTTTCGGGATCCAAGTAGTGTCGCAGCAGACTAACGGGGTCTTCAGCGATCAGATCGGGAGCGCGCTGATCAACAACGGCAATATCTACGGCTATTTCTCCGGGGTCAGTTTTCTCGGCTCGGGCGGCGCGATCACAAACAATGCCGGCCACAACATTGTCGGCGGCGGCGCTGGAATTTTTCTGGGCGCCAACGGCGAGACCGTCACCAATCTCGGCACCGTCATGGGCACTGGGGGCTACGGCGTCCAGTTTGGCTTTAATTCAAATGACGTGGTGCTCAACAATAGCGGCGAAGTTTACGGACTGGATGGCGGGGTCTATGCGGGCTCCAGCTCCGAGGGCGGCATAATCCTCAATTCGGGGCTCATCAGATCGGATTTCGACGGCATTCGCGTCGATACCGCTGCAGGACTGTCGACGACCATCGACAACTTCGCCGCAGGCACGATCACAGGCTTCTCCCTCGCCATCCACACCATTAGCGGAGCGATCTCGCTGAACAATAGCGGCACTGTGCAGGGTGCGATTCTCTACCAAGCCCCCAATGCCAACGACACTGTTCGCAATTCAGGGAAAATCAATGGCGAGCTGTTCCTCGGCCAGGGCAACGATACCTTCAATGGCGCCGGCGGGACGTCGGGCGAAGTCAATGGCGAGGCGGGCAACGACACGCTGATCGGCGGCAATAGCGGCGATACGCTAAATGGCGACTCCGGCAACGACACCATCAGGGGCGGCCGCGGCAAGGATTCCCTGTTCGGCGGCCCTGACGCCGACATCTTCGACTTCAACTCCATCAAGGACTCGCTGCCCGGCTCGAAGCGCGACGTCATCCAGGACTTCCAGCGCGGCTCCGATACCATCGACCTAGAGGGAATCGACGCCAAGACGGGCGTCTCCGGCAATCAGAAATTCAACTGGATCGGTAAGAGCGACTTCCACGACAAGAAGGGCGAGCTCCGCTACGAGGACAAGGGCGCGACCGTCATCGTCCAGGGCGACACGAATGGCGACGGCAAGGCCGACTTCGAGATTCTCGTCAAGGTCGCCGCGCTCGGCAAAGGCGACTTCCTGCTTTAGGCGGGAGTTGCTCCTTGGCAGGCGACAGCTCCGCAGGCGCGCAAACAAAGTTCAAGACTACCCATTTGGGTAGTTCGCTCGGCCGTTCCCCCGCCTACAGTTCGTTCGACTTTCCACCACGTCGGAGGAGAGTTGGGAGCAGACGAGCGTCGGCGAGGCAGTTTGTCCGCTCCCCCGGGCTTGTTCTGCTCTCAAGCAGCAAAATTTCGTTTATCTCAGCCCGGAGACCCTTCATGCATGCACCATCCGTTGCCCTCGCTATCGCCGCGCTTGTGGCGACTGCCGTAATCCCATTGAAATCACTAGCCGAAGATCAGCCGAAGATGAGCGCGGCCGAAATCGCCGAGGGTCAATCCAAGGCCGGTGTCGCCAATGCCCTCGTTATCCTTGGCCGCTCCGCCAAGGATTCCGACATGCTCATGGTTGCCGCGAAATTGCTGGCCGATATCGACGCGCCTGTCGCCGATCCGTCAGGAAAATCCACCGACGGAAAGCCGGCGTATTACGATGTCGATGCCATCGTCGTCGAAGCCGACGGCTACAGCGCCAATCGCAGTGCCGCCAAACCCGCCTCGCGCAATTACCAAGGCTTCTGCCATTACGAGTATCTCTGCAACAGCCTGAGCTGTAGCTATGTCTGGGTCTGCTAATCCCCAACGGGTTTCGGCAGCGGACTGACAGAGCGTCGAGCGGGTCGTGTGAGGCAAGAGCGCGTCCCGACCCGCTCGACCTTGCTTCTTGCGGCTATTGCGTCTGGGTCTGGGTGTCCCGGGCGGGTTCGCCAAACGGCCTGGCGAAACAGACTTGCACCGCCGCCTCGTGGACGCATGGCGCGCCGGCCGGCGAGCCGCAGATCGACGCGAGCTTGGTCTGGGAGACGCAGGTCCCTTCCGGCCCGCGCCAGCCCGGTCCGCCTTTGCAGCCGCACCCTTTGCAGCTACAGCCCTCCTGGGCGAGGGTGGCCGTCACCACGGCGAGCGACGCGAAGGAAAGCGAAAAAAGTACTAGAAAACCGGCGACTAGGGCACGCATGTCCATCTCCCTCTGGAACGACGGGACCCGTGTACACGTTTTGTTCTCATCGCTCAAGTGCCGGGTTCCGAAGCACGCGTGGCTTCTTGGTAGGTTTTCGCTGCGATGGTCTAATGAGCCATGGCCGACGACGCCGACAGCCTTGTGCCTTGAGCATCTCCGTGCGATCCGCGGTGACGTCAGCGATATCAAAGCGGAAATGCAGGACGTGAAAATGCGCGTCAGCTCAATCGAACTGAGCATCGGCCTTCTTAACGGGCGCGTGGACCGTATGGAAGCGCGGCTTTCCCGCCATCGAGCCTAGGCTGGAATTGACCAAAGCCTGACGCACAGGGGCGCCTATCACACCCGCTCGACGAACGTGTCCACCACCTTCTTGCGCCCCGCCTTCTCGAAATCGACGGTGAGCTTGTTGCCGTCGACCTGCGCCACCCGGCCATAGCCGAACTTCTGGTGGAACACTCGCTCGCCCACATCGAGGCCGGCGCCTTCCGCCGTGCTCGCGGCGACCAAGGTGCCTTCGATGGTCAGCGGCTCGCGCCGCGGCGCAGAAGGCGCGCCACTCTTGGGGCGATTGCGCTGCGCGCGCTGCCAGCCCGGCGTCTCGTAGAAGCCGGACGCGAATAAATTCTCCGCGCTATCGAACCGGCTCGGCCCATAGCCGCGCAAGCCCTTGTCCTCGGCCACCGTCACGTGGTCGACCGGAAGTTCATCGATGAAGCGCGACGGCAGCGCCGTCTGCCACATGCCGTGATTGCGCCGGTTCTGGGCGAAGGTAATCTTTACGCGCTTGCGCGCCCGGGTGATGCCGACATGAGCGAGGCGGCGCTCCTCTTCGAGCCCTGAGCGGCCCGACTCATCGAGGCTCCGCTGATGGGGCAGGAGGCCTTCGTCCCAGCCGGGCAGGAACACCGTGTCGAATTCGAGCCCCTTGGCCGAGTGCAGGGTCATGAGATTGACCCGGTCGGTGCCTTCCTCGGTCTGCGCGTCCATCACCAAGGACACGTGCTCCATGAATCCGGCGAGCGTGTCGAACTCGTCCATGAAGCGGATCAGCTCTTTCAGGTTCTCGAGCTTCGACTGCGCCTGCGGCGAGCGTTCCGCCTGCCACATGCCGGTATAGCCGGACTCATCGAGGATCAACTCGGCGAGCTTGGTATGGCGCATGGTGTCGATCGACACGCGCCAGCGGTCGAAATCGGCGACGAGGTCGGCGAGCGCCTTGCGCGGCTTCGGCTTCAGCTCCTCGGTCTCGACGATGAGCCGCGCCGCCTGCATCAGCGGCACACCATTGGCGCGCGCAAGCTGATGCAGCGACTTCAACGTGGCCTCGCCCAAGCCCCGCCGCGGCGTATTGACGATGCGCTCGAACTTCAAATCGTTCGCCGGGTTCAAGGTCACCTCGAAATAGGCGGTGGCGTCCCTGATCTCCTGGCGCTCGTAGAAGCGCGGGCCGCCGATCACGCGATAGTCGAGGCCGAGCGTGATGAACCGATCCTCGAAGGCGCGCATCTGGAAGCTCGCCCGTACCAGAATGGCGATCTCGTTCAGCGAATGCTCCTGGCGCTGGAGCTGCTCGATATCCTCGCCGATGACCCGTGCCTCTTCCTCGTCGTCCCAGCAACCTTCGACGATGACCTTCTCGCCGACGTCGTCGTCGGTGCGCAAGGTTTTGCCGAGTCGCCCCTGATTGTGCGCGATCAGCCCCGAGGCCGCCGCGAGAATATGCGCGGTCGAACGGTAGTTGCGCTCGAGCCGGATGATCTTGGCGCCCGGAAAGTCCGTCTCGAAGCGGAGGATGTTGTCGACCTCGGCGCCGCGCCAGCCATAGATCGACTGATCGTCGTCGCCGACGCAGCAGATATTGCCGTTGCCTTGGGCGAGGAGCCGCAGCCACAGATATTGCGCGACGTTGGAGTCCTGATACTCGTCCACCAGCATGAAGTGGAAGCGCTGCTGATATTTTTCGAGCACGTCCACATGCTCTTGGAACAGGCGCAAGTTCTCCAAGAGAAGATCGCCGAAATCGGCGGCGTTCAGATCCTTGAGCCGCCGCTGATAAAGTGCGTAAAGGTCGCGCGCCCTGCCGTTGGCGAAGGCGAAGCTCTCGCCCTCGGGCACGCGCTTCGGGGTAAGCCCCCGGTTCTTCCAGCCGTCGATCATGGCGGCGAGCAGCCGCGCCGGCCAACGCTTCTCGTCGATGTTCTCCGCTTCCAGCAGCTGCTTGAGCAGCCTGATCTGGTCGTCGGTGTCGAGCACGGTGAAGGACGGCTTCAAGTCGACCAGCTCGGCGTGGCGGCGCAGGATCTTGACGCCTATGGCGTGAAACGTGCCGAGCCAGGGCATGCCCTCGACCACGCCGCCGATCAGCTCGCTCACCCGGGACTTCATCTCCCGCGCTGCTTTGTTGGTGAAGGTGACGGCGAGGATCTGCGATGGCCAGGCGCGGCCCTGGCTCAGGATATGGGCGATACGCGTCGTGAGCACCCGCGTCTTGCCGGTGCCGGCGCCGGCCAGCACGAGAAGCGGCCCGTCGAGGGTCTCCACCGCCTCCCGCTGCTCCGGGTTCAGAGCATCGAGATAGTCGGCAGGGCGCCGGCGCATCGCCCGCTGCGACAGGGGCAGCGCCTCGGTGTGCTCTTGATCTTCCTCAGGGGACGGCAGGGCAGCCTCGGCTGCGGTGGCGCGAATCTTAGCCATGTCTCAAGGAACTATATCACCCCGCCAAGTCGGAAAAGATAGGTCCAGCCGGACTGGCACAGCAAACCGGCTAGGCTTTGCCGAGCCGCTGCCTTATGAAGATTCGCCGCCTGCGTGACTTGGATATCGCAAGTAAGCGGCAGGCTTTGGCGTCGAATAGCGGGGAGCGCATTGAAAAAGGCAGCTAACCTTCGCCTGAAACATCACGCGGTGGCAAGCGCCGAGGCCGCCGCCGCAGAGGTGGAGAAACAATGGCACAGAGGCCTCTTAAGCCGCGAATGGGTGGCGCTGATCTTCGGCATTGTGAGCTTCGTGATCGCCCAGATCGTGGTGGTGGCACTCCACTACAAGGCGGCGGAGCTAACCCACCAGTCGGAGGAGATTCAGCTCAGCCGGGACCTCTATCGCGAGTTCTATTCCGGCGAGAAGCCTTACCTCAAGATCGCCAACGCCGTTGAGTCCTGCGAGAAGCTCTACAAGGGCGATGGCGGAAAGTTCAGCCATCTCCAGATCAACGAGTATCTTGGCTTCTTCTCCGATCTCGGGCTTTTTATGGAGCGGGGGGCGCTCAGCGGGGAGTTGATCGGCCATTATTTTGGCGCCTTTATCGTCGAAGCCTATGAATACCCCGAGGTCCAAAGCTACATCGCAAGAATAAGGAAGAACTTCGAGCAGCCGGACGCGTTCGAGGATTTCGACAAGGTCGCCAAGGCCGTAGAGGCCGACCCGCGCTTCGCTCGGCTCGCCGAGTTCGCCAAGACGATGTGCGTGGAACAACAAGAAGGAAACTCAGGGCCATGAGAACGGTCCTCGCCGCCACCCTGCTGGGGCTCTTCATTTGCGGAAGTCCGACCCCGATCTATGCCGGCGAGACCGGCCAGGCCCCTGAGGGAGCCGCGAGCGCCGTCCCTGACGAAACTGCCCCGCCGGCTCCCCCTACCAACGCCAAACCAGACGAGGCAGAGGAGTCCGGGGAAGACCAGACGGACCCGAGCGGCGTCCTCATGAAGGATTTCACCCGCCATCGGCCGGGCGCCTGTCCCGAGGGGCCTCCCTGCAAGATGGACGACGAGGAGTAAGCTCTGGATGACTCAGGGCCGCGGCAATTTTCAGTTGCCAAAAAGCCCGCATCGACAAAAATCCGTATGACAAGCCTGCTTGGGCGATTGCGGTTGTCAAATTGCACTGCCAAAAAGACGTCCACGCTAGATGAGCTGGGAGATGGGAAAATGCTTCGATTTTTGAGGATGGGTGCCGCGGTATTGGGGATCGCGGGTTTTGCATTCATGGCTGTTCAGCCGGCCGAGGCGGCCTGCCAGCTGGTCAAGGCCACGCATAGCTCCACGTCCAAGGCCGCCGCCGCCAAGATGTCTCAGTCACTGGCCCTGCAAAGCGCCTACGAGCTGAAGCGCGCCAAGGGCTGGAGCTATGTGAGCCTCAGCGCGCGGCGCGTGACCGGCGATCCCTTCTGGAAGGCCGTCCGGCCGACTGGCGTCCCGAAAGATGCTTGGCTCAAGCCCGACATTGTAACCGGCCGCTTCTATACGACCTGCTTCACCGGAGTCGTCGTTCCCGTGGTCTGCACCACCGGCTCGGCCGTCTGCGGCAACTAGCTAGTCTCAAGGTACCTCGGTCAGCCCCGGCCGGTTTCGCTTCCGGGGCTCGAGGCCAATCTTAGTTTGGAGGTCTGCATGCTTCGCTTTTCGAAGACGGCTTTGGTGTTGCTCGGAGCCGCGGGGATTCTTGCGGGCACATTTGAGCCTGCCGCGGCCAGATGTCAGCTGATCGTCGCCACCAACAGCGCCAGCTCCAAGACGGCGGCGGCGCGGGCCGCCCATCAGAACGCCATCGACAATGCCAACGCGCTCAAGCGCCGATACGGCTGGAAATACGTGAACCTACGCGCGCGGAAAGTGACGCCGGACCCGTTCTGGAAGTCGGTGCGTCCCGTCGTCACCCGGGACATGCTGCTCAAGCCTGACGTCGTCACCGCCCAGACCTACTCTCAGTGCTGGAAGGGCGTCGTGGTGCCGTTCGTTTGCACCGCCGGCGCCGTCGCCTGCGGCAACTAATATCCCCAAATTCTCACCCGCGTCGTCATCGCCGGGTCTCTCGAGGTCTCCTTGAGGGAACCGTGCGATGGCGCGTCGCATTGTTGTGACTGGATGCCACGCCTCACCGCCGCCATATCCCTTGGTAAGCTGATTTTGGTGATTGTCTGTTTGAGTTGGAGCTTTGAGGCCGGTGATGAGCAAGACTGAACACCGCGCGGTGTTTCCGCAATATACGCTCGGCGAGCGTTGGGTCGACGGGTGCATTCACGCCGTCAGCGTCACGGCGAGCCTGGTGGCGCTGATTGCGCTCCTGATCATCGCCATCAAGACCGGAACCGCGCTGTGGATCGTGGCCCTCGTGATCTACGGGCTCGGCCTTGTCGCGATGTTCGGGTGCTCCGCGGGCTACCACCTCACCGTTCGGCCGAAGCTCAAGGAAGTCTTCCGCCGTCTCGACCACGCCGCGATCTTTCTGATGATCGCCGGCACCTACACCCCGTTCGTCCTCATCAAGATGAGCAATCCCTGGGGGCTCACCCTGCTCGCCGTGGTGTGGGTCATTGCGCTGGTCGGCATCGTCGGGCAACTCTTTTTCCCGCGACTCCTTAGAAAGGTTTCGATTGCCCTCTACCTGATCCAGGGCTGGGCGGTGCTTGCCGCATGGGAGCCGCTGCATGCCGCGCTGCCCGGCGCCGCTCTTGTGCTGCTCATGATCGGCGGCATCCTCTACACCATCGGCGTGGTGTTCCATCTGTGGGACCGGCTGCCATATCAGAACGCCATCTGGCACGGCTTCGTGCTGTCGGCGGCAAGCTGCCACTACGCCGCGGTGATCGGCGTCGTGCAGGTCTGATCGGCAAAACTCCTCTCAATTTGGCAACGAAGCGCCTATAGAATCGCGCCATGCCCACGGTCATGGCAAAGGCGGGCGAGCACCCGGCGGACGAGGCCAAGGAGGCGCTGTTCGCCGCGCTCGGCTCACGTTTCAGCGAACGGTTCTCGCGCAGCCAGTCCTTACGCGAGCAGCACGCCAACACGCTGACCTGGCTCAAGGTCCAAGCCCCCGACGCCGTGCTGTTTGCCGAGACCACCGAAGAGGTGGCCGAAGTAGTAAAGGCTTGCGCGGCGTCGCGCGTGCCGGTGATCCCGTTCGGCACCGGCACCTCGCTCGAAGGTCACCTCAACGCGCCCTATGGAGGCGTCTCGCTCGATCTCTCCCGCATGAACAGGATTCTCGCCGTGCACGACGCCGATCTCGATTGCATCGTCGAGCCCGGCGTCACGCGGAAAGCGCTCAACGATCATTTGCGCGACTCCGGTCTGTTCTTTCCCGTCAACCCCGGCGCCGACGCGAGCCTTGGCGGCATGGCGGCGACGCGCGCCTCCGGCACCAACGCCGTGCGCTACGGCACCATGCGCGACCTCGTGCTCGGCCTCACCGCCGTGCTCGCCGACGGCAGCGTGGTCACCACCGGGGGCAGGGCCCGCAAATCGTCGGCGGGCTACGATCTCACGCGCCTCCTCGTCGGTTCCGAAGGCACGCTCGGCATCATCACCTCCCTGACCCTCAAGCTCTACGGCATCCCCGAGACTATCCTCTCCGGCGTGTGCGCCTTCGACAGCCTTGAGGGCGCCTGCAACGCCACCATCGCCGCGCTTCAGATGGGCGTGCCGCTCGCCCGCATCGAGCTTGCCGACGAGGTGCAAATGCGCGCCTGCAATGCCTATTCGCGCCTCACTTTGCCTGAATCGTCGACATTGTTCCTCGAGTTCCACGGCACCGAGGCCGGCGCCCGCGAGCAGGTGGAGACCTTCGCCGCTATTGCCGCAGCGGAGGGCGGCGGCGAGCTGCGCTGGGCCGAGCGCCAGGAGGACCGCACCAGGCTCTGGCAGGCCCGTCACGACGCCTATTGGGCGGTACGGGCCTTGAAGCCCGGCGCCGACCTCATCGCCACCGACGTCTGCGTGCCCATCTCCGCGCTCGCTGTGGGAGACGGGAATTTCCACGTCATGCCCCTGATTGACCCGGCGGACGCCGCCGGACGCCTAAGGGTCCAGGAATTCCTCGACCGGCTGGTGGCACGGGCGCTTGCCTTCGAGGGAACGTGTACCGGGGAGCATGGGGTTGGCCAGGGCAAGATTAACTACCTGGCCGCCGAGCATGGCCTCGGTGTCGGCGTAATGATTGCCATAAAAAAGGCGCTCGATCCGCTGAATATCCTCAATCCTGGCAAGATTTTTGCGTTACCATGACAACGCGTTGCGGGCGCCGGGACTGCTGCGCAATCCCTGTCGCTTTGCCGCGGGATAACGCGTCCGCAACCGAGCCTTAGGCAGAGACACGGTGAACTCGCTTCTGCTGACACTGACAGCGCTGTTCATTCTGGTGCTGAGCGCGCTCTTCGCCGCGCCGCTCTTCATCGATTGGAACGACTACCGCCACGTATTCGAGACGCAGGCGACCAAGCTGCTCGGCCGCGAGGTAAAGGTCGGCGGCAAGGTGCATCTCACTCTACTGCCGGCCCCGCAGCTGAAATTCGACGACGTCAAGGTGGCGAACGAGGACGGCAGCCTCGATGAGCCGTTCCTGGAGGCGAAGTCTTTCGAGGCGCGGCTCGATATCGGGACGCTGCTCTCGGGCTCGGTGGAAGCGCATCAGCTCGCCATCGTCGATCCCGTCCTGCGGCTCGAGGTCAAGGCCGACGGCACCGGCAATTGGGGCGATGTCGGACGTCCTGGCGTCGCCGTGCCGTTCGCCCCCAAGGACGTGCTGCTCGACTCCGTCGACGTGAGCGGCGGCACCATCGAGATCGTCAAGGACGGCGTTCGCAAATTCGTCTTCACCAATATCGATGGCGAGGCCAGCGCGGCGTCCTTGTCGGGGCCGTACAAGGTCATCACGCATTACGATTTCGAAGGGCGCCGCCAGGCGCTCCGCTTCTCCACCGGCGTTATGGATGCGGCGGGCGCCTTCCGTCTCAAGGCGGCGCTGCGCGATCCCGAACGCAACACGCTCTACCAGCTCGACGGCGGCGTGACGGGGCTTGGCGGCACGCCGGCCTATGACGGCAACATCGTCATGCGCGTCACCGACCTCACGGCCGAAGCGGCGGAGCCGACCCCCGAGGTGACCGACGCGAACGGAGCCGAGGCGGACCAGGCCGAAGAAGCATCACCCGAGCCTGACCAGGTCACGCCGGGCGGACCGCGCGACGCCGCCTCGTTCGTCGAATTGAAGGGCGCTCTGAAAGCCACGCCCGACCGCGCCGAGCTTCCCGATTTCGATCTCACCATTCACGCCCAAGGCCGCCCGCAAATCTTGAAGGGCAGCCTCGACCTCGACTTTGGCGAGCCGTTCAAGGCTGACGGCAAGCTCGCGGCAAGATGGATCGACGTCGATGCGATGTTCGGCGCGCCGGCCGGCGGCAAGCGGCCGTCTCCAGCCGCCGTGCTGTACATGTTCGCCGATTGGGTGCTGATGGAGGCTGACGCGGTGAGGGGGAGCACGCTCACCCTCGACATCGATCAAGCAAGCATCGGCGGCGATCTCATCGGCGATCTCGATATGGAGCTCGGCGCACACGATGGTGGCGTCTCCATCGAGCGTCTGAACGCGGTGCTGCCCGGCGGCAATCGCATCACGGCGTCGGGACGCTTGAAGCAGGGCGCCTTCGGCCCGCTTTTCGCCGGGCCCGTCGAGATCGAAGGCTCGAGCTTGCGGACGCTCACGCGCTGGGCCGCTGGCGACCGCGACATGACGGGACAGGCGTCGGTCGGCGATTTCTCCTTCTCCGCCTTCGCCACCGTCGGCGACGGCGAGCTCAAGCTGGCCGACGGGCTCGGCGAAGTGAGCGGCACGGCGTTCCGCGGCCGCCTGCACTATCAGGCCGGCACCAGAAACCTGATCGAGGTGAACCTCGAGAGCGACCGGCTCGACTTGCGCGAGATGCTGGGCGACGGCCCGATCTGGCGCTCATGGCGCGCGGCGAACGGGGGCGTGGCGCCGGCGTCCGAGGACGCCGGCCCGGGCCTCCTCACGCAGTTGCACGATGACGACATCCGCGCCACCTTCAAGGTCGGCGAGCTACTCTTGCCCGGCATTCCCTCCGGCAAGCTCGATGCGCAGCTGGCCCTTATCGAAGGCACCCTCGACATCGAGGAGCTCGAGTTCCTTGCGCCCGGCGCCATCGTGCTGTCCGGCAAGGGACGCATCGCCAGCCTCGCCGACGCGCCTGCCGGCCGCGTGGATGTGTCGCTGCAAGCCCAGACCACCGACAGCCTGCGCGTGGTCACCGACCTTTTGGGATTCTCCGCGGAAGTCAGCAAGTCAAAGCACCTGTCGGCGCTGGCGCCCCTCGACATCCGCGCTGGTCTCGTCGCGGGCGCAGAGGGTGACGCGACCAAGACCTCGCTCGAACTGAGCGGTCGGGCCGGCGGCTCCGACATTTCGCTTGCGGCCGGCGCCACCGGTTCGCCCGCCAAGCTTGCCGATGCGGACATCGACATCGACGGCACTGTCACCGGCGAGCGACCGCAAGCGCCGCTCGTGCTGCTGTTCCCTGATCTGCCGCAGGACCGCCTCGCCGCGGCCGCCTCGCAAGGGACGCTCACGGTCAAGCTTAACGGCGTGCCGAACGCGAAGCTCACCGGCCGCGCGGCGCTCGAGACGGCGGCGATTCAGCTTGCCTTCGAAGGCGAGGGAGCGCTGCGCGAGGAGGGGATCGCGCTCAAAGGACACGGCTCGGTCGTCACCGAGGATGCGAGTCTCGCTCTGCCCTTGACCGGTATCGAGGCGCCGCCGAGCGCAGTTGGCGTGCCCCTGGAGCTGAGCGCCGATGTCGTGAAGGAGGGCGGCAGCGTCGACCTCACCACCGTCAAGGCCAAGGTTGCCGGCGATGCGGTCGACGGCAGCGCCCATTTCGCATTTGCCGAGGGCAAGACCAACTTCAACATTGCCGCCCATGCCGATCGCCTATCACTGCCGGCGATGCTCGGACCGCTGGTCGCCTGGGAGCGGACGCCGTCGACGGAGGAGATGCTGGGTTCGGTCGGCGCCGGCGCGGCGACCGAGGTATGGCCCGCTCGCGGCTTTGCCCTCGGCATTATCGAGAACGCCGAAGGCGACGTCACCCTGAAGGCCAGAACGCTCGTGCTTGGCGCGCCCTTCCAGATGACGGACGCGATCCTGACGGCGCGGGTCGACAATGGCGGCCTTTCCGTCACCGGCCTTGAGGGCGAGCTGTTCGGCGGCGAATTCACGGCGTCGGGCGTGTTGTCGCCGCGCGGAGGTGGCGCTGGGTTGACCGCCGAGGCGAGCCTCAAAGGCGGTAAGCTCGAAAGCCTGTCGAAAGCGATGGCGGGCGCGATCCTTGCCAAGGGTCCGTTCGACGTGGCCTTCGCCGTCGAGGGCGAAGGCTTGAGCCCGCCCGGCGTCGTCGCTGGCCTTAGCGGGACGGGAACGCTCGATCTCGGCGCGGGCATGTTGCTTGCCCTGAACCCCGGGCCTTTGCAGCGGGTCGCGGCGACCGCGGCCAACACCAAGGTCAAGGCCACCAAGGAGGAGATCGCCGCGGACACCCGCACCGTGCGCGACACCGTGACCAAGGGCATTTACAACTATGCGCCGGCGCAGTTCGCCTTCGACGTCAAGAACGGCACGTTGCGTTTCACGCCCACGACCCTTGCCGCAGCCGACGCCGCGACCGAGGTCAACGCCTACATGGAGCTTGCGAGCCTCAAGCTTGACAGCGAATGGTTGATGCGGCTCACCGGCAAGAGCAACGCGGACGTGCCGCCGGTGACCCTGGTCTTCGCCGGCTCGCTTGATCGCGCGGCGGCGATGACACCCGCGATCGATACGGCTGCGATCGAGAGCTATCTCACCTTGAAGCGCATGCAGGAGGACGTGGAGCGGCTCGAGACGCTTGACGTAACCGGTCAGACGGCCCCGGCGGAGGATCAGGCGGTCGAGAAAGACGCCGCGGCGGCTGCGGCGGCGCGAAGGGCGGCGGAGGAAAAGGCTGCCGCCGAGAAAGCCGCCGCCGAAGCCGAGGCGATTGCGGCTCAAGAGGCCGCAGAGAGGGCCGCCCGCGAGAAGGCCGAAGCCCAAGCCAAGGCCGCCGCCGAGGCCAAGGCCGCCGCCGAGAAGGCTGCGGCGGAAGCGAAGGCAGAGGCGGAGGCCAAGGCCGCCGCCGAGGCCAAAGTTGCCGCTGAACAGGCGGCGCGGGAGAGGGCGGAAGCCGAGGCGAAAGCCGCCGCAGAGGCCAAGGTTGCTGCCGAGGCCAAAGCTGCCGCCGAGGCCAAAGCCGCCGCGGAAGCGAAGGCCGCCACCGAGGCGAAGGCCGCCGCCGCGAAGGCCGCCAAGGAGACGGCCGAGGCCGTGGCCAAGGCGGCCGCCGAGCGCGCCGCCCGGAAGAAGGTCGAGGCCGAGGCCAAGGCCGCCGCCGCCAAGGCCGCCAAGGAGCAGGCTGCCGCCGAAGCGCGCGCCGCCGCCGAGGCGAAGGCTGCGGCAAAGGCCAAGGCTGCCGCCGAGAAGGCCGCCAAGGAGCAGGCCGCGGCGGAGGCCAAAGCCGCCGCCGAGCGCGCCGCGCGTGAGAAGATCGAAGCCGAGGCCAAGGCCGCCGCCGCCAAGGCCGCTGCCGAAAAAGCTCTCGCCGAGAAGGCTGCCCGAGAGAAGGCCGCGGCAGAGGCCATGGCTGCGGCTGAAGCCAAGGCTGCCGCCGAGCGCGTCGCGAAGGAAAAGGCCGCTGCCGCAGCCATGGGATTCCCTGCCGATACCAGGCCGCCGCCGCTCGCCCCGTCAGGGGAGACCGCTGCCGTACCCCTGGTCGCGCCGGAGGCGACGAGTCTCGATCCCATCGGCGACATTCTCTCGGCTGATCCCGCGACGGCCGGTGCCGATCCGACGCTCGTCGATCCCGCGACCGTCGGCACCGATCCGACGCTTGTCGATCCCGCGGCGATCGAAACGGACGAAGAAGCGGCGGAAGCTGCACCGGCGCCCCCGCCGAAGCGCTATCGCCGCCGCGCGCGGCCTGACGACTGGAAGAAGGGCTACGGGATCTTCGGCGGCGGCTAAGTCGATCCGCCCACGCCGCGCGCCTGTTCCAACACATAAAGGCGGATCGCCGCCGAGAGGCTTGCTTGGCTCCTCTCGCCGCGTCCCTTGTCGATCTCGTTCACAAGTGATGCAATCGACTTCCCTTGCGCCTTGGCGATGTCGCAGAGCGCCATCCAGAACGGCTCTTCCAGGGACACGGATGTGCGGTGCCTGGCGATAGTGAGCGAGCGCTTGTTGCGAGGCTTGGCCATGCGTGAGGGTGCGGCGCCTACCGCTTCGGCGTGACCATATCCTCCGGCCGCACCAGCCGGTCGAAGTCCTCCTCGGTCACATGACCGAGCCGCGCGGCGGCCTCGCGCAAGGTCGAACCCCGCTTGTGCGCATGCTTGGCGATCTCGGTCGCCTTGTCGTAGCCGATATGCGGCGCGAGCGCCGTCACCAGCATCAGCGAGCGCTCCATGTGTTCCTTGATGCGCTCGCGATTGGCCTCGATGCCGATGACGCAATTGTCGGTGAAGCTGTGTGCGACGTCGGTGAGCAGGCGGATCGATTGCAGCACGGCGTAGGCCAGCACCGGCTTGAACACGTTGAGCTCGAGATGGCCCTGGCTGCCGGCGAAGCTGACGGTGGTCTGGTTGCCGATGACTTGCGCGCACACCATGGTCACCGCCTCGCACTGGGTCGGGTTCACCTTGCCGGGCATGATCGATGATCCTGGCTCGTTCTCCGGCAACAACAGCTCGCCGAAACCCGACCGCGGCCCCGACCCGAGGAGGCGGATGTCGTTGGCGATCTTGAACATCGAGGTGGCCACGGCGGTCAGCGCCCCGTGCGCGAACACGAAGGCGTCGTGCGAGGCGAGCGCCTCGAACTTGTTTTCGGCGCTCACGAACGGGAGCTTGGTCATCGCCGCAATCTTTGCGGCGAACGCTTCCGCAAATAGCGGACTGGTATTGAGGCCGGTGCCCACCGCCGTTCCGCCTTGCGCGAGTTCGTAGAGCCCGTGCAAAGACAGCTTCAGCCGCTCGATACCGTGATCGATCTGCGCCGCATAGCCGCCGAATTCCTGGCCCAGAGTGAGGGGGGTCGCATCTTGCATATGGGTGCGGCCGATCTTGAGCACGTCCTGGAACGCCTCAGCCTTGTCCTTCAGCGCCTGATATAGGCGGGAAAGCGCTGGATTGAGCCGATAGGCGATTTCCTCGGCGGCAGCGATATGCATGGCCGTCGGAAACGTGTCGTTGGAGGATTGACCGAGGTTGACGTGATCGTTGGGATGAACCGGTTTCTTGCTGCCGAGCGCCCCGCCCAGCATCTCGCTGGCGCGGTTGGCGATCACCTCGTTGAGGTTCATGTTGGTCTGGGTGCCGGATCCCGTCTGCCAGACTACCAGGGGGAAATGACTGTCGAGCTTGCCGTCGATGATCTCGTCCGCCGCCGCGGCGGTGGCCTCGGCCAAGGTCTTGTCGAGCAGGCCGAGCTCGAGATTGGTCAACGCCGCGGCCTTTTTGACCATGGCCATGGCGCGGATCAGAGGTTTCGGCATGGTTTCGCCGCCGATCTTGAAGTTTTGGCGCGAACGCTCGGTCTGCGCCCCCCAATAACGGTCGCTCGGAACCTCGATCGGCCCGAACGAATCCGTCTCGGTGCGCGTTGAAGACTGGGGGCCGTCAGCTAGAGGCATGTTTGCACTTCCCTTTTCAGTAAACGTTACGGCCACGCGGCCGTTCGCCACGCAAGGTTCAGCCGAATGGCTATCGGGTGTCTGGGGGCTAGGCTATAACATCGCGCAAGAGGGTGGGAGAACTGGACTCATAGGGACCATTTTAGCGGCCTTCTGCCGAGGAGCGCCTGTGCCGCGTCCGGGCTTTGCCGGGCGTCCGGGCGAGGAAGGCGAGTGACGCAAGCCTCAACCAAAATAGCGCTGCCTGCCTCGCGTGGGGCGGGGCTGTCCATTGCCTTTGCCCGGCTCGCGGCGGTGCTCGTGTGCGTCATCGGCGAGATCGTGCTGGCCATGTGGCTCCGCATCGTGCCGGGTCTCGAGGCCGCCCTGCCGAGCCTCGCCGGCACCACCCCCAACGCCGCCCTCGGCATCATTCTCGCCGGACTCGGACTCCTGTGCTTCACCTTCAGGCGTCTCCAGCTGCTCGCCCGGGTGATAGGATTCGTGCTTGTCGCCACCTGCCTGTTGGCCTTGGGGCTCGACGCGCTCGGGCTCGATCTCGGCCTCGATCAGCTACTGCTTCCGGCAAATGCGATGTCGCTAGATCCATCGGAGATCCGGGCGGCGCCCGGCATCACCGGGTCGCTCGTGCTGTTTGGGCTGGCGCTGCTCTACGCCAAGCGAGGCAAGGCGCTCTCCGCCTTCAGCCAGCTTATCGCGCTCGTCATGCTTGCGCAGGTCCTGATCGTGCTTGCCGGCTACGCCTACGGGGTCGCCACCTACTATTACCCGTTCCCGTTCACCTCGATGTCGGTCTATGGCGCGGTGAGCGCATTCCTATTGGCCGTCGGCCTGCTTGCCGCCTCTCCGGACTACGGTATCGCCGCGGCCATCGTCGAGCGCTCCCCGGCGGGAGAGATGTTGCGCCGGCTTCTGCCCGGCATCCTCATTCTGCCGCTCGTGATCGGCTGGTTTGCGCGTCAGGCCGAGGTACAGACCCTCTACGACAGCGCGGCGACGCTGGCCATCTTCGCCGTGGCGAGCATCATCGTGCTTGCGGTGTTCGCCTGGACCACGATCGGCGCCGTGCGCCGCGCCGACCACGACCGCAACGCGGCGCTCATGGAGCTGCGCGGCCAGCGCGAATGGTTGTCGACCACGCTCGGCTCGATCGGCGACGGTGTCATCGCCACCGACCCCAATGGCAGCGTGCTGCTTCTCAACAAGGTCGCCGAGCAGATGACCGGGTGGAGCGCGGCGCAGGCGAGGGGGCGCCCCATCTGGGAAGTGTTCCGCGTGATCGACGAGGTCACGCGCAAGCCGGTCGACGACCCGGCGCTCAAGGCGCTGCGCGAGCGCGAGGTGACGCGGCTCGAATCCGGCGCTCTGCTCATCACCCGCGACGACAAGGAACTGCCCGTCGAGCACAGCGGCGCTCCCATTATCGGCTATGACGGCTCCCTCGCCGGCGCCGTGCTCGTGTTCCGCGACGTCACCGAACGGAGGCGCACGGCACAGCGCCAGACCATGCTCGTCGGCGAGCTCAACCACCGGGTCAAGAATGCGCTCGCCATCGTGCAATCGCTGGTGCAGGCGAGTCTGCGTCAGGCGACCAGTAAGCCGGCTCAGGCCATGGCCCAGACCCTCGCCGAACGGCTCCAGGCGCTGCACCGGGCGCACGATCTGCTCCTCGAGTCCCAGTGGTCGGGCGCGAGCCTCAAGGCCATGGTCGAGCGCGAGCTCGATCCCTATCGCAGAGAGGGCGGTCCCAAGGTCCTGATCAAAGGACCGGACGTGCTGCTGCCGCCGCAGTCCACCTCCATCCTCGCCATGACCCTGCACGAACTCGCCACCAATGCCGTGAAATATGGGGCGCTATCCCAGAACGCGGGCCAGCTCGGCGTGAGCTGGAAGACGGCGCGCGGCAATCGCCTGCTTCTGGTCTGGGAGGAGCGGGGCGTGCCGGTGACTCACCAAAGGCGCGGCAGCGGCTTCGGCATGCAGCTCATCGACAAGGGCATTCGCCACAATCTCGGCGGCGACACCAAGGTCGATTTCCGGCAAGGCGGCCTCTATGTCGAGCTGAACGTGCCTCTCACCCCGTCCAACGAGCCGCGCGTAACGCGCACGCCTGCGCCCGCGGCCTAGCCGCTACTCCAGGACGGCGATCTCGTCGTTGGCGTGGCGCAGGCGCTCGGAGAATTCGCGTGTGAGGTTGGAGAGAATGGTGATCATCACGTTGGGATGCGTGGCCGCTAGATCTTGCAGCTCCTCGACGCCGAGCCCGTAGCAGATCACCCTCTCGTTGGCGATGACGTCGGCTGACCGCTTGCCGCCATCGAGCAGCGCCATCTCTCCGAAGGTGAGGCCGGGTCCGATCGAGGCCACGCGCTTCTTCCGGCCGTTCGACCCATGCACCTTGATCTCGACGCTGACGGTGCCGCGAGCGAGCACGAAGAACAGCTTTGCGTCGTCGCCTTCGCGCATGATGACATCGCCCTTCTCGAACACGAGCGGCCTGATGATGGACTCGACCAGGCGGCATTCGGCGGGGGTGAGCCCCTTGAACAGATTGATCTCCGGGACCGAAAACTTCGTGCCGAAGCCGTGCGCTGCCCCGGCCAAAAGCTGATCCTCGCACCATTCGAGCGCCGCATCGGCGTCGCGGAACAGGCGGACGCGATGCGCCTGTTCGTTTTCTGCGAGCGCCCGGGTCAGGCGGTCGAGCGGTCCGTCGTCGCCGATCGCGGCGAATACGAGTTCGGCCTCGCTTCCGGCCATGGATCGCGCCGCGCGCACGATCAGCTTCCGCGCCGACGTATCGACGAGATGCACACGCTTGAAGTCGACGATCACATAACGCGAGTCCTTGGCGAGCTGCGCGAGCTTGCGCAGGAGCTGCTCGGTCGAGCCGAAGAACAGCGCCCCTTGGGCCTCCAGCACCGCCACCTTGCGGCCTTCCTGTGCCAAGATCTTGCGCTCCTCCGGCGTGCGTAGGCGGTTCGAACGCACCAAGTCGGCGCGGTAGTCGCGGCGGATCACGCTCCTAACGTTGGTGCGGTTGTTGAACGCGTGTAGCTCGAACTCGCTGGAGATTTCCTGGCAGACGCGGATGCCGCGCACGCTGTTGCCCTGCTTGTCGATGGGCGGCGAGTAGACGCAGATGCCGATCTGCCCGGGGATGACGGCGATGATGCAACCCGACACGCCGCTCTTGGCCGGCATGCCGACCTCATAGGCCCACTCGCCGGCATAATCGTACATGCCGCAGCTGTTCATGACCGTCAGCATGTCGCGCACATATTGCGCATCGTAGATCGCCTTGCCGGTAAGCGGGTTCCTGCCGTCATTGGCCAGCGTGGCGGCCATGATGGCGAGATCGCAAGCCGTCACGTTCACCGAGCATTGGCGGAAGTAGAGATCGAGAACCTCGTTGGGATCGCGTTCGATCATCGCCGTGTTGAGCATCATGTAGGCGATGGCCCGGTTGCGGTGCCCTGTCGCAAGCTCAGAGTTGAACACGTCGTTGTCGATGCCGAGTTTGCGGCCAGCAAGGCCGGAGAATAGGTCGAGCATGTTGGCGACCCGCTCGTCTTGCGTGTCGCCCTGCATCATCTCGGCGATGGCGATGGCGCCGGCGTTGACCATGGGGTTGAACGGCCGGTTGGCCACTTCGTCGAGCACGATCGAGTTGAACGCCTCGCCGGTCGGTTCCACCCCCACCTGCTCGAGCACCCGCAGGCGGCCGTAATGTTG
Source organism: Methyloceanibacter sp. (assembly GCF_050726195.1). Taxonomy (GTDB): domain Bacteria; phylum Pseudomonadota; class Alphaproteobacteria; order Rhizobiales; family Methyloligellaceae; genus Methyloceanibacter. Next base: position 95,776 of record NZ_JBOHJC010000007.1, on the reverse strand, counting down.
CAACGCGTAGCCATACATGAAGGGCTTCGACACCGACTGGATTGTGAAAGGAAAGTCGGCGTCTCCCACGGCGTAGATCTGGCCGTCCACCGTGGCGATGGCGAACAGGGACGGATCGACCTTGCCGAGTTCGGGAATGTAGTCGGCCGGGCGGCCGCCGGTCACTTCCGACACGCGCGCATGCAGGTCGGCGAGATAGTCCTGGACCGGCGCAAGCGCCGCTACTCCAGCCTCAGAGATGTGCCGGACCTGATCGACCCTATTCAAGTTCCCCCCCCCTGCCCGCCTGCAAACGTCCGGGCGAGAACCTTAGTCACAAATCATGCCAGGTCCGAAGCCAAGCGAAATCAACGTCAATGACGGGAGAGCCGCGACCCCGTGCCTAAATCTTGAGCAAGGATGCCTAAGTGGAGTTCTATTTCTTGCGGAAGCGGTCGAGCTGTACGACCTCCGCCGGCGGGCGGGACATGACCACCTCGGCGCTCGGCGCCTCGCTCGCCTCCTCGGGCGTAGGCTCGGCAGCGCCGCGCGGCTCCTCCTGATGGTCGGCCACGAGGTCGGGCAGCGCCGCGGCCATGTGCTGGCGCGCAGAGTCGTTGGCCGCGCCTGGCTTGCCGAATTGCAGCCCGAACTGGGCGGAGGGATCATAAAAAGCCTTCACCGCGCTGAACGGCACTACAAGGCGCTCCGGCACGTTGGAGAAGGACAGCTTCACCTCGAAGCGCTCGTTGGTCACGAGCAGATCCCAGAACTGGTACTGGAGCACGATCGTCATCTCCTCGGGATACTGCTCCTTGAGGCGCTTCGACACCGAGACGCCGTCGGCGCCGGTATCGAAGGCGATATAGAGATGATGCTCCCCGGGCAGGCCCTCGCGCTGCACTTGCGTCAGGACCTGGCGCACGACGCCGCGCAGCGCGTCCTGCGTGAGAAGGTCGTATCTGATCTTGTCTTCCATGGAATTCGTCGCTCCGCTCCCGCGCGACGTGGGGTCACCCCGGTTGAAGTGGAGGGCTTCTGTTGCCCGGTGCCCTCCGAAACCGCGCCTAGCCCCTGCGAGGAGGCGAGGACTTCAACTTTAGCCTATCGCGCCGCTTACGCAGCGAGACGAGCCTCCGCATAGTTGTCGTTGGCAACTATTTGGTTGGCCCGATAACGGCGGAACCATGCCGAGCGAAAGCACGACCTTTACACCCTCGTCGATCCTATTTCGGCCCCGTTGTCAGGGATCAGAAGTCAGTTTTCAGAAGTCAGTTTGGGTCACCTGATTTCTGACTACTGACCACTGATCCCTGATGGTGGAGCCGCCGGGTACCGCCCCCGGGTCCGAATGGCTTATTACGTCGCCTATTTATCGCCATAGCCGGCTTGCACCAGCAGACTCTATATAGGCCCCTCTGGCGGCAAAAAAAAGATTGATGGTTCAGTAACCCCCAGGCGAAGATTGGCGAATCAGTTGAGGTGAACCCTCCGCGTGCGGGGTTGCAGGCGGCCTAGTCGCGCTTCATCTTGATGATGCGGCCGGACCGCGCGTCGACCTCCATCTCGATTTCCTGGCCGCGCGCGTCCTTGCCCTCGACCTCCCAGACGCCGTCGTCGAGTTCGATCTCCTTGAGCCTGACGATGCCGTGGTCGAAGGCGATCGCGCGCACCGTCTCGATATCCACATAGGCCGCGAGGGCCGGGGGCGCCGTAAGGCCGGCGCCGAGCACGAGGGCGAGGAGAACTGGCATGAGACGCATTGAATGCTCCATCCTCTGGGTCTATCGACAAGAAGGGCCGCAACCCGAGTCGGCCCGTGGCTAATCTCAAGCCTGGATCATAAGGGAAAACAGCCGCTTTGCGCCAATATCTCGATCTCCTCGCCCGCATCCGCCATGAAGGGCTCCGCAAAGGCGACCGCACCGGCACCGGCGCGCTGAGCCTGTTCGGCGCGCAGATGCGCTTCGATCTCGCCGAGGGATTCCCCCTCGTCACCACCAAGAAGCTCCACGTGAAGTCGATCGTCCACGAGCTCTTATGGTTCCTGCAAGGTTCGACCAATGTGCGCTATCTCAACGAGCACGGCGTCACCATCTGGGATGAGTGGGCCGACGCGAACGGCGAACTTGGCCCGGTCTATGGCCGCCAATGGCGCTCGTGGCCGGCGGCGGACGGTCGGACGGTGGACCAGATCTCGAACGTGGTCGAGGCCATCAAGCGCGACCCCGACTCGCGCCGCCTGATCGTCAGCGCCTGGAATGTCGGCGAGATCGACAAGATGGCGCTGCCGCCCTGCCACTGCCTGTTCCAGTTCTACGTCGCCGACGGGCGGCTCTCCTGCCAGCTCTACCAGCGCTCGGCCGACATCTTTCTCGGTGTGCCGTTCAACATCGCCTCCTATGCGCTCCTGACCGAGATGATGGCGCAGGTGACGGGGCTGAAGCTCGGCGAGTTCGTCCACACTTTCGGTGACGTGCACCTCTACCTGAATCATATCGACCAGGCCGACGAGCAACTCAGGCGCAGCCCCCGCACCCTGCCGCGCATGGAAATCCATCCCGAGGTGACGTCGCTGTTCGATTTCGCCTACGAGGACTTCAAGCTCGTGGGCTATGACCCGCACCCGGCGATCCGCGCCGAGGTGGCGGTGTGAGCGGAGAGCCGCGGCCGCCGATCATCGCGTTGGTCGTGGCCATGGCCGAGAACCGCGCCATCGGCCGGGGCGGGGACCTGCCGTGGCGCTTGCGCTCGGACATGCGCTACTTCCGCAAGATCACCATGGGCAAGCCCGTGATCATGGGCCGCCGCACGTTCATGTCGCTGCCTAGAGTGCTCGACGGCCGCCTCAACGTGGTGCTCACTCGCAACGCCGCCTTCGAGGCGGAAGGCGCGCTCATGGCCTACAACCTCGAAGAGGCGCTCGACGTCGCGCGCAAGTCCGCCAAGAAGACCGGCGCCCAAGAGATCATGATCATCGGCGGCGAGGGCGTGTTTCGCGAGGTGCTCCCGCAGGCGGGGCGCATCTATCTCACCGAAGTCCATGCCGCGCCCGACGCCGACACGTTCTTTCCGGAACTCGACTTAAGCGAATGGCGCGAGGTGTTCCGCGAGGCCCATGCGGCCGGCCCCAACGACGACCACGCTTTCAGCTTCGTCGTGCTGGAGCGGATGCAGCCATCGTCCTGAGAGCGGTAAGGCGCCTTTTTCAGGCGGCGACCGGGTCTATCTCGTCCAGCTCCTCCGACATGGATTTCTCCAGCTTCCGGAGATCGTAGTCCCGCTGCATATTGAGCCAAGACTCGGCCGTTGTGCCGAGCAGCTTGCCCAGCCGCAGTGCCATCGCCGGGGAGACCGGCGCGCGCTCGTCGAGGATCGCATAGAGCATGGCGCGCGAGATACCGAGACGTTTGGCAATCTCGGTCTTCGGAATGTCGAGTGCGGGAAGAACATCCTCCCGGAGAAGCTCGCCGGGATGCGTGGGCCTGAGGCCTTTGAGACGAGGATTGCTCATCAGTGATAGTCCTCCAGATCGACGTCGATGGCATCGCCTTCGAGCCATCCGAATGTGATGCGCCAGTTGCCGCTCACGTCCACTGCATACCTGCCTTTGTCCTTGCCCTTCAGGCCGTGGAAGCGAAGACCGGGTAAGTTCATGTCCTCCGGTTTCATTGCGGCATCCAGCCGGGCGAGAAGGCGGCGGATGCGGTCCGGGTTCTGGACGCTTAGCTTGGAGACATCACCGCGTTCGGCGAAGCGACGCAGGGCCTTGCTTCTAAACGACCGGATCATGTCTAACACTATTAGACCAACTCGGCCAACAGGATTGTCAAGTGTTGTTAGACAACATGATGGAGGGGCGCCGCGACCGAGACGAACTCCGCGCGCTCGTATCCAGGGCGCCGGATGGACCAAGAGGCGAGCTTGCGATGAAACCTGCCCGCATTGCGCCTCTTGGGTGACTGGCCTATAAACCCCGAGACCTTTGTCGCAGGACCGCCATTTTGGTGCGGCTAGTCTTCCTTGCTAGCGGCGCATCGCAAGCGGCGGCTCCTCGCGGAAACCCCCAAAGAAAGCAGCAACATGCCTTGGAGCAATCAGAGCGGAGGCGGCGGTTGGAAAGGCGGCAATGGCGGGCCCTGGGGCCCGCGGCCCGGCGGTTCCGGCCAGCAGCCTGATCTGGAAGAGATTTTGCGCCGGAGCCAGGACCGCTTGCGCCAGGCCATGCCCGGCGGCCGCATGGGCGGCCCGTTCGCCGTGCTCATCGCCGTCGTCTTGATCGGCATCATCGGCTTCTTCGGCTTCACCGTCCGCGTCAATCCCGACGAGCTCGGCATCGTGCTGAGATTCGGCGAGTATGTGCGCCAGCTTCCGCCCGGCCTCAACTTCCGCCTGCCTTATCCCATCGAGCAGGTGGAGCTGCCCAAGGTCACGCGCATCAATCGCATCGAAATCGGCATGCGCGGCTCCTCCGATGTCCGCGACGCCACGACCACCGTGCGCGACCTGCCCGAAGAGAGCCTGATGCTCACCGGCGACGAGAACATCGTCGACATCGATTTCGTCGTGTTCTGGCAGATCAACGACGCTCCTGACTACCTGTTCAATATCCAGAACCCCGAAGGCACGGTGAAGGCGGTGGCCGAGAGCGCCATGCGCGAGGTCGTCGGCCAGAGCGACATCGAGCCGATCCTCACCGCCGCCCGCGCCAAGACGGAAGCGGCGGTACAGGCGCTCATTCAGCGTATCCTGGATAGCTATGGTGCCGGCATTCGCATCGTTCAGGTGCAACTCCAAAAGGTCGACCCGCCCGCGCAAGTCATCGACGCCTTCCGCGACGTGCAGGCGGCGCGCGCCGATCAGGAGCGCTTGCAGAACGAGGCGCAGACTTATGCCAATCGCGTGATCCCGGAGGCTCGCGGCGAGGCGGAGCGCATCCTTCAAGCCGCGCAAGGCTACCGCGACCAGGTGATCGCCGAGGCGAAGGGTGAGGCGGACCGCTTCCTGAAGGTTCTCCAGGAATATCAGAAGGCGCCCGACGTCACGCGCAAGCGCATCTTTATCGACACCATGCAAGAGGTCATGTCCAACACCGACAAGATCATCATCGACGAGCAGGGCGGCACCGGCGTCGTGCCTTACCTGCCGCTCTCCGAACTCCAGAAGCGTGTGCCGCCCTCGGCGCCCGCCCAGGATGGGGGGCAGGCACAATGAATCGTACAGCCCTCACCGTTGTCCTTCTGCTTCTCGGCGTTGCCGCCGTGTCGGCTTACCTGACCTTGTTTACGGTCAGTCAGACGCAGCAGGCGCTGGTGCTCGAGTTCGGCAAGCCGAAGCGCCTCGTGACTACGCCGGGCCTCAAATACAAGATCCCGTTCATCCAGAACGTGGTGTTTTTTGACAAGCGGCTGCTCGATCTCGACTCGGCGCCGCAAGAGGTCATTGCTTCGGACCAGAAGCGGCTCGTGGTCGACGCCTTCGCCCGCTGGCGGATCACCGATCCGCTGCTGTTCTATCAGGCGGTAGGCGATGAGCGGGTCGCCCGCTCCCGGCTCGGCGCCGTCCTCGAGGCATCGCTCCGGCGCGTGCTCGGCGCCGCGAGCTTCGAGGCCGTGGTGCGTGACAAGCGCCATTCCCTGATGCAGCAGATCACCGAGCAGGTGAACGCGGAAGGCAAGGGGCTTGGCGTCACCGTCCTTGACGTGCGCATCAAACGCGCCGACCTGCCGGAAGCCAACAGCCAGGCCATCTACCGCCGCATGCAGACCGAGCGGCAGAGGCAGGCCGCCGAGATCCGCGCCCAAGGCGAGGAGGCCTCGCGGCGCATCCGCGCCACCGCCGACCGCCAGGTTACGGTGCTTAAGGCCAACGCGACCGGTGAATCTGAGCGTATTCGCGGTGACGGCGATGCCGAGAAGAACGCCGTGTTCGCCGCTGCGTTTGGCCAGGACCCCGATTTCTTCGCCTTCTACCGTTCCATGCAGGCCTACGAGGCAGCGTTGAAGGCGGGCGACACCAGGATGCTGCTCAGCCCCGACTCGCAGTTCTTCCAGTATTTCAACGACTCCGCGGGCAGCTCGCCGCAAGGAACCGCGGCTCCGCCGGCCGCCCTGGCCCCCCCGCCGCAGGAAGCGCCAACCCCGCCCGTGGACGACACCGGGGTGATTGAGGACGGCGCGGCATCCGGCGCGGCCCCCGATTCGGACTCCGAACTTTCGGCCGGCGAAGCCAATCCCGGCGCCGCGTCGACGCCCTAGCCGCCTGAAAGCGGACGCATGACCGAACTCGCCGTCGCGATCGGCCTTGTTCTCGTCATCGAGGGCCTGCTTTGGGCGCTCGCGCCACGGCTCGGGCGACGGCTGCTGGAGGCAACGGCGGAAACGCCGGAATCCTCGCTGCGCATCGCCGGCGCGCTCGCGGTCGCCGCGGGCGTATTGCTTGTGTGGATGGTCCGCGGCTAGGCGATGTCCGGCAAGGCGATGCTTTCCTGCTTCACGGTGCGGATTTTCGGTAGAATATCCTCCGCGCCGGCGGCGTGCCGGGCGTGGGATCGGAGTGCGCGATCGATGTTGCAAGCATGGAGCCGGGGCCAAGTTCGGCGCCTCTCGTTTAGCGCCCGGCTCATGGCGGTTTGCTTGATACTGCTCGCGAGCCCCGGCCTTGCGCGCGGTCCCGACTCCGTGGCCGACGTGGCCGAGGGCCTCCAGGACGCGGTGGTGAATATCTCCACCACGCAGACCTTGAAGAGCACCGGCGAGCCCATACCCGGCCGTCGCGGACCCAAAGGCTCGCCCTTCGAGGAGTTCTTCGACGACTTCTTTGACGACGAGGACAGCGACGGCGTGCCCCGCAAGGTCAGCTCGCTCGGGTCCGGTTTCGTCATCGACCCGTCGGGCCTCGTCGTCACCAACAATCACGTCATCGAAGGCGCCGACGAGATCATCATCAACTTCATCGACGGTTCCAAACTGAAGGTCACCAAGATCTTGGGCCACGACCCCAAGACGGATCTGGCGCTGCTCAAGGTGGAGCCGGAGAAGCCGCTCAGGGCCGTGTCCTTCGGCGACTCCTCGAGGATGCGCGTCGGCGACTGGGTACTGGCCATCGGCAATCCGTTCGGCCTCGGCGGCAGCGTCACGGTGGGCATCATCTCGGCCACCAAGCGCGACATCAACGCCGGTCCCTATGACGACTTCCTCCAGACCGACGCCGCTATCAACCGCGGTAATTCCGGCGGCCCGTTGTTCAACATGGAGGGTGAGGTGATCGGCGTGAACACCGCAATCATCTCGCCGACCGGCGGTTCCATCGGCATCGGCTTCGCTGTTCCCTCCAACACCGCCGTTCAGGTCCTCGATCAGCTCAAGCAATATGGCGAGACGCGGCGCGGCTGGCTCGGCGTCCACGTGCAGAACGTCACCGACGAGATCGCCGAGAGCCTCGGGCTGGACGAGCCGGAGGGCGCTCTCGTCGCCAAGGTCTCGCCCGGCGGGCCCGCGGCTACCGCCGGCATCAAGCCGAGCGACGTGATCCTCAAATTCGACGGCGCGGTCATCGAGAACATGCGCGACCTGCCGCGCGCCGTGGTCGGCACCCCCATCGGCAAGGAGGTCGCGGTCGAGCTGTTGCGCAACGGCGAGACCGTGAACGTCACGGTGGCCATCGGCCGATTGCCCGAGGAAGAGGAGGAAGCGGAGGTGGCGCTCGAGAGCGAGGAAGGCCTGGATCTGCCCAAGCCCGAGGGCGAGGATCTGCTCGGCCTTTCCATCGCCCCCCTCACCGACTCCTTGCGGACCCAATACGGCATCGGCGAGGCGGTCGAAGGCGTGATCATCACCGAAGTGAGCCCCAACAGCCCGGCGGCGCAGAAAAACGTCAAGCCCGGCGACGTGATCGTCGAGGTCACCCAGGAGAAGGTGAAGCAGCCGCAGGATGTCGTGGCGCGGCTGCTCGCTGTAAAGAAATCCGGCCGGCGCTCGGTTCTGCTCCTGCTGTCCGATGCCAAGGGCGAGCTGCGCTTCGTGGCCGTGCCCACGAGCTAGCGCTTTGCGCCAAGGAATCGATGCCGTCCTCATCGCCGGGCCGACGGCGAGCGGCAAGTCGGCCGCGGCGCTCGCGATGGCGAAACGCCTCGGCGACACGATCATCAACGCCGACTCCATGCAGGTCTATCGCGAGCTTGCCGTGCTCACGGCCCGGCCAAGCCCGGACGAGATGACGGCGGTCCCGCATCGCATCTACGGCACGGTCCCCGCGTCGCAAGCCTACTCCGTCGGACGCTGGCTGGAGGATGCGTCGGCGGCAATAGCCGAAGCGAGAAGCGAGGGCAGGGTGCCGATCCTTGCCGGCGGAACCGGCCTCTATTTCAAGGCGCTGCTCGAGGGCCTGTCGCCCATCCCCGACATCCCGCCTGAGACGCGTGCCTTCTGGCGCGAGCGCTCCGAGTCTTTGGGAACCGAAGGCCTCTATCGCGAGCTTGCATCCCGCGATCCCGTCATGGCGGCGCAAGTCAGGCCCACCGACCCGCAACGCATCGTCCGTGCGTTGGAGGTGATCGACGCCACCGGCGTCTCGCTTGCCCAGTGGCAGGGGGCCGAGGGCTCGCCGATGCTTCGAAGCGATACCGTGCTGAAGCTCGTCGTCGCGCCTGAGCGCGACGTGGTCTACCGGGCGATCGATTCGCGCTTTGACCGCATGATCGCGGCGGGCGCCCTCGACGAGGTCGACGCGCTCATGGCGCTCGATCTCGATCCCGGGCTTCCCGCTATGCGCGCTCACGGTGTCCGTGAGCTTGCCGCGTATCTTGCGGGTGCCATGACTTTGGACGAGGCCGCAGCCAAGGCGAAGACCGAGACGCGGCGCTACGCCAAGCGGCAGATGACGTGGCTCAAGCGCTTCATGGCCGACTGGGTCTGGGTGCCTGACGCTGACGCAGCGATTGCCTCAGTCAGTGCCGAGCTGTCTCCCTCCCCCTGAAAGGGGGAGGGGAGCCTGTCGCGCGAAGCGGGACAGGCAGGGTGGGGGTCCACGAAGCGGACTCGGAGCTTGACCCCCACCCGGCTCGCTCGCGAGCCGACCTCCCCCTTCCAGGGAGAGGGAGTCGTCACACCGTGACTTGGGTGCCGATCTCCACCACCCGGTCGGTGGGCAGCTGGAAATAGCTCGACGCATCGTCGGCGTTGTGGGCGAGGAAGATGTAGAGCCGGTCTTGCCACGGCGGCATGCCCGAACGCGGATCCGGCCGCACCGAGCGCCGCGACAGGAAGAACGACGTCGCCATGATGTCGAACTGCCAGCCCTGCTTGCGGGCGATGGCGAGGGCCTTCGGCACGTTGGGCCGCTCCATGAAGCCGAAATGCAAGGCCACGCGCATGACCTTGTCGCTGATCGAGTCCATCTGCACGCGGTTCTCGATTTTCACTCGGGGAATGTCCTCGTTGATGATGGTCAGGATCACGTTCTGCTCATGCAGCACCTTGTTGTGCTTCAGATTGTGCAGGAGCGCGGTCGGTGCGAAGTCCGGATCGGCGGTGAGGAATACGGCCGTGCCGGGCACGATGTGCGGCGGCTTCTCCTCGAGGTTCTTGACCAGCGGCTCGAACGGCACCTCGACCCGCCGCGTCTTCTGCGCGAGCAGCCGCGTGCCACGGCGCCAGGTGACCATGATGAGGATGAGCATCGCGCCGACCAGCACGGGAAGCCACGCGCCTTCCAGGAGCTTCAGTGTCGTCGCCATGACGAAGGCGGTATCGACCAGGACCAGCGGCCCCATCAGTGCGAGCACCCAGACGAATTTCCATCGCCACAGCTTCCAGATGACGATGAAGCCGAGGATCCCCGCGGTCCAAACCGTGGTCGCCACCGCAAGCACATAAGCCGCGGCGAGCTCGCTGGATGAGCGGAACATGAATACCAGCAGGAGCACGCCGACGAGCAGGAGGTAGTTGACGCGCGGCATGTAGATCTGCCCTGCCTGGGATTCGGAGGTATGCCGCACCTCCATGCGTGGCAGGAAGCCGAGCTGCATGGCCTGGCGTGTGATCGAGTAGGCGCCGGTGATGACCGCTTGGCTCGCGATGACGGTCGCCATGGTGGCGAGAATGACCATGGGATAAAGGGCCCACTCGGGAAAGAGCAGGTAGAATGGGTTTGAGATGGTTGCGGGCTTTGCCAGCACCAGCGCGCCCTGGCCGAAATAGTTGAGCAGCAGCGCCGGCAGTACGAGGTAGAGCCACGCGGTTTGAATGGGACGCCGCCCGAAATGGCCGAGGTCGTTGTAGAGCGCCTCCGAGCCGGTGACCACGAGGAACACGGCGCCCAGCGTGATGAGGCCGATTAGGCCGTGGGTCAGGAGAAACTCGATGCCGTAGTAGGGGTTGAGCGCATTGAGGATGCGTGGGTTGGCGGCAATCTCCGCCGCACCGGCAAAGGCGAGGATGAGGAACCAGACCGTCGTGATCGGCGCGAAGAACGTCGAAACCCGCGCCGTGCCATGCGACTGCACCGAGAACAGCAGCACGAGAATGATCACGGTCAGCGGCAGCACGTAGGGCTCGAAGGCGTGCGTGGCGACAGTCAGGCCCTCCACCGCCGACAGCACCGACAGGGCCGGCGTGATCAAGGTCGAGCCGTAGAACATCGACGCGCCGAGGATGCCGAGGGCAACCAGCAATGGCGTGCGCTTCCCGACCGCGGTGAAAGCGAGCGCGGTGAGCGCGAGCGTGCCGCCTTCGCCGTTATTGTCGGCGCGCAGGAGGATCAGCACATATTTGAGGGTGACGACGACGATCAGCGACCAGAAGATTAGCGACAGCACACCGTACACGGCCGCCTGCGTGACGATGCCGTGCTCGCCGCCTGCGGCCAGCACTGCCTCGCGCAAGGCGTAGAGGGGGCTCGTGCCGATGTCGCCGTAAACGACGCCGATCGAGCCGAAGGTGAGGGCCCAGAACGCGCGCCTCGACAGAGCCGGGGCGCCGTTGCCGTTGGCGGCGTAATTGTCTGTGCTGGCAGCCGGCTGCATTCAGATCGAGGAATGAACTGCGTTGGAAGTTGTGTGCGCGTAGCGCGATGAATTGGCGCCGCGTGTCCCTGCGCCGTAGGGACATAGGCGGATCGCCGGCGCTTGTCCAGGATGCGGTCAGCGCATGGCGGCTGGCGATCAGAACCGTTAGAAGATCGAGTAATAAATGCATAGTGTATGAGGTTGTTTAAGCAATTTTCGGAAAGCAATGGCCTTAAAACCTTCCCATTCATTCGCAATTGCCGTTGACCCTGTGACATCGACGCCTTAGGGTGCGCGCCTTAATCCGGCGTTTCCCGCCATTCTTTAAGGTTATCCACCGGGCGGTGGCCGTCAGCGCCGCGAGCGCTCCGGTGTTGCCAGCGAGTAGAGTGTTGCCAGCGAGTAGAGTAGAGACATGTCACGCCAGATGACAGGCGCCCAAATTGTACTGGAGGCTCTCGCCGACCAAGGCGTCGAGCATATCTTCGGCTATCCCGGCGGCGCCGTGCTGCCGATCTATGACGAGCTGTTCCAGCAGGACCGGCTGAAGCATATCCTCGTCCGCCACGAGCAAGGTGCGGTCCACGCCGCCGAAGGCTATGCCCGCTCCACCGGCAAGGTCGGCTGTGTCCTCGTCACCTCGGGTCCCGGCGCCACCAATGCCGTCACAGGCCTCACCGACGCGCTGATGGACTCGATCCCCATCGTGTGCATCACCGGCCAGGTGCCGACCCATCTCATCGGCAATGACGCGTTCCAGGAATGCGACACGGTCGGCATCACGCGGCCCTGCACCAAGCACAATTACCTCGTCAAGGACGTCAACCAGCTGAGCACCGTCTTGCACGAGGCGTTCTACGTCGCGCGCTCGGGGCGCCCCGGGCCGGTGGTGGTCGACATCCCCAAGGACATCCAGTTCGCCAAGGGCAACTATGCCGGGCTGTCGAACTCCCAGCATAAGAGCTACCGCCCCGCGAAGGAGGGCGACGAGCGCGCCGTTGCGCAAGCCGTCGAGCTGATGGCGAACGCCAAGCGCCCGATCTTCTATTCCGGCGGCGGCGTGATCAACTCCGGCCCGCTCGCCACTGAGCGTTTGCGCGAGTTGGTGCGCATGACCGGCTATCCCATCACCTCGACCTTGATGGGGCTTGGCGCCTATCCGGCCTCCGACAAGCAGTGGCTCGGCATGCTCGGCATGCACGGCACCTTCGAGGCCAACAACGCCATGCACGATTGCGACGTGATGATCTGCATCGGCGCGCGCTTCGACGACCGCATCACCGGCCGGGTCGACGCCTTTTCACCGGGTTCCAAGAAGATTCACGTCGATATCGACCGCTCGTCGATCAACAAGAACGTCCGCGTCGACATCCCCATCGTCGGCGATTGCGCCCACGTGCTCCAGCAGATGATCGATGTCTGGCAGGCCAAGAAGCCGAAGGTGGACAAGGCGGCGCTGAAGACCTGGTGGGGCCAGATCGACAAATGGCGCGCGCGCAAATGCCTGCACTACAGGAAGCGCGACGACGTGATCATGCCGCAATATGCCATCGAGCGGCTCTACGCGCTGACCCGTGGCCACGACGTCTACATCACCACCGAAGTCGGCCAGCACCAAATGTGGGCGGCCCAGTTCTTCCAATTCGAGGAGCCGAACCGCTGGATGACCTCGGGTGGGCTCGGCACCATGGGCTATGGCCTGCCGTCGGCCGTTGGCGTCCAGGTGGCGCACCCCGACAGCCTGGTCATCGATATCGCCGGCGAGGCTTCTGTGCTGATGACCATGCAGGAGATGTCGACGGCGGCACAGTACGATCTGCCCATCAAGATCTTCATCATAAACAACGAGTACATGGGCATGGTCCGCCAGTGGCAGGAGCTACTGCATGGCGGCCGCTATTCTCATTCCTACACCGAGGCGCTGCCCGACTTCGTCAAGCTCGCCGAGGCCTACCAGGCTGTCGGCATCCGGGCCGAGAAGCCGTCCGAGCTTGATGACGCGATCCGCGAGATGATCGCCACGCCGCGGCCCGTCATTTTCGATTGCCGCGTCGACAAGCATGCCAACTGCTTCCCCATGATCCCGAGCGGGGAGGCCCACAACAACATGCTGATGGGCGAGGACGTCACCGAGGAAGACCTCGAGAACGCCATCACCGAAGAAGGCAAGGTGATGGTCTAGCCATGCGCGGTCTGCTGTCTTTCCTGCTTGGTCTGCGGGCCATCATGCTCATCGGCTCGGCCGGCGCCATGGTCGGCGCACTGCTGATGTTCCTTCAGGGCGGCCTTTATCTCTATGAGGCCTGGCACACCATCATGGCGCCTGGCGGCGAGGCGCATGAGCGCGCGGTGACCGTCCCCGTGCTTGAGGCGGTCGATGCCTTCCTGTTCGGCATCGTGCTGGTGATCTTCGCCTACGGCATTGCCATCGGCTTCGTCTTCACCTTGCCTGAGGACTACGGCAGGCGCCTGCCCAATTGGATGAAGATCGAGGGCGTGAGCCAGCTCAAGGGCATCCTGTCCGAGGTCGTCATCGTCGTCCTCATCGTCATCTTCGCCCGCGTCGTGGTCGAGGCGAACGGCAATTTCGAGTGGTCGATGCTGGTTCTGCCCATGTCGATCCTGATGATTGCCGTCGGCTTGCGCATGATCGAGCTGGCCGGCGGCAAGGGCCATGCTGCGAACGAGGCCAATCCCAAGCCGGGTCGTGGCAAGGCGCGCGCCACCGAGGAGGCACACTGATGGCCCAGCCCGGCTCCGCCTATCCGATGGAGAAGACCGAGCAGAAGCCCGAGACCCACACCATGAGCGTGCTGGTCGACAACGAGCCCGGCGTGCTCGCCCGGGTCATCGGCCTGTTCTCCGGCCGGGGCTACAACATCGAGTCGCTCACCGTGTCGGAGACCGAGCACGAGGCCCATCTGTCGCGCATCACCATCGTCACCACCGGCACGCCTATGGTCATCGAGCAGATCCAGCATCAGCTCGAACGGCTGGTGCCCATCCACTCAGTGACCGACCTCACCGTCTCGGGCAACCCCATCGAGCGCGAGCTCGCGTTGCTCAAGGTCGCCGGCAAGGGAGAGAAGCGGGTCGAGGCGCTGAGTCTGGCCGAGGCATTTCACGCCGAGATCATCGACTCTTCCACCGAGCATTTCGTGTTCGAGATCACGGGCGAGCAGTCGCGCATCGAGGAATTCATCGCCCTGATGCAGCCGCTCGGCCTGGTCGAGGTCTGCCGCACCGGCCTCGCCGCCATCGCCCGCGGGTCCGAGCGCATGTAGAGGCTGCCTTGCCGGAGGAGAGCGTCGGATATACATTGTGTATCCGAAAGGAAAAGAGCCATGAAGGTCAAGATCGCCAAATGGGGCAACAGCCTCGCCGTCCGCCTCCCGAAGGCGGTAGTGGAGGAGGTGGGCCTAAAACCCGATACCGAAGTCGATGTAACCGTGCAGCAAGGCGAAGTGCGTGTGAAACGACTTCGGCCGCGCTACACGCTGGAGGACATGATCGCCGCGATTAAGCCAGGCACCAAGGCGCCACCGTCCGTCGAATGGGGACCTGACCGCGGTTCTGAAATTCTGCCGGAGGATGAGTATTCGCGTGGCGAGATAACGCCGGAAAACATTCACGAGCATGCTGCCAGACGCCGGCGACATCGCCTGGGTTGAGTTTGATCCAATCCTAGGAACGGAACAGGCAGGACGCCGTCCGGCTCTCGTGCTCTCCAGCCGTGTTTATCACGAGGTTTCGCCGCGGGCCGTGGTCTGTCCGATTACGAAGACCGAACGTGAGTGGCCATTCGAAGTGGCCGTTCCGCCGGGATACAAGACCCGAGGCTTTGTCCTTCTCGACCAGGTTCGAACCATTGATCGTCCGCAACGCATGTTCGGCGTGGTTGAAGCGGTATCGCCGATCTTCCTAACCGAGATACGTGAGCGTCTGGCGGCGTTTCTTGGCATTCCGATCAGCGAGACTTGACCACTTGCAAATCGCCGCTCCGGGCGTCACAAACGCGCCCGAACATAGCGTCAGTGGATTTCAGACTAGGGGAAAGCGCATGCGCGTCTATTACGATCGGGATGCCGATCTCAATCTGATCAAGGGCAAGAAGGTCGCCATCATTGGCTATGGCAGCCAGGGACACGCGCACGCGCTGAACCTGAAGGAGTCCGGCGTCAAGGACGTGGCCGTGGGGCTCCGCTCCGGCTCGAAGTCCGCAGCCAAGGCGGAGAAGGCCGGGCTCAAGGTCATGGACGTGCCCGAAGCCGCCAAATGGGCCGACGTCGTGATGATGCTGACCCCCGACGAACTCCAGGCCGGCATCTGGGAGAAGGACCTCAAGCCCAACATGAAGCAGGGCGCGGCGCTGTTCTTCGCCCACGGCCTCAACATCCATTTCAACCTCATCGAGCCGCGCCCCGACATGGATGTGTGCATGGTGGCGCCGAAAGGCCCCGGCCATACCGTGCGCGCCGAGTACTCACGCGGCGCCGGCGTGCCCTGCCTCATGGCCATCGCCCAGGACGCCACCGGCAATGCCCACGACCTTACGCTGTCCTACGCCGCGGCGATCGGCGGCGGCCGCGCCGGCATCATCGAGACCACGTTCCGCGAGGAATGCGAGACCGACCTGTTCGGCGAGCAGTCGGTTTTGTGCGGCGGCCTGGTCGAGCTGATGCGCAACGGCTACGAGACCCTCATCGAGGCGGGCTATGCGCCGGAGATGGCCTATTTCGAGTGCGTCCACGAGGTGAAGCTGATCGTCGACCTCATCTACGAGGGCGGCATCGCCAACATGAACTACTCGGTGTCCAACACCGCTGAGTACGGCGAGTATGTCTCGGGCCCGCGCGTGGTCGGCCCCGCGAGCAAGGCCGCCATGAAGGAGATCCTCGCCGACATCCAGTCCGGCAAGTTCGTCAAGGACTGGATGCTGGAGAACCGCATCAACCAGCCGAGCTTCAAGGCGATGCGGGCGAAATGCGATTCTCACGACATGGAGGTTGTGGGCAAACGCCTGCGCGACATGATGCCGTGGATCGCCGAGCGCAAGATGGTCGACAAGAGCAAGAACTAGCGCTGACGGGAGATTTCGCATGAAGGTTTTGGCTTTCGCCCCTGCCGCGGCCGGGATTGTGCTGGCGCTGGCGGCTCTTCTCGGCAGCGCCAATCGCCCCGCCGCGGAACCGAGCGAGGCGCAGATCGCCGCGGTGAAGTCGAACTGCCGCTCCGACTTCATGTCCAATTGCATGGGCGTCCCCCGTGGCGGCAAGGAGGCGATGCAATGCCTCAAGCAGAACCTCGCCAAGCTCTCGCCCGGCTGCCAGACCGCGGTGAACGCCATTTTCCCGCCCGCGCCGCCAGCCGCTGCAGAGGCCAAGCCGGACAGCGCGCCGCCGCCGTCAGCGCCGGCGCCAGAGGCCGCCGCTTCCGCCTTGCCGGACGCCGCGCCACCGGCTGAAAGTGCCGAGCCCGCGCCGTCAACCGCCACGGCGGAGAGCGCGCCTGAGCCAGCACCCGCGCCGAAGGCCGCACCCGAAACCGCGGCCAAGCCATCGGCGCCTGCTGAGGCGACGGCGGCGCCGCAAGAAGCGCCGCAGGCGTCAGGCGCGCCCGCCCAAACAAAGAGTGCCGCCGCGCCGGCAGCCGAGCCTGCCGCTCCGGATGAGACAATCGCCATCATTGGCTTCATCCCGCCGCGCAAGAAACTGATGGTCCTGAAGAACTGCCGCCAAGATCTCGACACCCATTGCCCTGACGTGAGCTACGGCGAAGGCCGCCAGCTCCAATGTCTCTTCAGCAACAAGGCCGCGCTCTCGGCCGACTGCCAGGGCGCGCTGGCCAAGCTCACGAACTAGTGCCCGGGCTGACGCCTCCCCAACACCACTAAAGCCGTCATGGCCGGGCTTGTCCCGGCCATCCACGATTTTGCCCAGCGGCACGGCTGCTAAGTCGTGGATGTCCGGCACTTCGGCCGGGCATGACGGGTTTCTTTTGAGGTAGAGTCACGGCCGATTTAACTGCCGGGGCAGGGGGCTTCTCAATGCTGATCACCCGCTACGCCAAGATCGTGATGGTCGCGTGCCTTGCGGCCTTCTGCCTGCTCGTCGCCTTCGACAACATCACCGACTACGGCACGAACTACCTGTTCGTGCAGCATGTGATGAGCATGGATACGACCTTCCCGGGCAACGCCCTGATGTACCGGGCGATCACCAATCCCATGCTGTGGAACCTCTTCTACTGGCTGATCATCGCCGGCGAGGCCGCGGCCGGAATCCTGTTCCTTGCCGGCGCCATCCGCCTGTTCCAGATGCGCCACGCTCCGGGTGCGGTGTTCAACGCGGCCAAGGGCCTCGTCGTCGCCGCGGCCTTGCTCGCCTTTCTCTTGTGGTTCTTGGGCTTCATGGTCGTGGCCGGCGAATGGTTCGCCATGTGGCAGTCGGCCACGTGGAACGGGCAGGAGCCCGCCTTCCGCTTCTATGTCACGGTGCTCGCGGTCCTCATCTTCGTGAGCCTGCCCGACGGCGATCTCGCCGCGGCCGAACCGTCACCGGCTTCCGCGGCCGCCAAGCCCAAGCCTGCGCGTGCCCCGCGCCGCCGTCGCACCGACAAGGGGCGCCGGCGCACCGATTCCGAGAGGGGTGAGCGATCTTGAGCAGGCGCAAGTGGAGACGACCGCATCTTGCGGCCGTCTCCGTCGATCGCCTCAGATGTCGCTATGCGACGTCTGGAATGATGTCCACGACTTGGCGCGTGCAGGAATCGACCAGCACGACATCGTCGCCCCACACGAAATAGTCGATCGGACAAGGCCCGCTCACGACGATGATGTCGGGAGGAAGATCGTAAAGCACGATCGCCGACGGAATGCCGATGCCGATCGAAATGCGGATATCGTCCTCGTCGACCGACTTCACGTGCGGCTTGTTCTCGGCGAAATAGCCGCGCACTTTATCGGTCTGCTCCGGCTCGAGCTTTGCGCTCTTGCCGGCCTTGTCATCGGCGCTGCTAGGCTTGTCTTCGGCGGTCGCACCGGCTTTGTCGCTCGGACGATCGGCCTTGTCTTCGGCCGCGCCGGGCTCGGTGTCGCTCTTACCGGCAGCCTTTTCGGGCTTGTCGCTGTCCTTCACGCCTTTGTCGGCTGCCTTGCCCGGCTTGTCACCGCCTTTGGCCGCTTCCTTCGACTTGCCTGTTTTTGCTGCGTCGGCGTCGCTTGCCGCGTCATCTGCCGCGGACTTCGCCTTTCCGGCCTTGCCTTCGTCCGCGGCTCCGGCCAGAGGCGCGCCTTCCGGGGCACCGGCGCTCTTGCCGGACGGTTGCGATGCAGCTTCGCCCGCCGGTCCGGCGCTGTCCGGCGCCTTCATCGCTCCACCCCCGGCGGGACCGGTCGGAGCGGGGGCGCCAGCAGGACCGCCTGCGCCACCGCTGGCGCTCGGACCTCCGGCTGCGGCTCCCGCCGGAGGACCGCCGCCTTCGGCCGCGACTGCCTGCGCCGCTGGGAGCGCCAGCGCGAGGGCCATCGCCGCCGCGCTTAGCATCATTGTCGTTCTGGATGTCATCGCGTTTCACTCCTTGGGTTGAACAAGCCGCTCGGAGCCTTGTCCCCCCCTGTGGGACGCTAGGCCCCGGCAGCTCTCTTGTTCACACAACCGGCGCGAAGCCGCGCCTGTTCCACTTGAGGCGGCGAATGCGACCACTACTATCCTCGGCGCGGCCGCTCCCGCGATGTGGCGGGTGCCATTCTGGATTATTTGGCCCGGCTAAGAGCCTGACGCCGCGAGGCCCCATAGGCCGGCATTGTGGCCGAGGCCCCAGCAGGGTATCATTGGCCTTTCGACACAGCCGCGCTGCAAGTGAGGCGGCGGCTGGGGGGAGCCATCCCGCTTCGCGAGTCGTGCGCTCGCAGAGGAGGGTCGAACATGGCCATAGCCCCCACATTGGCGAAATATCTCGCCGCCAAGAACGTCGCCTATGACGTGCTTCCCCACGAGCCAACCCAATCGTCGATGCGAACGGCGCAGGCCTGCCACATTCCCGGCGAGCGCCTCGCCAAGGCGGTTCTTATCCGTGACGAGCAGGGATACGCGCTCGTGGTGCTGCCCGCGTCCCACTACATCCGCCTCTCGGCGCTGAAACGGCAGCTCGGCGACGATATCGAGCTGGCAAGCGAACGCGAGATCGTCGACCTGTTCGAAGATTGCGCGAGAGGCGCCATCCCCGCGATCGGCGAGTGCTATGGGCTCGACATGGTCGTTGACGACGACATCGACTCGCAGCCCGAGGTGTATTTCGAAGGCGGCGACCACGTGACGCTCATTCACATGAGCCACGCCCAGTTCGCGCGGCTCATGGCCCAGGCGCGCCACGGCCGCTTCAGCGGACCCCACTAAACGCGCGGGCTCATTTCGAGAACGGCATTAGCACGGAGATCGCGATGCAGGTCGCGATACCGACGATGAGGTTCATCGGCACGCCGATCTTGATGAAGTCGGCGAAGCGGTAGTTGCCCGAGGCGTAGACCATGGTGTTGGTCTGGTAGCCGATAGGCGTGGCGAAACTCGCGCTCGCCCCCATCATGATGGCGATGAGCAGCGGACGTGAGTCCAATCCCAATTCTTGGGCCAGCCCGATGGCGATGGGCGTCAGCACCACCGCAACGGCGTTGTTGGTGATGAGTTCGGTCAGCATCACCGCCAGGAAGTAGACGGCGAGGATCAGGACGAAGCCGGAGCCCATGCCGAGCATGGGCTCCATCCAATTGACGATGTCGCGCACCGCGCCGGTTTTCTCCAGTCCCACGCCGATCGCCAGCATGGCGAAAATGAGCACGAGGATGCTGCCGTTGATCGATTCCCAGGCCTCCTCGGCGTCGATGCACCTGAGCAGCAGGATCGCCGCGACGGCGAGCACCGCTAGGCCTTCGATCGGCATGACGTTGAGCGCCGCGAGGACCACGACCCCGGTGAGTGCGACGATGGCGATCGGCGCCTTGCGCCGCCGGTAGCTGCGCGAGCGGGGGTGCGTGATGTTGATGAAATCGGCCTCTTCCGCCGCCGCGGCGAGGCCCTCTGGCGTGCCCTCCAGCAGCAACCGGTCGGCCGCCCGCAGTTGCATCGATTCCAAATCCAGCCCCGGCAGATAGCGGTGCCGGCTGATGCCGAGCAGCCGCACGCCGAACCGGCCGAGGCGCATCTCGCGGACCGACCGGTAGGCGGCACCGCGCCCCGGCGCAAGCACCGCCTCTACCAGGATGTGCTCCTTGCCGCCTTCGCCGCCGCCGGCGCCGAGAATGTCGAAGCCACGCTCGCCGTGCAGGGTAAGAACCTCCGGCATCGTCGCCTTGATGATGATCCGGTCTCCCGCCTCGAGCACCTGCTCGCCGAGCACGCCCCGGCTGGTCGAGCCGTTGCGATAAAGGGCCACGAGCTTGATACCCGCGTGGTTAAGTTCCTTTATCGCGCCGAGTTTCTTGCCGGCGAAGCGCGACTCGTCGGATACGGTCAGTTCGGTGAGGAAGAACACCTTGCCTTCCTCGTCAATCAGGTCGGCCGCGCTCATGCGTGCCGGCAGCAACACGCGCGCCAGCAGCAGCATGGTGACGGTGCCGACCGCCGCCGCCACGAGGCCGACCGGTGTGATCTCGAAGATTGAGAACGCCGGCAGTCCGTGCTCCCGCGCCACACCGTCCACCAGAAGGTTGGTCGATGTGCCGATCAAGGTGCAGGTGCCGCCGAGGATCGCCGCGTAGGAGAGGGGAATGAGCAGTTGCGTCGGCGCCATGCCCACCGTCTTTGCCAGCCGCACCGCGATCGGAATGAGCACGGCCACCACCGGCGTATTGTTCATGAAGGCCGACGCCGCGATGGTCCCGACGATGAACAGCACCACGATCGTCGCGGGGCGCTCCTCCGCGCGCGAGGTGATCCAAGATGCCGCCGCCTCCAGCGTTCCGGTTCTTACCAGGGCGCCCGACAGGATGAACATCGCCGCGATGGTGATCGGCGCGCTATTCGAGAACACGCCCATCACGTCTTTGGTGTCGATCAGGCCGAGCACCAGGAACGCTGCGGCGCCTGCGGTGGCCACCACGGCGGGCGGGAACCGCTCCAGCAGAAACGCGACAAAGGTTATGGCCAGTATCGCGATAGCGATAGCGGCCTGGTGCTGCGCGATGAATTCTACCAAGGGGTGAAAAGCCGCCCTGTTGCCGTCCCGGAGGCGGATTGTGGACCAAGGGGCCCTCCGCCGTCCACGACAACGCTCGATGCGGCCCTCCGGTTCGGGCCCGCGTCTGCGCAATTATGAAAATATTCCTAGCCTTCGGCCAGCATCCCCGCTACACTGCGCCCACCTCGTCCGTTGAGGGGCGCCATCGCGAGGCGTCGCGTTAGCGGGACGGGGTGCGGCGCCCGCGGGTCTCGTTCGCTGCGAGGCACTCGGGCCGCATCGGGGCTCCCCCCGGGGCCACTACGGGCCCCTGTCAGGAGCTGACTGACCGCCCGGAGCCTATCGCCGGTCAACGGAAAGCGGGGCCCGATGCCGAGTAAGACGCCGCGAGTGGCGCGCCGGAAGGCGCCCGCGCGATCTCGCCGAGATCGCGACACCATTACGGACTGCGCCTCTCGGCGCGCCACCCCCCTCTGGAAAGAGGGGAGAAAAGGAGCAAAGCCCGGATGCGGATGCGGACGCGTCGCGGGGAGGAGGACGTTTGCCCATAGGGAGCGGAAAGGAGTGACCATGCGATGACCAACTTCGAAGACGAGGAGCGGCTTCCGCCACACGAACGATTCCGCCTCTATGCCCGGCGGCTCCAGGTTTGGCGGCTATGCTATGGCGCGGCGTGCCGGCGCGCCCGCTCTTGCCGTGGCGACCCGCGGCGCTGTGACTTGCGAATTGCCGATTGGGTCGACGAGGTGAGAATGGCCGCTTCGCGGGAACTCAATGCTCGTGATCCCGAAAGGCGGGCCCAGATCGACGACTTGAAAGAGAGAATTGCCCGGCTCCGCGACTCGATGACCGAGGGCGCATGACCTTTAGGCTTGCCCTTGCTCTTGGTCGGCGTTCCCCCTATTTTCCGGGCATCGATAGGTGAAAAGATGCAGCGCCTGACGACGCAGATTTGGCTGAAATCCGGCGAGCGATCGCCCGGGGCCTCTGCGCGCGCGCTGACCCTCAAGCTCCTCCTTAGTCGCCCCTGAGCTCCGGCGGTCTTGGCCTTTGCCGAGGCGGGCGTTCAGGGGATCGAAAAGCCCAAAGACAACGGAACATTAGCGGCTGCCGATCATGTTAGATTGGCGCCCAGGAGCCAAGGACGAGACCCATGACTTCCGACGAGACAAAGACCAAGCAAGAGGCGGCGCGCTCCGACAAGGACCGCGTGGTCATCTTCGACACCACCTTGCGCGACGGCGAGCAATGCCCCGGCGCCACCATGACGTTCGACGAGAAGCTCGAGGTCGCCGAGCTCCTTGACGAGATGGGCGTCGATATCATCGAGGCGGGCTTTCCCATCGCCAGCCAAGGCGATTTCGACAGCGTTCAGGAGATCGCCCGCCGGTCCGAGAAGGCGGTCATCTGCGGCCTTGCCCGCGCGCAAATCAAGGACATCGACGTCTGCGCCGAGGCCATCAAGCCGGCCAAGCGCGGCCGCATCCACACCTTCATCGGCACCTCGCCGCTCCACCGCCAGTACCAGATGGGCATCGACCAGGCTGAGGTTCTTGAGCGGATCACAGCCTCGGTGACTCGCGCGCGGAGCTACACGGGCGACGTCGAGTGGTCGGCCATGGACGCGACCCGCACCGAGGCCGACTTCCTGTGCCGCTGCGTCGAGACGGCCATCAAGGCGGGCGCCACCACGGTCAATATCCCCGATACCGTGGGCTACGCCACGCCCGACGAGTTCAGCGCGCTGATCCGCATGATCCTGGAGCGGGTGCCGGGAGCCGACACGATCGTCTTCTCCACCCACTGCCACAATGATCTCGGCTTGGCCGTCGCCAACTCCCTGTCGGGCGTGCTGGCCGGCGCCCGTCAGGTGGAGTGTGCCGTCAACGGGCTCGGCGAGCGCGCCGGCAACGCCGCGCTGGAAGAGATCGTCATGGCGATCAGGACACGATCCGACGTCATGCCGTTCTGGACCGGCATCGACACCACCCATTTGACCCGGGCCTCCAAGCTCGTGTCCCGGGTGACCGCCTTCCCGGTCCAGTACAACAAGGCCATCGTCGGCCGGAACGCCTTTGCCCATGAAAGCGGCATCCACCAGGACGGCGTGCTGAAATATGCCGGCACGTTCGAGATCATGACGCCGGAGAGCGTCGGTTTGAAGGAGTCCTCGCTCGTCATGGGCAAGCATTCCGGGCGCCACGCCTTCCGCGAGAAGCTGAAGGAGCTCGGCTACGAGCTTGGCGGCAACGCCTTCGAGGACGCCTTCGTGCGCTTCAAGGCGCTGGCCGACGTGAAGAAGCACGTCTACGACGAGGATATCGAGGCTCTGGTCGACCAGGAGATCGCATCCGCCCATGACCGCATCAAGGTCGTGGCCTTGACCGTAATCGCCGGCACCGGCGGCCCGCAAAAGGCGACCATCACCCTCGACGTGGAGGGCAAGCAGGACACTCATGAGGCGACCGGCGACGGCCCGGTGGACGCCACCTTCAAGGCGATCCGGGCTCTGGTGCCCCACGAGGCGCGGCTCGCGCTCTATCAGGTGAGCGCGGTGACCGAGGGCACCGACGCCCAGGCCGAGGTCACGGTCAGGCTCGAGGCGGACGGCAAGATCGCCACCGGCCGGGGCTCCGACACCGACACCCTGGTCGCCTCGGCCAGGGCCTATGTCAGCGCCCTGAACAAGCTTCTCGCCCGCGAGGCGCGGCGGAAGCCGGAGACCATGCTCGCGTCGTGATGCACCCGTCACGGGCGTTTGCCAAAATAGGGTGGCCAATCCAGCGGCCGGACCCGGGATTGCCCCCGCCGGCCGCCCGCTGGCTCCGCGCGCTCTGCCACAATCGCGTCAAGCGAAGAGTTTTTTTCGAAATTGCCCCTCTACGCATTGCTCGCTACGGCGAATTGACGCAACATAGGAGTCGCGCGGCGGAGGCCGAACCCGTTGGATGGCCACAATTTCTGCCGCTCGCACATACCGGTGGCGTTAAGGGCTCCCGCAATTGCGGCGGAGCCGATTGGGGCGGGTGCATGTTCTCGCGGCTCTTGGGCTCTGTCTCGGCGAACATGGCCATCGACCTCGGCACGGCAAACACGGTCGTTTACGTGCCAGGGCGGGGGATAGTCCTCGACGAGCCCTCTGTCGTCGCCATCGAAGTGCGGGGCGACGACCGCAAAGTCATCGCCGCCGGCCACGAAGCGAAGACCATGCTCGGCCGGACCCCGACCAAGATCGAAACGGTTCAGCCGCTGCGCGACGGCGTGATCGCCGACTTCGCCGCCGCCGAGGAGATGATCAAGTATTTCATTCGCCGCGTGAACAAGCGGCGCATCTTCGGCAGCCCGCGCATCATGATCTGCGTGCCGGCGAGCGCGACCTCGGTCGAACGCCGCGCCGTGCACGAAGCAGGTCTCTCGGCGGGGGCACGGCGCGTCTTTCTCATCGAGGAACCGGTGGCGGCGGCGATCGGCGCCGGCCTGCCCATCAAGGAGCCGCGCGGCTCCATGGTTGTCGACATCGGCGGCGGCACCACCGACATCGCCGTGATGTCGATGGGCAGCGTGATTTATTCGCGCTCGATCCGCACCGCGGGCAACTCCATGGACGAGGCGATCGTGAACTACGCGCGCTTCAAGCATCATCTTCTCATCGGCGCCACCAATGCCGAGGCGATCAAGAAGGAAGCTGGCTCTGCCGTCGCCAGAGCGAACGGAACCCACGTGGCCATCACCATCAAAGGACGCGACCTGCAACGCGGGTTCCCCACCGAGATTACTCTCGGGCCCCATGAGATCGCCGATGCATTGACCTTGCCGATCCAGCAGATCGTCGGCGGCATCCGCCAGGCGCTCGCCGACGTGCCGCCCGAGTTGACGGCCGATATTTGCGACGCCGGAATCTATCTCACTGGCGGCGGCGCACTGCTGGAGAAACTCGATGTCAGGCTTCAACAGGAGACGGGAGTGAAGTTCAAGATTGCCGAGGATCCGTTGCGCTGCGTCGTCCGTGGCACCGGCATGGCGCTGGAGAATCTGGACGAGATGGCCGAACTGCTGATCAAGCCCTGAGTGGCGTAAGAAGACGTGGGCTGCGGGACTCGCAGCCTGAGACTTAAGGGGGGTGGAGCGTCATTGGGGCGCTCCGTTGAAGTGAAACGCAATGCGCGAGCGCGGTGCACCGTTCTTTCACAAGCGCCGGCCCTCCTGGCGGGCTCCGGTCGAGCTACTCAGTTTTGGACTTTATTTTCTCTGCGCCGTTCTCCTCGTCCTCAGCCGCATCGGCCATGATGTCATTGCCGACGCCCGCGACGGCATTGTCGATCTCACCGAGCCGTTGCTGGAGGTGGCATCCGTGCCCGCCATCGAGGTGCGCCGCGCCATCGACCGGGCGCATACCTATGCCGGCCTGTTTGCCGAACTGGATCGCCTCAAGAAGGAAAATGACGAGCTCAAGCAGTGGGAGTGGCGCACCAAGCTGCTCGAGCGCAAGGTCGCCCATTTGCGGTCGTTGTTGAACGCGGTCGAGGAGCCCGGGCTCGAATACACCTCGGGCCGCGTGATTGCCGACGCGCGGGGCCCTTTCGTCCGCAGCGCGCTGATCAATCTCGGCAGGCAGGACGGCGTGCGCATCGGCTATGCGGTCATCAACGGCGAGGGCCTCATCGGCCGCACGGTTGATGCCGGCGCCGCGGTCGCCCGCGTGCTTTTGCTCAACGACCTCAACAGCAGAATTCCGGTACTGGTCGGCCCGGCGGCGGTGCGCGGCCTTGCCTTGGGCGACAACAGCGCAGAGTTGCAGCTCGATTTTCTTCCCGACGGCGCGACGGTCTATGCCGGCGACGAGGTCTACACCTCGGGTAGCGATGGCGTGCTGCCGCGGGGCTTGCGCGTCGGTGTGGTGACCGGATCTCCCGGCGCCTTCAGGGTTCGTCCCTATGCCGAGCTCAACTCGCTCGACACGGTCAGCGTCCTGTTCTTCGATGCGCCCGCCTTGACCAGCGCCGATCCGCCGGTCGCCGGCGGCACGGCAGCAGTGTCGCCGCCGCCCACGGAGCCGGCGAAAGCGGCACCGGCGGCGGGCGCGACGCTCCCCTTGGCGACGGCGGTCCAGCACGCCGGTGCGGCCGAGGCAATTCCAACAGGTGAGGGGCAAGCGCAAGCCGAGCGATGACCAAGTTCCTCCCGGCCCTGTCTGTTCTGTTTGCGGTGGTGGCGACCGCGGTGCCGTGGGGGCTGCCGGCCGATGCAACATTCATCCTGCCGCTCGTAGTGGTGATGATGGTGTTCTGCTGGCGCGCCATTCCTGGCGCTGCCCTGCCGCCTGCCGGCGCCACGGCGCTCGGGCTCCTCGCCGATCTCATGAGCGGCGGCCCGATCGGCTATTGGGCGCTCATGAGCTTGGTCGCCTCGACCGTCGGTGGGAGAGCCGGTTCTCTCGGTGAGGGGCGCGGCCTGGGCTTCCACTGGCTGATCTGGATCGTCCTGGTTAGCGTATTGGCCTGCTTCGGCTGGCTGCTGGCTTCGCTCTACTACTTCCGTTGGATCGACTGGTGGCCGATCGCCTTCGGCGCGCTGACGTCCATCGTGCTGTTTCCCGTGGTGCTGCACGGCCTCCTATGGATCCGGTACGGACGCCTCGGCCCCGAGCGGAGCCCGATCTATCGAGGCTGGGCATGAAGCTGTACGGGAAGACGCTGCTGTACGGGACGAAGGCGCCCGACTACGCGCGGAAGCAGCGCCATCGCTTCTCGCGCCGCGCACTCCTCCTCGGCGCGGGTCAAGCCGGGCTGTTTGGGCTGCTCGGCTGGCGGTTGCACCAGCTCCAGATTCTCGACTCGTCCGACTATCGCTTGCTGTCCGACGAGAACCGTATGACGGTGCAACTCGTGGCGCCCGCGCGCGGCGTCATCTACGACCGCTTCGGCACGATCATCGCCGAAGACCTCGAGAACCTTCGCGTCCTCGTCCTGCCCGCATTCTGCAAGAACCTCTCCGGCACGCTCGATGCCCTTGCTACGATCGTGCCGGTCTCGGCGGCCACGCGCGACCGCGTCATGCGCGCGGCGCGGCGCCAAAGCGGCTATTACCCGGTGCTGGTTTCCGAAGGATTGTCCTGGCGCCAGTTCGCGCTGCTCAACGTTCTGGCACCGCAAATCCCCGGCGTGCGAACCGACAGATCCGCCCAGCGCCGGTACAGTCATGCCCGCAGCATGGCCCATATGGTGGGTTATGTCGGCATGGCAGGGAAAGACGAGGTTGACGAGGCGCCGGTGATGCGGCTGCCAGGATTCCGCGCCGGGCGTGCCGGGATTGAAAAGACCTTCGATGCCGACCTGCGAGGGAGCCCGGGCGCCATCAAGTACGAAGTCGATGCTCACGGCCGGGTGGTCCGCGAGCTCGGCTCTAAGCCGAGCACGCGGGGACGGGACGTCGTGCTCACCATCGACCATCATCTGCAAAACGTGGCGCTCGATCGCATCAAGGAGCACCGCATCGCTTCCATCGTCGTCCTCGATGTGGTGACCGGCGGTATTGTCGTGATGGCCTCGACGCCGACCTTCGATGCTAATGATATTGCCTTCAACCCCGACCCCGAACAGTGGCGTGCACTGGCCAGGGCGCAGGATAACCCGTTCGAGAATCGCGCAATTCGTGGAGTCTATCCGCCGGGATCGACGTTCAAGGTTGCGACGGCGCTTGCCGGACTCACCCACGGGGTTATTGATCCTGAGGAGCGCATGCACTGCCCTGGCGGGTATGTGTTCGGACGCCGCACATACCGGTGCTGGAAGCGGCACGGCACGGTGTTCCTGCATGAAGCGATCAAGCAGTCCTGCGATGTCTTTTTCTACGAGACGGCGCGTCGCGTGGGCATCGATCACCTCGCCGTCACATGTCGCGAGCTCGGCCTTGGCCAGATTTACGACTGCGGTCTGACTGACCAGAAGCAAGGCATCGTGCCCGATACCGCCTGGAAACGAAAGACGTTAAACGAGCCTTGGTGGCCCGGTGAGACGATCAGTTGCGCGATTGGACAGGGCTTTGTGGCGACGACGCCGTTCCAGCTCGCGGTGATGACGGCGCGGATCGCGACCGGGCGGGCCGTGCTGCCAAGGTTGGTCATGACCGCAAACGACACGGTCGAACCCTGGCCGAAGCTAAACCTCGATCCCGTACATCTTGATCTTGTCCGCGCCGGCATGATCGGCGTGGTCAATGAGAAGGGAGGGACCGGGGTCCGCTCGGCCTTGCAGATTCCCGACCTGCAGATGGCCGGCAAGACGGGGACATCGCAGGTGATCAGCACGAAGAACGAGCACTTGCTGTCCGCTTGGGAGCGCGAGACCCACGCCTTGTTCATCGCCTATGCGCCGGCGCACGCGCCTCGCTACGCCGCGGCGTGCGTCGTCGAGCACGGCGGCGGCGGCTCGCGTGCGGCGGCTCCGATCGTCCGCGACGTAATGACCGAGATCCTATTGCGCGATCCCGCCGGGCGTCCCGCTTTCATGGCCAACAACGATTTGGCGGCGCCGTCGGCGCTTGCCGCGGCCGGGCCCACGCGATGAAGATGCTGTTCGCCCAAGCGGCGCCTACCAAGCTCAAGCTGAGCAAGAAACTCCTTTTGCTCAACTGGCCATTCCTGCTTCTGATCACGGCGATTGCTCTTGTTGGCGCGGCGGCTCTCTATTCGGTGGCGGGAGGCTCGCTGGATCCATGGGCGAGCCGGCACGTCGTCCGCTTTTGCTTCGGTCTGGCGCTGCTGTTTGCCGTGGCGTTCTCCGATATTCGTTGGTGGTTGAGCGGCGCCTATCCGCTCTATGCCGTCGCGCTGCTCCTGATGGTTCTCGTGCCGTTCATTGGCGTGGAAAGCGGCGGCGCCAGGCGCTGGCTCGGCTACGAGGAACTCAGTTTCCAGCCGTCGGAGATGATGAAGGTCGCGCTGGTGCTGGCTCTTGCTCGCTACTACCAGTGGCTTCCGCCGGAGAAGATCTGGCGACCTGACGCGCTCCTGCCGCCGCTTCTGTTGATCGGGGTGCCCAGCGTTCTCGCCTTGGCGCAGCCCGACCTCGGCACTGCGGCGCTATTCGCCGTTATCGGTTGCGGGCTGCTCTTCCTTGCGGGCGTGAGCTGGTTCTATTTCGCGGCCGGGATCGCCGGTGTCATCATCGCGCTGCCCCACGTGTGGGCAGCCCTGCACGACTATCAGCAGGAGCGCATACTGACGTTCATCGATCCCGAGCGCGATCCTCTCGGCTCGGGCTACCATATCCTCCAATCGAAGATCGCCATCGGCTCCGGCGGTCTTGCCGGCAAGGGCTTCATGCAGGGCACCCAGGCCCAGCTCAACTTCCTGCCCGAGAAGCATACCGACTTCATTTTCACGATGTTCGCGGAGGAGACGGGCTTCATCGGCGCCATCATTTTGCTCGCACTCTATCTTCTCGCGCTGGTGTTCATCACCTATATGGCGCTCAGATGCCGCAGCATGTTCGCGAAGCTTGTCGCGGCCGGCATGGGGCTCTGCCTGTTCGCCTATGTATTCATCAACGTGGCCATGGTGACGGGGTTGGTGCCGGTGGTGGGCATTCCCTTGCCACTCGTTTCTTATGGCGGCACGTCGATGCTGACCATGATCGTAGGGCTGGGGTTCGTGCTCAACGCCCACGTCAACCGGAAGGTCACCTTCCGGCCCGAGGAGGCCCGCGGCCTGTGGTGAGACGGGCCGGATAAGCCAAACTGGACAGGCCAGACGGAGCGTTGTAAGGGGAGCACCCTCGGGTGCGCCTCGGCTCAGGCGGCATTCTCGAGCATGATCCGGAAAAGTGGGTACCGGTTTTCCGATAAGATCATGCGCAAACAACAACACTAGAGCGCTATCAGCGATAGCGCTCTAGGGGCGCATAGCTCAGGTGGTAGAGCAGCTGACTCTTAATCAGCGGGTCCAAGGTTCGAGTCCTTGTGCGCCCACCAATAATTCTTCCCCGCGACGCCAGCCCTTGGACGGGTCCTGAACGGTTGCCGCGGCGGTGCGTCACGCAACCGCGCCGAGAAAATGCCGTTATCGAAAAGCGCGGCGAAAGGCTATGGTCGGCGTGCCTCGCGCGATCCAGCGCACCGTTGGGCCACGCCGGGGCTGATTTTCCGAATTTGGAGCAATAATGCAGCACCCCGGATTCTTCGAGCGCGGGGAACCTGTTTCCCTGCAAGTGATCGCGGACGCAGTCGGCGCCAAGCTCCTCCTTGAGAGTGACGGGGTGACGGAAATCGATGATCTGCGCCCCCTGGGCCAGGCCGCACGAACTCACCTCACGTTCTGCACGGGTCCCAAATATGCCGATCAGCTTGCGGCGACGAGCGCCGCCGCCTGTCTCATCAAGAGCCGCGACGCGGGTCTTGTGCCCGCCAGTGCGGCGGCGTTAACGACCGATGCGCCGCATCGTGCCTTCGCCATGGCCGTCGGACTTCTTTATCCTACAGCACTCGAACCGCGGGCGTCGTCGTCGATCGCAAACGCGAAAGGTCGGCTTGTCCACCGCACGGCTAAGATCGCCGAGGGTGTAACCATCGAGCCTGGCGCCGTTATTGGCCGCGAAGCGAGGATCGGCGCAGGAACGACGATCGCGGCGGGCGCCGTCGTCGGCTATCGGGTATTCGTGGGGCGCGACTGCTATATCGGTCCCGGCGCCTCCGTGACTCACGCCCTGCTCGGCGACCGCGTGACTCTGCACGCGGGCGTCCGCATCGGGCAGGATGGATTCGGTTACGTCATGAGCGCCGAGGGACACTTCAAGATTCCGCAGATCGGTCGCGTGGTCATCGATGACGACGTCGAAATCGGGGCCAACTCGACGGTAGACCGCGGCTTTCTGGCCGATACCAAGATCGGCAAGGGAACCAAGATCGATAACTTGGTCCAGGTTGCCCATAATGTCGTGATTGGCCGCCACTGCATCATTGTTTCCCAATCAGGAATCGCGGGATCGGCTGAGCTCGGTGACTTCGTCATCATGGGCGCGCATTCCGGCGTCGTCGAGCACGTCAAGGTTGGGGATGGCGCGATGATTGCCGGCATGGCCCATGTCAAGGATGACGTCCCGGCCGGCGCCCGCATGGGGGGAACACCGGCCCGCCCATTCAAGGAATGGGCCCGCGAGGTTGCCGCTATCAGGCGCTTGAGCAAGAACGGGCGCCAAGCGTAGAGATTACCGACTGGCGCGCGCCAAAGCGGCTCCCCTAAATAGGGCCAGTATAGGCGTCACGCGAGAGGAGACGACGATGAGACGAGCCATTCTCAGCGGTGCTGTGGCCGGAGCGGCCATGTTTGTTTCTGTTGTCAGCTCGGCGCTTGCCGAGACCAATGACGCCGAGTTCGGCGGCGAGTGCGTCATGGGGCTCGCCCTCGGCAAGGACATCAAGACCGACTGCTCGGTAAGCACCGTCTACCAGGGCAAGACCTATTGCTTCGGCAACGAGACGGCGAGGGACCTCTTCCTCAAGAAGCCCGACGAGTTCCTGCTCCAGGCTCACGTCTACTATTCCAGCAAGCAGCCGGAATGACGAAGGCGGGGTAAGCCTGCGTTACGAGCCCTTCGCTTGGGTCTGGCCCTTGAACTCAGCGCCGTCCGTGTCGACGATCGAGACGTCGAGCCCGTTCTCACCGCCCTTGCCGAAAGTGAAGCGGAAATTCGGGTTGGTGGAGATCGAGAACGTCCCGTCCATCTTGAACACAAGCTCGCCGTCGCGCTTCACCGTCATTTCCTTGACGAAGCGCGCCGGGATGAACTCGGCGGTGTTGATGTCGAGCTGCATGCCATTGTGCTGGGGATGCTTGAGCATCACCTGGGCCGCCCAGATCGGGTTCGAGTCAAGCACTGGCGGGAAGGTCCTGACGATCATCTTGCCCATGTCTGCTGTGTCCGCATCGGGGTCCTTCGCCTGCATGGCGGCGCAGCCGCCGGCCGCAGCGAGGAATTTGGTTGTCATGTGCAGACTGCCGTCCTCGGTCTCGAGCACCGCGCGCACATGGGAGAAATTGTCCACCCGGACCCGCGTCGCGAAGCTCCGCTCGCCGCCTGTGCCTGCCGCCGGGCCGAACGTCAAAGTCGCCACTTTCGGATCGGGGTTCTTGTCGATGAACAAGGTCAACGACTTGAGCTTGCCCTTCACCGACGGCGGCACGCGCACCGTGAGCGGCACCAGAGCCGCGTCCTCGACCTTGTCCGGCGCTTCGAGCACGACCATGCCGTCCTCGGCTTGGATCGCGCGATCGCCGAAGGCCTGCTCCTTGAGAATGGGCCAGATGTCCTCGCTGGCAAGCGCGCTGGGCGCGGTGGCCGCAAGCATCGCGGCGGCCAGCGCGGCGATTCCGGTACTTCTGGATAAGCTATTGAAACAATGGGGCATTACGCCATGCTCCTAAGTTGTCGTGGGCAGTATATCACTCCCACTCGAGTTCTGCGAACGCCGCGGTGACATTGCGGACATGATACTGATCGAACAGCTTCCAGGCGTCCTCTTCTGAGAAGCCGGCCGTCTTGGTCGCCTCGGCGAGCGTCTTGCCTTCGGCGATCAGCTGCCGCACGTCCGCCGCGATGGCGGCGAGATAGCGCTGCTCGGGCTCGATCGCCTGCGGCAGTTCCATGGTCTTCGGGCCATGTCCGGGAACGACTCGGGCGGCCTTGCGCCGGCCGATTTCGTCGAGCAGCGTGAGCCATCCTTTGATCGACCCGTCGATGGTCGGCACGTGTACCGAGAATAGAAGGTCGCCGAGAAACAGCGTGTCGGTTTTGGTGTCGGTGACGATGAGGTCGTTGTCGGTATGGGCCGTCGGTTGCGGCTCTAAGAGAAGCGTGCGGTCGCCGAGATCGAGCGTCGTCGGCTCCTTGATGAGAAGCGTCGGCAGGACGATCTCGCTGCCGTCGAAGGCTTCGTGACCCAGCATTTGCTTGTTGGCGGTGATGTAGCCTTCGGCGCGGGTCCCGAGTGCCCGGGCGAGCTTGTAATGACCGACGAATGTCGGGTTGTCCTGCTTGAAGGCGGCGTTGCCCAACACGTGGTCGGGGTGCATGTGGGTGTTGATCACGTATTTGATCGGCTTGTCGCTCACGGCGCGGATGGCATCGCGCAGCTCGCTACCCATCGCCGCGCTCCCGGACGTGTCGATGACCGCCACGGCCTCGCTGCCGACTATGAAGCCCGCATTGGCTATATCGCCCCGATTCTCGGGCGATTGGACCTCGTAGCGCCCTTGATGCACGAACACGCCGGGCACTACCTCCATCACGTCCGCGGCGGCCGCGCACGCCGGCATGTAGCGGAGGAGGGGGGCGGCTGCGAGAGCGAGGCCGGCGCGTAGAACGGTTTGTCGCGTGATGAGAAGGGGCGTGCACATCGCTGATTGGAAATGGGTTTAGCACCTTAGGCAGTCCCAAAAAAAGACTGAAACCCTTTGCGCTGTCGGACATTAACCCACGAGTGTCCCGACTGGGTCGGGACTGAAGCCACACCAACGAGGGGTCTGACCAATGCGGATCATGCTGATTTTCACTGTTATCGCGACATCCCTGATGCTTGCGGGGTGTTTCCATCACGGCCAGCAAGTCTATGCCGAGCCGCTGCCGCCCGTGGCACCTCCAATCAAATAGCGGCCATTTCAGCAGCCGGCCCAGCAGATTCGTCTTATTGAGCCTTCAAGGCGCTGCGCCGCAACAACGCTGGCGGCAAACCGGCCCTTTTTGTTTCGCCTCCGTTCGTATAGTTTACGCCGGCGCGAACAGGGAGGGTGCCTGCATGCGAATTCTTCTAATCTTGATCATCATCGCCGCCATCTTTGCCGTGGTTCAGAGCCAAAGACACGGCTGCAAATATGGCGATCCAAGCTGGCAGGCTTGGTTCGACTGCGTCATTGGCAAGACGGCAAGCGAAACGCCGGCGACAACGCCGTCGCCGCCTGAGCCCCCGGCCGCCGGGGAACCCGCGCCCGAGACGCCTCAATAGACCGGGCACTACTCCAGCGTCTGCCCGCGAAATGCCGTGAAGCCGGGTAACCTTCCGATGATTTGGCGGGTGGCTGCCCGGTCTTGGCATTGATTCAGCGCGCCATCCCCGACACTATCGCCGCGGTGACCTCCACGGCGGGGCGCCTTCTTGTGAATTGAGAGCTCGGGAATGACTGCGTCGAAACAATATGCCGAGCGGGTCGCCGCTTCATTGTCGAACCTGCTGCGGCCGGGAGCCGACACGGCCGAGGCGGCCGCCATCATCAAGCAGGCGCTGGACGCCGCCCTGCGCGAGCGCGGCGGAGACGCCGAGACCTTCGCGCAGGAGCGCGCCGCGCGGCTGTTGTCGGCGTCGCCCGCGGTGATTTACAGCTTCAAGGCCACGGACGATTTTGCGCCGACCTTCATCAGCGACAACATCGAGCGTCTGTTCGGCTATCCGCCGCGCGAATATCTCGAGAATCCGAATTTCTGGCGGGAGCACGTCCATCCTGACGATCTGGAGAGGGTCGAGGCCGAAGTCGGCAAGCTCTTCGAGGACGGTCATCAGGCCCTCGAATACCGTTTCCGCCGCAGGAACGGCTCCTATTGCTGGGTGAACGACGAGCAGCATCTCGTCCGCGACAGCAGGGGCGAACCCCTCGAGATCGTCGGTTCGTGGAGCGACATCTCGGCGCGCAAAGCCGCCGAGGAGGCGGAGGATGCCGCGCGGGCGCGTCTTTCCGTGTTGTTGGAGACGGCGCCGTCGGTGATCTATAGCTTCAAGGCGCGCGACGACTACGCGCCGACCTTCATCAGCGAGAACATCAAGCGGCTACTCGGCTATTGCCCCGAAAAATACCTGGAGCATGCCGACTTTTGGCGCAGTCACGTGCACCCCGAGGATCTGGCTGCGGTGGAGGCCGAGCAGGGCAACCTCTTCGAGAAGGGCCGTCACGTCATCGAGTATCGTTTTCGCAAGCGGAACGGCACCTATATCTGGGTCAGCGACGACCAATATTTGCTGCGCGACGACAAGGGCGAGCCCATCGAGATCGTCGGTTCGTGGAGCAATATCACAGCCCGCAAGACCGCAGAGCAGGCGGAGGGTGCGGCGCGAGCCCGCTTCGACCTGATGCTGCACAGCGCGCCCGCGGTGGTCTACAGCTTCGCCGCCACGGGCAACTTCACGCCCACCTTCGTCAGTGACAACATCAAGCGGGTGCTCGGCTACGACCGACGACTATCTGAAGCAGCCGGACTTTTGGCGTTCTCACGTGCACCCCGAGGATCTCGAGGCGGTGGAAGCCCAGCAGACGAACCTGTTCGAAAACGGACACCACGTTGCTGAGTACCGCTTCCGCAAGGCCGACGGTGTTTATTGCTGGGTGAGCGACGAGCAGACGCTCATCAAGGATCAGAATGGCAACCCGCTCGAAGTGATTGGCACGTGGAGCGAGGTCACTGCGCGCAAGACGGCGGAGCAGGCCGCGCTCCAGCAAAGCGAGCAGCGGTTGACCGACGCCATCGAAACAATCTCCGAGGGCTTCTCGCTCTATGACGCCGAGGATCGGCTGGTTCTCGGCAACCGCAAATACACCGAGCTGTTCGATTTCGGCGAAGGTCCGCCGGCGCCGGGGTCGACCTACGAGGAGATCATCCGCAAGGCGGTGGCGCATGGCCTCGTTGCCGACGCCAACGGCAGGGAGGAGGGCTGGATCAGGCAGCGCCTCGCCGAGCATCGCAACCCCGGCGAGTCTGGTCTGCAACGTCAGGCCGATGGACGTTGGCTCCAAATCAGCGAACGCCGCACCGAGACCGGCGGCACCGTCGCGGTCTACAGCGACCTGACGGAAGTGAAGGAGAGCGAGCAGCGGGCCGCGGCGGCCAATCAGCTGATCCTGCAAAGCCTGCGCTATGCGAGCCGCATTCAATCCGCCGTCCTACCTGCGCGCCGGGAACTCGAGGCCCTGGCCGCCGACCACTTCCTCATTTGGGAGCCGCGTGACATCGTCGGCGGAGATTTCTTCTGGTTCCAACCCATCGGCGACGGTTATGCGATCATGGTCGGAGACTGTACGGGTCATGGCGTGCCCGGCGCCTTCATGACCTTGATCGCCTGGGGCTTGCTCGATCGCATGCTGCGCAGCGCGCCGAGCGACAGGCCCAGCGAGGTGCTCGTCGGCTTGCATCAAGGGGTGCAGAGCCTGCTTGGCCAGGACGCGATGCACGGCGACACCGACGATGGACTCGAAGCCGGCATCTGCTTCATCAACCCGCGTAAGAAGCAGATGACCTTCGCCGGCGCGCGCTTCTCGCTATGGCGGGCGAACCAAGAAGGCGTCATCGAGATCAAGGGTGACCGCAAGGGGCTCGGCTATCGGCGCTACCCGCCAGGCACGAACTTCAACGATTACTCCTTCCCCTTCGACAGCCGCGATTCCTTCTACCTCACGACGGACGGGTTGATCGATCAGATCGGGGGTCCGCGCGGGCGATCGTTCGGCAAGCGCCGCTTCCAGGACCTCTTGCGGAAACTCCGTGACACGCCCATGAGGGAGCAGGAGGAATCGTTGCGCACGGCCTTCGACAGGTATCAGGGTGAGCAGCACCGCCGCGACGATCTCACGGTCTTGGGCTTCGTCCCGCACTCCTAGGAGAAACCGATGCTTGCCGGCCAACTCATGGATTTGCGGTCGATGCTGCACACCCAGGGTGTCATCTTCGCCTATAGCGGCTACGTAACCGAGCCGGTCTTGAGCGGGGTGGGCGAGGCATTGAAGAAAAAGCTCGCTATCGACGACGCCGATACGAAGACGCTCCGCAGCGTATTCGCCATCTTCGTCGAGCAAATGCAGAACATCATCCGCTACTCCGCTGAGCTGGCTCATGCCCCGCTGCCGCCTGCCGCTGACAGCACCGCCCTCATGGAGATGCGCTATGGCATCCTCACCATCGGCAGGGAGGGGGACGACTACGTCGTCTGCGCCGGCAATCTCGTGCGCCAGTCCGACGTCGAGCGCTTGAAAGTGCGTCTTACCAAGATCAGGGGCATGAGCAGGGAGGAATTGAAGGCCCTCTACAAGGAGCAACTCAGGTCAGAGCCCGAAGTGGGCAGCAAGGGCGCCGGCCTCGGCTTCATGGAGATCGCGCGCCGGGCGTCAAAGCCGATCGAGTTCGACTTCACTGCGGTCGACGGCGACTACTCCTTCTTCGCGCTGAAGGCGACCATCTGAGGGCCCGGAAGATGCAAGACAAGCTGGATATCGAGGCCACCTCCCGCACGCCGGCCGTGGCCTTCGACTTCGCCAACAACAACCTCAAGATATCGGGCGAGTCCTATCCCGAGGATGTGACCGAATTTTATGGCCCAGTGTTCTCGTCCCTGGATGCTTATCTCGGCAAGCTTGGCAAAGGGAGTTGCCGCTTCGACTTTGAGCTCATCTATCTCAACAGCTCGAGCGCCAAGGCGATCATGATGCTCATGGACAAGCTCGAGGCCGCCGCCAAGAACGGCGCATCCGTTGACATCTATTGGTTCTACGACAAGGAAGACGACACCATGCAGGAGCTTGGCGAGGAGTTCGGCGAGGACCTCGAGAACGCCACGTTCCATTTGGAGAAGATGCCCGGCTGATGTCGATGGACGACCTATTCGCCGCCGAAGAACAGATCATCGCTTCGGCGCAACAACTGCTCGATAGCGGCCGGTTCGCCGACCGCGTGGACGGCAAGCTCTACCAGGAACTGCTCAAGGACTATCAGAAGCTGTTCCGCACCACGCGCCGGCTCATGCGCCTAAGCGACCGCAACGAGGAACAGCTCAACGCGCTGACCAAGGAGCAGAAGCGCGCCAACGAGCTCATCGCGCAAAAGAACAAGGAGCTCGATGCACTCGCCACCAAGCTGTCCAAATATCTGTCGCCGCAGATCTACCATTCGATCTTCACCGGCGCGCAGAACGTGGAAATCAACTCGAGCCGCAAGAAGCTGACGATCTTCTTCTCCGATGTGGTCAATTTCACCGAGACCACGGACAAGCTTGAGTCCGAAGATCTCACCCATCTGCTCAACCGCTATCTCACCGAAATGACCAATATCGCGCTCGATCATGGCGCGACCATCGACAAATATATCGGCGACGCCATCATGGTGTTCTTCGGCGATCCCGAATCCAAGGGCATCAAGGAGGATGCCCGAGCCTGCGTGCGCATGGCCATCGCCATGCTGAGGCGGTTGCGGGAGCTGCACGCGGAATGGCTGGAGCTCGGCGCTGAGCAGCCGTTTCATCTGCGTATCGGCATCAATACTGGTTACGTTACCGTGGGCAATTTCGGCAGCGAAGACCGCATGGACTACACCATCATCGGCAGCTCCGTGAACCTCACCGCCCGCCTGCAGTCCCATGCCGAGATCGACGGCATCCTCATGGGTCACGAAACCTATTCTCTCGTGAAGGACGAGATCGCCGTCGAGGAGCAGCCGCCGATCAAGGTGAAGGGTTTTGCCGAGGAGGTACGCTGCTACAAGGTGCTCGGGCTCTACGACGATCTGGTGAGCGAGGGCTCGGTCATCCGGGAAGAGGAAGACGGCTTCAAGCTCCTGCTGGATTTGCAGAAGCGCGACAGGGCCGAAGCCATCGCGGCGCTCGAGGCGATCGTTACCCGCCTGAAGCAACAATAGCTCGAATTGAAGCGCCGTTAAGTCCCGTGCCGCTCGGGCGGTAGATCGTCGTTGGCGGGGAGGCGGCGCGCGCTTTCGCGCAAGGCCTCCTTCAGCGAGGTCGGCCGATGATATTTATGCAGGATGTCGCTAAACGCCTCATCGGCAAGCGACTGAACGCTCCGGCCGCTGTCGATCGCCAGGACCTCGAGCGCCTGCCAGATATGGGGCGCGAACTCGATGAGCTTGCGCCGGGCGCTAACAGTGCGTGAGGGAGCAGACATTTCGCTGCGGCGTCACTTTCGGGACATCGGGGACTCAAGTCTTGTGAACGAACATAGCCGATTCGGAGGCCCGCCAGCACAGGCCCGGCGCGCGAATTTCCTCCGAGAATGAGCAAGTTCAGGCTCCTGACCTCACGCCTTCGTCACTTGACAGTAAGGAAAGGTAGGCTAGATACTCTTCCAAGGTGGTCCCATGGCTCTTGTTCGTGCCTTTTTCGCCGTTTTCGTGGCTCTGTCGGTGGCCGTGCTGCCGATTCAGGCGACGTTTGCCTCGCATATGGGGACGCCCAGCCTCACCGATCGCCATGCCGCGATGGATTGCTGCGAGGGTACACCTTGCGAGAAATCCGAGGGCGACGGGTGTGGCGCCATCGCCAGCTGCGCGGCGAAATGCAGCAGCCTGACAGGCGCCCTCGCGACGCCCGTGTTTGCGCCGTT
Organism: Methyloceanibacter sp.; assembly: GCF_050726195.1. GTDB lineage: Bacteria > Pseudomonadota > Alphaproteobacteria > Rhizobiales > Methyloligellaceae > Methyloceanibacter. The sequence continues at coordinate 56,258 of NZ_JBOHJC010000007.1, read as the reverse complement.
CTCACTGGCGGAATCGAAGCTCGCGACCATCGCCGACCTCAGTGTCCCGACCGGGACCACCGCTCCGCCGCTCCCGCCGCCGCGAGTCTAAATCCTCAAAACTGAACGCGCGTCCGCCCGAGTGTCTGCACTCGCAGGCTCGCGCGGATGTCCTCTGCGCATCGCGCAGAGTGCTCTCAACGAGGATTTGGAGCCGCGCCATGAGGCGTCTCAACACTCTGACTATTCTGGTTGCCGGGATCGCTGTCGGCGTCGCCGGCACCTATTGGTACGCGCATCGTCCTGAGCCGGTCGCCTCGCCTGCTGCGGCGGAGCAAACGGCGGCAGGAAGCGACGAGCGCAAGATTCTCTACTACCGCAACCCGATGGGGCTTCCCGACACCTCGCCGGTGCCGAAGAAGGACTCCATGGGGATGGATTACATCCCCGTCTACGCCGACGAGCAGGACGACGACGGCACCACCGTCAAGGTCAGCCTCGACAAGATCCAGCGCACAGGCGTCAAGACCGAGAAGGCGGAGGCAAAGACCATCTCCCGCTCGGTTCGCGGCGTCGGCACTGTGCAACACGACGAGTCGCTACTGTGGATCGTGACGGTTCGGTCGGACGGTTACGTCGAGGATCTTTTCGTGAATAAGACCGGTCAGCACGTTCGCGAGGGCGAACCGTTGTTCCGCTTCTACAGCTCACAAATTCAACTGGCTCAGGCCGACCTCCTGGTGGCTATGCGTGCAGAAGGCAACTCGTCGAAGGCCGAGATGGGCAGGAATGTCGCTGGCGCGATGCAGCGACTGCGCAATCTCGATGTTCCCCAAAGCCGCATCGACGAGGTGGCTAAGACCAAGACCAATCCACGTACCATCGACTGGGCATCGCCGGCGACCGGTGATGTGATCGAGAAGATGGTCATCGAAGGCCAGCGCGTCATGGCGGGAGACGAGCTGTTCCGCATTGCCGACCACTCCCAGGTCTGGGTGGTTGCCGACGTTGCCGAGGCCGACATCGGACCGATCAAAGTGGGCATGCGAGCCACCGTCACCTTGAGGGCTTTCCCTGCAACGCCGCATGAAGGCGTGGTGACATTCATCTATCCCGAGATGTTGAAGCGCGAGACGCGGACGATCTCGGTGCGCATCGAGTTGCCGAACCCTGACGGGCAGATGAAACCTGGGATGTATGCCGATGTGATGATCCATGCTGGTGACGGCGACGCACCGATAACCGCCGTTCCGAACAGTGCCGTCATCGACAGCGGCACGCGCCAGGTCGTGCTCGTCGTCAAAGGCGAGGGGCGCTTCGAGCCGCGTGAGGTCAAGATCGGACGGCGCGGGGACGGCTACACCGAGATCACCGAGGGTCTGGAAGATGGCGAGGAAGTCGTCACCTCCGCGACCTTCCTCATCGACGCCGAGAGTAATCTCAAAGCCGCGCTTCAGGCCTTCAGCCAGGAGGAGCCGCAATTGTGATTGCCGCCGTCATTCGCTGGTCCGCACGCAACATCTTCCTAGTCGGGCTCGCCACGGTCTTCGTGACGTTGGCCGGCCTCTACGCCGTGTCGCGCGTGCCGCTCGACGCCATCCCCGATCTGTCGGACGTCCAAGTCATCGTCTTTACCGAGTATTCGGGGCAGGCGCCTCAAGTGGTCGAGGATCAGGTGACCTATCCGCTGACCACCAGGATGCTGACGGTGCCGGAGGCGCGCGTGGTCAGAGGCTTCTCGTTCTTCGGGGTGTCCTTCGTCTACGTGATTTTCGAGGACGGCACGGACCTCTATTGGGCCCGCTCGCGGGTGCTGGAATATCTCAGCGCCGCCGCGCAGCAATTGCCGGCGGGTGTCACGCCGAGCCTTGGGCCCGACGCGACCGGCGTTGGCTGGGTGTACCAATATATCGTGCGCGGTGAGCAGAAGAGCCTGGCCGAGCTCCGCACGCTTCAGGATTGGTACGTCCGCTTCGGCATCGTCAATGCGCCGGGGGTCGCCGAAGTGGCGAGCGTCGGTGGCTTCGTCAAGCAATACAGCGTCGTTGTCGACCCGCGCCGCCTGCAAGCCCTCAACATCCCGCTTTCCAAGATCCGCGACGTGATCCGCGAAAGCAATATGGATGTTGGCGGCCGCACCGTTGAGATATCGGAGACCGAGTTCGTCATCCGCGGGCGCGGCTATATCAAAAGTCTCGGCGACCTCGAACAGATCGTCGTCAAGACCGAGAGCGGCGTGCCGGTGCTGCTCAGGGACGTGGCGCGCGTCGAGCTGGTGCCCGACGAGCGCCGCGGCATCACCGAGCTCGACGGCGAGGGCGAGGTCGTTACCGGCATCGCGCTCCAGCGCTTCGGCGAGAATGCGCTGACCGTCATCAAAAACGTCAAGCAACGCATCGCGGCGATTACACCGAGCCTGCCCAAGGGCGTGACCATCGAGACGGTGTACGACCGGTCGGACCTGATCTATCGCGCCATCGACACCTTGAAGCGCACCTTGATCGAGGAAAGCCTCATCGTCGCGCTGGTCTGCGTGATCTTCCTCCTACATGCCCGCAGCGCGCTTGTGGCCATAGTCACGCTGCCGCTCGGCGTGCTCATCGCCTATATCTGCATGTGGGTCCTGGGGCTCAGCTCGAACATCATGAGTCTGGGGGGCATCGCCATTGCCATTGGCGCCATGGTCGACGCGGCCATCGTCATGGTCGAGAACGCGCATAAGCACCTGGAGCGCGCGCCGCCGGGCAAGCCGAGGGGCGAGGTGATGATCGAAGCGGCGGTCGAGGTCGGTCCGGCGCTGTTCTTTAGCCTGCTCATTATCACCGTCTCCTTCCTGCCGATTTTCACCTTGGAAGCGCAGGAAGGCCGGCTGTTTAAGCCGCTGGCCTACACCAAGACCTTCGCCATGGCCGCCGCGGCACTGCTCTCGGTCGTGCTCGTGCCGGCCTTGATGATGCTTCTGGTGCGCGGACGCATCCTGCCGGAGCGCAGGAACCCCGTGAACCGATTCCTGATCTGGATCTACCGCCCGGTGATCGAGATTGCGCTCCGCTTCAAGGCCGCCACCATCGCCATCGCGCTCGTAGTGCTCGCAGTGAGCCTGTGGCCCGCGACGAGGCTCGGCAGCGAGTTCATGCCGAACCTCAACGAAGGCACGCTGTTCTACATGCCGACCACCTTGCCGGGCATCTCCGTCACCAAAGCGGGCGAACTGCTTCAGACGCAGAACAAGATCATCAAGAGCTTTCCGGAGGTCGACTCGGTGTGGGGCAAGGCCGGCCGGGCGTCGACGGCGACCGATCCGGCGCCGACCGAAATGATCGAAACGGTGATTAACCTCAAGCCGGAGAGCGAATGGCGCGAGGGCGTGACCATCGACACTCTCATCGCCGAAATGGACAAATCGCTGCAATTCCCCGGCGTGTCCAATGCCTGGACCATGCCCATCAAGGCCCGGATCGACATGTTGTCCACCGGCATCCGCACCCCGGTCGGGGTCAAGGTGTTCGGCACGGACCTCGGCGAGATGGAGAAGCTTGCCCGCAAGATCGAGGCGGCCATCAGGACAGTCCCCGGCACGACCAGCGCTTACGCCGAGCGCGCCATTAGCGGCTACTACCTGAGCGTCGATCCAGACCGCGCGCAGCTTGCCCGCTACGGTCTCATGGTCGGCGACGTGCAGGACGTCATCGCCATGGCGCTTGGCGCCGAGCCGGTCACCACGACGGTCGAGGGCAGGGAACGCTATTCGGTCAGCATCCGCTATCCGCGTGACTACCGCTCGGATCCCGAGACTATTGCAAGCCAGGTGCTGATCCCCACTCCGGATGGTGGCACCGTTCCGCTCGGCGAGGTCGCCAAGGTCAGCCGCGAGCAGGGGCCGTCTAGCCTCCGCACCGAGGATGCCCAGCTCGTGCTCTATATCTTCGTCGACTTCCGCGATCGGGACGTTGGCGGCTATGTCGCCGACGCGCAAAAAGCGGTGGAGGAGCAGGTTGAGTTTCCGCCGGGCTATTACGCCACATGGAGCGGCCAGTTCGAATATCTTGAGCGCGCCAAAGCGCGGCTCATGATCGTGGTTCCGATCACCATCCTGATCATCTTCCTGCTGCTCTACTTGAACTTCAGGCGCATCACCGAGACGCTCATCGTCATGCTGTCCGTGCCCTTCGCGCTTGTCGGCGGCTTCTGGCTGATGTGGTGGCTGGGCTTCAATCTGTCGGTGGCTGTCGTCGTTGGGTTCATCGCGCTCGCCGGCGTGGCGGCGGAGACGGGCGTCGTCATGCTGATCTACTTAGACAACGCGCTGAAAGAGCTGAAAGCGAAGCGCGAACACGAGGGTCGCGCCTTCACCCGCGAGGACCTGCACGCCGCCGTCATGTCCGGCGCGGTCGATCGCGTCAGACCCAAGATGATGACCGTCGCCGCCATCATGGCCGGCCTCCTGCCCATCATGTGGACCCATGGCACCGGCGCCGAGGTGATGCAGCGCATCGCCGTGCCGATGATCGGCGGCATGGTCTCCTCGACTCTGCTCACCCTGGTCGTGATCCCGGCGATCTATGCCGTGGTGAAGGGCTTCGGTGTGCCAAGGCACGGCGCACCGGAGCGTCGGGGCCGCTCGCTCAAGAACCCTGAGGCCGCCGCACATGTGTAGGCAATCATGCAAAAAGGGAGCGCAAATCCGCAATTGGCTCGCAACTATGGAAGGAAACACACCATGAAGAAGGCAATTTGGCTAAGCGCCGTCATCGCCCTCCTCGCGCTGCCGCTTGAGGCCCTGGCGGGTTCCACCCACGCGACGCTCTACAAGAATCCACACTGTAGCTGCTGCGAGAAATATGTCGCGTATTTGCGCCAGGAAGGGTTCGAGGTCGAGGTCAAGGTGACCAACGATCTCGAGGGGGTCACTCTGAAGGCGGGCGTGCCTGAGCAGCTTGAAGGCTGTCACACCATGTTCGTCGACGGCTACGTCGTGGTCGGTCATGTGAGGGCGGACGTCGTGCGCAAGCTGTTGACGGAGCGTCCGGCGCTCGTCGGCATTGCCATCCCCGGAATGCCCTCAGGGGTGCCCGGCATGGAAGGCCCGAAGGAAGGCCCGATCGCCATCTACGCGGTGAGCAAGGACAAGGCTCCCACAGTCTACGCCGTCCAATAGCGGGGTTGGACGCGGTGCGCTTGACGTTGCCAGCTGTGTCCCATGGTGACGGTGCCCAAGGGCCCGTCAGTGCCCATGCTCTAAGGCAGTTGCCGAACTTTTGATCGAGGCTCCCTTGATTTCCTCGGCCAGGGGTTCAAAATAACGATTGAGGTCAACAGTTTGGGTTCCCTGATGGTAATCGGGATAACCATAAGACTGACCCTTGGGGTCCTGCTTGCCGCCGCGGTGGGTGCGATCCTCGTGCTAAGCGCAAGTGCCACTATCGCCCACGACAGGAGCTTTGACGGGATAACCCAAGCGGTGCTCTCGGCGCCTCCAAGTACCGGCGACTGTGACCAGTGCGAGGACTGCGCCAAGCCCTGTGCTGCCTCGATGACATGTAGCGCCGCCTGCATTTCGGGTCTTGCTCCCGCTGCTCCACGCGCTGCGCTTCACGGCCACTGCCGGCGATTAACCGGGTATCCGGGCTGGCAGCGCTCTTCCGCCGACCTCCGCACGCCTACTCCACCTCCTCGGCTTAGCCACTTGGTTTGAGCCAGCGCCGCATGGCGCTGCGCTGATCGCTGTCCTTCCGAAGGGAAGGCCAGTTCCTTGTCCGTTGCTACGGACAAAGCATCAAGCTCAAGGAGTTGAAACATGAGAACCTCACTAGCACTCGTCTTTGCAATTGCGCTTGCAGCGGCGGCGCTGACCTTCGGCGCACCTGTGAGCCCGATTTCGGGCACGGCTGTCGCTGGTAGCCCGGCGGCGCCTTGGACATGGTGCGGCAAGAACCTCTGCCCACCGAAGAAGACGCCCTCAGGACAAATTCGTGGGCGGTAGCCGCGATGAGCTCAGCCGGCCTTCCGTCGAGAAGGCCGGCTGATAGTCCTTCGGTATCTGACCGGACTTAGATTAGGGAGCACGAAATGTGGCGACCGACAACGAATAAGATGAACGATGAACCACGGTTTATGCAGCTCTTGGAGCCCATTCTCCTGCTCGTGTTCATCGCCATCATCGCCGTTCTATTGCGGCTGCTCTAGTTGAGAGGCAGCCCGCAAGTAGTGATTGGCCTGAGCGCTTGTCCCTGACCCCCGCGGAATCCGTTGAGCCAGCGTCAGGGAGCGATCACCCGCAGCGCCTTGGGCAGTGAGCGATAGTGCAGCGGCGTGTGCAAGACCCGCACCTCGCCGTCGAGCGCCACCGGGAGCCGGCTCGACTTTGCGGCGATCTCCGCCTCACTTAGCTCGAACGTGTCGAGGTCACCCTCCGGGTCGAGGTGGCTGAAGCACATGCGGCAGGCGATCCAAAAGAGCCCGAGCGGGCTGCGCGGCTTCACCACGTAGAACCAGAGCTTGCCCGTATCCAGACGCCGGCGGCGCCCCAGGGTAAAGAGGTCGGTGCCGTATTCGTTGTTGCCCACGAACACGCAGGGCGTCCGGTAGGGCCTCTCGAAGCCTTCGGCCGAGATACGCAGGCGCCGCCACGGGAGATGCCGTAACATGCGGAAGAAGGCCGGCACCATGGCCATCCATTTGCGAAGCCTTTTGCGGGCGCGCCGCCGCTCGCGGTCCATGACCAGGTAGGGATAGATGCCGATGGAGGAGTTGTTGACGAAAGTTTCGCCGTTGACTTTGCCGAGATCGACGAGGCGGGAGCGGCCCCTGGCAATGACGGCGGCTGCGGACTCGATATCGAGCGGAAGACCGAGATCCTTGGCGAAGTGATTGAGCGTGCCGAGCGGCAGCACGCCGAGCGGCACGTCCGACCGGGCGAGCAGGCTGGCCGCGGTATGCACGCTGCCGTCGCCCCCGCCGATCACGATGGCATCGATCTCGCCCTGTTTGGCCTGTTCAAGCGCTCGGGTTATGGCCCCCTTGAGCTGGCTGCCATCGACGAGCTCGATACAGGTCTGAATGCGATGGGCCGCGAAGGCTGACTTCGCACGATGCTCAAGCGTCTCGAAAACCGGCTTGCCAGCTCCGCCGGCCCGAGCATTCAGCACGGCGGCGACGCGCCGTATGGCGCGATCCTGGCTCAGGATCTTCGCGCCTCTTCGATGTAAAGCCCGCGAAAAGCGCGCGCGATCGGCCCCGGGCGCCCGTCGCCGATCGGCCTTCCGTCGATCTCGACAATCGGCAGCACGAATGCGGATGCCGCGGTCATGAACGCCTCCCGTGCGGACAAGGCTTCCTCGATCGTGAACGGGCGCTCTTCCCCGCGCAACCCTTCTTGCTTCGCGAGCCTGAGCACCGCGCGCCGCGTCACGCCGGGCAGGATGTGGGACCCGAGCGGCTGGGTCCGGAGCACGCCTTCAACGTCGAGTATGAACGCCGACGACGAAGTGCCCTCGGTCACGAAGCCGTCTTCCACCATCCAGGCTTCATAGGCGCCTTTGAGCTTCGCCGCCTGCTTGCCCATGGCCTGAGCGAGCATCGCCGTCGACTTGATGTCCCGCCGCTTCCAGCGCAGGTCGGGGATGGTCACGATCTTCACCCCGGTCGTGGCGTACGGGTTGTCCAACAGAGGGCGCGTCTGGGTGAAGGCGACGACCGTCGGGGCAGGGCTCTCCGGATAGGCGAAGTCGCGTTCCGCCGGCCCCCGGCTGATCTCCAGATAAACGATGCCCTCGTCAACGTGGTTCAACGCGATCAGTTCCGTATGAATCTCGCGCAAGCCCTCATGGTTGAGGGAATGTTCGAGCGCGATCTCCATGAGCGAGCGGTCGAGGCGGGCGAGGTGAGCGTCGAAATCGACAAGCCTTCCGCCGAGCACGGCGGTGACCTCGTAAATCGCGTCGCCGAACAGAAAGGCACGGTCGAAGACCGAGACCTTCGCCTGCTCTTCGGGCACGTAGACGCCGTTCACATAGACGATGCGGGACATGGGCCGGGGGACGTTGGCAGGGTGTTCGGGATTGGGTAGCGCCGCCACAGGTCAAAGGCAAGACGCGACGCCGTGGCTTCCTTTTCTTGTTTTGTCGCTTGAGGCATACTCGCCTTACTTTGGCAACGAGTCGGCTCCGCAAGCAGAGCCGGTCGAATAGGGGGGAGATATGACATCAGCGAGCCTCTTGATTGTTTTTTTGGTAGGAACCGTCGTTGGAGCGCTGACAGGGCTGGTGCTGGGCGGCTCCATCGGCACCGTTTATCTCGCGATCCTTGCCGGGTTCCTGGGCTCGATCGCTGCGCTCTTCGTGCGCAATACCATCATCGCAAGAGGGGCCGGCATCGGGCCGGACGACTCACGCACGCCCATCCTGGTGATCATTTATGCCGCAGTGGCATCGCTGGCGGGCAGCCTGGCGGCAAAAGAGGTGCTGGATCTCAGCGAGATTTCTTCTGCACCGGTCGGGCTCGGAGCGCTGGCCGGCTTGTTTTCGGCATTCCTGCTGGCGATGCTGATGATCACCTACTACACCAATCCCGGCGAGCCGCCGATGCTCCGGAAGCGAAGCTGATCACCGAGCGCTGGGCGCTTTGACGCGCAGTCCTGCCTCCGCGATCAGGGCGAGGTCGTCGTCCACGTCGGGGTTGGCGGTGGTAAGCAGCTTGTCGCCGTAGAAGATCGAGTTGGCGCCGGCGAGAAAGCAAAGCACCTGCGCCTCGCGGGTAAGCGCGGAGCGCCCCGCCGATAGCCGCACGGCGGATGTGGGCATCAGAATGCGCGCCGCCGCCACCATGCGCACGAGATCGAGGGGATCGACGGGAGGCTGGTCCTCGAGCGGTGTGCCGGGCACGGCGACCAGAGCGTTGATAGGTACGCTCTCCGGGTGCGGGTCGAGCGTGGCGAGGGTCTGGAGCAGCCGCGCCCGGTCCTCGATGCTCTCGCCCATGCCGATGATGCCGCCGCAGCAGACTTGCAGTCCGGCGGCCCGTACATGGGCGAGCGTGTCGAGCCGGTCCTGATAGGTGCGCGTGGTGATGATCTCGCCGTAGAACTCTGGCGACGTGTCGAGATTATGATTGTAGGCGGTGAGCCCGGCTTCGGCGAGGCGGATCGCTTGATCCTCGGTCAGCATGCCGAGGGTGACGCAAGCCTCCATGTCGAGCGCACGCACCCCGCGCACCATGGCGAGCACGCTATCGAAGGCCGCGCCGTCCTTTACCTCGCGCCAGGCGGCACCCATGCAGAAGCGTGTGGCGCCTGCGTCCTTGGCGATACGCGCCTTGCCCAGCACGTCATCCACGTCGAGCAGCGCCTCACGCTCGAGCCCGGTCTGCTTGGCGTAATGGGCCGATTGCGGACAGTACTTGCAGTCCTCGGGACAGGCCCCGGTCTTGATCGACAAGAGGCTCGCGAGCTGGACTTGGCCATCCGCGTGGTATCGCCGGTGGACTTCCCGCGCCTCGTCCACGAGGTCGAGCAGAGGCGCGGTCAGGTGGCCAACGATCTCATAAGAGGTCCAGTCATGGCGAATGCCGAGCGAGGGCTCCTGCGCGCGCGCAGTCTCCGCCCGCCGGGCCTTTCCGTTGATAGGATTCACGCTTTCCAGGGCTTCTGACACGGTTTCCAAGGGTTGCGATTGCTGGCGGGTAGGCCCTTCGCTAATACAGGATCATGGTTGGAAGCGAAAGCCGGTACCAGGCCTTTCTCGATGCGCTCGGGCAGGATCGCCTGCGGCGCGAGCTCGTCACGGTCACGGCGCGCGATTCGCGCACCCTCGAAGCCGGCGGCCGGACTTATGTCAATCTGGCGAGCAATGACTATCTGGCGCTGCGCTTCCATGACGCACTGATCGCACGGGCGGCGGAGTGGGCGAGGGACTACGGCGCTGGGTCCGGCGCCTCGCGCCTCGTCACCGGCAATCTCGATCTCTTTGCAGGCATCGAAACCAAGGTCGCGGCGCTCAAGCGGAAGCCCGCCGCCCTCGTCATGGCCTCCGGGTTTCAGGCGAACGCCGCGGTGCTGCAGGCGCTGTTCAACCGGACCGTGCTCGGCGCCGAGCCGCTCGTGTTCGCCGACCGCCTCAACCACGCCAGCATGCATTTCGGCTGCAAGGCGGCGGGCATCCGCCAGCTTCGCTACCGCCATGGCGACGTGGCCCATCTCGCCGAGCTTCTGACTCAGTATCAAGCAGATAGCCGGCCGAAATTCATTCTCACCGAGAGCGTGTTCTCGATGGACGGCGACATCGCACCGCTGCCTGAGATCGCGCGTCTGGCGCGAGGCCATGACGCGACCTTGATCGTCGATGACGCGCACGCCACTGGCATTCTGGGCAAGGGCGGCAGCGGGCTGTCCGAGGGCGCCGAAATTGTCATCGGCACGTTCTCCAAGGCGCTCGGCAGCTTCGGCGCCTATGTCGCCTGCTCGCAAACGGTGCGTGATTATCTCGTCAACAGGTGCAGCGGCTTGATCTACTCCACGGCGCTGCCGCCGCCGGTGCTCGGCGCCATCGATGCCGCGCTCGACCTTGTTCCCGGCATGGACGCCGCGCGCCGTCATGTGGCGAGCATCGCCGCGCGCTTCCGTGCCGGCGCACGCGCGCTCGGGCATGACACCGGTGCCTCCACCACCCAGATCGTGCCCGTCATCGCCGGTTCCGCCGAGGCGGCGCTTCGCTTGAGCGCCAGACTGCGCAAGGCCAGCTTCTGGGCCACGCCGATCCGGCCGCCGACGGTGCCGCAAGGAACTGCCAGGGTGCGGCTCGCCTTCACCGCCGCACATACGGACGCGGACATCGGCCGCTTGCTCGACGCCCTTGGCGAACCGGCCTCGATCGAACCAGCGAAGGCCGTTTTGCTCTAACGCCATGCATTTCGTACTCGTCCATGGCTGGGGCTTCCATGCCGGCATCTGGGCCGACGTCGTCGGCCATCTCGGGGACGTGGACACCACGCTTGTCGACCTCGGCTTCGTGTCCGGCGGCCCTAAGGGCGATGCTGAATGGCCTGAGGATGCCATTGCCGTCGGCCATTCGCTCGGCTTGCTCTGGCTGCTGATGCGCGGGGAGGGGCGGTACAGGGCGCTGATCAGCATCCAGGGCTTCGACCGCTTCTGCCCCCATGTGGCGCCCTCTCGGGTCGCGTCGCTCAAGCGGGGCTTGGAGCGAGATCCAGGCGGCACCCTGCAAGCCTTTTGGCGGACTTGCGGCGCCGCCGGCTTTGCCCTGCCTGAGGCGCTGAACGTCGCGAAGCTCGACGAGGGCCTCGATTGGCTGATGCATTGGGACGCGCGAGAGGCTAAGGAACGGCTCGGATGCCCCGTTCTCGCCCTTGGCGCCCGCGACGATGCCATAGTCACCCCCGCCATGACCGAGGCCATCTGGCAGGAGACCGGCATCGTCTGGTCGCCGGACGGCGGCCATGTCCTACCCTTGAGGCACCCGCGCTGGTGCGCCCGTCATGTCCTTGAATTCGCCAATTCTCTCCCGTCGTAGCGCCGAAATCGCGGCACGCTTCGGGGAAAGCGCCGCGTTCTACGAGGCACATGCCGGCTTGCAGGCCGCAGTCGCCGACCGCCTCGCGCGGCTCCTGCCGGATTTCGACACGCCGACCGTGCTTGAGCTTGGCTGCGGTACCGGCCTTCTCAGCCGCCATCTCGTCAGGCGCTACCCGCAAGGGCGCTTCGTGCTCACCGACGTGGCCCCGGCGATGATCGCCGAATGCCGCCGCAATCTTGCGCAAATTGGGACCCCGCGCATCAGCTACGAGGTGATGGACGCGGGCGAGGCGGGCGGTCATGCCGAACTCGACCTCATCGTCTCCAGCATGACCTTGCACTGGCTGCCGGACCCGGCGGCGAGCCTTGAACGGCTGCGTCGGCTTCTCGCTCCGGAGGGCGTCTTGCTCTACGCCACGCTCGGGCCCGCCAGCTTCGCCGAATGGCGCGCCGTCCTTGTCGCGGAATCGCTGCCGAGCGGCATCGCCGACATCCCGGCGCTTCCCGGCGTGGTCGAGGACGAGCATGTAACGCCCGATAACGATTCGCTGTCTTTCTTGCGCCGCATGAAGGCCGTTGGCGGCCTCACGCCGCGCGAAGGCTATGCGCCGCTCACGCCCGGCGCGCTCCGCCGCGCCATCCGCGCCACCGATTTGCGCTTCGGCGGCCGCGTCACCTGGCACATCGTCTACGGCCGGCTCTACGCGCCGGAGGCGAGCGCGTCGAGCCCGTCGATCATGCCCGCATAGGCGCGGGCGAGCTCCTCGTCGGTGATGCAGTAGGGCGGCATGAGGTAGACCGTCGCGCCCATGGGCCTGATGTTCAGGCCGTGGGCGAGGTACCAGTCCCGAAGCGCCCGACTCTGCTCCGACTGATACTGGCCGCCTTCCTTGACCTCGAAGGCAAGCACCGAGCCGAGCACGCGCGGCTTCGTCACATCGGTCCGCGCCGCCAAAACGCCGAGCATGTCGCGGTGACGCGCATGGATGTGGGCAATACGATCGAACGTCCGCTCCTCATCGAACAGGTCGAGCGAGGCGAGCGCCACGGCGCAGGACAGCGGGTTGGCGGTAAAGGAATGACCGTGCGGCAGCGCGCGCTCGAAACTGTCGCCAAGAAACATATCGAAGATCGCATCGCGTGCCACGGTGGCCGAGAGCGGCATGTAGCCCGCGGTGAGCCCCTTGGAGAGGCAGATCAGGTCCGGCACCACGCCTGCCTGCTCGAGCGCAAACAAGGTTCCTGTGCGCCCAAAACCCGTCGCCACCTCGTCAAAAATCACAATGATTCCAGCTTTTTGTGCCGTCTCGACGAGACGCTTGAGAAAACGCGGCCGGCAGAAGCGCATGCCGCCCGCGCCCTGCATCAATGGCTCGATGATCAACGCCGCGATGGTCTGCCCGCGCTCGGTGAGGAGAGCATCGAACGCGCTGAGCGCGCCGGCTTCCCGCTCGTCCGCGGCGTCGTCACCATCGAACGTCGCCGGGTAGGGCAGCACGCACACTTTGCACATCAGGTCGCGGAACGCGCCGAACATCTGCGAACCGCGCCCGACCGACATGGCGCCCAACGTGTCGCCGTGATAGCCGCCGTCGAAGGCGAGCAGCATGCGCCGCCGCGGCTCGCCGCGATTGATCCACGACTGGTAGGCGATCTTGATCGCCACCTCGACGGCGGTTGAGCCGTCGTCGGAGAAGAACACGCGATTGAGGTCGGCGGGGAGGAGGGCCGCGAGCCGCTCGGCGAGCGACACGGCAGGCTCGTGGGTGAAGCCCGCGAACATCACATGATCGAGTCGCTCCGCCTGACGCGCCAGCGCCGCGTTGATCTTGGGATGCGCATGTCCGTGGGTGCAGGTCCACCACGAGGAGATGAGATCGAGGATCTCGCGGCCTTGCGCGTCGAACAGGGACGCGCCCTTGGCCCGGGCGATGACCGTGGGCTCAGCCTCGGTGCCGTGCTGGGTGAAGGGATGCCATACATGGCGGCGGTCGCGCGCGATGAGATCGCGGGCGGCGGGCGAAGTCTGATCGGTTCGCTTGTCGTTCACGGCAGCACCGTCGCCAGCTTCACGAGATCGAATTCGGGCTGAATGGCCCTGAGCACCGAACGGTCGATGGTTTCGAGCCAAGGGATTTCCGCGATCACTTCGATCTGGCCGTAGCGCTCGATTGCGGCGCGATTATGCGGCGTCTCCGGCCCGGTGATCACTACGCCGGCAAGCGGCAACCCGCGCCGCCTGATCGCCTCGATCGACAGAAGCGTGTGATTGATGGTGCCGAGCGTCGAGCGGGCGACGAGAATGATCGGCAGATCGAGCTCGGCGGCGAGATCGATCACATAGGCCTCGTCGGTGAGCGGCACCATGAGCCCGCCGGCACCCTCGACCACCAGCAGCCCCTCATGCTCCGGCGCGTGAAGCTTTGCCATGTCGATAACGATGCCGGCCCGCCGCGCGGCCTCGTGCGGCGCGAGCGACTCCGGCAGAAGATAGGCCTCCGGCAGAATACGCGCCGCATCCACCTCGGCAAGGCGCCGCACCGTGGCGGAATCGGTCTCGGGCTCAGTACCCGCCTGCACCGGCTTCCAGTACGACGCATCGAGCTGGCTCAAGAGCCACGCCGCGACAAGGGTCTTGCCGACGTCGGTATCGGTTCCGGTGACGAAGAAGCCATGCATGGTCGGAAAGGGCCTCCAACGGGGCCGTTGAGCGCGGGGAGGGCGACTTTATCGGCCGGAGCTTGCGAGGCAAGAGGCTGGACGAGGCCGTTGTTTTCAGGTGACAAAGTACCCGCCCATGCGTCTCTGCCTGATCCTCCCCGTCATTGCGCTCCTCGCTTTCGGCCCCGCCGTAGCGGCCGGGGACAAGACCCTGCGCATGGCCTATGACGCCGATCCCACCTCGCTCGATCCCCATGAGCAGCTTGCCTCGGCGACGCTGCAGCTGTCGCACCTCGTGTTCGATCCCCTGGTGCGCTTCCGCCAGGACATGACCCTCGAACCGCGCCTCGCCAAGAGCTGGGAAGAAATTGATCCGCGCACCACCCGCTTTCATTTGCGCGACGACGTGCGCTTTCACTCCGGCCGCAAGCTGACCGCGGACGATGTGGTGTGGACCTTCGACCGCCTGAAGCGGAGCCCGGATTTCAAGGCGCTGTTCGAGCCCTTCGCGGCGGCCAAGGCGATCGACGAGACGACCGTCGATCTCATCACCAAGGAGCCCTATCCGCTCGTGCTCAACCTCGCCACCTACATCTTTCCCATGGACCGCGCGTTTTACTCAGGCACCGACGCGCGCGGACAGCCGAAGGACGCCGTGGTCAAGCACGGCGCTTCGTTCGCCTCGACCAATGTGAGCGGGACGGGACCGTTCATCGTCACCGAGCGCGAGCAGGGGATCAGGCTCAAGCTCAAGCGCTTCGACGGCTATTGGGACAAGTCCTCGCCCGGCAATTTGGATGAGATCGTGCTGACCCCGATCAAGGAGCCGGCGACGCGGGTGGCGGCGCTCCTTGCCGGCGATGTCGACTTCATCACGCCCGTGCCCCCCACCGACCTTGCGCGCATCGAGAAGGCGGGATGCTGCACCCTTGTGACCATGCCGAGCCCGCGCATCCTGACCTTCGAGCTCAATCGGGAGCGTGTGGAGGCGTTCAAGGATCCGCGCGTGCGGCGCGCCATCAGCTACGCCATCAACCGCGAGGGCATTGCCAACAAGATCATGCGCGGCTTCGCTACCGCGGCGGGCCAGCTAAGCCCGCCGGGCTACGCCGGACACGATCCCGAGCTCGCCCCGCCCTACGACCTCGCCAAGGCCAAGGCGCTGATGAAGGAAGCCGGCTATGCGGACGGCTTCTCGGTCACCATGATGGCGCCGAACAACCGCTATATCGGGGATGCGCGCATCGCCGAGGCGGTCGCCGCCATGCTCGCCAAGATCAACATCAAGGTCGATCTCCAGACCTTGCCCAAAGCGCAATATTGGCAGCGCTTCGACGAGCGCGCCGCCGACATCATGATGATCGGCTGGCAGTCGGACACCCAGGACTCGGCCAACTTCTACGAATTCCTGGTGATGACGCCGGACGCGGCAACCGGCTACGGCCAATACAACGCCGGCAACTATTCGAACCCGGAGGTCGACCGGCTGACGCTCGCGACCCAGACCATGACGGACGCTGCGGCACGCGCTGCGGTGCTGAAGAAGATCGAGCGCATCGTTTACGACGATGCCGCCATCCTGCCGCTCCAATGGCAGCATCTGTCCTGGGCCTCGCGAGAAAATGTGAACATCGCGCCGGTGGTCAATGTCATCGACATGCCGTATCTCGGTGATCTCGTGATCGAATAAGGCCCAAGGGGAGGGACATCACATGCTCAAGAAGATTTTGTTCGTGCTGGCGGCGCTGATCCTCGTGTTCGTGGTGGTCGTCGCGCTGCAGCCGTCCGAGTTCCACGTCGAGCGCACCGCGACGGTCGACACGCCGGCAGCGGCGGTATTCGCCGAGGTGAACGACTTCCACAAATGGGACGCCTGGTCGCCGTGGGCGAAGCTCGACCCGAATGCCAAGGTCACCTTCGAAGGGCCTGAAGCCGGCGAGGGCACCGTCATGACCTGGGCCGGCAACAGCGAGGTCGGCGCCGGCAAGATGACCCTGGTCGAAAGCCGCCCTGACGAGCTGGTGAAGATCAGGCTGGACTTCACCGAGCCGTTCGAGGGCACGAGCGGCTCCGAGTTTGTGTTCAAGCCCGAGGGCGACAAGACTGCGGTGACCTGGAGCATGAGCGACCATCACAATTTCATGGAAAGGGCCGTGTGCCTGGTGATGAACGGCAAGAAGATGGTCGGCGACCAGATGGAGAAGGGCCTGGCCAACCTCAAGTCGGTGGTCGAGTCGAAGAGCTGACGGCAAATCGGCGCTGCCGCCTTCGCGTTGGTCAGCCTGACAGGCCTCAGGTATAGTGGTCCTGGGCGCGAGAAATCACTGAGGGGGGCGGCAGCGCAGTTGGAATTGCCCGCTAGCGGGGATGAAGTGGCATTTCCTGAGGGCCGATACGCCGCCGCGGCCGCCGCCGGGCCCCCAAGCCGTTGCCATCATGGCGGCCGTGGGCGTCCTGACCGGGCTCATCTCAGCCATTCCCTCTCCGCTCCCCGACATCCGCCTCGACGACACCGGTCTCTTGATCAACGCCGAGGTCGTGCCGCTCCATGCAGGCATTGCCTTCGGCGCGGCCATCGCCGCCATGTTGTGGCTGTGGGTTGCGCGAGACCCGGCGAAATGCCTGCTCGCCATGGCGCTCGTGCTGATCGGCTGGCTCGCCGCCGTCAATACCGCCAACGACGTGTTCACGGCGACGGTCGGCTCGGAGCTGTTCGGCACCGTCGAGGGCGCCAAAGCGAGGCGCGAGACCATCGGCCTGCTGCTCGCCGGCTTGAGCGGCGGTGCGATCGGCGCAGGCCTCACCGCCTTCGGCTCTGGCATCCCGGCCGAAGCCATCAGGCGGCCGCGCGCCTGGATGCTGATCGTGGTGGTGGGCGCGCTGCTGGGGTTGCTCCTTTATCCCGCCGCGGACCTCGACGCGCTGGTCATCCTATTTGTGCCATGGCAAGCCGCAGTCGCCGCCGCCATCGCCTATGGCCTGACCCGGGCCTGATGCGTTCATGAAGGCCTTAGCGGAGGGAGCCGCTTTCATCGCGCGACGGCTCGCCCAGGCCTTGCTCGTCATGCTGGCGATCCTCATCATCGCTTTCGCCGTGCGGCAAAGCCTCGGCGATCCGCTGCGCGAGATCATGGGTCAGGCGGTGCCGGAATCGGAGCGGGCAGAGCTCCGCCGCGCGCTCGGTCTCGATGCGCCGTGGCCGGTGCAGCTCGCCCGCTATCTCGGGGGCGCCGCCACCGGCGACCTCGGCACCTCAATCATCTATAAGCGGCCGACCGTCGAGGTCGTGCTCGCCAAGTTTCCGGCGAGCTTCGAGCTCGTTTTGGGCGCGAGTCTCATCGTGCTTCTCTTGTCGCTGCCGGCCGGCGTCTATTGCGCGGTGCGCCCGCGAAGCCTCACCGCTAAGCTGATTTTGGGGTTAAGCGTGCTCGGCATCTCGGTGCCGGTGTTCCTCACCGGCATCTTCCTCATCACCATCTTTTCCGTATGGCTCGGCTGGCTGCCTGCCTTCGGCCGCGGCGAGACGGTCGATCTCGGCATCTGGCAGACCGGGCTTCTCACCCTCGATGGGCTCAAGCACCTCATCCTCCCGTCGCTGACGCTCTCCTCCATCATGCTGCCGCTCTTCATCAGGCTCGTGCGCGGCGCCATGCTCGACGAGCTCGGCCACGACTATGTCCGCACCGCCCGCGCCAAGGGCGCGTCGCCCTTGCGTGTGTGGATCGTTCACGCGCTCCGCAACGCGCTGTTGCCCCTCGTCGCGGTCGGCGGCCTCCAGGTCGGTACCTTGATCGCCTACACGCTCCTCACCGAGACGGTGTTCCAATGGCCCGGCATGGGCTTCCTGTTCCTCGAAGCTGTGACCCGCGCCGACATTCCTCTCATCACCACCTATCTCGTTCTGGTGGGTCTCCTGTTCGTCATCGTCAATACGCTCGTTGACATCGTGAGCCTCATGCTCGATCCGCGCATCAGTCTCGAGGGCGCGCGATGACCGTCGTGCAATCAAGCTCCCGCGCGCTCGGCTTTGCCGTCGAGCGGCCGGGCGCGGCGCTTGCCGCGCTCTTGCTGTTCATCGTCGCGCTGGCGTCGCTCCTCGCCCCGTTCATCGCGCCGCAAGACCCGTTTGATCTGGCGAGCTTCGACGTCCTCGACGCCGAGCTGCCGCCCATCTGGCAAGCGGGCAGCGACCCGCGCTTCCTACTCGGCACCGACGCCCAAGGCCGCGACCTGTTCAGCGCCATTCTCTACGGCACGCGAATCTCGCTCCTGGTCGGCATCCTTGCCGTGGTCATCCAGGCGGCGATCGGCATACCGCTCGGCCTGCTCGCCGGCTATTCTGGGGGGAGGCCGGACGGCGTCGTCACCCGCCTGGCCGACATCCAGCTCTCGCTCTCGACCCTGATGATGGCCATCATCGTCATGGCGCTGTTCCGCGCCGGCCTTGGCGGCGAGGCCTTGAGCCGGTTCGCCGTGCCGCTCCTCGTCCTCGTCATCGGCTTGGCGGAATGGCCGATGTTCGCCCGCACGGCCCGCGCCGCGACCCTGGTCGAGGCGGCCAAGGACTATGTCCGGGCGGCCCGCGCCGTGGGGAGCAGCGATGGTGCCATTGTGCACCGCCACATCCTGCCCAACATCTTGTCGCCGCTCATCGTCGTAGCCACCACCCAGGTCGCCGGCGCAATCATGGCCGAGGCTGCCCTTTCCTTTTTGGGCCTTGGCATGCCGGTAACGAAGCCCTCACTCGGCACTTTGATCCGCTCCGGCTACGACCTTATGTTCGCCGGCGCCTGGTGGGTGACGGTGCTGCCCGGCCTCGTGCTGATTGGCGTTTTGATTTCGGTCAATGTGCTCGGCGATGCCCTGCGCGATGGGCTCGATCCGCGGCGACGCGCCCGCTAGACCATTGACGAGACGGGCGCTAATCAGCCGCGACCCCTTGTTAATTGGGGCCGCACCGACCCATAAGGTATAGTGAGGTAAGGCTTTGCGCCCACCTAAGAACACTGCCGGCGGCTCCCCGATGAACCGCCGAGGAGGAGACGTTATGGTGACTACGGACCCGGTCCATCCGGATCTCGTCTATTCTCTGCGCCGTGTAACGGAAGGCGCGGCCTGCGCCGCGTTCAACTGGATCGGGCGCGGCAACGCCGATGACGGCGGCCGCGCCGCCCTCGATGCCATGCGCAGCGCCATGGCCGAAATCGATATCGATGCCGTGGTCGTCATCGGCGAGGCGACCAAGGGCGAGGCGCCGCAGCCCCAGCGGGGCGAGCATCTCGGACACCCCGGTGCGGCGTTCAAGGCGGACATCGCCGTCGATCCCGTGGAGGGCACGAGCTACCTAGTGCGAGGATTGACCAACGCGCTTGCGGTGCTCGCCGTCGCGCCGCGCGGCGCCATGATGAATCCCGGCCCTGCCTTCTATATGGAGAAGTTCGTGGCGAGCCCCGCGGCGCGCGGCAAGATCGACCCGACCTCGCCCACGCCGGCAAAGCTCGAAGCCCTTGCCAAGGCGCTCAACAAGGACATCTCCGATCTGACGGTCTTCGTTCTGGAGAAGCCGCGCCATCGCGAACTCGTCAATTCCATCCTCGCCGCCGGCGCGCGCGTTGCTATGTATCCCGCGGGCGACGTTGCCGGTGCGCTCATGGCGGCGATCCCGGGCTCCGGCATCGATGCGCTGATGGGGACGGGCGGCACGCCGGAAGGCGTCATGTCCGCGTGCGCCATCAGGGCGATCGGCGGGGAGTTTCTCGCCCGCCTCGATCCCCAGCTGCAGACCGAGGCCAAAGCCGTCAAAGAGGCCGGCATCGACACCACCAGGTGGTTCGAGCGCGACGAGCTCATCACCTCGAGCAATGTGTTCTTCTGTGCGACCGGCATCACCACCGGCCTCATGCTTGAAGGGGTGGAGCGGAGCAAGTCGCACTACAAGGTGCAGACCATGATGATAACCGGAGCGACGGGCGAGCGGCAGATCATGACGAGTTACGTGCCGATCGATCGCCTGGCGAGCGTGGCGGCTCGCGATGTCGCTTAACAAGCCGAAGTGAGGAACGCCTGGAGCGAACTATGCCGAACTTGTTGAATCATGCCGAAGCGAGTTGATCATCCGATCATCCTCGGCATCGTAGGCGACTCTGCGTCGGGCAAGACGACGCTGTCGGCCGGCGTCGCTCAGATTCTGGGCGAGGAGCACTGCTCGGTGTTCTGTACCGACGACTATCATCGCTACGACCGCAAGACGCGCAACGACATGGGCCTGTCGGCGCTCGACCCGCGGGCGAACCATATCGATATCCTGGAGCAGCATTTGCGCCTGTTACGCCGCGGCGAGCCGGTGCTGAAGCCGGTCTATTGCCATGAGGGCGGCACTTTGGGTCCGCCGCGATACTTCAAGCCTACGGAGTTCGTCATCGCCGAGGGCCTGCTCGGCTACACCACGCGGGCCATGCGCGATTGCTACGACGTGAAGGTCTATCTCGATCCGGAGGACGACCTGCGGGTGAAGTGGAAGATCCACCGCGATACATCGAAGCGCGGCTATACCCTGGACGAGGTGGTCACTTCCTTGGAACGGCGCAAGCTCGACAGCCCGAACTTCATCCACCCGCAGCGGACCTTTGCCGACATCGTCATTCGCTTCCAGTCGCCGAAGGGCGCCAACGGGTCCGATACTCAGCTCGACGTGCGCCATTTGCTGCGCCCGACCCTGCCGCATCCCGATTTCACCCCGCTGTTCGACGGCTCCAGCAATGCCGGGCTGCACCTCGAATTGGTCCGGGACAAGGACGGAAAGCCTGTTGATGTGCTTGAGATCAACGGCAATATCTCCGACAACAGAGCCGAGCGGATCGAGGATCTGCTGTGGAACCTCATCCCGGAGGCGGGCCATCTGCGCGACCAGGTCGGTCGCATCGATGTCGCCAATGGCGCCCGCAAGAGCCACCCGTTGGCGCTGACCCAGCTTCTCGTCGGCTACCACGCGGTCAAGGCGGCGATGGGCGTCCGCGCTTATTAAGTGTCGCCGCTGGTTGCTGGAAATCGAGACTTCGGCGCGCTATGTTCCCGGCATGAATGCAGTGGTGAAAAACATTCTCGAACGAGTGGCCGCCTGGCCCGAGGAAGACCAGGAAGAGCTTGCCGCCTTGGCGCGCGAGATCGAGGCGCGTCGCACTGGCGTCTATCAGCTGAGTGACGATGAGAAGGCGGCGATCGACGCGGCCCGGCGCAGCGGGCTTGCGTCCGACGACGGCGTCGCCGCCTTCTGGAAGCGCTACGGCCTCGGATGAGAGTGCGCTACCGCGAACTGGCGCTCTCCGATCCCGACCACATTTTCCACGGGTGTTGAAACCACTTGTGGCGGCTTGTCTGGACGTTTGCGAGCCTATATTGACGCTTGCATCGTCGGCGTTTTCCGAGCTTGGAACACACCTGGACAAGCTGAAAGTTGGACGTTTTCCGGTGAAAATGCCCCGCTTCCGCAAGACCTCATCTTTTGGGGGAGAACAGATGGCTGAAGCCCTGATGCAGGATCAGGCGTTACCCGCAGCGGCGCATAAGGACATGGCGAACGCCATCCGGGCGCTGGCCATGGACGCGGTGCAGAAGGCCGATTCCGGCCATCCCGGCATGCCCATGGGCATGGCCGATGTCGCCACCGTGCTGTTCACCCGCTTTTTGAAGTTCGACGCCGCCCACCCCGAGTGGCCCGACCGGGACCGCTTCGTGTTGTCGGCCGGCCACGGCTCCATGCTGCTCTACGCGCTGCTCTATCTGACCGGCTACCCGGAGATGAGCATCGAGGAGATCAAGCGCTTCCGGCAGCTTCACTCCCGCACCGCGGGCCATCCCGAATATGGGCATGCCCCCGGCATCGAGACCACGACCGGGCCCCTCGGCCAGGGCCTCGGCAATGCCGTCGGCATGGCGCTCGCCGAGCGGCTTCTCAACCAGCGCTACGGCGATGACATCGTCAGTCACTACACCTACTGCCTCGCCGGCGACGGCTGCCTCATGGAAGGCATCAGCCAGGAGGCGATCTCGCTCGCCGGCCACCTCAAGCTCGGCCGCTTGATCGTGCTGTTCGACGACAATCACATTTCCATCGACGGGCCGACCAGTCTCTCCACCTCCGACGACCAGCTCGAACGCTTCAGGGCCTCGCATTGGCACACCGCCGCCGTGGACGGGCACGACCCCGAGGCCGTCGCCCTTGCCATCGAGAACGCGCGAAGCGTGACCGACCGGCCGTCGATCATCGCTTGCCGTACCGTCATCGGCTATGGCGCGCCGAAAAAGGCGGGCACCGCCGCGACTCATGGCTCGCCGCTCGGCGCCGAGGAGATCGAGGGCGCGCGCGAGAGACTGGGCTGGAGCCACGAGGCCTTCGAGGTGCCGAAGCCGATCCTGGCGAGCTGGCGCGTAACGGGGGCGCGTCACCGGGCGAAATACGAGGCATGGGTGAAAGCCGCCAACCGCCTGGATCCTGCGGCGCGTGCCCACCTCACCGATCCCATCGACGTCGGCGTGGGTCAGGGGATCGTGCGCGCGATTGAGGCCATCAAGGCAGACTTCATGGCCGAAGGGGCGAAGCTCGCTACCCGCCAGTCGTCGCAGAAGGTGCTTGAAAAGCTAATGCCGGTCGTCCCCGGGCTGATCGGCGGCTCCGCCGATTTGACCGGCTCGAACGGCACGCTCACCAAGCTGCACCAGATCGTCAAGCCCGGCGACTTCGCCGGCAACTACATCCATTACGGCGTGCGCGAGCACGCCATGGCCGCGGCCATGAACGGGCTCGTGCTGCACGGCGGCATCGTGCCCTATGGCGGCACGTTCCTCGTGTTCTCCGATTATTGCCGGCCCTCGATCCGCCTCTCTGCGCTCATGGGCCAGCGGGTCATCTATGTCATGACCCACGATTCCATCGGCCTCGGCGAGGACGGCCCCACCCACGAGCCGGTCGAGCAGCTCGCGGCGCTCCGCGCCATGCCGAACCTCAACGTCATGCGCCCCGCAGATTCGGTCGAGTGCGCGGAATGCTGGGAGCTTGCGCTGCTCGCCAAGGGCACCCCGACCATTCTTGCGCTGACCCGCCAGGGCCTGCCTCTGCTGCGCACCGCGCCGAGCGGCGAGAACCTATCGGCCAAGGGGGCCTATGTGCTTGTCGAGCCCGAAGGGCGCCGCGACGTGACCCTGATCGGCACCGGCTCCGAGGTCTCCGTGGCTGTCGCTGCCGCAAAAATGCTTCAAGGGGAGGGCATCAAGGCCGCCGTCGTGTCCATGCCCTGTTGGGAGCTGTTCGCCGCGCAGGATGCAAGCTACCGGAATTCGGTGCTAGGAACGGCCCCCAAAGTCGGCGTCGAGGCCGCCGTCGAGTTTGGCTGGCAACAATGGCTCGGGCCTAAGGGCGCGTTTGTCGGCATGCGCGGATTCGGCGCTTCTGCCCCGGCGGAAGCGCTTTACAAGCATTTCGGCATCACGCCGGAGGCGGTCGCGGCCGCCGCGCGTGATCTGGTCGTCAAGAGCTAAAGGTAGGAGCAAATGGGTACTACGCGGGTCGCCATCAACGGATTTGGCCGGATCGGCAGGCTCACCTTCAGGGCCTTCCTCGAGGCCGGCCGCAAGGATCTCGACTTCGTGGCGATCAACGACCTCGGCTCGGCCGAGGCGAATGCGCATCTGCTCGAGTTCGACAGCGTGCACGGCCGCTTCCCCGGTAAGATTTCCGTGGCCGACGGTCACCTCAAGGCCGATGGCCAGAATGTCGCGGTGCTGTCCGAGGCCTCGCCGGAAAAGCTGCCGTGGCGCGATCTCGGCGTCGACATCGTCATGGAATGCACCGGCCGCTTCACCAACCGCGATCAGGCGGCGCAGCACCTTACCGCCGGCGCCAAGCGCGTGCTGGTCTCCGCCCCTTGCTCCGGCGCCGACCTCACCGTGGTCTATGGCGTCAACAACGACAAGCTGACGCAGGAGCATCACGTCGTCTCCAACGCGTCGTGCACCACCAACTGCCTCGCCCCTGTGGCGGAGGTGCTGCACAAGGCCATCGGCATCGAGCGCGGCTACATGACGACGATCCACGCCTATACCGGCGACCAGCGCACGGTGGACACGCTTCACAAGGATCTCCGCCGGGCCCGCGCCAGCGCCGTGAACCTGATCCCCACCTCGACCGGCGCCGCCAAGGCCGTCGGCCTCGTCCTGCCGGAGCTGCAAGGCAAGCTCGACGGTGTCTCGATCAGGGTGCCGGTCCCCAATGTCAGCCTGATCGATCTCACCTTCGACGCGTCGCGGCCGACCACGGTCGACGAGATCAACGCGGCGATCGTCAAGGCCGCCAACGGGCCGCTCAAGGGCGTGCTCGGGGTCAACGACAAGCCGCTGGTTTCATCGGACTTCAATCATGACCCACTAAGTTCCGTCTTCGATTTGACCGGCACGCAGGTCATCGACGGTACGTTCTGCCGCGTGGTGGCCTGGTACGACAACGAATGGGGCTTCTCCAACCGGATGAGCGACACCGCCGTCGCCATGGGCCGGTTGATCTAAGCCCGATGTAGACAGCGAATGGCAGAGTGAAATGAAGACGATCGATTTTTCGAGTATCAGAACCATCGACGGCCTCGACGTTAAGGGGAAACGCGTCCTCGTCAGGGCGGACCTCAACGTGCCGATCGAGGATGGCAAGGTTGCCGACGCGACCCGCATTAAGCGCGTGCTGCCCACCATCAACAAGCTCCGGCAGGGTGGGGCGAAGGTGATCGTCCTGTCGCATCTTGGCCGCCCCAAGGGCGTGCGCTCGCCCGAGACATCCCTGCGCCCCGTCGCCGCGAAGCTGCAGGAACTGTTGGGAGCCCCGGTGCGCTTCTTCGACGATTGTGTCGGGCCGGACGTCGAGGCTGGCGTCAATGCGCTTGCACCCGGCGACGTGGCGATGCTGGAGAACCTGCGTTACCACAATGGCGAGACCGCGAACGACATGGAGTTTGCCAAGCAGCTTGCCGCGCTCGGCGACATGTATGTCGACGATGCCTTCTCGTCGGCCCACCGGGCGCACGCTTCGGTCGAGGCCATCGCCCATCTGATGCCGTCTTATGCTGGACTCCTGATGATGGCCGAGATCGATGCGGTTGGCCGCGCCATCGAGGATCCCAAGCACCCCGTGATGGCGATCGTCGGCGGCGCCAAGGTCTCGACCAAGATCGATGTCCTCTCGAACCTCACCTCCTGCATGGACGTCATCGTGGTTGGCGGCGGCATGGCCAATACCTTCCTCCACGCCCAGGGCGTGAATGTCGGCAACTCGCTCTACGAGCCCGATTTCGTCGAGACGGTGAAGGACGTGGCCGCCAAGGCCAAAGCCTCCGGCTGCGAGATCATGCTGCCTATCGACGAGGTCGTGGCCAAGGAGTTCGCGGCCGGCACCGAGTGGAAGGTCTGCGAGGTGAACGCGATCCCCGCCGACATGATGGTGCTCGACCAGGGGCCTAAGAGTATTGAGCGCCTCAAGCAGCGCTTGAACGAGATCAAGACGCTACTGTGGAACGGGCCTCTTGGCGCGTTCGAGATCGAGCCATTCGGCGAGGGCACGCTCGCCCTCGCTCACGAAGCCGGAAAACTATCGCGCGAAGGCAAGCTCATTTCCGTCGCTGGCGGCGGCGACACCATTCGCGCGCTGAACATTGCGGGCGTCGCGCCAGACTTCACTTATGTGTCGACGGCGGGCGGTGCGTTTCTCGAATGGCTGGCAGGGCGCCAATTGCCGGCCGTCGCCGCGCTTGCGTCGCGCCGTGTGGCCCCGCCGCCCCCCAAGACTATGGCCGCGTAGGGTCTTAGCGCTAACATTAACGTGACTTGTCATTGCCCGGCCTGACCGGGCAATCCAGTATCCTACTGATCCGATGATGTTTACTGGATTGCCCGCCTTTCGCAGGCCATGACGTCCAGGAGAAGCGGAGTGGATGTCACCTATATCGGCGCCCTTTTGGCAGGGCTCCTGAGCTTTCTCAGCCCGTGCGTGCTGCCGCTCGTGCCGCCCTATCTATGCTTCCTCGGCGGCACGACCTTCGATCAGCTCACCGGCGAGGACGAGACGCCAAGCCACGTCTACTCGACGGTGGTGATGTCGTCGGTTGCCTTCGTGCTCGGCTTCACCACGGTGTTCGTGCTGCTCGGCGCCACCGCCACCACGCTCGGCCAACTCCTCGCCGAGAACCTGCCGCTGCTCGCCAAGATCGCCGGCATCATCATCATCATTGCCGGGCTGCATTTCCTTGGCGTGATCCACATTCCGATCCTGCACCGCGAGGCGCGCTATCACGCCGATACGCGGCCCGCGGGGCTGGTCGGCGCCTATGTCATCGGCCTTGCCTTCGCCTTCGGCTGGACGCCCTGTATTGGCCCGGTGCTCGGCGCCATCCTTGCGGTCGCTGCTGGCGAGGACTCGGTGCGCCAAGGCGTGAGCCTGCTCTTCGTCTATTCGCTCGGGCTGGGCATCCCGTTCATTCTCGCCGCCGTCGCCATCAAGCCGTTCATGAGCGCCATGCGGCGCTTCAAGGGCCATCTCTCAATCATGGAGAAGGTGCTTGGCGGCTTTCTCGTGCTGACCGGCATCCTCTTCCTCACCGATTCCATGACCTTGATCGCCGGCTGGATCCTGCAAACGTTTCCAGCCCTTGCCACCATCGGCTGACGAAGCCGCTTGCGCCTCTGAGCAGGCTCTGAATAGTGGCGCGCATGACCGCCATCGCCCTCACCATCGCCGGCTCCGACTCCTCGGGCGGCGCAGGCATCCAGGCCGACCTCAAGACCTTCTCCGCGCTCGGCGTCTATGGCGCGAGCGTCATCACCGCGCTCACCGCCCAGAATACGCAAGGCGTGGACGATGTGATGGTGGTGCCGCCGGAGTTCGTGCTGGCGCAAATGCAGAGCGTGGCGAGCGACCTCACGGTGAATGCCATCAAGATCGGCATGCTCGGCACTGGCGCGGTCATCGACGCCGTCGCCGACGGGCTCGACGCCTTTCCCTCGGTGCCCGTCGTTCTGGACCCGGTCATGGTGTCGACGAGCGGCGACCGCCTGCTCGACGAGGATGCCGTCGGCCAGTTGCGCTTGAGGCTCGTGCCGCGCGCCACCGTGATCACGCCGAACCTGCGCGAGGCGGCCGTACTGCTTGGCGAGCCCGACGAGAGCCGCGAGCGGTTGATGGAAGGGCGCGCCGAACGGCTGTGCGAGCTTGGCGCGGGCGCTGTGCTGCTCACCGGCGGCGAGTCGGACGCCGACACGGCGCTCGATATTTTTATCGACCGGAGCGGCATCCAGCGCCTGGAAGCGCCGCGCGTGGCGACAAGAAATACCCACGGCACCGGCTGCACGCTGTCTTCGGCGATCGCCGCCGAGCTGGCCAAGGGCGCGCCTTTGGTCAGGGCGGTGAAGGCGGCGAAGCTCTACGTGACTGCCGCGATCATGGCCGCCGACGAGATCGCCATCGGCGCGGGCAGGGGCCCCGTCCACCATTTCCACGCACTGTGGCCTAAGCCCTAGTCCTCCGCCACGACCTTGAACCGCTGCTCGCCGAGGCCGGAGATAGTGGCGCGGATCTCGTCGCCGGGCTTGAGGAACACGCGCGGCTTCCGCGCCATGCCGACGCCAGGCGGCGTGCCGGTGGTGATGACGTCGCCCGGCATCAGGGTCATGTACTGGCTGATATAGCTGACGAGGTCGGCGACGCTGAAGATCATGGTCGCGGTGTTGCCGGTCTGCATCCGCTCCCCGTTGAGGTCGAGAGTGAGATCGAGGGTCTGCGGATCGGGAATCTCGTCGGGGGTGACGAGCCAGGGGCCCAGAGGGCCGAAGCTGTCATAGCTCTTGGCCTTGATCCACTCGCCTGGCCCGCCCTTTTGCAGGCTGCGCTCGGAGATGTCGTTGCCGATGCAATAGCCGGCGACGTAGGTGAGCGCCTCGCCGGCCCCGACCCGCTTGGCTCTGGTGCCGATGACCACGGCAAGCTCGACCTCGTAGTCCATGCGCTCGAAGCCCTTTGGCGCCCACACGGGATCGTAAGGCCCTGAAACACAAGAGCTCGCCTTGGCGAACACGATCGGCACTTCCGGGATCGGCATGCCGGTCTCCTCGGCGTGGTCGCGGTAATTGAGGCCGATGCCGAGGAATTTCGGCACGAGACCGACCGGCGGCCCGAGCCGCTTCCGCCCTTCAACCAAAGGCAGCGTTGCGGGATCGAGCGCCTTGATGCGAGCGAAGCTTTCAGGCCCGAGCGCGCGGCCGGCGAGATCGCCGACGGTCCCCGACAAGTCTCTGATTTGGCCCGTGTTATCAAGGATGCCCGGCCTCTCCTGTCCTGGCTCGCCAAAGCGTAGCAGCTTCATCGTCGTCCCCCGGCTGATGGTTTTTCCGCATGTTGCATGCAAGGACCGGAGGCGCAACGGCGGTCGCCATGGCGATGGGGCGCGCCATTGATTCTGTTTGCATTTGCGCCTGACTCGGTGCGCTCTGTGGCCGGCCAGCCTGCCGTTGCTCAAGTGCAACAGGAACCCATAAAGTTTTCGCCACAGAGCCTGCCGGCACCGCCTCCTTGAGGCGATCCGCGCGCGCGCCGCCGCTCCCGCAACCGCCGGGCTGCTCCCGCCTAACAGGCTGATTCACATACACAAAATGGCGCGCATACACCGCCGCGTGCCAGCGCCAAGCCGCACTTTTGCATTTCCGCAACAGTGCCGGAGCGTTTTGCATTTGCGCCCTCGCGGATTGTTGAAGGCTCTGGCCGGACTGGCTAGCCTTTCACTCACAAACGGGGGACGGGGGCTGGGGGGCCTCTTTCCAAGACGAAGCCAGAAGCATTTGACGCGCGACTTACGAGGGACCTGAAGCAAAAATCATAGACGGCTCAGGAACATGATGGGGGGGCGAGCCGAAGCCCGCTGATTAGGCTAAAGCCTTTTCGCATTCGGCTCGTTTCGCAGGGAAGACCGGCCCGGCCTGTCCGGGCCGGTTCTTTTTTCGGCGTTTTGGCGGGGTTCGCGGCGCGTTCGGCGGCAGTTTCGGCGCATTCGGCGGCAGTTTCGGCGCGTTCGGCGGGTGACATGGCGCGCCACCCCGCATCACACCCCGAACCGCGCCAGGACCCGGTCGATACCGGCGAGATAGCTCGCCCCGAACAGCCGCACATGCACCAAGAGCGGGTAGAGGTTGTAGAGGTCGCGGCGGCCCTCGTGGAACCCCGGCTGAAGCGGCAGCACCGCCTCATAGCTCTCGAAGAAGGCGCGGCCGAACGTGCCGAACAAGGTGGCGAAGGCGAGCTCGATCTCAGGCGCGCCGCAATAGATCGCCGGGTCGACGAAGCCGGCGATCCGCCCGGCCCGCACGAGCACGTTACCGGTCCACAGATCGCCATGCAGCAGCGCCGGATGCGCGGGCTCGATCAGATGCGCATCGAGCCGCGCCGCAAGAATCGCGATGCGCGCGTGCATCGCCGCCGGCAGGCGCCCCTCGTCGCGCGCTTCGTCCGCCATGTGCATGAGGCGGTGATCGCGGAAGAACGGGATCCAGCGCATGCAGCGCGGATTGGGCTGGGGCAGGGGGCCGATCAAGGTGTCGCGCGCATAGCCGAACGCCTCGCGCGGGGTCGCGTGCAGCCTCGCGATCAGTTCGCCCGCGTGGCGCTCCGCGTCCTTGGTGATGGCGCCGCCGTCATTGTCGATGAAGTCCATCACCAGCAGGTCGGGCGCCGCGGCATGAACGGCGGGGACCGGCAGGTCGGAGAGGCGGGCGAGCTCGGCGAGCATATACGCCTCGATCTCCAGGCTCGGGCCGGCGCGCGTGCCTTGTGTGTGGGCGCGCGCCTTCACCGCGAGGCGGCGGCCGTCGGCGAGCGTGATGCGCATGCCGGTGAGCCCGAACCCGACCGCCATCGGCGCGGAGTCGAGGATGCGCGAGCCGAGGGCTGATTCCAGGCGATTTTTCAGGGTTTGCGCCATCTGCGACCAAGAGTTGCCGATCTTCACGCCGCGCGCCAGAATACCCCGCCGGGAGGGAGCCAATGTTCGAGCAAACCTTCAAAAATATCGATGATGTGCTGTGGAAAGAGGCGGGTTGCGCCACGGAGCTGGACTATGCCGAGCAGACCTCCTGGCTCCTTTTCCTGAAATACCTGGACGACCTGGAGAAGGCCAACGGACAGAAGGCCGAACTGGAGGGGAAGAAATACGAATACAAGCTCGACAGCAAGCATCGCTGGTCGGCCTGGGCCGCGCCAAAGAAGCGGGACGGCTCTTTCGATCATGACAAGGCGCTAACCGGCCCCGATCTGATCGAATACGTCAATCGCGATCTGTTTCCCTATCTACAGGGCTTCAAGGCTCGCGCCACTGGCCCAGATACGATCGAATACAAGATCGGCGAGATTTTCGGCGAGATCAAAAACAAGTTCCAGAGTGGCTATTCGCTGCGCGATGCGCTGGAGCTGGTCGACGCGCTCAGCTTCAAGACCCAGGCGCAGAAGCACGAACTCTCGGAGCTCTACGAAGCCAAGCTCCGCAACATGGGCAATGCGGGGCGGAACGGCGGCGAGTACTACACGCCGCGCCCGCTGATCCGCGCCATGATCCAGGTGGTGAAGCCCAAAATCGGCGAGCGCATCTATGATGGCGCTTGCGGGTCGGCGGGCTTCTTGTGCGAGGCCTTCGAATACCTATTGCCCAAGGCAGACTCCACCAAAGCGAGAAGGACGCTTCAGGAGCGAACGTTCTACGGCCAAGAGAAGAAGAGCCTCGCTTACATCCTCGGCATCATGAACATGATCCTGCATGGCATCGAGGCGCCGAACATCGTCCATATCAACACGCTCACTGAGAACATCACCGACATTCAGGAGAAGGATCGCTTCGACATCGTGCTGGCCAATCCTCCCTTCGGCGGCAAGGAGCGCCCAGAGGTACAGCAGAACTTCCCAATCAAGACAGGTGAAACCGCCTACCTGTTCCTCCAGCATTTCATCAAGAAGCAGAAGGCCGGCGGCCGCGCAGCCATCGTCATCAAGAACACCTTCCTGTCGAACACCGACAACGCCTCCGTAGCGCTCCGCAAAGAGCTGCTGGAGAACTGTAATCTGCACACAGTCTTGGACGTGCCGCACGGATCGTTCCAAGGGTCCGGCGTCAAGACCGTTGTCCTGTTCTTCCAGAAGGGCGCGCCGACGCGGAAGATTTGGTTCTACAAGAAGGACCTTGACCGCCCCCTCGGCAAGACCAATCCGCTCACTGACAATCACCTCAAGGATTTTGTCTCCCTCCAAACGAAGTTCGCGAACAGCGAGAACTCGTGGACGGTCGACGTCAAGGACATCGACCAAGCGACCAATGACCTCTCGGCCAAGAATCCCAACAAGGCCGATGAGGAGGCCTTGCGTGATCCCAAGGACATTATTTCCGAGATGATAGCTTTGGATGCGGAAAGCGCGAAAATCCTCGCGGACATCGGGAGGACGCTGTGAAAGAGGGGTGGTCAGTGTTACCGCTCGGCGATCTCTGTGGCATCGAGATTGGCGGAACACCACCCCGGTCGCAACTCCGATATTGGGACGAGCGAAAGTCGACCAACAATGTCTGGCTTTCAATAGCTGATTTGCCGAAGTCCCTACATGCCAGGATGTCAAAAAGTGCCGAGCATTTATCCGATGAGGGCGCCTCGCGGGTCAGAGTTGTGAAAGCTCGGACCTTGTTGGTGAGTTTTAAGCTAACCCTCGGGCGCTTGGCCTATGCCGACATTGACCTGAGGACAAACGAGGCCATCGCGGCTCTCACAGTCTTGAATGCCAGACAGCTTGATCAACAGTACCTGTATTGGTTCCTAACCTACTTTGACTGGCAGCAAGCCGCCGAAGCCGACGAAAAAGTCAAAGGCAAAACGCTCAATAAGGCGAAGCTGAGAGAGCTGCCTGTCATCGTCCCACCGTTGGACGAACAGCAGCGCATCGTCGCCATTCTGGACGAAGCCTTTGCGGGGCTGGCGACCGTGACCGCCAACGCCGAGAAAAATCTCAAGAACGCCCGCGAGCTGTTCTACAGCTATCTCAACTCTGTTTTGAGGGCGCCAAACGACACCTGGAAGCGTGTCTCGATTCGAGATGTGTGCGACTCGATTGTTGATTGTCCCAATCGAACAGCGCCATCGATAGACGATCCTTCTCCGTTCAAGATGATCCGCACGACCAACGTGCGGGATGGTCGTATCAGCCTCGAAGAGGTGAAGTACGTCTCCGAAAACGTTTATCGTCGTTGGACCAGACGACAGATACCCCAAAAGGGAGACGTTCTCTTAACGCGCGAAGCTCCCTTGGGTGAGGTTGGAATGATACTTTCCGACGAGAAAGTTTTTCTAGGCCAGCGTTTGGTGTCCTATCGAGCTGACCCCGAGAAACTGGATAACCACTTTCTTTTATTCGCACTGCAGTCACGCGACCTGCAAAAGCAAATCCATGCTTTTGGCTCTGGGGCCACTGTCCAGCATATGAGAGTTCCCGACTCAAAAGCGCTCATGCTCAGCGTCCCACCGTTATCTCTTCAACAGAAAGTATCAGCCGACTTGAAAGAGCTATCGGAGCTCTCTGAGCGACTCCGTGTTACCTATGAACAGAAACGTAAGAAACTGAGCCAGCTAAGACAGTCGATTCTAAAATTCGCCTTTGCGGGCCAGTTGACCTCACCTCCATCAAGCGCAGTTAAAGAGGCGGCCGAGTGAACGAGGCTGAGACCCGTGCCGAGCTCATCGATCCTGCTCTGCGGGAGGCGGGCTGGGGCGTGGTCGCAGACAGCCGCGTGCGCCGCGAGACAATCTGCCCAGGCCGCATCGAAGGCGCCGGACGGCGCGGCCAGCCCGAGATCGCCGACTATGTCCTCACCTTCCGCAACC
Organism: Methyloceanibacter sp.; assembly: GCF_050726195.1. Taxonomy (GTDB): domain Bacteria; phylum Pseudomonadota; class Alphaproteobacteria; order Rhizobiales; family Methyloligellaceae; genus Methyloceanibacter. The sequence goes on along the minus strand of NZ_JBOHJC010000007.1, from coordinate 23,158 downwards.
ACAAGCTCGGCGTGATCGAGGCCAAAGCACGCGACAAGGCCGACACCGAGGGTGTCGGCCAGGCGAAGACTTACGCCGAGAAGCTGCAAGCGCGCTTCGCCTATTCCACCAACGGGCGGCGCATCTACCAGATCGACATGGAGACCGGGAAGGAGGGTTATGTCGAGCGCTACCCTTTCCCGGACGAACTGTGGGCCAAGGTCTTCGAGAAACCCAACGCTTGGCGCGACCGCTTCGCCGCCATTCCCTTCGAAGAGCGCGGCGGCACCTGGCAGACTCGCTACTACCAGCACAACGCCATCGAGAGCGCGCTTGAGGCGATCGCCGCCGGCAAGCAACGCATCCTCCTGACGCTTGCTACCGGCACCGGGAAGACGGCCATCGCGTTCCAGATCGCCTGGGCGCTCTTCCAAAGCCGCTGGAATCTCTCGCGCGAGCCCACGCGGCGGCCGCGTGTCCTGTTTCTCGCCGACCGCAACATCCTGGCCGATCAAGCCTACAACGCCTTCTCGGCGTTTCCCGAAGACGCGCTGGCGCGCATCAAGCCAGACGAAATCCGCAAGAAAGGCCGCGTACCGAAGAACGCCAGCATCTTTTTCACCATCTTCCAAACCTTCATGAGCGGGACGAACGAGGACGGTGAGCCTGAACCCAATTTCGGCGACTACCCGCCCGACTTCTTCGACTTCATCATCATCGACGAGTGCCATCGCGGCGGCGCCAACGACGAGAGCAATTGGCGCGGCATCCTCGACTATTTCAAACCCGCGGTTCAGCTCGGCCTGACCGCCACGCCCAAGCGCAAGGACAACGTGGACACCTACCGCTATTTCGGTGAGCCGGTTTACACCTACTCGCTGAAAGAGGGCATCAATGACGGCTTCCTCACGCCGTTCAAGGTGAAACAGATCGCCACCACCATCGATGACTACGTCTATGTACCTGACGACAAAGTGGTCGAAGGCGACGTGGAGCAAGGGCGGCGCTACACCGAAAATGATTTCAACCGGATTATCGAGATTAAGGAACGGGAAGCTTATCGCGTCGAGCTGTTCATGGACCAGATCGATCAGCGCGAGAAGACGCTGGTATTCTGCGCGTCACAGCTTCACGCACTGGCGGTGCGCGACCTAGTCAATCAAATGAAGACGAGCGCCGACCCGAGCTACTGCGTGCGTGTCACGGCCGATGACGGCGCGCTCGGCGAGCAATTCCTCCGCACGTTCCAGGACAACGAGAAGACGATCCCGACGATCCTGACCACGTCGCAGAAGCTCTCGACCGGCGTGGATGCGCGCAACGTGCGCAACATCGTGCTGATGCGCGCGATCAACACCATGATCGAGTTCAAGCAGATCATCGGGCGCGGCGCGCGGCTGTTCGACGGCAAGGACTATTTCACCATCTACGACTTCGTGAAGGCTTATGAGCACTTCAACGACCCCGAATGGGACGGCGAGCCGATGGAGCCTGAGCCGGTAAAGCATCGGGAGCGCGAGCCGGCACCCGGCCTCAACGACGACGGTGATCCCGACTACGACCCGCCCCCGGAGCGGCCCAAGAAGATCAAGATCAGGTTGGCCGACGGCAAGGAGCGCACCATCCAAAGCATGATGGCGACGACCTATTGGAGCCCGGACGGCAAGCCGATCTCGGCAAACCAGATGATCGAAACCCTCTACGGGGAGTTGCCGCGCTTCTTCAAGGACGAGGACGAGCTACGGCGTTTGTGGAGCAAACCGGATACGCGCAAGGCGCTGCTGCAAAGCCTGCGCGAGAAGGGTTTTGGTTCCGAACAGCTCGCCGAGATCAGCCGAATGATCAACGCGGAGAAGAGCGACGTCTTCGACGTCCTGGCCTATATCGCCTTCGCGCTTGCGCCCATCACCCGCTTGGACCGCGTGGAGGTCCATCGGGACGAAATTTTTGCGAAGTACAATGGACCGCTCCAGACCTTCCTGGAGTTCGTGCTGGCGCAATATATCAACCAAGGCGTCGAAGAGCTGGACCTGGAGAAGCTCAGCCATCTCCTCGAACTCAAGTATCACACGGTCAACGACGCGACCGAAAAGCTGGGCGGCGTGCCTGCGATCCGAGACAGCTTCGTCGGCTTCCAGCAATATCTCTACCGCGCCTAACCCCGGACCGCGAGCCAATAGCCGGAGCAGACGCCGGAGGGGCCGGTGCCGTTCCACTTGCCCTTGCCCTTGGTCTTGGTGAAGTGCCCGGTGCCGATCGCCTGGCGGGGGCCCGCCACGGCATTCATCTTGGTCGCGCCGCCGCCGGACACTTGGCCGGCGATCTTGATCGGCCGCATCACGAACTTGCCGCGCGTCGAGGTGATGTGGCCGCCGCTGATGGCAAGCCCGACGCTGATGACGCCGCAATGGCCGTCGGTGGTCACCACCGACATGGTCCAGCTGCCGTCGTAAGGCGCGGCGGTTGCCGGCGTGGCGAAGGCGGCGGCGGCCGTGAGGCCGAGCGCGCCGAGAAGCGCGCGTGTCGTGGAAGTCCTCATAGGCGTTCTCCTGCTTGAAGGTGCGAATCTCCGGCGCGAAGTATTGTCCCGGCGCGCGGGCCGCGGCAATGGGGCGATGCGCCGCCGGTTAATCATGGGTGGATGGGCTCGCAGGCGCTGCCCCAAGTTCACCTCTCCCCAGCGGGGAGAGGAGGGTTAACCCTGCCACCCGCCTGTCATATGCCTGATACAAAATCACTTTAAGTCGCGCCGCATCGATGCTGAACACGCGGCTTGCAGACGACGCGCCCCACGACCCCGATCCCAGGCGGTACCGCGCGCTGTTCATTTCCGACATCCATCTCGGCACCAAGGCCTGCCAGGCCGACGCCTTCCTCGATTTCCTGCGCCATCACGAGGCGCCAAAGATCTATCTCGTCGGCGACATCGTCGATTTCTGGCGCATCAGGCGCGGCGTCTATTGGCCGCAAAACCACAACGACGTGCTGCAGAAGCTGCTGCGCAAGGTGCGCAAAGGCGTCGACCTCGTCTACGTGCCCGGCAATCACGACGAGGCCATGCGCGAATATTGCGGCGCGCAGTTCGGCGGCATCGCCATTCTGCGCCAGACCATGCATGTGGCCGCCGACGGCCGGCGCTATCTCGTCATGCATGGCGATGAGTTCGACGTCGTGGTGCGCTACGCCAAATGGCTCGCGCTGTTCGGCGACTGGAGCTACATGGTGGCGCTGTGGCTCAACACGCATTTGAACGCGGTGCGCCGCGTGCTCGGCATGCCCTATTGGTCGCTGTCGGCCTATCTCAAGCACAAGGTGAAGCGCGCGGTGAACTATATCGGCGAGTTCGAATTGGCGCTGGCGCAGGAGGCGCGCCGCCACGGGGCGCAAGGGGTGATCTGCGGGCACATCCACCATGCCGCCATGCGCCAGGTGGGTGACGTGATCTACATCAATACCGGCGACTGGGTGGAGAGCTGCACGGCGGTCGCCGAGACCGAGGAGGGGGTGTTCGAGATCATCCGCTGGAACCCGCATCAGGCCACGCCCAAGTCCGGCGACAAGTCCCGCGTCGAGGAGCTCGAGGCTGCCGCTTGATGCGCATCCTCGTCGCCAGCGATGCCTGGTACCCCCAGGTCAACGGCGTGGTCCGCACCTATGAGAGGCTCGCGCAGGAAGCGCCGAAACTCGGCGCCGAGATTTCGTTCCTGGTGCCGACGCCCTACCGCACTCTGCCGTGCCCCACTTACCCCGAGATCAGGCTGGCGCTGGTCAGCCCGCGCACCATCGCGCGGGCCATCGAGGCCGTCGCGCCGGATTTCATCCACATCGCCACGGAGGGACCGATCGGGCTCATGACGAGGCGCTATTGCAGGAAGCGGAAGCGGCCGTTCACCACGAGCTATCACACGCGCTTTCCCGAATATGTGTCGGCGCGGCTGCCGATCCCGGAATCCTGGTGCTACGGCTTCCAGCGGCGGTTTCATAACGGCGCCGCGGCGACCTTCGTCGCCACGCAATCGGTCGAGGCGGATCTCGCGGCGCGCGGCTTCAAACGCATGATGCGCTGGTCGCGCGGCGTCGATGTCGCGCTGTTCCGCCCGCGCGATGAGCGCCTGTTCGGCTCCGGCCCGGTGTTCCTCTATGTCGGCCGGGTCGCCGTCGAGAAGAACATCAAGGCGTTCCTCGATCTCGACCTGCCGGGCAGGAAGGTGGTGGTTGGCGGCGGCCCGCAAGCCGCGGCGCTCGAGCGGCTCTATCCCGACGTGCTGTTCGCCGGCCACCGCGAGGGCGAGGAGCTCGCGCACGCTTACGCCTCGGCCGACGTGTTCGTGTTCCCGAGCCTCACCGACACGTTCGGCCTCGTGCTGCTCGAGGCGCTCGCCTCAGGCTGCCCGGTGGCCGCCTTCCCCGTCAGCGGGCCGAAGGACGTGCTGACCGACCCGGCCTGCGGCGCGCTCGACGAAGACTTGAGGGCCGCGGCGCTGCGCGCGCTCCACCTCGACCGCGGCGCGGCCCGCGCACATGCGCTGCGCTATAGCTGGGAGAATTCGGCGCGGGAGTTCATCGACAATGTGCTGGCGGCGCACCATCTCGGCCTGCCCGAGAGACGCCTCAGATTCCGCCGCTGGCGGGCGAAGGCCGCACCGCAAAAGAAAACGCCCGGTTGGGGGGAAACCGGGCCGCTTCGTTATCATGCGTCAGTTTGGGGGACGCTTTGGGGGAAATTGCGTCCACCCAAAGATGGTTAGCGGACCGTCTCTTTTCAAGAGGCGGGCGGCCAAGTTGTCGCACCCCATGCTAAGGCCCTGACCTGATTTGCGGAAATCCTAGCCGAATAGGGCCGCGCGCTTGACCGCGTGGAGCTGGTCGAGGGTCAGCGGCTCGGGCCGCTCGAAACGCTCTCCGCCTCCCGCCTCTTGCTGCGGGGCGGGGGCTTCGCCTTTCGGCTCATGGCCAAGCATCCTGTCCACGTCGGCCTGCTTCAGGCCTTCGCCGGCGCGCTGCGGGCCGCTCAGGAACTCGCCCTCAACGTGCGCCGCGCGCCCGGTCTTGGCGGAAATCTCGTCGACCTTCGAGGCGATGTCGTCCACCCCCCAGATCTCGATCATGGCGTTGATACGCTGCTCGATGAACCGCAGCGCCCGCACCACCTTCTCGGTGCGCTGGCCGGTGATGTCCTGGAACGAGCAGGCGGTGTAGATGTCGATCGCCCGGTGATCGAGCCGGTCGCAAAATTCGACGGCAACGTTCTGCTCGCGCAACGTCCACGCCACCTCCTGGATGTCCTCCGCCGCCGACAGGATCTCGGACGTCGCGTTCTCGGTCGCCTCGACGATATGGTCGAGCTCTTCCGAGGCGTTAAGCAGTTGCTTGTCGAAGCGGTGCGGCGGCTTGAGCTTGGCGATCTCGCGCCGCGTGCGGGCGATCGCCTCGCTCATCTCCACGAGCTCGGCCAGCACCATGGACATGCCCGCCCGGCGCGGCGGCTTGATCACCGCCGCCTCGAGCCGGCCGATGGCGTCGAGCAGCATCTGCGTCTCCGGCGTGCGGTTCCGCCGCGCATATTCGGCGAGGAACCAGCGGCCGAGCGGGCTGGCGCGCAAGGTCGCCTCAAGCGCGGCATAATCTTCCGCCAGCCCTTGCTTGAAGGACTTGGCCTTGGGCTCGATTGGGTCGGTGCCGTCTTCAGCGCGTTCCGGCATGGTCATGGCAACGCTAGCCTGATTCGGGGATGGGGGCCGAGGGTAAGCCGCCAAGGGCAAGGGATTCGTTAACTTCTATGACAAACGCCGCGTCAACCGCCGCCCCGTGGCCGTCCTTTGCCTGGCGGCTCGGCTTCCTCTATGCGGCCTATATTCTGGTGGTCTCTGGACATAATACGCATTGCGTATTATGTCTCATGTATGATCAAGTCCTGGGGGGACAGCGCTTCGCGGCGCTTCGCCGAAAGCGGCAAAGGCGGTTTCCCTGGGCTTGATCGGGAGCTTGCGGTGAGACGCCTGAACATGTTGGACTCAGCCGTGTCACTACGGGAGATCAGGCCCCTGAAGAGCGTCGGACTGCACAAGCTCAAGGGCAACCGCAAGGGGCAATGGGCGATCGCTGTGAACGGCCCCTGGCGCATCTGCTTCCGATTTCGTGACGGCAATGCCTATGATGTGGAATTGACCGATTATCACCAAGGCTGACCCCATGATCCGCGTGCACCCCGGAGAGATTCTCGCCGACGAAATGCGAGCGCGAGCGCTTTCGGCCAATGCGCTGGCGCTGAAGCTGCGCGTGCCCGCCAATCGAATTACCGAGATCATCAACGGCAGACGCAGCATCTCGCCGGAAACGGCCATCCGGCTCGGACATTATTTCGGCACCGGTGCAGGTCTCTGGATCCGTCTGCAGGCCGACTATGATCTTGCTGAGGCCGAGAAGGAACTCGGCGCCGCTATCCGCCGCGAGATCGCTGCGGCGTGAGCGCGAGAACTCCCCGGCATCGGCGCGCTGGGTTTTCTACGAAGACTGAGAGTTAGCCCGTGGATCAGCCGCGCCTTTCCCTCGCCTGGCGGCTCGGCTTCCTCTATGCGGCCCTGTTCCTGGTGGTGGGCGTTTACTTGCCGTACCTGCCGCTGTGGCTGAAATGGCGGCATCTCGACGCCGACCAGATCGCCATATTGCTGGCGGCGCCGCTTTTCGTCCGCATCCTGTTTAGCCCGGCCATCAGCTTTGCCGCCGACCGTATCGGCGGGCGCCGCACCATCCTCATCGCGCTTGCGTGGGGCTCGCTGGTCTCGTTCGTCCTGCTTTGGCTTGGGGACGGGTTCTGGCAGATGCTGTTCGCCGCCATTCTGCTCGCCGCCAACTGGACCACGATCATGCCCCTGATCGAGACGGTGGCGGTGAGCGGCATCCGCACCAGCGGCCTCGATTATGGCCGGGTGCGGGCCTGGGGCTCGCTAAGCTTCATTGTGGCGAGCCTCGGCGCGGGCTTCGTGATCCAGGTGGCAGGCGCCGGCGCCGTGCTGCCGCTTCTTCTTGGCGCGACGGCGCTGATGGTGGTGGGGGCCTATCTCCTGCCGCGTGACATTGAGGGCAGGGGTCCCGCCGCCCCGGCGGCACTGCGCCGCCTCAAGCTCAAGGACGCGTTCGCCCTGGCCAGCGCGCCGCTCTTCCTTCTGTTCCTGCTCGCTGCGAGCATGATCCAGGCGAGCCATTCGCTTCTCTACGCCTTCGGCTCGGTGCATTGGCGGGCACAGGGCTTTTCCGGCGGAACGATCGGCGCGCTATGGTCGATCGGCGTCATCGCCGAGATCGCCCTGTTCGCCGTGTCGGGCAGGCTCATCGCCTTCGCCGGCACGACTCGGCTCATGATGCTCGCCGGACTGGCGGCGGTCGTCCGCTGGGGCCTCCTCGCCATCGACCCGCCGCTTTGGGCGACGGGACTGCTCCAGGCGCTGCATGGCTTGAGCTTCGGCGCGACCCATCTCGCCGCCATCCATTTCTTGACCCACGCCGTGCCGGAGGACCGCGCCGCCACGGCGCAAGGCCTCTACGCCGCCGTGGTCGCCGGCATCGTCATGGGCTCCGTCACCGTCGCCTGCGGGCCGCTCTACACGCGGCTCGGCGGCGAGGCCTATGGCGTCATGGCGCTGATCGCGCTGTTCGGAAGCGTGGCCGCATTCCTGCTGCACCGGCATTGGCGCGGCGGGCTTGTCGTCGAAGCTTTCTCGGAACCGCTGGGGGCCGGCGCCGAGGGCGGCAAACTCCCCGTGTCCCGGGATTGATCCGCCGCAAGGTTCTTGCCTTCGTCTGCGGCCAGTCTCGGAGCACAAGGAGGCGGTGATCATGACCTATCATTTCTCGAAAAACCTTGACGTTCCCTTCGACCGAGCCATCGCGCAGGTGACCGAGGCGCTCAAGGCGGAAGGCTTCGGTGTGCTGACCGACATCGACGTCGCCGCCACGATGAAGGCGAAGCTCGGCGCTGACTTTCGGCCCTATCGGATACTCGGCGCGTGCAATCCGCAACTCGCCTACCGCGCGCTTCAGGTCGAGGACAAGATCGGCACGATGTTGCCATGCAACGTCATCGTGCAAGAGCACGGAGGCGGCCGCGTCGAGGTCTCGGCCGTCGATCCGGTCGCCTCGATGCAGGCGATCGACAATCCGGCCCTCGCCGAGCTGGCGAGCGAGGTCCGGGCCAAGCTCAAACGGGTAGTCGAGCGCCTATAGCTGTGTCAGCCGCACCCGTACGAGAGCACGTCGACGCCCGCTAAGGGGCATGAGGGCCTGTTCCACAGGTCTGTAGACTTCAACAGAGCTGTGGAGTACTCTATATTGATGAAGGCCAGCGAACTCAAGAAATACCTGGCTAAAAAAGGTTGCACTTTTGAAACGCACAAGGGCGGGAGCGGCCATTTGACGGTTCGGCGCGGCGATCGGGTTTCGCAATTGCCGATGCATGGCAGCCGGAAGGAGCTCGGGACCAAGCTGGTGGACAAGATACTCAAGGACCTTGGATTGAAATGACTTTGGCTTACGCGGTCAGACTTACTCCAGATGACAACGGCACCCTGCTTGTCACTTGCCCGGCTCTGCCGGAGGTGACCACCTTCGGCGAAGATAGGACCGATGCGCTGCTGAATGCCGGCCGGGCCATCGAGGAGGCGATCGCCGCGCGCATCGCCGACGGCAGGGATGTTCCAGTGCCGCAAGTGAAGGCTGGCAGCCGCGTCATTCTTCCCACGCAGACGGCCCTCAAGGTTAGCCTTTACCGGGCGCTGAAACGGGAAAACATCACGCGTGCAGAGCTTTCGCGGCGCCTTAACTGGAAGCGCGAGCAAGTCGATCGACTGTTCAGGCTCGGACATGCGACGCGCCTCGACCAGTTCGATGCCGCGTTCAAGGCTCTCGACCGCCAGGTCCGTGTGTCCGTGGACTAGTGCCCGTGGCGCCGAGCCATCTTCAACCCCACAGTTCGGGCGGCGGTGGCAGCACCAGATCGCCTTCATAGACGAGGCCCGGCGCGCGGTCGCGCGCGAGCAGCAATGGTCCGTCGAGATCGCACCAGTCCGCGTCTTGCGCAAGAAGCAGGGCAGGGGCCATGGCGAGCGATGTCGCCACCATGCTGCCCACCATGATCTTGAAGCCGAGCTCGCGCGCACGTCTCGCGGTGAGCAGCGCCTCGGTCAGGCCGCCGGTCTTGTCGAGCTTGATGTTCACCGCGTCGTAACGGCCGAGAAGCTGATCGAGCGTAGCGCGGTCATGCGCCGATTCGTCGGCGCACACAGGAACGGCCCGCTCGATATCCGCAAGCGCCGCGTCGTCCTCCGCCGGCAGAGGCTGCTCGACCAGCTCGATGCCCGAAGCCGCGGCGAGCGTCAGAAGCGATTCGGTTTCATCCACTTGCCACGCCTCGTTGGCATCGGCGATGAGCCGTGCATGCGGCACGGCCAACCGCACCGCGGCGATGCGCGCCGCGTCGCCTTCGCCGCCGAGCTTGATCTTGAGCAGCGGGAAATGAGACGCCTCGCGCGCCTTGGCCGCCATGACCTCCGGCTCATCGAGCGAGAGGGTGAGGGCCGTTTGCACAGGGCGGAGCGGCGCAAGCCGTAACAATTCGGCGACGCATCTGCCCGAGCGCTTCGCCTCGAGATCCCACAGGGCGCAGTCGAGCGCGTTGCGCGCCGCGCCGGGCGGGAGCAGCTTGGCAAGCGCGTCGCGGTCCAAGCCTTGCGCCAGCGCGGCACGGCACCCTTCGATGGCCGCCACCACTCCCTCGACGCTCTCGCCATAGCGGGCGTAAGGCACACACTCGCCGCGGCCCTTATGGGTGTCGCCGATCTCGGCCACCACCACCACGGCGTCCCGTTTTGAGCCGCGCGAGATGGTGAATTCGCCGGCGATCGGCCAGCGCTCCACGCGCGCCTCAAGCCGCAGACGCCCCGATTTGCCGGCACCATTAAGCTCAAGCTCCGATCCCGCCATAACGCCTTTCTTTCTCCTGAGATTTCGGTCAAATACAGGGCACTTCCATCGGCGTCGGCGCCCGAAAGCGTAAAGTACGAGCCAAGCTAAGCCCTTCCATGCTCAAGCGCGACCACCAGCTCGTCCTGCCGACGCAAGCCCGCGCCCCCGGCTTCCGCGTCGAGCTGAGCGGCACCACCTTCCGGCTGGTGGCGACCGGCGCCTGGACGGTCGCCGAGGCCGCCGATCTGGACAAGGCCCTGAAACGGCTTCGGGTGCCGATCCCGCCGACCCCGGAGTTCACCGGCGAGATGGACATCGCCGGCATCGCCGAGATCGACACTGCCGGCGCCTGGCTCCTCCAGCGTACGGCCAACGCCTGGCAGAAGGGGGGCCTGCGCACCCATTACGCCGGCGCCACTGAAGGCTTCCGCATCCTCATCGAGGAGGTGCAGCGCCGCGGCCGCGCCCAACTGCCCGCGATCGAAAAAAAGGGCGCGCTCCGCCAGATGACCGACGACCTCACCAAGGCGGCGACCGGCGTGTGGCGTGACGCGGTGCAGCTCACCGGATTCCTGGGCGAAGTCACCGCCGCCTTCTTGCGCCTGTTCAGGGAGCCGTGGCGCTTCCGCACCACGTCCTTCGTCCATCATCTGGATCATGCGGGCTTGCGCGCCGTGCCGATCATCGCACTGATCTGCTTTCTGATCGGCGCGGTGGTGATGCAGCAGGGCGTCGGGCAGCTCAGGCCGTTCGGCGCCGAGCCGTTCGCCGTGAACATGGTGGCGATCCTCGCGCTCCGCGAGGTCGGCATTCTGTTGACGGCTATTATGGTTGCCGGCCGCTCGGGCTCCGCCTTCACCGCCGAGATCGGCTCGATGAAGATGCGCGAGGAGATCGACGCCATGCGCACGCTCGGCATCGATCCCATGGACACGCTGGTCTTGCCGCGCGTGCTCGCACTCGTCGTGGCGCTGCCGCTGCTCACGTTTCTCGGCGACATCATGGGATTGGCAGGCGGCGGGGTCATGGCTTTCGGCGTGCTCGGCCTCGACCTCTCCACCTATATGGACAAGCTGCACGAGGCGGTCGACTTCCAGCACTTCATGGCCGGCATGATCAAGGCGCCGTTCGCCGCGGTGATCATTGCGCTCGTCGGGTGCATGGAAGGCCTCAAGGTCGAAGGCAGCGCCGAGTCGCTCGGCACCCATGTCACCAGCGCCGTGGTCAAGGCAATCTTCCTCGTCATTATTCTCGACGCGGTGTTCGCCATGTTCTTGTCGGGGATCGGGGTGTGATCGTCGAGAACGGACGAGAGGTGGTAATTCGCGTGCGCGGGCTCGCCAAGAGCTTCGGCAGCCACCAGATTTGGGACGCGCTCAATCTCGACGTCTATCGCGGCGAGATCCTCGCCATTGTCGGCGGCTCCGGCCAGGGCAAGTCGGTGCTGATGCGGGTCATCACCGGCTTGGTCAAGCCGGACACCGGCGTGGTCGCGCTGTTCGGGCAGAACGCGCAGACGCTCACGCCGCAAGACCGTCTCGACATCGAGAAGCGCTGGGGCATTTTGTTCCAGGACGGCGCACTGTTCTCTTCGCTCACCGTGCTCCAGAACATCCAGGTGCCGATGCGCGAGCATCTCGACCTGCCGCAAGCCATGATGGATGACCTCGCCTTCCTCAAGCTCACCATGGTCGGCCTGCCGCCCGTCGCCGCGCACAAATTTCCCTCCGAGCTGTCGGGCGGCATGCGGAAGCGCGCAGGGCTCGCCAGGGCGCTTGCGCTGGACCCCGAGATCGTGTTCCTCGACGAGCCCACGGCGGGCCTCGACCCGATCGGCGCCACGGACTTCGATCACCTGATTCGCAAGCTGCAACAAACACTTGGCCTGACTGTCTATATGGTGACCCACGACCTTGATACCATCTTCACGGTGTGCGACAGGGTGGCCGTATTGGCCGACAAGAAGATCGTACGGACGGGATCGCCAACCGAATTGCAGCGCCAGCCCAATCATCCGTGGATCAAGGAATATTTCTGCGGCGAGCGGGCCCGCGCCGCGAGCCCGATGGAGCAGCGGAGGCTGATTGTCTGATGGCGTGTGTCTGTTGAGGGTTCGATGGAAACCAAAGCCAATTACTTGATGATCGGCGGCTTCGTCCTTGGCGTCCTCGCCTTCGCCTTCATCTTCGTATTCTGGATGAGCAACTTCGCCGGCGGCGGCAAGCGCTACCTCATCGTGTTCGAGAGCTCGGTGGCCGGGCTCACGTCAGGGTCGAGCGTCGGCTTCAACGGCATCAAGGTCGGCGAGGTGCAGTCCTTCGCGCTCGATCCCGACGACGGGCGGAAAGTCCAGGTGCTGATCAGCGTCGACGACAAGACGCCGGTGCGCGAGAACTCCCGCGCCAGCATCCAGTCGCTCGGCCTGACCGGCGGCAGCGGCATCCAGATCTCGCCCGGCACGCCCGATTCGCCGCTCCTCGTCGCCAGCGCAGAGGATCCCATCCCCACCATCCAAGCAGACCGCGGCGCAGGGCAGGGCCTGTTCGACGCGGCGCCCGCCGCCCTCAACAACGCCAATGCCTTCATCGAGCGGCTCGACGATCTCGTCGCCGCCAACGAGAAGGCGATCACCACGACCCTCACCAATGTCGAGCAGTTCACCACCATGCTGAACGCCAAGAACGAAGAGATCGGCCAGGCGATCACCGACGTGAGCGACGGCGCCAAGGCGTTCTCCAGCTTGAGCAGCAAGCTCGAAGTCTCGCTCGGCGACAACATGGATGGGCTCACCCGCCAGGCTCAGGAGGGCATGCAGGAGTTCAGTTCCGCCATGAGGGAGGGGCGTCGCGCCGCGGCCACCCTGAACCGGATTCTCGAGAAGCTGGAGGCGGATCCCAGGGGCTTTTTGCTTGGTGGTTCACAGGTGCCGGAATACACTCCCAAAGGTCAATAAAGGCACGTTCGGGGGCCACGAAAGTGCCTCGTAACAGGGGGCGATCGGACATGTCTCGGTCGGCGCCGATTCTTGCTGCGGGCTTGATTTGCCTGGGGCTTGTCGGCTGCGCGCTGGCCGGCGGCGGCGGCAGGGCCCCTGACACCTTCGACCTCGTGGCGCCCAGAAGCTTCGCCGGCAGCGCCCGCGCCGTTCCCTGGCAGCTCGTCGTCTATGAGCCGACCGCCGTGCATGCGCTCGAGACCAACCGGCTGATGGTGCGCCCCCGCGCCGAGCAGGTCTCCTATTACAAGGACGTCTCCTGGAGCGACCGGCTGCCGCGGCTGGTGCAGACCCGCATGATCGAGAGCTTCCAGAACTCCGGCGCGGTCAAGGCGGTAAGCGCGACTTCCGGCCAGTTCGGCCTCGCCAGCGAGCTGCGCGCCTTCAATGTCGACGTGTCGAGCGGGCGCGCCGCCGCTGAGGTCGACATCTTCGCCAAGCTGGTCAATACGACCTCCGGCCACGTGGTCGCCACGCGCGGCTTCAGCGCCCGCGTGCCGGCGACGACCGACAAGCCGCAAGACGTCATCGCCGCGCTCAACCAGGCCTTCACCGAGGTGCTGCAAGACATCACCACCTGGGTCGCGGCGCGGCGGTAGTTATCACTACGTTCGGGCCTAGTTTGACCATATATTTGTATGGTATTCTTGCCATATGCAAAACGGGCCGAGCTTCGAATGGGACGAGGACAAGAATCGTCTCAATCAAGCGAAGCACGGCGTGTCATTCGAGCGTGCGCAGTTTGCCTTTCTCGATGAACGTCGCGTGATTGCCGAAGACCTGAGCCATAGTGGGGGCGAGCAGCGCTACTATTGCTTCGGCTGGGTCGAAGATGGCGTGATGACGGTGCGCTTCACCTGGCGCGAGGGTCGTGTTCGCATTTTCGGCGCCGGGTATTGGCGCAAGGGAAAGAAAGTCTATGAGCGAGAGAACAAGAAAGTATAGCGAAGGCGAAATCGGCGACTTCAAGATCGTGGAGGACTTCCTGCCGCGGCCGGACCAGCTCGTGCTTCGCGAAGACAACGTCAAGGTGACGCTGTCCTTGAGCCGCCGCAGCGTCGATTTCTTCAAGCGCGAAGCTGATCGGGCAGGCGTTCCGTATCAGCGCATGATCCGGGCGCTCGTCGATTCCTATGCCGCCCGGAGGGGACGTCGCACGCAAGCAGCCAAGCGGTAGCGCCTCAGGAACTCAGACCTACCGGGCTGTCGCGGACTCTAGACCTTGGCTTTCTCAAGCACGCGTGCCATGCGTGCGCGCCAGTCCTTGCCCGCCGCCCTGAACTTATCGAGCGTCTTCGGATCGAGGCGCAAGGTTACGGCCTCTTTCGGCGCCTCGACCTTTGGCCGGCCCCGCGCGCGCCTGATGCTCGCCATCAACTCGGGGTGCGCTTCGGCGAACGGCTTGGCTTGCGCCAACTCCTCGTCGGTCGCTTCCGAATCGTCGGGATCGGCGGCGATCATTCTTTGGATCTCCGCTTCCTCCGCGTCGGTCAGCGGCCTGAAGCGTCGTTTACGAATCTTGTTCATAGGCTCTCCTTTCTTTGCGGCTTGCCGGGCGCATCGAAATGACCGCGAGGGCTTCGCGACCGAGCGGCTTGTAGATCACCGTGAGCAGTTTGCCGCCGTGAGGACCGATTGCCTTGAGGCGGCCGTGCTTGGCGGGAATGACCGCCGAGGCGGCGAAGAAGTCGAGATCGAGGTCGGCTAAGTCGAGACCCCTGGCCTCCAGATTGGCTCGCCGCTTCGGCTCGTCCCAAATGATCTTCACAGGATTATTCGTACACGAAAAATCCTCGCTGGGCAAGAATTATCGTGTACGAAAAATACTAAATCGTGGATGGCCGGGCCTTCGCCCGGCCATGACAGGGTGAAGAGGGCTGACCTTAAGGGCTCAGGCTAGCGTTATCAGGCTTGCGCGTTGGCGAGGCGCTGCGAGAGCTTGGAGCGCGACGCGCGGTCACGGCGCTTGGCCGGCTCCGGGTCGCACGGGATCTCGATGTCGATCTCGAGCAAGGACACGGCCTTGCCGCGCTCGATCTTCACCTGCACCTTGTCCACGTCCACCGGCACGTGCTTGGCGACGGCGGCGAGCACCTCCTCGCGCAGGAGGGGGATGAGGTCGGACTGGCCCTCCGCCCCGCGCTCATGGGTCAACAGAATCTGCAGGCGCTCACGCGCGACGGAAGCGGTCTTCCGTCTCCTGAATGGAAAGAACCAATTCATGCGGCTCTCCTGCCGAACAGCTTGCCGAACAGGCCGTTGCGGTCGCTCTGGAGCGCCATCGGCACGTCCACCCCCATCAGCCGTTGGGCGGCGTCATGATAGGCGCGGGCGGCAGCGCTCTTGGGATTGCTGATGGTGACCGGCGCGCCGAGATTGGACGCGCGCAGCACCTCTTCGCTCTCCGGGATGATGCCGAGCAGCGGCAGCGACAGAATGTCGATGACGTCGTCAACCCTCAGCATGTCGCCGCGGCCGGCGCGCACCGGATCGTAGCGGGTGAGCAGCAGGTGCTTGTCCATGCGCTCGCCTTTGGCCGCCTTGTCGGTCTTGGCGTCGAGCAGGCCGACGATGCGGTCCGAATCGCGCACCGACGACACTTCCGGGTTGGTCACCACCACGGCCACGTCGGCGTGGCGCATGGCAAGCGTGGCGCCGCGCTCGATCCCCGCCGGGCTGTCGCAGATCACGAAGTCGAAGGATTCGCGCAGCTCGCCGATGACCTTCGCCACGCCGTCGTCCGTCAGCGCGTCCTTGTCGCGGGTCTGCGATGCCGCGAGCAGGTAGAGCGTGTCGAGCCGCTTGTCGCGGATCAGTGCCTGCGAGAGTTTCACCGTGCCCTGCGCGACATAGATCAGGTCGTAGACCACGCGGCGCTCGGCGCCCATAACGAGATCGAGATTGCGCAAGCCGACGTCGAAATCGACCACCACCACGCGCTGGCCGTTTTGCGCGAGCGCGGCGCCGAGGGCTGCCGTCGTTGTCGTCTTGCCGACGCCGCCCTTTCCTGATGTCACCACGACGACCTGGGCCATGTGCCTGCCTCCCTTGCCTCTAGTCGAGTGCCTTGATGTTGAGTGCGCCGTCTTCCAGCCAAGCGTGAACCGGCCTTTCGAGCAGGCTGAGCTCGATATCCTCGGCCATGCGGTAGAAGCCGTCGATGGCCACGAGCTCGGCGGCGAAGCGGCGGCAGAAGATGTGCGCCGCCTTGTTGCCGTCGGCGCCGGCGAGCACCCGCCCGCGCAGCGCGCCATAGATGTGGATCGAGCCGGTGGCGACGATCTCCGCGCCCGACGACACCGAGCCGATGATGGTGAGGTCGCCGTCGTGAAACAGCGTCTGCCCCGAGCGCACCGGCGCATCGATGACGAGCGGCTTGGGCGCGGGCTTGGCGAGTTCCGGCGCCGGCGCCACCGGTTGGGACATATCGCGCGGCGTTCCGAGCTCCGCCATGCGGTTCGCCGACAGCACGGGCGGCAGATCCGAATCGGCCCAGGCTGGGTCGGCGCCAAGCAGACCCATGACGCGAATGCCACGAGAGCCGAGATCGGCAATCAGCTTGGCGAGCTTGGCCTTGGTCAAAAGCAGCCGCGACACGTCGATCACCACAGGCTTCGCGGCAAAGAAGTCGGGGGAGCGGGCGAGCCAGGTATCGGCCTCACTGAGCCAGCGGCCGAGCGGCATTTCCGGCTGAAGGACAAAAGTGAGGAACGTGCGGCCGTGAAACTGGAAGGAGCGTGCGGGCTGCTTTTCTGTGGTGGGCTGCTTGAGGGCTGCGACGGCCATGGCTTTTTGCGTTGGGTTTCCGATTGGTTAATAAGAGGGCCGCGATGGTTAACGCGCGGTTAATGAGGGGCGAGACGCGCAATATTTTCGTGCCAAGGCATAAGCGATGGAGAACGCGTTGGCTAAGCCGATGCGTCATGCCCGGCCTTGTGCCGGGCATCCATTAGTGACTCTCAGTATGGGGGTTAGACCTTATTGAATTGCTGGGACGAGCCCGGCAATGACGAGGACTGTGGTTCTAACAGGAAAAAAAGCCCCCTCGCTCCGGAAGCGGAGGAGGGGGCCTTGGCTCTGGGGGAGCCTCGCAGAAACTCTAGCGCAGCCGTCCGCTCGCGTGCGCGAGCAGGAGATAGACGCGGCCGGTCTCCGAGGTGAGGTAGTTCTGGAGCATGTGACCTGCGGGGTCGGACTGCTCTGCTTCCGCGAGCAGGCGCTCGAAGTCGCCGATATAGCGGTCGACCGTGTTGCGGAACTCGCCTTCGCGGTCGTAGCGGGTCGAGATCTCGTCGAACGTCGCCTGGCCTTCGTAGCTGTAGATGTGCCGGCCGAGCACGCCGCGCTCGCCGGCCCGCAAGCGGTACCAGACATCGGCGGCATTGCGGGCGTCGATGGCGCGGGCGAGCTCGTCGATACGGAGCTGGCCGCCGGGCGCCGTGCTGCGGCCGCCGTGGGCTGGGGCGCCGCCGTAGCCTGGAACACCGCCATGGCCCGGATCAGGCTGGTCGGCGCGGGTGAGGAGATCGCCGACCGACCAATTGCTGCCGCGGCCCGAGGCGCTGGAAATCTGCTGCGCGAGGCCGGGCTGGTCGTAGTCGGCCGCATCCTGCGGCGACGGCCGTCCCCTTGCGTCGAACCGCGGCATTGGCGGCATGGGCGCCAGGCCGTAATCGCCGCCTTGCGGCGGGAAGGGCTGGCTCCTCGGTGGCTGGGCGGGCTGCGGAGGCTGCGGCAGTTGCGGCGGCTGCCGGTAGGGATCGGCCGCATGGCCCATCGAGGCGGCCTGCACGCTCGCCCGCGTGAGGGTCGGAGCGAGCGCCTCGATCTCGCGGAACTGATCGGTGAGCGCCTTGCGGATCGCGGCGGTCGCTTGCGCGGTCTGCTCCGGGAGAGAGTCCATGCGCTTCTGCATTTCCTTGCGCAGCCCGTCGAGATCGCTCGCCGTCTTCTGCGCCGCCTCGCGCATGCCGCGCGAGGTGTGGTCGAACTGGCCGCGCATCTGCTCGAGCTGCTTGCCGATCTGGGTGATGACCGTCTCGAAGCTGCCCTTGAGGTCGGAGACGGCGCGGGCGGTGTGCGCTTGCGCCTCCTCGCGCAGCTTCTCGATCTGCGCCAGCGCCTGCTGCGCCTGGCCGGCCGTGTCGCGGCCGAGCGCGGTGGTCACCTGCTTGGCTCTTGTCTCGGCCTGGGTCAGCGCGTTCTCGACGATACCGGCATAGTTGCGCATCATGCCGTCGAGCTCCTGCGCCTTGGTGTTGACCGTGTGGAGCAGGGCGATGATCGACTGATGGCGGCCCTCGAGGATCGAGTCGATCTTGGCGTTCGACGAGTCGAGCGCCTTGGCCGCGGTGAGGATGGCCTGACCCTGATTCTCGAAGCGCTGCGTGAGCCCGTGGATCTGCTCGAGCAGCCCGCGTGACACGTCGCGCAGATTCCCGGTCTGGCTGGTGAGGATGTTCACCGCCTCCTTGGACTGGGCGCCGACCTGTTGCGCCGTCTCCTGCATCATCTGCGAGTTGGCGGCGAGAACCTGGTTGAGCTGCATCGTCTGCTGGCCGAAGGTCTCGTCGACGAGGCGGGTATGCTCGGAGAGCATCGTGTCGGTCTCGGCGGTGCGCTGGCCGAACGTCACGTCGATGGCCTTGAGCCGCTCCGCGAGCGCGGTGATGACGAGCTGAGTGCGCTCGCTCATGGTCTGGTCGAGCGCCGCGGTCTGCTGCGTGATCGCCGTCTCGAGGCTCTTCGCCTTCTCGAGCAGCGACTTGGTGAAGCTGTCGGCGCGCTCGGCCAAGGTCCGGTCAAGCGCGATGGCGCCCTGATTGACCGCCGAGGTGAACTGAGACGTGCGGCTGTGCAGGGTCTTGTCGATGGCGCTCGCCTTCTCGTCGATCGTGGCCGCGAGCCCGTCGGTGCGCTCCTTCAAGGTCGACTCGAAGGCGACAACGCCTTGCGACACGAGGCCGGTGAACGCCTCGGTACGGTCTTTCAGCGTCTTGTCCAGCGCGCCTGCGCCCTCGGTCACCACCTTGGTGAAGGCGTCGGTGCGCTCCTTCAGCGTCTTGTCGAAGGTGACGGCGCCTTGCGCCACGACGTTGGTGAAGGCGTCAGTGCGATCCTTCAGGGTCTTATCGAACGTCACGGCGCCTTGCGCCACGACATTGGTGAAGGCGTCGGTGCGGTCCTTCAAGGTCTTGTCGAGGGTGACGGCGCTCTGCGCCACGACGTTGGTCAAGCCGTCGGTGCGCTCCTTGATGGTCTTGTCGAGCGCCACGGCCCCTTGCGCCACCACATTGGTGAAGGTCTCGGTCCGCTCGGCCAGCGTCTTGTCGAGGGTGACGGCGCTCTGCGCCACGACGTTGGTGAAGGTCTCGGTGCGATCCTGAAGCATCTTGTCGAGGGTCACCGCGCCTTGCGCCACCATGCCGGTGAACGCGTCGGTGCGCGCCTTCATGGCGTTATCGAGCGCGCCGGCATTCTGGGTGATGGCCGTGGTGAAGCCCTCGGTGCGGTCCTTCAAGGTCTTGTCGAGCATGATGGCGCCCTGGGCGACGGACGTCTCGAGCCCCTTGATGCGCTCGGCGAGCGAGCTTTGCAGCGCCTCGGTGCGCTCTTTCATGGTCTTGTCGAGGGCCGTGGTGCGCTGCGCTACGACGCTTTCCAGCGTGGTGAGGTTCTGGGTCGCGCCGTCGATGACCTTGGCCAGGCGTCCCTGTTCCTTGGTCAGCCGCTCCAGCAGACCCGGCACGACCTCGGTGACCTTGGCTTGCGCCTTGTGCACCTGTTCGGCCGCCTCGCTGGAGCGGGCGACGAGCAGCTCGGTGAGCTGCGTGCCGCGCTCGGACAGCTTCTTGTCGATCGAGTTGCTGGCGTTGGAGATGTCGCGCGCGACCTGCGCGCCGACGCCCTTCAGCGCTTCGCTGACGCGGGCGCTGTTATTGGCCAGCGCCTCGCGCTCGGTGGCAAGCTCACTGATCAAGTTCCTCACGCGAAGCTCGTTCTCGCCATAGGAGCGCTCGAGCGCGGCGACCTCGTTATGCACCATCGCTTCGAGCTCGCTCGCCCGGCCGATGGCGCGGGAGATGGCGTCGTTCATCGCCGCTACTTGCCGGCGGATGGTCTGCCCCACCGAGGCGACCGACTGCTCGGCCATCCTGTCCGGTTCGGCAAGGCGCACGGCGACCTCGGTCATGGCCGAAGCCATGAGGCGAAGCTCCTGGGCGCGCCACACGAGGAGGGCGAGGAACCAAAAGAGGACGATGGGGATGAGAATGGCGGCCGTGGCCGACAGCGCCGAGGCGCTCAAGAACCCGCCGGTAGCAATGGCGTCCGAAATGACGCCGTAGGCGAAGAAGCTGCCGATGATGAACCAGGCGACGGAGGCCGCGAGCGCAATGAGGAACGGCGTGCGCGACGGCCGCTGCTGGAGGGCGAAGATCAGCCCGCCGATGGACGGCACGTCGTCGTTGGCCGGGGGCGAGAGCCGGCGCTGCGGCGGCGGCCCCGCGGGGCGGCGCGTTCTGGTCAGGTGCTTGGGCGAGGGCGGAGCGGATTGGCTCTCGGCGTATTCGAGCGGCTTCGTCTCTTCTTCGCGCTCGCGCTTGAAATCTTGGAGCTTGTCTTGGAGCTTGGCTTCGTCGCGCTTCGGCTCCTCGCGCTTGCGCTGCTCGGCCTTGAGCCGGTCGGCGAGGCTGGAGCGCCGCGGAAGTTCGGAGCTGCGCTCAAGGATCGGGGGCTCCTCCGACTTCGCCTTGTCTTGATTGCCCCGTGTCATCGCATCGAGGGGGCCTTTGGCTTCGTCTTTGGCTTCGGGCGTCGCTTTCCCCGGCGGCGACTTCGCTTGTTCCTGCGCCATCACGCGTTCCTCGCACCACTGCACTCAAGAATGGGAGATTACGCCGAACCGAGATTTCCGCCTCAAGCGGCGCATCGCGTCTCGCGGGGACCGCCTCACCATCCGGAAGCAAAGACTAACCGGAAGAGCCCCCAACGCTTTTCCCCCTCATTGAACATCGTTAACGAATTTTTAGGGCTAAAAAAAG
This sequence comes from Methyloceanibacter sp., assembly GCF_050726195.1. Taxonomy (GTDB): domain Bacteria; phylum Pseudomonadota; class Alphaproteobacteria; order Rhizobiales; family Methyloligellaceae; genus Methyloceanibacter. Next base: position 2,182 of record NZ_JBOHJC010000007.1, on the reverse strand, counting down.
CTGAATCGGCAGCTTGGGTTAACGCCGGATAAGCCATTAGTATTGCGCGCAAATTTGCTGCGGGCAAGGCGCGAATCGCGTAAGAGCAGGCAGTTGGGGGCGTTTCCGTGCGGTCCGAAGGTTGCAGTGCCGCGAGATCGCCGCCTCCGGGGTGTCACTTCGGGACGGCAAGGCTCCGTCGGACGGGGCCCACTCTGAGCGGAGACGGCCTCATGGCAAGCGAGCGAGCGATCCAAGAACCGGACGGGGGGCGCAAGTTCCCCTCCAAGCCCGTCGATCTCGTGCATTTGTCCCGCTACACCCTCGGCGAGCGGGCGCTTGAGCGCGAAGTGCTCGAGCTCTTCTGCAGCCAATCGGTGCTCTATTTGGAGCAGCTCCGCGCCGCCATGTCGGACAGAGCGTGGAAAGAGGCCGCCCATTCCTTGAAAGGCTCGTCCCGCGCCATCGGCGCCTGGCGGACGGCGCAAGCCGCCGAGCGGGCCGAGGCGCTTCACGGCGACGGCCTCGCCCAATTCCGCGCCGCGCGGATCGGTGAGATCGAGGCTTCTTTGCGCGAAGCTGAAGCCTATATTGCAATTCTGCTCAAGGATCGCTGAGCGCCGCCCCTTGAGATAAAGCGCCGCAAGGCGCTGGAGTCTCACTTTCAATTGCCCTATAGAGCACGGGCCGCGAGCGGGCCCGCCGTCTCGCCCCCATATTCTTCGGGCGCAAGCGCTTCCCGCCGCCCGGCTCCCGAGATCGGACCACGCTTAAAGCCCGCCAATGTCATGGCCAGGATCACCTTTATTCAGAACAACGGGACGGAGAATGTCGTCGAGGCGGATCCCGGCATGACGGTGATGGAGGCCGCAGTGAAGAATTCGGTTCCGGGCATTGCGGCGGAATGCGGCGGGGCCTGTGCGTGCGCCACGTGCCATGTCTATGTCGAGGAGGAGTGGCGCGAGACGACCGGCCAGCCGGAGCAGATGGAGGAGGACATGCTCGATTTTGCCTTCGACGTCCGCCCGTCGAGCCGGCTCTCGTGTCAGATCAAGGTGACCGAGGCCCTCGATGGCCTTAAGGTTCGGATTCCCGAGAAGCAGTTCTGAGGCGCTATGGCAGACGAAGTGATTAAAACCGACGCGGTCATCATCGGGGCAGGGCCAGTTGGCCTGTTTGCCGTGTTCGAGCTCGGCCTGGTCGACGTCAAGGCCCATGTCATCGACATCCTCGACCGGCCCGGCGGCCAGTGCGCCGAGCTTTACCCCGAGAAGCCGATCTATGACGTTCCCGGGCTCACCGTGGTGACCGGCCAGGAGCTGACCGACCGGCTCATGGACCAGATCAAGCCGTTCGGCGCCGAATTCCATTTCAGCCAGCGGGTCGATTCGCTCGAGCGCCTCGATGGCGCCTTCAGGCTCAAGACCGACATGGACACCACCGTTGAGTGCAAGGTGGTGATCATCGCCGCCGGCGGCGGCTCGTTCACGCCGAAGCGCCCGCCGCTCCCCGGCATCGAGGCGTACGAGGGCACGTCCGTGTTCTATTCGGTGCGCAAGATGGACGCGTTCAAGGATCGCGACGTGCTGATCGTCGGCGGCGGCGACTCCGCGCTCGATTGGACCTTGAATCTCCAGCCGGTGGCCAAGTCGCTGACCTTGCTGCATCGCCGCTCGGAGTTCCGCGCCGCGCCGGCCTCGGTGCAGAAGATGCTGGAGCTGGTCGAAGGCGGCGACATTGCCTTCAAGCTCGGTCAGGTGACGGAGCTGCATGGGGCCGACGGCAAGCTCACCGGCGTGACGGTGAAGGGCTCCGACGGCGCGACCTTCGAACAGAAGGCCGAGGTCATGCTGCCGTTCTTCGGGCTCACCATGAAGCTCGGCCCGGTCGCCGACTGGGGCCTCAATCTCGAGGAGAACCTGGTCCCGGTCGATACCGAGAAGTTCGAGACGAGCGAGAAGGGCATCTTCGCCATCGGCGACATCAACACCTATCCAGGCAAGCTCAAGCTGATCCTGTCGGGCTTCCACGAGGCCGCGCTCATGGCGCAGCATGCGCACCATTACGTCCATCCCGACAAGAAGCTGATCTTCCAGTACACCACCTCGTCGTCGAGCCTGCAGAAGAAGCTCGGCGTGAAGTGACTGTCCTCTGCCCTGCAGTGCAGACTCCACCTCTCCCCGTCGGGGAGAGGTCGGCCGCG
>NZ_JBOHJC010000006.1:0-181415 GCF_050726195.1 Methyloceanibacter sp. | reverse complement strand
CCCAGGGGGAGAGGGTGAAGTCTCTGCACCGGGGCAGCGTCCGCGGAACGGCGGGCCGCGCATCATCCGGCAGCCGGACTTGCTCGCGAGGGACTGATGCTCACGACGATGGACGGATCGATGCTCGATCAGGTGATCGTCGGCGGTTGCGCGAGCCTCGCCAATCTCATCATCCACGCCGTCTTGCTGGGGTCCGTCGTGTGGACGGTGCGGCGGCTCGCCAACACCGACGCTTCGATCCCGGGCTTCCTGCAATACACGCTGGTGATCGTCGCCACCGGCACGCTTCTTGTGGCGGGCCATTTCAGCGAGGTCGTTCTGTGGGCCTATACCTATTACTGGGTCGGGGCCGCGCCGCCGGGCACCGACCTCGTCTACTTCGCCTTCGGCAACTACACGACGCTCGGCTACGGCGACACCGTGCCGGTGCCCGATTGGCACCTGCTCGGGCCGATGACGGCGCTCAACGGCGTCATGCTGATCGGTTGGTCGACCGCGTTGATCTTCGAGATCTTGCGGCGGACGGGACACGCGGGGGGAAAGTACTCAGAGCCTGCCGAGGGGTCCCGAACAGGCCGCCGCGCCTAGACGCAGCGCCGCCTGCCGGCGCCCGCATCCCCCGCATCGCGAGCAGCCCGCGTTTCGGCGCGAACAGGAAGGCGGCGACGAAGATCAAGGCCTGAACCAGCACGATACACGCGCCCGTCGCCCCGTTGATATGGAAGCTGATGAGCGTGCCGAGCGCCGCCGAGGTCGTGGCTACCGCTACGGCGATGCCCAGCATGCGGCCGAAGCTGTCGGTAAGGAGATAAGCGGTAGCGCCCGGCGCGATCAGCATGGCGATGACGAGGATGATGCCGACCGCCTTCAACGAGCTGACGATGGTGAGCGAGAGCAGCACCAGGAGGCCATAGTGCAGCACGCGCACAGGCAGGCCGATGGCGCGTGCGTGGTTCGGGTCGAAGCAATAGAGCAGCAGGTCGCGACGCTTAAGCAGCACGATGAGGAGCGTGCCGCCGGCGATGATGGCGGTCTCGATCAGGTCGCGCGCCGTGACGCCGAGCACGTTGCCGAACAGGATGTGGTTCAGGTGCTGGTCGGTCTCGATCTTGGTGAACAGCACGAGCCCGAAGCCGAACATGCCGGAGAACACGATGCCCATCACCGTGTCCTCCTTCACGCGGCTGTTGTCCTTGAGATAGCCGGTGAGCAGCGCGCAGGCGAGACCGGCGGCGAAGGCGCCGACGACGAGTGGAACGCCGATCACATAGGCGATGACGATGCCCGGTAGCACCGCGTGCGAGATGGCGTCGCCCATGAGCGACCAGCCTTTCAGCACGAGATAGCAGGACAGCACGGCGCAGACCGCCGCCACGAGAAGCGACACGACCAGCGCGCGCTGCATGAAGTCATAAGCGAAGGGGTCAGTGAACCAGCCGAGAATATCGATCATGCGGCAGCCTCCGCGATCGTCAGCCGCCTGCGGCGGGCGGCGAGCACGCCGTGCTTCGGCGCGAAATAGAAGGCCAGGAGGAACAGGAGGGTCTGAAGCGTGACGATGACCCCGCCGGTCGCGCCGTTGACGAAATAGCTGAGATAGGCGCCGACGAAGCTGGTGGCGGCGCCGATCGCCACGGCGAGCACGATCAGCCGGCCGAAGCGGTCGGTGAGGAGATAGGCGGTGGCGCCGGGCGTCACTACCATGGCGATGACGAGGCAGGCGCCGACGGTCATAAGCGCCGCCACGGTGCAGGCGCTGAGCAGGGTGAAGAACACGATCTTGAGGAGGCCGGTATTGATGCCGATGCTCTTGGCGTGGGTCTCATCGAAGAAGGTGACCATGAGGTCCTTCCAGAGGAACGCCAGGATCACGAACGACAATGCGGCGATGATGACGACCTGGATGGCGTCCTCATCGGCGATGGCGAGGATGTTACCGAGCACGATGGTCTGGATGGACACAGAGGCTGGCCACAGCGAGGCCATGAGCAGGCCGAGCGCGAACAGCGCGGTGAATACGAGCCCTATGATGGCGTCCTCGCGGAGCCGCGTGTGCTGCTTGACAAAAGCCATGCCGAGAGAAGCGAGGATGCCGGCGAAGAAGGCGCCGATCGCGAACGGCGCGCCGATGATGTAGGCGGCGGCGACGCCCGGGACGATGGAGTGGCCCAGGGCGTCGCCCAACAGCGACCAGCCCTTGAGCATGAGATAGGCCGAGAGGAAGGCGCACACCGCGCCCACCAGCGCGCTCACCCACATCGCCTTCCACATATAGTCGTAGCCGAACGGCACCATAAGCTCGGCCAGCAGCGCGCTCACTTCGCCTTTTCCACTTCTTTGCGCTTGCGCGGCTTGCCGTCATAGAACACGAGCGGGCGCTCGTCGTCGGTCAGCACGTTGAGCTTACGGGCATCGTCGTCCTCGTGCAGCGCGGGTCCGGCGAGTTCGAAATTGCGCAAGACGCCGCCGAAAGTGCGCTCGAGGTTCTTCTGGGTGAACACCTCGGACGTGGGACCAGCGGCGAGCACGGTGCGGTTGAGCAGCACCACCTGGTCGCAGTAGTCCGGGACGGTGCCGAGATTGTGGGTCGACACCAGCATGAGGTGGCCGGCGGCGCGCAAGTCGCGCAACAGCTCGATGATCGCCGTCTCGGTGGTGACGTCGATGCCGGTGAACGGCTCGTCCAAGAGAATGATGCGGCCCTCTTGCGCGAGCGCCCGCGCGAGGAACACGCGCTTCTTCTGCCCGCCGGAGAGCTCGCCGATCTGACGCTTGCGGTAGGCGCTCATGCCGACGCGCTCCAGCGCCTCGTCCACCTTGAGCCGGTCGGTGCGCGAGGGAACGCGCATGAAGTTCATGTGGCCGTAGCGGCCCATCATCACCACGGTTTCGACCAGGACCGGGAAGTTCCAATCGACGTCCTCGCTCTGCGGCACATAGGCGATGATGTTCTTGGCGACGGCCTCGTCGACCGGTAGGCCGCACAACCGGACCTCGCCGGCCGACGGCTTCACGAAGCCCATAATGGCCTTGAAGATGGTGGACTTACCGCTGCCGTTGACGCCAACGAGCGCGCAAATGGTGCCGGGGCCGAGATCGAACGAGACGTCATAGACAGCGGTGAAGCCGCTTGGGTAGGTGACGCTCAGATCGCGCACGCTGACGCTCGTCGCGTGCGCGACGGTCTCGGTCCGCGGCAGGACATCAAGCGGGTTCATTCTCAAAGCCTTTGGCGATGGTCTCGACGGTCACGCGCAGGAGATCGAGATAGGTCGGCACCGGACCGTCCGCTACGCTAAGCGAATCCACGTAGAGCACGCCGCCGTAGCTGGCGCCGGTCTCCTTGGCCACCTGCTTGGCGGCGCGGTCAGAGATGGTGCTCTCGCTGAACACGACGGGAATGTCGTGCTCGCGCACGAGCTCGATCACTTTGCGCACCTGCTGCGGCGTGCCCTGCTGGTCGGCGTTGATCGGCCAGAGATAGGCTTCGCGCATGCCATAGTCGCGAGCGAGATAGGAGAAGGCGCCTTCGCTGGTGACGAGCCAACGCTTCGTCTCGGGGATCGCCGTGAGCCGCTTGCGCAAAGGCTCGTCCATGGCCGTGATCTTGGCCGCGTAGGCCTCGGCATTGCGATTATACGCCTCGGCGTTGGCCGGATCGTGCTCGACCAGCGCTTTGCGGATGTTCTCGACATAGATCAGCGCGCTCGTCGGCGACATCCAGGCATGCGGGTTGGGCTTGCCGCTATATGGACCCTCGGCGATGCCCATGGGCTCGACGCCATCGCTCACCACCACGCTCGGCACGTCTTTCACGTTCTGGAAGAACTTCTCGAACCAGCGCTCGAGGTTGAAGCCGTTCCACAGCACGAGATCGGCGTCCTGCGCCTTGACGATGTCGAGCGGCGTCGGCTCGTAATCGTGGATCTCGGCGCCGGGCTTGGTGATGGATTCCACCACCGCTTTATCGCCGGCGACGTTCTGGGCGATGTCCTGGATGACGGTGAAGGTGGTGACGACCTTGAACTTGCCGTCCCCCTCCGCTTTCCCGGCCGGCTCGCCGCAGGCCGCAAGCAGGCTCAAGCCGAAGATCGCCGCCACGGCGCCAAGCACTTGGAGCCGCCGAACTCTTTGAATTGCCAAATCTGTGCTCCTACAGCGCGAAAATGCCTGTTTCGCGCCAATCATATCTGCAATTGCAAATTATTCTCAACTAAAATTTGGGCCTGGGTGTTCCCACGTCAAGACCCCCGGGTCCGGCTCTAACCCCAATTTTCGTTGTCATGCCCGCGAAAGCGGGCATCCAGTAACCACTGGTCTTCGTGAGCGCAGAGGGCAGTGGCTACTGGATCGCCCGGCCAAGCCGGGCGATGACAAGGAAAGTTGAGGCTCGATCAGATCACCTTCTTGCGCGTGGCAGCGCGCTTGCGGGCCCGGGCGCGGGCGGCTTTGGCATGGGCCTCGCCCCATTTCATGCCTTCGAGCTTCAGCCCGTCGGGATCGAGGAAGAACACGGCGTAGTAGTCGTCGTAATACTCGGCCGCAGGGTCGACGATGGTGACGCCCTCCTTCTTCAAGAAGGCTTGCAAATCGTTGATCGCCTTCCGGCTCCGAAGCTCGAAGGCGTAATGGTGAAGGCCGATATCGCCGATGCGATAGCCGCGCGTCCTGCCCTCCGCATCGGCCAGCCCGATCCAGACCCGCGTCTTGCCGTTGGTCCAGCCGATGGCGTCGGGGTACTCATCTAGCACCTTGAAGCCGAGGAACGGGAGGAGCTTCCCGTAGAACGCTCTCGATTTTCCGAAGTCGCTGACCCTGAGGGAAATGTGATCGATGCCGACAACGCGCACCATGTCCGCCTCCTCCTCCGTCCTGCTCGCGAAAGCGGGCATCCAGTAACCCAGGCATGAGCAACTAACGCAAGACGGAGGTTACTGGATCGCCGGGCCTTCGCCCGCCGAAGGGACTATTGCATGCGACCCTCGCTCGGGGCTTCGGCCCGCAGGCGGGTCAAGCCCGGCGATGACAAAAAACGGGGGTGACGCCAAGCATGACGGGGCCGCATTCGCCTGCTATGAGCTTAGTACGATGACGGCGGCAGGGGGAACTCCACAGCCAACACTTGGCGAGCGTTCGGCGCACGAAGCGCCGCGCAGCTGGACCGAGATCCTGTTCACCAGGAAGATGCTGACCTGCATCTTCCTGGGGTTCACCTCGGGAATGCCCCTCTACGTCCTGATTTCCCTGGTGCCGGCCTGGTTGCGCACCAACGACGTGAACCTTGCCACCATCGGCCTGTTTGCCCTGATCGGCCTGCCCTATACGTGGAAATTCATTTGGTCGCCGCTGATGGACCGGTACAAGCTGCCGTTCCTCGGCCGTCGGCGGGGCTGGGCGCTCCTGACGCAGCTTGTGCTGCTGCTGTCGATCGGCGTGCTCGGCCATTTCAATCCTTCCACGTCGCTGCAAGCGATCGTCGTGGTCGTGTTCATCGTCGCCCTGTTCGGCGCGAGCCAGGACATCGTCATCGACGCTTACCGGCGAGAACTGCTGGCCGACGATGAATTGGGAACCGGCACGTCCATCTTCGTCAACGCCTACCGTCTGTCCGGTCTGGTGCCGGGGTCGCTGGCATTGATCCTCGCCGACTACCAACCTTGGCCGGTGGTGTTCTGGGTCACCGGCGCCTTCATGCTGGTCGGCATCATCACCACGTTGACGATCAGGGAAGTGAGCGACGACGCGCTGGCGCCGCACAGCTTGCGGTCGGCGGTGATCGATCCCTTCGTGGAGTTCTTCAGCCGAGACGGGGTCATGGCCGGGCTGGCCATCCTGGCGTTCCTGTTTCTCTACAAGCTGGGAGACAACATGGCCACGGCGCTGGCCACACCCTTTTATATCGACATGGGCTACAGCCTGTCCGAGATCGGCTCCGTGGCCAAGGTGGCGGGTCTGTGGGCCAGTATCGCCGGCGGCGTGCTTGGCGGCATCTTCATGCTCAAGGTGAGCATCAACCGGGCACTGTGGCTGTTCGGTTTCGTGCAGCTGTTCACCATCCTTCCGTTTGTATGGCTGAGCCAGGCCGGGCATACGCTGGTGGGGCTGTTCGTCGTGGTCAGCGGCGAGTATCTGGGCGTAGGCCTCGGCGCGATCGCGCTAACCGCCTTCATGGCGAGGGAAACCAGCAGGGCCTTTACCGCCACGCAATTTGCCCTGTTCTCAAGCTTCATCGCGGTGCCGCGCACGGTGGCCAATGCATCGACCGGTTTCATCGTGGAGGCCGTGGGGTGGACGCAGTTCTTCATCGTCTGCTTCATCGTCGCCATTCCCGGCATGCTGTTGTTGCTGAAGGTGGCACCCTGGACCGAGCGTGGGGACATGGAAGCGCGCGAACCTGTCAAGGAGACGTCCACATGAGCATCGACCGCGTGCTGGCGTTCATCGTCGTCGGCCTCACGGCGTTGCTGATCGGCGGCATGGGCGGATTGTGGCTTGGCGCCACCACCGAGCAGCACGCTCTGGTCGAGATATTGGCGCGCGCCGATCTCTCCGAGGACTGCAAGCAGCAGATCGATGGCGCCGTGCAGGGCGTCATCCAGGACTACGAAGGCAAGCCTGAACCCTCTCAGTAAGTAGACGTCACATCGCCTTGCGGGCCTTGACGGCGGCGGCGAGCGTGCCCTCGTCGAGATAGTCGAGTTCGCCGCCGATGGGCACGCCGTACGCAAGGCGCGACACGGTGACATCGCAGCCGGAGAGCTGGTCCATTAGATAGTGCGCCGTCGATTGCCCTTCGACCGTGGCGTTGAGTGCGAGCAGCACTTCCTTGACCTCCGGGTCGCGCGCGCGCTCGATCAGCTTGGCGATGGCGAGATCGTCGGGCCCGACGCCATCGAGTGGCGACAAGGTGCCGCCAAGCACGTGGTAGAGGCCGTTGATCACGCCGGCGCGTTCCAACGCCCAGAGATCGCCAACCTCCTCCACCACGCAGATCAGCGAACGGTCGCGCGCGTTGTCGTGGCACAGGGTGCACGGGCTCTGCGTATCGATATTGCCGCAAGTCTCGCAGGTGAGGATGAGGTCGCGCGTCTCGGCAAGCGCGGCCGCCAGCGGCTCCAGCAGCTGCTCCTTCTTTTTGACGAGATGCAGCGCCGCGCGGCGCGCCGACCGCGGCCCGAGCCCCGGCAGCCGCGCCAGAAGCTGGATCAGCCGCTCGATCTCCGGGCCTGCCGCCGCTTTAGCCATTTATCGCTAGAACAGCTTGAGGCCCGGGGGCAGAGGAAGGCCGCCGGTCAGAGCCTGCATCTTCTCCTTCATGGTTGCCTCGACCTTGGCCTTGGCGTCGGCATGGGCGGCGACAATCAGGTCCTCGAGGATCTCGCCCTCGTCCGGCTTGAGCAGCGAGGCGTCGACCTTTATGCCGGACATCTCGCCCTTGCCGTTCAGAGTCACCACCACGAGCCCGCCGCCGGCGCGGCCCTCGCAGGTCGTGCGCTCCATCTCGGCCTGCATCTCGGCCATGCGGCCTTGCAGCTCCTGCGCCTGCTTCATCATCTGGGCAAAGTTCTTCATCTCGCTGGTCCTAGTTGGTCCCATCGTCTTTGTACTCTTGTTCCGCCTCGGCGTCCTCGGCGGGGCTCGTGTCGCCGGCAGCCGGCGAGGTGGTCCGTACCGCGGCGATGCGCGCGCCAGGAAAATGCTGCAACACCTCCTTGACCGCAGGGTGCTCGCGCACCGTCTCGATCTCGCGCGCTTCGCGCTCGCGTCGCTGCTGGCCGAGGGGCGACGCCCCCTCCTCGTCACTCACCGCAACGATCCACACGCGGCCGGTCCACGCCTTCAGCTTGCGCATCAGCTCCTGGGCGAGGTCGGGGGGCGCGGTGGGAAGCGGGTTAAATTCGATATTGCCAGGCTTGAAATGCACGAGCCGCACCTGCTCGAGCAGAGCGTTCTTGAGCTTGAGGTCGCGTTTCGAGTCCGCCAGCGCCACGACGTCCTCGAAGCTCTGAAGCGCCGGGTGGGCCTGCGGCTGACCGGGCGGCTCACTCTGAATCACGGACTCGCTCCTCGCCGAGGCTTCCGTTTGCGCCGGCCGGCGGGACGGCGGCGGCGCAGGCCGCGCACGTCCGGCGTTCCCGCCATCGGCGCCCTTGCCGTCAATGAGCTGACGCGCGAGCTCGCCGGGCGGCGGCAAGTCGGCGGCATAAGCGAGCCGCACCAGCACCATGTCGGCGGCGGCGAGCGGGCGCGGGCTCAAGCGCACCTCGTCATGACCCTTGAGCAGCATCTGCCAGGCGCGGGCGAGCGTGGGCATGGAAAGGCGCTCGGCAAGGCCGGCGGCGCGGGCGCGCTCGGCCTCGCTCGCGGCAGGATCGGCGCTCCCCGCCCCCGCAGCCTTGATGACGGTGACAACATGGACCGCATCGGCGAGATCGGTGATGACCTGGCCGGGCTCGGCGCCATCGCGATTCAACTGATCCAACGCGGCAAGCGCCCCACCAGCATTACCCGCCAGCACCGTCTCCAGGAGATCGAAGATGCGGCCGCGGCCGGCGAGACCTAAAAGTTCGCGCAGCGCGCCAGCCTCGACCCTGCCGGAGCCAAAGGCGATGGCGCGGTCGAGGACGGAGAGCGCATCGCGCACCGAGCCCTCCGCCGCACGGGCGATGAGCGCGAGCGCCGCGGGCTCCGCCTCGGCCCCCTCCTTCGCGGCGATGCCCGCCAGGTGCGCGGTCAAGGCGTCGATGTCGATGCGCCGGAGGTCGAAGCGCTGGCAGCGCGACAACACCGTAACCGGGACTTTGCGCACCTCGGTGGTGGCGAAGATGAACTTCACGTGCTCCGGCGGCTCTTCCAAGGTCTTGAGCAGGCCGTTGAACGCCTGCTTCGACAGCATGTGGACCTCATCGATGATGTAGACCTTGTAGCGCGCGCTGTTCGGCTTGTAGTGGGCGCTGTCGATCAGATCACGCACGTCGTCAATGCCGGTATGGGAGGCGGCGTCCATCTCGACCACGTCGAGATGGCGGCTTTCGAGGATCGCGCGGCAATGAGCACCCTCCTCCGCCATGTCGAGGGTCGGGCCATCGGCGCCAGGCGCCTCGTAGTTCAAGGCGCGGGCGATGAGGCGCGCGGTGGTGGTCTTGCCGACGCCGCGCACGCCGGTCAGCATATAGGCTTGGGCGATGCGGCCAGAGGCGAAGGCATTGCGCAAGGTCCTGACCATGGCGTCCTGGCCGATCAGCTCGGCGAAGACCTGCGGGCGGTATTTGCGGGCGAGTGCCGTGTGGCTCACCCCGGCGGCAGAAGACGAGCCTTCCGCCGCGCCGGCGGCAGAGCCCTTGGCCGTCTTGTTCCGGTTTTCAGTGTCGGCCATCGAGGGATCGACTCACGCCACGGCTGAAGGACGATAGAGGGCAGCCACGCGCAGCCCCGCCATACTCTACTCGACGCTAGGGGCAAGGTGGGAGGCTGGACGAGCAACCCGCGAAACGCTCGTTAGGGCTGCTTCCTTCCGGACCTGACCCGGTTGGCGAGGCACGCGCCTGCTGCCAACCTCCCTGCCAACTATATCGGGGATCAGGGGGGGCGTGGCAACCCACTCAGGACGCGCGATTCTGTGGGTCCGCTATCGTCATTCCAATTCAAGCGGTTGCCGCTCGGGGTCCGGACAACCCGGGTTTTCTTTCGCGCCTACTGCTCTATAGTTTTCGAGAGAAGCGCGGGATTCGCGATGGCGCGACTATGGAAATCCTCGTGGGTCAGGCGGCTAAAACTTCGTCTCCGGCGCCCACTCCAGGTTCTCGCGACCCCCGTGGCCGCCAATTACATCAAGCTCGTCCTCAACACCTCGACACAGGTCGCCGACCCGCCTGACTTTATCGATCGCGCCCATCAGCTCCATCCCTCGATTATCGCCATTTGGCATGGCCAATTCTTTCTCCTGCCTGGGATCTACCCGCCTGATATCCCCGGGCGTGCCATGGTGTCGCGACACGAGGACGCGGAAGCGCTGGCGCGGGTGCTCCGGCGGTTTGGTCTGGGCCTCATTCGCGGCGCGGGTGCAGGCGAACGGCGCCGCGATCGCGGCGGCGCCGAGGCGGCCCACGGCGCGGTCGCCTCGCTCAGGGAGGGCTACAGCATCGCCATGACCGCCGACGTGCCGCCGGGCCCGGCGCGCAAATGCGGCCTCGGCATCGTGACCATTGGCAGTCTCTCGGGCCGGCCCATCGTCCCGTTCGCGGTCGCCACCTCGCGCTACCGGGCGGTGAACTCGTGGAGCCGCATGACCATCAACCTGCCTTTCTCCACGGTCGGCATCTGCATGGGCGACCCGATCTACGTGCCGCAGGACGCGCCGCGCGATGTCCTGGAGAAATACCGGGAGCGGGTCGAGCGCGAGCTGAACGAAGTGACCGCAAAGGCCTACGCCACAGCGGGCGCTGATCCGGCGCGGGCCACGCCGCCACCATTGGGATCTGCCGAGACAAAGGCAAGCGCATCGACGAGGTCATAGCGGTGGCGGCAACGTTCGGCGGAGGCCGACAGTGACCAGCCACCCTTGACGACACAATCGGTTGCGTCACACCGCGATGCCATCTTGGCTCGCAATAGGGAGATCGAACTCCACGGCCCACTGCGCGTTAGTCGCTTAGCCGATCAATAATCAAAGGGCCAAGAGTGATGCGTTCATACAGATTCGCGGTCTCCTGTTTTGTGGTTGTAGCGGCGGGATTTCTTGCAACGCCGGTAATTGCGCAGGAGCCAAACGGCTTTCCCATCACCAACGTGAATCTGCGCGCAGGTCCGGGGACCCAGTATCCCGTCATCGTGACCGTTCCGGCCGAGGCGCCGATCACCATTCTCGGCTGCCTGCCGGACTACACGTGGTGCGACACCGTCTTCCACGACAGTCGCGGCTGGATGAGCTCGATCTATCTCTCAGGCTATTACGAGGGCAGCTATTACTCGCTTGGCGACTATGCCCCGCGCCTCGGCTATCAAACCGTGACGTTCGACGTCGAAGCCTATTGGGATGCCTATTATCGCGACGAGCCGTTCTATGGCGAGCGCACGCGGTGGGGCGGTCCGCGCGATATCGGCTATGTTGACGATGCCGTGTTCTACGACCGGCTGTCGCCCCACGGACAGTGGACCTGGATCCAAGGCCGGTATGTCTGGGTGCCGGGCGGCGTCGACCGCGCCTGGCGTCCCTATACGCGCGGGCGCTGGGTCTATACCGAGCAAGGCTGGATGTGGGTCTCCAACGAGCCATTCGGCTGGGCCACGTATCACTATGGCCGCTGGGGCTTCTCCGACCGGATCGGCTGGTTCTGGGTGCCAGGCAATCGCTGGGCGCCGGCCTGGGTGTCATGGCGGCAGTCCGACGACTACCTCGCATGGGCCCCGCTGCCGCCATCCCACGACGATGGCATCAACATCACCATCTCGTTCGGCAGTGTGCCTAACTATTACTGGCAAGTCGTGCCGTCAGCCGATTTCCTTGCGGACGATCTTCCACGGCACGTCCTTTACGATCGCGATCGCTGGCGCCCGGCTCTCGAGCGCACCCGTCCCATCGGTCATACGACGATCATCAACAACAAGACGGTCGTGAACAAGGTCGTCAACGTCAAATATGTCGAGCAAAAGACGAACAAGAAGGTCGTCAAGCGGAAGGTCGTGAAGAAGGCCGACGAGGCGCAGCAGATTGCCAAGGTCGAGAACGATGTCGTCGAAGTGTACGAGCCAAAACCGGACGAAAAGCCCGCCAAGCTGGCGCCGCCCGAGCCGAAGGAGGTCGAAGAGGTAGCGAAGGCGAGCGAGACCAAAGAGCAAGCCGAAGGCGAGGCGACGACCGAGGAGATGCTCGCGCCGCCTGAGGTGAAGGAGGCGGTCACGCAGCGCAAGGGCAAGGGAAGGAAGGGCAAGACGGCCGAAGCAAAAGCGGATCTCGACCCATCGCTGCCGAAGGGCGGCGAGGCCGACGCGCCACCGCCTCTGGCCGACGCCCCCAAGCCTAAGCCCGTCCCGGCCGAGGATCTTACGCCGCCTGCGGCGGATAAAGGCGAGAAGGCCGCGACCGAGCCAAAGCCTAAAGAGGCTCCTGCGACCGCCAAGGAGACAACGCCTGATGAGACGCCGCCGCCGGCGGCGGCCGATACCGAGGCGAAGCCTCGGCCAGAGTCCAAGAAGGCTACCGCGGCTGGCGCGAAGGATAAGCCAGGCGGCAAGAAGTCAAAGACGTCCGAGAAAAAGGCCGGGGGCAAGAAGTCCGCGGCGCCTGAGGGCGAGGAAGCGGCCCCCGCCGAGGACACAGGCAGCATCCCTTCGGTCGAGGAGCCCGCGGCGGCAGCGCCTCCAGTCGAGGAGACTCCGCCTCAAGCAAAGCCTGAAGCGCCACCCGCCCCGGCAAAGCCTGCCGAGATGAAACCCGAGCCAGTCGAGCCGGACGCGAAACAGGAGGCGGAGGGTGAGCCAGAGCAGCCGGCCGGCGCGGCGAAGGGGCCCGCGGCGCTGCAAGATGAGGCAGCGCCTGAGCCAAAGGCGAAGGCAAAGGTGGAACGGTCAAAGAAGCCGCCCCGGGATAAACCTAAGGCCGAAAAGCCGCAGGGCCCGCCTGAAGCGAAGTCAAAGAAGCAAGGCGCGAAGGACCAGAAGCTGGATGATAAAGCGGCGGCTAAGAAGGCTCCCCCCAAACCAAAGGAGGCCGGCGGCCAGGGTGCCGAGCTAAAGCAGCGGCCCAAACCTGAGGAGCCTAAAGCCCCCGCCGAGGCGAAGGCCAAGCAAGGCGGGAAGAAGGCCGAGGCAAAGGACAAACGGGCTGAAAACTCGAAGGGGAAACCCGACAAGGGTCAGAACTGAGAGGATCGCCCTGCGCGATTGAAGTGCTCACTCGCTCTTGCCTACGCCAAGCTGTGAATTGACCTTGGCGGCTCAGCCTTCCAGAGCCTTGAGCTCGGCGCGGAACGGACTCGCAGGGTAAGAGCCGAGCACGATCACCTCGCTCGAGAAGAAGTGCAGCTCCTCCATGGCGAGTTTCACCGGGCGTTCGGCCGGGTGGCCTTCGATATCGGCATAGAACATGGTGGCGTTGAACGAGCCTTCGAGCTGGTAGGACTCCAGCTTGGTCATGTTGACGCCGTTGGTGGCGAAGCCACCGAGCGCCTTGTAGAGCGCCGCCGGCACATTTCGCACGCGAAACACGAACGTGGTGATGATGGGACCGTCGCCGGCCTTGGTCTTGATCGGCTTTGCGGCGAGCACGACGAAGCGCGTGGTGTTATGAGCCGCGTCCTCGATGTCCTTCTTGGCGATCCTGAGACCATAGATCTCGGCGGCGAGCTTGGAGGCGATGGCCGCGCGCGTCGGATCGCCCAGCGCGCGCACATGTTGGGCAGCACCAGCCGTGTCGGCCTCGACCACGGGGGTGAGCTTCAGCGCGGCGATCGCCTTGCGGCATTGGCCGAGCGCCATGATGTGGCTGTGCACGGTCTTGAGGCCGGTCAGCTTGGCGCCGGGCAGCGTCAGCAGCTGATGGCGCACCCGCTCGAAGTGCTCGGCGACGATATGGAGGCCAGAGTCCGGCAGGAGATGGTGGATGTCGGCGACCCTCCCGGCCACCGAGTTCTCGATGGGGATCATGGCAAGCTTCGCCTTGCCGCTCTTCACCGCGGCAAGCGCATCCTCGAAGGTGGCGCAAGCGAACGCCTCCACGGCGGGATAGGCGTCGCGCGCGGCCAAGTGCGAGTTGGCGCCAGGCTCGCCTTGGAAGGCGATTTTGTTCAAGCGTGATCTGGCCATGGTCTATTTGCGGGAAAGGACGCGTTTCAGCTGCGGGTCTCAAGAATTTCACGCGCCCGGGCAAGGTCGGCCGGAGTATCGACACCGAGCGGGACAGTGTCAACGAGGCCGACATGGATGTGCATGCCGGCCTCCAGCGCACGGAGCTGCTCAAGCCGCTCCCGGACCTCGAGCGGCGACGGCGGCAGTTTGATGAAGCGCTCGAGCGCGGCGCGGCGGTAGGCGTAGATGCCGATATGGTGGTAGAGCGGGCCGTCCCCGTAAGGGGCGGTCGCCCGCGTGAAGTAGAGCGCCTTGAGGATGCCGCCGCGGCCGAGCGGCGAGCCGATGACCTTCACCACGTTTGGGTCGGTGCGTTCCTCCTCGCGGGTGATGGTGGCGGCAATGGTGCCGATATCCGCCTCTCCCTCCTTGAGCGCGGCAATGCAGGCGCGCACCAGGCTCGGATCCAAGGTCGGTAGATCGCCTTGCAGATTGACGATCGTGTCCGCGCTCCGGTCCGGATCGAACTGCGTGACCGCCTCGTAGATGCGGTCGGAGCCGCTGGCGTGGTCGGGGCGGGTCATGAGCGCCTCGCCGCCGGCTCGCGCCACGGCATCGCGTACGGCGTCTGAGTCCGTGGCGACCAGCACTGGACCGCACTCCGCCTCGACCGCGCGGCGCCACACATGGACGATCATTGGCTCGCCCGCGATCACCGCCATGGGCTTATCCGGCAGCCTTGTCGCCTTCAATCTGGCAGGAATGACGATGAGGGAATCCGCCATGATTTTCCGCTGGTTAGCTCGGGAAGATTTCCCTGACGATGTGGCCATCCGCGACAATTCTCTGAGTTGCCACGGCCCGGCAGCCTCTATAGTCTCTCGCCCGCGTCGCAAGAGCTACAGAGAAGTAGCCTCTGCCTGGCTGGGGGACATCCATCATGAAGTATTACTACCTCAACAAAATCGCTATGGCGGTGCTTGTTGCACTGCTCCTCTTCTTCGGCACAAGAACCCTCATCAATATTGCCTTCGAAGAGCACCCCCCGGAGAAGCCAGGCTTCGAGGTCGCCGGAACCGAAGAGAAGACGGACGGCAAAGAGGAGGCGCCCGACGCCGCGGCGGAGTTCATCGCCGCGCTGCACAAGGCGGACCCGGCCGCTGGCGAGACCGACGCGGCGCTGTGCAAGGTCTGCCACACCTTCGACAAGGGCGGCGCCACGCTGATCGGTCCCAATCTCTACGGCATTGTCGGCGAGAAGATCGCCTCGCATGAAGGCTTCACCTACACGCCCGCGCTGAAAGCCAAGGAAGGCGATTGGACCTTCGAGAACCTCGATGCCTGGCTCACCAATCCGCAAGCCTTCGCATCCGGAACGACCATGGCGTTCCCCGGCATCCCCGAACTCCAAAAGCGCGCCAACGTGGTCGCCTACATGAACAAGAACAGCGACAACCCCTTGCCGCTGCCAGAGGTGCCCGAGGCGAAGGCGCCAGCCAAACAGGAGCCCGCCGCCGACGCCGGCGAGAAGCCTGCGGGCCAACCGGAGATCCTCACGCTGCTTGCCTCCGCCGATCCCGCCAAGGGCGCGGAAAGCGCGGCGCTGTGCAAAGTGTGCCATACGGTCGACAAGGGCGGCGCCACGCTCATTGGCCCGAACCTCTACAACGTGGTCGACGCGAACATCGCGGGGCACGCGGACTTCAGTTATTCGCCGGCGCTCAAGAGCAAGGACGGCAAGTGGACCTACGAGAACCTCGATGCGTGGCTCGCCAACCCGCAAGCCTTCGCGGCGGGAACGACGATGGCCTTCCCCGGCATTCCGGACGCCAAGACGCGCGCCGACGTGATTGCCTATCTCCGCTCGCTTAGCGACAGCCCGGCGCCGATTCCGGAAGCGGCCGACAAGCCGGCGGAAGAGGCACCGGCGGCCGCCGAGGAACCTGCGCCCGCAGAGGAACCCGCGCCCGCCGAAGAGCCGGCGGCTGAAGAGCCTGCCGCAGAAGAGCCGGCGGCAGAGGAGCCCGCCCCTGCAGCGGAAGAGCCTGCGGCGGAAGAGCCCGCGGCAGAGGAACCGGCGGCCGAGGAGCCCGCCGCAGAGGAGCCGGCCGCTGAAGAGCCTGCTGCCGAGGAGCCCGCAGCCGGGGAAGCGCCGGAGGAGACGACCGATGAGACCATCGTCGATCCACCCTCGGCCTCGGAGGACGCGCCGTCCGAGCCACATATGGGAGAGCCCGCCTCGGAGTCGCAGCCGCAGCCGGTTTATCCAGACGGCGAGCCGGGAGCGGCGCCGGCGGAGGAGCCCGCCGCCGAAGGCACCACGGGAGACGCCACGGACGAGACCATCGTCAGCCCGCCGACGGTCTCCGAGGATGCGCCGTCGGAGCCTTCCGCGGGCGAGCCGGCATCGGAGTCGCAGCCGCAGCCCGTCTACCCGGACGGCGAACCCGGCATGGACGACAGTTCAGATGACAAGGATAGCACCGGATCGATCGAACCCTCAGACGATGGCTATCTCTCCTCGCAGCCGCAGCCGGTCTATCCCGACGGACCGCCCGAGGGCCTATAGGCCTCAAAGCTCTCTAGTAGAGCCCGCTGAACTTGGGGAATTTCGGGCGATTTTCCCGTCGAATCCCGTCGGTCGGCCGTAGCCGACATGACCGATATTTCATTTGGTCATCGGGGCTACCGTGCTAGCTTTCCTTGGCCTTTTATGGCGCTTTTGGCGCTTCTTGCGCTGTGGCGACAGGCCAATTCACCAAACCGGAGCCCAATCCCCGCCCATGACCTTGCTTCGCGTTGCGTTCGCCGCCGCCCTCACGGGCCTCTTCCTCGGCCCCGCCGCGGCCGCGAACGCAGCCACCTGCCATCATGCGTTGTCGCTGATCGGCGAGCCGAAATATCCAGCCGGCTTCACCCATTTCGACTATGCAAATCCCGACGCGCCGAAGGGCGGCATGGCGCGCCTTGCCGATATCGGCGGCTTCGACAGCCTCAACCCGGTTCTCTACCGGGGCGAGCAGGCGTCGGGGCTCGGCCTCGTTTATGAGAGTCTAATGAGCGACAGCATCGACGAGCCGTCGACCTCATATGGACTGATCGCCGAATGTGCGACTTACCCCGATGATTATTCCTCGGTCACCTTCAAGCTTCGCGACGAAGGGCGCTGGCACGACGGCAAGCCGATCACCACGGACGACGTGATTTACAGCCTCGAAGTGAACAAGGCCGCCAATCCGCGCATGGGGCTCTACTACAAGAACGTCACCCGCGCCGAGGCAACCGGCGACAACGAAGTCACCTTCTATTTCGACACCAAGGGCAACCGCGAGCTGCCCATGATCATGGGCCAGCTCACCATCCTGCCCAAGCATTACTGGACGGGGAAGGACGCAAGCGGCGCGGCGCGCGACCCCATGAAGACGACGCTCGAGCCGCCGCTCGGTTCAGGCCCCTACCGCATCAAGAACGCCAAACCCGGGCGCTCGATCTCTTACGAACGCGTGCCCGACTATTGGGGCAAGGACTTGTCCGTAAACAAGGGGCAATGGAACTACGACGAGATCCGCTTCGACTACTACCGCGATGAGACGGTCGCGTTCGAGAGCTTCAAGGCCGGCAATCTCGACTATTGGCAGGAGACGAGCGCCAAGAACTGGGCGACGTCCTACGACTTTCCAGCGGTACGCAACGGCTATGTCAAGCGGCAGGAAGTCGAGATCAAGCGCACGCAGCCGATGCAGGCCTTCGTGTTCAACCTGCGACGCCCGCAATTCCAGGACCGCCGCGTGCGCCAGGCGCTCAGCCTCGCCTTCGACTTCGAGTGGGCCAACAAGAACCTGTTCTACGGACAGTATGAGCGGGTCGGCAGCTACTTCGAGGGCAGCGAACTTGCCGCGCCGAAAGATTTGCCGACAGGGCGCGAGCTCGAAATCCTGAGCGAGGTGAAGGACCAGGTGCCGCCCGAAGTGTTCACCGAGGTGCATCAGAACCCGGTGAACGACAGTCAGGACGACATGCGCAGCAACCTTCGCAAAGCAGTGACGCTGCTCAAAGAGGCCGGCTGGGAGGTCAAGGGCGGCGCCCTCACCAATGTGAAGACCGGCCAGCACATGAGGATCGAGTTCCTGCTCGTGTCGCCGCTGTTCGAGCGGATCGTTCAGCCGTATTTGCGCAATCTTGAGCGGCTCGGCGTCAAAGGCACCATCCGCCTGGTCGATTCGGCACAGTATACGCGCCGCCTCAACGTGTTCGACTACGACATCATCGTGTCGAGCTTCGCGCAGTCGGATTCTCCCGGCAACGAGCAGCGCGACTTCTGGGGCACCGAGGCGGCCGACCACGAAGGCAGCATGAACCTGATCGGCATCAAGGACCCGGCGATCGACAAGCTGGTGGATCAGATCATCTTCGCCAAGGACCGGGACGAGCTTGTCGCCGCCACCCGCGCGCTCGACCGCGTGTTGCTGTGGCACGAATTCGTGGTGCCGCAGTGGTACTCGCCCACGGTGCGCATCGCCTATTGGGACCGCTACGGCCAGCCTAAGACACTGCCGGGGTTGACGCCGGGCTTCCTCCAGGTGTGGTGGTACGATCAGAAGATGGCCGAGCGGCTGCCGGCGCCGTCGAAGCTTTGATGAGCGGCGTGAGTGGGTTCTTCGCGCGAGCCGGGTGCGGTTCCCTTGTTCTCTTGGCGCTGCTGGTGGCGCCCGTCGCCGCGGCGGAGCGCAGGCACGGGCTCTCCGCTTTCGACGACCTCGCCTATCCGGCGGATTTCCAGCACTTCGCCTATGCGAATCCCGACGCACCGAAAGGCGGCACGTTCTCGCTGGTGGGCTGGGGCGGCGTCACCACGTTCAACAGCCTCAACAACTACATTCTCAAGGGCGACGCCGCGCAAGGCCTCGAGCTTCTGTTCGACTCGTTGATGACCCGGGCGGTCGACGAGCCCGACGCGGTCTACGGGCTCGTGGCGGAAAGCGCCGGGGTCGCCGATGACGGAATGTCGGTGACGTTTCATCTCCGCCCCGAGGCGCGCTTCAACGACGGCAGCGCGCTCACCGCCGAAGATGTCGTGTTCTCGTTCGACACGCTGAAGGAGAAGGGCCACCCGATCTTTCACCAAATGCTGCGTGACGTGGTGAAGGCGGAAGCGCTCGATCCCGCCACGGTGCGCTACACGTTCCAAGGCGAGCTGGTGCGCGATCTGCCGCTCACCGTGGCCGCGCTGCCGATCTTTTCCAAGGCTTACTACGCGACAAAAAAATTCGACGAGACGACGCTCGAGCCGCCGCTCGGCTCAGGCCCCTACCTCGTGGACAGCTTCGCCCAGGGACGCACCATCGTCTATCGCCGCAATCCCGGCTATTGGGCGAAGGACCTGCCCGCGAGTCGCGGGAGGTTTAACTTCGACAAGATCCGCTACGAGTATTTCCGCGACCGCACGGCGGGCATGGAGGCGTTCAAGGCCGGCTTTTACGATTTCCGCGAGGAATTCACGTCGAAAGTGTGGGCGACCGAATACGACTTTCCGGCGATCCGTGACGGACGGGTGAAAAAGGACGTGCTGCCAGACGAAACGCCGTCGGGCACGCAAGGCTTCTTCATCAATACGCGGCGTGAGGCGTTCAAAGACCCGCGGGTGCGCGAAGCGCTGGCGCTCGCTTTCGACTTCGAGTGGACCAACCGCAATCTGTTCTACGGCCTCTACGACCGCACGCAGAGCTTCTTCGAGAACTCGCCGATGAAGGCGGAGGGCGAGCCTTCGCCGGAGGAGCGCGCGCTGCTGGAAGGGCTTGACGCCGACGTCTCGGAAGCCGCGCTCGGGCCGGCGGTGCTGCCGCCGGTCAGCGATGGCTCGGGTCAAGACCGCAAACTCCTGCGCCAGGCGGGCCAACTGCTCGATGACGCCGGCTGGCGGGTCAAGAACGGGGTCCGCGTCAACGACAAGGGCGAGCAACTCAAGGTCGAGTTCCTCACCTTCGAGCCATCGTTCGAGCGCATCATCGCCCCCTACGTGAAGAGTCTGAAGCTGCTCGGCATCGCCGCCCGCATCCGCATGGTCGACCCCGCGCAGTATCAGCAGAGGCTCAAGGACTTCGACTTCGACATCACCACCCAGCGCTATGTCATGCGCAGCACGCCGGGCATGGAGCTCCGGAGCTATTTCGGCTCGGCTGCGGCGGACCTCGACGGCTCGCTCAACCTCGCCGGCATCAAAGATCCTGGGGTCGACGTGCTCATCGAGCGGGTGGTCGCGGCGAAAACCCGCGATGAAATGACCACCGCGGCGCGCGCGCTCGATCGCGCGCTTCGCGCGGGGCATTACTGGGTGCCCCATTGGTACAAGGCCTCGAACCACGTCGCCTATTGGAACAAGTTCTCGCAGCCGGAGACGAAGCCGAAGTTCGACCGCGGCATTCTCGACACGTGGTGGTTCGACGAGGCCAAGGCGGCTCAGACCGCGGTCAAAAAGTCATCGGCCGGCGCGGCCGCCGCCACTGGCGAGGAGACGGAGGATCGCGGCTCGCGGACCTGGCTGATCCTCGGCGGAATCGTGCTCGCCCTTTTGGCCGTCACGCTGTTCCTGCGCGGGCGCCGCAAGGCACTGCGTTAGGCGAGGCGCCTCCAGCACTCACTTGTAGTAGCCGACGCCGCAAATCTGATTGCCGACCTTTGTGATGTAGGACGCTTTCGGGGATGCGTCCTTTTCGCCGGGGCGCGGCCAGGCATACTCGACGACGTTGAATGCGCCCTCCTCGGCCACGGCGTAGAACTCCTCGCCGTACGGTTTGCCGTTCACGTCGACCTGCTCGCGCAAGCTAGCCTTTCCAGCGCGCCAGGGCTCCACCCCATGGGCGCTCGACATGCCGTCGTCTACGTTGCCGCAGAACACATAGAGATCCTTCTCCTTGAAGCCGTCGGCGCCGGCACTGAAGGCGGCAAGGGCTGCCGCCTCGTCCCGCTGAAGCGCGGCTACGGCCCGCTCCAGCATGGCTCTGGCCTCCTCGGGCGTGGCGTGTTCGGCCGCCGACGCCGGCGTGGCGGCAAGAAGTCCAAGCAAAACGAGACACAAGACTGCCCCGCAGAAGCGTCTCCACGATCCCATCATGGTCCAATCCATTGTTCGCCTGGGGGGAGCCTAGCAATGTCGCCTTCCGGCCACAATCGACACGAGCCGCGCTACCTTTCCGATTTGCAATGAACCGGAGGACCTGTGTCGGGTTCCCCATATGGCCAGAATCCAGTAAGCATCAGGGGTAATCCGGACCGCAAGGCGGGAAAGCGGCCCCGGGACCCTCAACGACAGGAATTCGCACGACTTGGCCGCCTATATTCTTCGCCGCCTTCTGCTGATCATTCCCACCATGCTTGGCATCATGCTGGTGACGTTCGCCATCGTGCAGTTCGCGCCGGGCGGACCGGTGGAGCGGCTGATCGCGCAGCTTGCCGGCACCGATCCCGGCGCCACCGCCAAGTTCAGCGGCGGCGGCGATTTCGCCGGCGGCGCCGGCGGGCAACAGGGCATGCCGGGCGACGTGTCGGCGGCGCCGTCCAAATATCGCGGCGCGCAAGGCCTCGATCCGGAGTTCATCGCCAGCCTCGAAAAGCAGTTCGGCTTCGACAAACCGGCCTATGAGCGCTTCGGCCTGATGATCTGGAACTACCTCCGCTTCGATTTCGGTGAGAGCTATTTCCGCGACACGAGCGTGCTCACGCTGATCGTCGAGCGCATGCCGGTGTCGATCTCGCTCGGGCTATGGATGACACTGATCGCCTACGCCATCTCCATTCCGCTCGGCATCCGCAAGGCGGTGCGCGACGGCTCGCGCTTCGACGTGTGGACGTCGAGCGTCATCGTCATCGGCTACGCCATTCCCGGCTTCCTCGTCGCCGTGTTCCTGATCGTGTTGTTCGCCGGCGGCTCGTTCTTCCAGATCTTCCCGTTGCGCGGGCTCGTCTCGGAGAATTTCTGGTCGCTGCCATGGTATGAGAAGATCTTGGATTACTTTTGGCACTTGGTGCTGCCGCTTACGGCCATGGCGCTGTCGGCGTTCGCCACCACGACCTTCCTTACCAAGAACTCGTTCCTCGAGGAGATCAGGAAGCAATATGTGACGACGGCGCGGGCAAAGGGACTGACCGAGCACCAAGTGCTCTACGGTCACGTGTTCCGCAACGCCATGCTGATCGTCATCGCCGGCTTTCCCGGCGCGTTCATCGGCGCGTTCTTCGCCGGGTCGCTCCTGATCGAGACGATTTTCACGCTCGACGGGCTCGGGCTGCTCGGCTTCGAGGCGATCGTGAACCGCGACTACCCCGTGGTGTTCGCGACGGTCTACATCTTCTCGCTGCTCGGCCTCTTCATCAATCTCCTCTCCGACCTCACCTATACGTGGGTCGATCCGCGCATCGACTTCGAAACGCGGGAGGTGTGACGCCATGGACGCCCCCACCGACGTCAGCGTCGTCGAGGAAGTCGCCGCCCACGGTATCCCGAAGCCGCGGGCACGATTCTCGGTGCTCAACCGGCGGCGATGGGAGACGTTCAAGGCCAACAAGCGTGGCTTCTGGTCGTTGTGGATCTTTCTGATCCTGTTCGGCATCAGCCTGTGCGCCGAATTCATTGCCAACGACAAGCCAATCCTGATCGAATATGAGGGCCGATACTATTGGCCGATCTTCCAGTCCTACCCGGAGACCGATTTCGGCGGCGTGTTCGAGACCGAGGCTGACTATCGCGATCCCGTGGTGCAGGACTTGATCACCTCGAAGGGCGGCTGGATGCTGTGGCCGCCGATCAGGTTCTCCTACAACACGCAGAACAAGAACCCGCCGATGGCCTTCCCGGTGAAGCCAACCTGGCTCCTCACCGACAAGGACTGCGAGCTTGCGGTGGAGCGCGGGTTTCACCCGTGCGACGCAAGCCTAGAGTGGAACTGGCTCGGCACCGACGACCAAGGCCGCGACGTGGTGGCCCGCATCATCTATGGCTTCCGTATCTCCGTCTTGTTCGGGCTGGCGCTCACTCTCTTCGCTTCGATCATCGGCGTCGCCGCCGGCGCGGTGCAGGGGTATTTTGGCGGCTGGACCGACCTCCTGTTTCAGCGCTTCATCGAGATCTGGACCAGCGTGCCGCAGCTCTATCTGCTCATTATCGTGGCCGCGGTGATCGAGCCGAATTTCTGGATCCTGCTCGGCATTCTGCTCGCCTTCTCCTGGGTGGCGCTGGTGGGCGTGGTGCGCGCCGAGTTCCTGCGGGCGCGCAATTTCGAGTATGTCACCGCCGCCCGTGCGCTCGGTCTTTCCAACATGCGCATCATCTTCAAGCACCTCCTACCCAACGCCATGGTGGCGACACTGACCTTCATGCCGTTCATCCTGAACGGCTCCATCACGACTTTGACCTCGCTCGACTTTCTCGGCTTCGGCTTGCCGCCGGGATCGCCGTCGCTCGGCGAGCTCCTGGCGCAAGGCAAGGACAATCTGCAGGCGCCGTGGCTCGGCCTGACCGCGTTCTTCGTCATTGCTGTCATGCTCTCCCTGCTCATCTTCGTCGGCGAGGCGGTGCGCGACGCGCTCGACCCGCGCAAGACCATGGCCTGAGGTTAAGGATGCACGGTTCGCACGACCATAGTAGCGGCTCCGACGAAGTCCACGCCAACAACGAACGGCGCATGGGGCTCGCGGCACTGCTCACCGGCGGCTTCATGTTCGCCGAGGTGGTGGGTGGGATTATTGCAGGGTCGCTGGCGCTGCTCGCCGACGCCGGCCATATGCTCACGGACTTTGCGTCGCTGGCGCTCGCCTGGTTCGCCTTCCGCCTGGCGCGGCGCCCGGCGGACTGGAAACGCACCTATGGCTTCGACCGCTTCCAGGTGCTGGTCGCCTTCGCCAATGGGCTGACGTTGTTCGCCATCGCCGCGTGGATCGTCTACGAGGCGATCGAACGGCTCGGGGCCGGCGCGCCGCATGTCTCGGGCGGCATCATGGTGGTCGTGGCGAGCGCCGGTCTGCTGGTGAATATCGCCGCGTTCTGGCTGCTCCGGGGCGCCGACCGGGAGAACCTCAATGTGCGCGGCGCCGCCATCCATGTGCTCGGCGACCTTCTGGGGTCCGTGGCAGCGCTCGTCGCCGGCGCGGTGATCCTGCTCACCGGCTGGACGCCCATCGATCCCCTGCTGTCGCTCGTGGTCGCCGCGATCATCGTGCGGAGCGGCTGGCAGGTGGTGACGGCCTCGAGCCATATCCTCCTCGAAGGCGCGCCGCAGGAGCTCGACACGCGGGAGATCGGTCCCGATCTGATCGCCAACGTGAGCGGCGTGGAAGGGGTTCACCACGTGCATGTGTGGTCGATCACGCAGTCGCGGCGCATGGTGACCTTGCACGCCAAGGTCTGCGATACCGAAGATTCCGATCTGATGGTGCAGGGCATAAAGGCTCGGCTCAAGGAGCGTTTTGGCCTCGATCACGCCACGATCGAGATCGAGCGCGCTGCTTGCGCCGACGAACCGGCTAAACGGGCCAAGGCATGACCGATCAACCCCTCGTCTCCGTCGAAGATTTGTCCGTCGATTTCGGCGCGGGCGACAGTGCCGTCCACGCGGTCAAGAAGGTGTCATTCGACATCGGCGAGGCCGAGACCGTGGCGCTCGTCGGCGAGTCCGGGTCGGGCAAGACGGTCACGGCGCTGTCGATCCTGAAGCTCCTGCCCTACCCCGCGGCATCGCACCCGTCAGGCGCGATAAGATTCAAGGGCGAGAATTTGCTCGCGCTGCCGCTCGACGGTCTGCGGCACGTGCGCGGCAACAAGATCTCGATGATCTTCCAGGAGCCGATGACTTCGCTCAACCCGCTGCACACCATCGAGCAGCAAATCACCGAGGTGCTGAAGATCCACATGGGCCTGTCGGGCGCGCCTGCCCGGGCCCGGGTGATCGATCTTCTCACCAAGGTCGGCATCGACGATCCCAAGGGCCGGCTCGCCTCCTATCCGCACCAGCTCTCCGGCGGCCAGCGGCAGCGCGTGATGATCGCCATGGCGCTCGCCAACGAGCCGGACCTGCTCATCGCCGACGAGCCGACCACGGCGCTCGACGTCACCATCCAGGCGCAGATCCTCCAGCTCCTGCTCGACCTCAAGGCCGAATTCAACATGGCGATGCTGCTGATCACCCACGATCTCGGCATCGTGCGCAAGATGGCCGACCGGGTGTGCGTCATGAACAGCGGCGAGATCGTCGAGCGTGGGCAGACGCGCGAGGTGTTCGCCAAGCCACAGCACCCCTACACGAAGCATCTGATCGCGTCCGAGCCAAAGGGCTCGCCGCCGCCGGCCAACGCCGGCGCCAAGGTCATCCTCAAAACCGACGATCTGCGCGTGTGGTTTCCTATCAAACGCGGCTTCTTGCGCAGCACCGTCGGCTACATCAAGGCGGTCGACGGTATCGATCTCGAAGTCAAAGAAGGACAAACGCTCGGCGTAGTGGGCGAGTCAGGGTCCGGCAAGACGACGCTCGGGCTGGCGCTGCTCAGACTAATCTCGAGCGAGGGACCTATCGTTTATCTCGGCAACCGAATCGACGGCTACGATTCGAAGCGCATGCGCCCCTTGCGCCGTGACTTGCAGATCGTGTTCCAGGATCCTTACGGCT
Organism: Methyloceanibacter sp.; assembly: GCF_050726195.1. Lineage (GTDB taxonomy): Bacteria > Pseudomonadota > Alphaproteobacteria > Rhizobiales > Methyloligellaceae > Methyloceanibacter. Next base: position 155,976 of record NZ_JBOHJC010000006.1, on the reverse strand, counting down.
CGCTCAGCCCACGCCTCTCGGTCGGCCAGATCATCGAGGAGGGACTGAATATCCAGAACCCCGGGCTTCCCCGGGCCGAACGCGAGGCGCGGGTGGCCCGGGCGCTGAAGGAGGTTGGGCTCGATCCCTTAGCCCGCGACCGCTACCCGCACGAATTCTCCGGCGGCCAGCGCCAGCGTATCGCTATCGCCAGGGCGCTCGTGCTCGAGCCGAAGTTTCTCATTCTCGATGAGCCGACGTCGGCGCTCGATGTGTCGGTGCAGGCGCAAATCGTCGATCTCCTGCGCGAGCTACAGCGCCGCCACAAGCTCGCTTATCTCTTCATCAGCCACGATCTCAAGGTGGTGCGCGCGCTCGCCAATTCCATCATCGTGCTTAGGCACGGCAAGGTGGTGGAGCAAGGCACGGCGCAAACCGTGTTCGCCAAGCCGAAGACCGACTACACCAAGGCGCTGCTCGCCGCCGCCTTCGAGCTCGAGGCGACAGACGGGTCCGTGGTCTCGACGTAAAGCCCGCCGCTGCGAGTGGTTGGAACCAAGCGCCGGTCCTCACGTTTGTACCTTGCACAATGGAGGACAGGACGATGCGAGGCGTTCTTTTGTGGCTGATTGGGATTCCGATTCCCATTATCATTCTGCTCTACCTTTTTGGCGTCCTCTGACCTGATCGCGCCGACGCCGAGATTCGCGGCAAGCGCCGCACACTAGTCACCTCAAAACCGGCCACCTTGATGCGCTCCTTCGCTTCGGCGAAGGGCTCGCGCTGGACGGCCATATGGTGGGCATTGGCATGGAGGATGGTCCTCGGACTCGTCATGATGCCGACATGGCCTTCCCAGAACACGAGGTCGCCGCGCCGTAACGCCGCTCCCTCGCGCCAGGCGACGACGCGGCCTGCCTCAATCGCCTGCATATCGGCGTCGCGCGGCAGGCGATGGCCGGTCGCCTCGGCGGCGAGTTGGACGAGCCCCGAGCAATCGAGACCGACGCTGGTGCGCCCGCCCCACAGATACGGCGTGCCGAGAAAAGCCTCCGCAACGGCGACGAAGTCGGATGCAACCTCCCCGACGGGCCGCGCGTGTTGGGCGTAGAGGAAGCCGCCGTTTTGCAGTTGGAGGAACCTTCCCTGCTCCTCGGCCATGGCGACGCCGGCGTTCAGACTGAGCATCGCCAGCGGCGGGGATTTGGTGTCCGGCTCGGGAAACACATAGGTGCGCAGCACAGAGACGCGATGGGTCAGCGGCGTGATGACCGGGACCAGCCCATCGCTCGGCATGTACCCAACATAGGAATCGCGGTCGAGCTGCACCCAGGCCCACCCTTCCCGCTCCTCATAGACCGTCAAGGTCTCACCGAGCAGCGCTTCGGTATCGAGCGTCGAATCGAAACGCGGCTCGCGCCGCAACGGCAGCGACGGCGCCGCTACCTGACGCGGCTCGCCCTCTGCGTAGCGCTCGGCCTTGATGATGCCACGCAAAGCCTCGGCGGCGAGATCGGGCCGATAGGCATGGCGGCGCGGGTCGAGCTTGGATTTGGTCACGTCGAGCCGAGCTCTTGCCGAAAGAACTGGTAGAGCGCGCGGGCAGCTTGCGGCTCGCCGCCTTGCGGGCGGCCGGGCTGGTCGCGCGGCACCCAGGCATAGATGTCAAGATGGGCGAAGCGCTTGGCGTCCTTGACGAAGCGCTTGAGGAACAAGGCCGCCGTCACCGACCCGGCGAAAGGGCCGTCGGAAATGTGGCTGAGGTCGGCGACAGAACTCTTGAGCAGCTTGTCGTACGGTGCCCAGAACGGCATGCGCCACAAATGATCGCCGACGGCGCTCGCGCAGGTGAGGAGCTTCGCGGCGAAATCCTCGTCGTCGGTATAGAGCGGCGGCAGCTCGGGGCCGAGGGCCACCCTGGCGGCGCCGGTCAACGTGGCGAGCGTGATGAGATAGTCCGGCGCCTCCTCGTCGGCGAGGCTGATGGCGTCGGCGAGCACGAGGCGACCTTCGGCATCGGTGTTGCCGATCTCGACCGTCATGCCGTTGCGGCTCGCCAGCACGTCGCCAGGCCGGAACGAATTCCCGGAGATGGCATTCTCGGCGGCGGGAATCAGCACGCGGAGCCGCAACGGCAGCTTTGCCCGCATGACGAGAAGTGCGAAAGCGAGCGCCGAGGCCGCGCCCCCCATGTCCTTCTTCATCAGCCCCATGGCACTCGACGACTTGATGTCGAGGCCGCCGGTGTCGAAGCAGATGCCCTTGCCGACCACGGTCACCTTCGGGGCGTGATCGGAGCCCCAGCGTAGATCGATGAGGCGCGGCGGCCGGTCGCTCGCGCGGCCTACCGCATGGATCATGGGAAAGTTGTCCGATAGCAGGCTCGAACCCTCGGTGACCTTGACGCTCGCGCCGAACGTATTGGCAAGCTCGCGCGCGGCGGCCTCGAGCTCGGCGGGCCCGAGGTCGTTGGCCGGCGTGTTGATGAGATCACGGCCGAAGTAAAGCGCCTCGGCGAGCGCCAGGACCTGCTCCCGGCTTGCGCCTTCGGGCAGAACGAGGCGTCGCACCTCCTTGTCGTCGTTGGACTTGTAGCGGCTGAAGCGATAGGAGCCGGCGAGGAAGCCGAGCGCAGCGAGCTCGGGGTCGGGAGGCGGCGAGGAGAAGCGATAATCGCCAGGCGGTAGCGCGCCAGGCAGAGCGCCGGTAAGCAAAGCCGCTTCTGTCATCCCTCCCACCCCACCGGTGGCGAGCAGCACCTCGGCGATGCCCGCTTCCGCATCGGGCAGGATGAGGACGGCTCCCTGCTTCGGCTTCCAGCCGCGTACCTCGACGAACCGCCGCGACATGTCGTCGAGTCCGGCAAGGTCATTCTCCGTGGCAATAAGCCTGATGGGAACGGTTTCGGCGGCAGGTCCGAGGAGGAGGCCGTCGAGATGGCGGCGCGTGGTCTCGAGCGTCATCGCTTTGGTGGGCATGGAGAATCCGGGAGCTTCTTGATGCGACCGCGCATTAATGGCAGGGGAGCAGAAGCATGACAATGGCGGAAGGCGCTACGATGGCGAACACGGACTACATCATCGTGATCGGCGACAAGAACTACTCGTCGTGGAGCTTGCGGCCGTGGCTCGCGCTCAAGCACTGCGGCGTGCCCTTCACCGAGGAACGCATCAGGCTCCGCCAGCCGGATAGCAAGGCGGAGATATTGCGCAACTCGCCGTCCGGCAAGGTGCCCGTGCTCAAGACGAAGGCCGGCCTCGTTTGGGACAGCCTCGCTATCTTTGAGTACCTCGCCGAGCAGCACCCTGAAGCCGGTCTTTGGCCCTCGGATCAGGAAGCGCGCGCCGCCGCGCGGTCGATCTCGGCCGAGATGCATGCGGGCTTCGTCACCTTGCGTAACGACATGCCTATGGACCTCTTGTCGCGGCTCCCGGCGCCTCCTCTGAGCCCGGCGCTTGAAGCCGATATTGCGCGCGTCGTGGCGATCTGGACGGAGGCGAGACACCGAGCGGCCGATCGAGGCCCATTCCTGTTCGGTGCCTTCTCCAACGCGGACGCCATGTACGCGCCGGTGGCGACCCGGTTCCGCACCTATGGGGTCGATCTTGGCCCCTTCGGCGACGACGGCTCGGCGGCGGCCTATGTCGACACCATCTTCGCCATGCCGGCCATGGCCGAATGGACGAGGGGCGCCGAGGCCGAGATGCGGGCACGAGCCGGCACCTGAGCGGCCGCAGGTTAAGAGCCTATCCATCATGGTTAATACTTTTTTGACGCCTGTCTCACATCATGACGGCAATGAAACCCGGACAGCCGGCCGCTCGCGCCGGTTAAGGATTGCTTAAGGTATGGCACACGCTTTCCGCCCACGCCGTTCCATGGTCCTTGCCCTACTCGCCACCACGGCGGCGGCGTCGCTGCTTGGCGCGTGCAGCCAGACGGGAAAGCTGTTCTCGCGCGACAGCGGCTCCGAGGCAGTCCAGATGACCGCCGCGGAGGCGGCAGGCGCCACCTCGAAATGGGCGGCCGCCTACTCCAAGAACCCGCAAGACCCGGAAATGGCCCTCGGCTACGCCAAGACCTTGCGAGCAATCGGCTCCAAGGACCGGTCGCTTGAAATTCTGAAAACGGCTTACCGGGCCAACCCCAACAATGGCGAGGTCGCGGCTGAGCTCGGCCGCGTCGCCCTCGACATGGGGCGGCTCGACATCGCCGCGCACGCGCTGAAATCAGCCGAGTCGCAAAGCGTCACCGACTGGAAGACGCTGTCGGCGCAAGGCACTTTGCACGCCAGAAAGGGGCAGCATGGCGAGGCCCAGCAATATTTCCTCGCGGCGTTGCAACAGAAACCGGACTCGGTCTCCGTGATCAACAATTTGGCGCTCTCCTACGCGCTCGACGGCAAGGCGGCGGAGTCCGAGGAGCTGTTGAAGAAAGCGGTCGCGAGCGGAAACGAGGACCAGCGGGTCCGCCAGAACCTCGCCCTCGTGCTTGGCCTACAGGGCAAGTTCGACGAGGCGCGGCAGGTCGCCGCCGTCGACATGACGGAAGCTCAGGCGAAATCAAGCATGGCGTATTTGCGCAACATGCTGTCCTCGCCGACGCAGGTCGCAGAGGCCGCGTCCGCGACGCCAAGCAACGCACAGGCTTCCGCTGAGGATTGGTCGCCGTTCGCTTCCAACGCGGCCGATAAAGAGGCGCCCAAGGTCCAGACCGCCGCTAACGCCGCGCCGGCCCCGCAGCCGCCGAAGGTGCAAATGGTGACGCCGGTCGACGAAATCGAACCCGCCAAAATCGCCCAAGCGCAGACGGCGAAGGCGCCCGGGCAAAAGTCCTCGGCCAAGCCTGCCGCGCCGACTCAGATCGCGCCCGCCAATCTGCTCAGAGCAGGCCAGTAGTCGCCGGAAATGAGAAGTCAGAAGTCGGATAAGCGTTCCGACTTTCCGATTTGACTTCCGATTTGACTTCCGATTTCTGACTTCCGACTTCTTATTTTCCGATCAGCCGCGCATGGCCATAAACTGCATCGCCGCCGGTCCAAGGATGACGATGAACAGCACGGGCAGAAAGAACAGGATCATTGGCACGGTGAGCTTGGGCGGCAGCGCCGCAGCCTTCTTCTCGGCCTCCGCCATGCGCATGTCGCGGCTTTCTTTCGCCAGTACCCGCAAGGCCTGGCTGATCGCCGTGCCATAGCGCTCTGCCTGGATGAGGCTCGTGCCGACGGCTTTCACCACCGCAATCCCGGTGCGCTTGCCGAGGTTCTCGTACGCCTGCCGCCGCTCCTGAAGATAGGACAGTTCGGCCGTGGTGAGGCTGAATTCCTCTGCGAGCTCGATCGAGCGGGAACCGATCTCGCTCGCCACCTTGTTCATCGCTGCTTCGACCGACATGCCTGCCTGGACGCAGATCAGGAGCAGGTCGAGCGCGTCGGGGAAGACCCGCTTGATGGACTTCTGCCGGCGCTGAATGAGATTCGAAATGAAGATATTGGGAAAATAGAAGCCGAGATAGGCGCCGCCGATGGACAGGCCGAGGCGCACGATGGGCGCCAGCCCGAAGTCATCGATGAAGAACAGATAAAAGAAGACGATGGCGAAGCCGAACGGCGGCAGGATGGCCCGGAAAAAGAGGAAGGCCACGACCGGCGCCTGGCCGCGGAAGCCGGCCATCTTAAGGCGCTCGCGCGTGCCCTCGGTCTCCAGGGCCTTGCGCAGATTGAGCTGCTCGACCACCTGCTTCATGAAGCTCTTCGGCTCCCGCCTAAGCTTCGCCTGACGCTGTTCCTCGGCGAAGTTGGCCAAGCGCTCGGCGCGCAGGCGCTCGCGTTCGCTCGCCACATATTTCATGCGTGCGTCGAGACGGTTGCCGGTCAAGAGCGGCAGCACGAAGGAGGCAACGGTGGCGAACGCGGCGACCGCCGCCAACACCATGACCACGAATTGCGGGTCGAGCAGATACTGGATGAGTGTGGACATGGGAGGCGCCTAGTAGTCGAAGTTGATCATCTTGCGCATGACGAGGATGCCGAGGAGCATCCAGGCCGCGCCCGCGGCGAGCATCATCTGGCCGAGCTTTTCGGTCCACAGCAGCGAGATGTAGTCGGGTGAGGTGACATAGACGATGCCCATCACGAGAGGGGGCAACGCGCCGATGATCATGGCGGAGGCCTTGGCCTCGGCGCTGAACGACTTCACCTTGGCCTGCAGGCGATACCGGTCGCGCAGGACTTGCGACAGATTGGACAGCGCCTCGGCCAGGTTACCGCCGGTCTGCGCCTGGATCGCCACGACGATGGCGAAGAAGTTCACTTCTTGTAGCGGCATGCGGTCCGACATGCGCTCGAAGGCGCGCGACAGCGGCACGCCGACCTTTTGCTGTTCAACCAGATCGACGAACTCGCTACGGACGGGCTCCGGTGTTTCGCTTGCGATCACCTGGAGGCAATCGGTGAGCGGCAGACCGGACTTGATGCCGCGCACAATGATGTCGATGGCATTGGCGAACTCGGTGAGGAACTTGGCTTGGCGTAACTTGAGTCGCCGCGACACGTACCAGCGCGGCAGGCCGAAGCCGCACGCGATGGCGGCGAGCAGCGAGATCAGCGGCGAGGAGCCGGTCGCGAGCACGATGAAGCCGCCGAGAAGGCCGGTGGCCGCGCAAAGCATGTAATAGACACGCGGCCTGATGTTGATGCCGGCGCGCATGAGCTTGGTCCGGAGCGAGATGCGCTTTTTCGCCTTTTGCTTCGCCTCGATGTCGCGGATGGTGTCCTGCACCTGCTTGCGGCGCATCTGCAGGGGTTGCGGCACGCCGATCCTGGTGCGCGCCCGCGTCTGGCCCTGAGCGACGGTGGCGACCCGCTTGCTCACTTTGCGCTCGTCGCTGAGATACGGCATGACCAGCACGTAGACGATGCCGCCGACGGACAGAGCGGCGAGCGCGATGGCGGCCAGCTGGACGATTTCAGGGCTGAGCATAGCGTTCTCCCAGTGGGCGCCCATGCTCGTCTTGCACTTCGCCCGCCGATAGAACCTCGGTCAGCCGCTTGTCCTCGCCAAAATAGCGCGCCTTCTCGTAGAAATAGGGCCGCGCGATGCCGGTGGTACGATGCCGGCCGCTAACGCGGCCGTTGGCATCCTCGCCGAACACATCGTAGACGAAGAGATCTTGCAAGGTGACGACGTCGCCCTCGAGACCGACCACCTCGGTGACGTGGGTGATTTTGCGCGTGCCGTCACGCATGCGCGCGGCCTGAATGATGATGTCCACCGACGAGGTGATCATTTCCCGGATGGTCTTGCCGGGAAGGTTGTAGCCGCCCATGAGGATCATGCTCTCGAGACGGCTGAGGCACTCGCGCGGCGAGTTGGAGTGCAGCGTACCCATCGAGCCGTCGTGACCAGTGTTCATGGCCTGAAGCAGATCGAAGGCCTCAGGTCCGCGCACTTCGCCGACGATGATACGGTCAGGACGCATACGCAGGCAGTTCCTGACGAGATCGCGCATGGTGACCTCGCCCTCGCCCTCGAGGTTCGGCGGTCGCGTCTCCAAACGCACGACATGCGGCTGCTGGAGTTGCAGCTCGGCGGAGTCCTCGCAGGTGATGACGCGCTCGTCGGGCTCGATGTAGGCAGTCATGCAGTTCAGCAGGGTCGTCTTGCCCGAGCCCGTGCCGCCGGAGATGACGACGTTGCACCGGACACGGCCGATGATGGCGAGAAGCGTACGGCCCTCAGGGCTGACCGAGCCCATCTTGACCAGCTGATCGAGCGTGAGCCGGTCCTTCTTGAATTTGCGGATGGTGAGCGTGGGGCCGTCGATGGCGAGCGGCGGCGCAATTACGTTGACGCGGCTGCCGTCGGGAAGGCGCGCATCGCAGATCGGGCTCGACTCGTCGACGCGGCGGCCGACCTGGCTGACGATGCGCTGGCAGATATTCATCAACTGCGCGTTGTCGGCAAAGCGGATCGGCGCTGGCTCCACCTTGCCGTTCACCTCGATATAGGTGATGTCGGCGCCGTTGACCATGATGTCGGCGATGTCGTCGCGGGCGAGCAGAGGCTCAAGCGGCCCGTATCCGAGCACGTCGTTGCAGATATCCTCGAGCAGCTCTTCCTGCTCGGCGATCGACATCACCACGTTCTTGATGGCGACGATCTCGCCGACGATGTCGCGGATCTCTTCGCGCGCCGCGTCGGGATCGAGCTTGGCGAGCTGTGTCAGGTCGATCGTGTCGATGAGCGCGTTAAAGACGGTCGTCTTGACGTCGTAGTACTCCTCCGAGCGGACGCGCTCGACGGGCTTGCGCTCGGTCTTAACCGTTGGCGGCGGCGGGGGCTGCGGCGCCGCGCGGGGCGCGGGCGGCGAACCTTCGGCTTGGCCGTTTTGGTGCGAAGCCGACGCCGCACCGTGCCCGTCGAGGCGCGGCGGCTCCGGCGCCGGCCCCGGCTCGGGACGCGGGGCGGGTGCAGGTGAAGTCGTACTCCGTTTGCCGAACATGGTCCTTCGCTAAGCGCGCGCTTTGGTTAGCCTGAGCCGGCCAAGAAGGGGGCCGAGCAGCGACTGGCGCTCATTCTTCTGCTCGGATCGGTCGGTGAGCAAATTGACCAAGCTACGAAAGGCGTCCGCCGCCTTCGACTTGTCCGAGACTTCCTCGATCATCTGGCCGTTATTGGCCGCCGCGCCGAACAGCTGTGCATCGAAGTCGATGACGATCTTCGGCTCCAGTTCGATGGCGTGGCCGAAATCCTTGACGGAGATCTCTGGCCGCTTCGGCAGGCCGACTTGGTTGAGCACGAGGAGCGGCGGGCGATCGTTGGGGCGCGCGGCCTTGAGTTGATCGACCATGTTCTTGGTGTTGCGCAGGCTGGCGAGGTCGGGCATCGCCGTGAGCACGACATGGTCGGCCTTGAGTACGGCCTCCTTGGCCCAGGCGGTCCACAGATGCGGGACGTCGACGGCGACCCACGGCACGTTCTCCCGCACGACATCGAGCACCGTCTCGCAGGCGCTTGGATCGACGTCATAGGGCCGGTCGAGCGAGGTCGGCGCGGCGAACAAGCTCAAATGATCGGAGCACCGCGACAGCAGCCGGTCGAGCAGAACCTCGTCGAGGCGCTGAGGCGAGGCCAAGGCGTCGGCGATCCCTTGTAACGGGTCCTGATTGAAATCGAGCCCTGCAGTGCCGAACGGCAGGTCGAGATCGGCGATGACAACGTCGCTCTGCAGCATGCCGGCGATGGTGAATGCCGTGTTGTGACAGACCGTGCTGGACCCGGCGCCGCCCTTGGCGCCGACAAAGGCGATGACCTGGCCCACGGGTCCCGTTTCCGGATCGGTATAGATCGTCGAAATGCTCTCGATGACCTGCAACACCTTCACCGGCGCCACCACATACTCGCTGACGCCGCGGCGCAGCAGCTCACGGTAGAGCAGCACGTCGTTGACGTGGCCAATGGCGATCACCTTGGTGCCTGCGTCGCAGACCTCGGCGAGCCGCTCGAGGTCGGAGAGCATCTCCTTTCGGTCGAGCAGGGACTCGATGATGATCAGGTTTGGCGTCTGCGCGTTGCGGTAGAAGGCAGTCGCGGCTTCCACGCCGCCCATCTGCACCGTGACGTGGGCCTTGGCGAGACGCCGGTCCTCGGACGCCTTTTGGATGATCGCGGCGGTCTCCTGGTCCTCGCAGAAGGCCTGGATGTTGACGCGCGGGATCGGCCGCGCGCGCGGCTCCTCGGCTGCTGCGGGCTCGTGCTCACGCCCGCCGGGTGCATCGCTCTCGGCAGTCGAGACTCGCGAGTATGCCGCGTCGCCGATCATCAATTTGCTCCTTCTGGAGCGATTTCGCTGGCGGTGGCACGCTCAGGCAGAGGCCGATCGTCCGGAGACCATTTGGACCCGGTCGACTCGCCGGCAACGTACTTCTTCCACACCACGTCGCGGCGCTCGCTCGGGCGCGGGCTTTCGCCCCGTGGCCCCAGGAAATCCTGAGGATCGGCGACCATGGCGGCAAGGTTCTTCTGCATGGCGCAGCCCATATTCGGCCACGGCAAGTTCTGCGGATCGCGGGCGAGGTTCTCCGACCAATCGGGGCAGTCCGGGCCTTCGGCGACATATTCCAGATAGGACAGCCGGAGCGGCGCCGCCGGATCCCACTTGGCGAAGTAGGGCTCGAGCAGAACTTCGTTCGGGCTAATGCCGACGCGGCGCATGGCGTGGCGTACGTCCTCATAGGCGCGCTTGGCGGCTTTCTCGTTGGCGCTGCCCGTCGGCACCCTGATGATCAGGCTCGCGGAGGCGCGCTCCCGATAGCCGGTGAGATAGGCGTAGAGTTGGCCCCATTGCTCGCGGCTCAGGCCCTGCGAGCGGCTCGACACGGCAAGGTCGAGCAACGCCTCGCCCTGCTTGACGGCAATCGGATGTCGTTCATAGCCGTTGGAAAGGGTAAACGGCGCCTGCATCCGCGGGCTGCTTTGCCAACACCCCCCTGCCGGCACCGCGATCATCAGCACCGCGAGCAGACTGATCGCGGGCCGCGCGGCGCGCACGAGGATCGGCGATCCTTGTAGTGCTGATGCCATGATACTCTTCCCCTCCATCCCCTACTCGACGATAAAGCCGACGTCCCCGGTGAAGTTGCCAATCGGGGCACGCTCGGGGTCGCGGCCGTAAATGCGGTTCATCTGTCCCATCAGGTCCGAGTTCACGTCGGAAGCCCAGGCGAAGCCATCATCGGGCAGCGCCAGTTGCTGGCGCGCCGCAGGCTTGACGACATAGGGCGTGACCAGGACGACGAGCTCGGTTTCATTCTTCAAGAAGTCGCGGCTGCGGAACAGGGTGCCGATGACAGGGAGGTTCTTGAGCCCCGGGTAGCCGCTCATGGCCTGCTTCGATTGATCCGAGAGCAGGCCGGCGATCACCAGGGAGCCGCCGCTCGGAAGCTCGACCACGGTCTCGGCGCGGCGCACTTTCAGCGCCGGGATGGTGATGAAGTTCAACACGACGGCGCCTTCGTTGGTGAGCTCGCTCACCTCGGTGGAAATCTTGAGGCTGATGAGCCCCTCCGACATGACCACCGGCGTAAACGCCAGGCCGATGCCGAACTTCTTGAACTCGACCGAGATCTGGAAGTTGTCCTGGGAGACCGGGATCGGGAACTCGCCGCCAGCGAGGAAATTCGCCGTCTCGCCGGAGATGGCGGTGAGGTTCGGCTCGGCGAGCGTGTGGATCAAGCCGTCCTGCTCGAGCGCACGCAGCACGCTCTGGACGCGGTTGTTCTCTGTTTGCCAATTCACACCGAGGACGGCGTTGCTGCCCGCTGCACCCGGTGGGAAGAAACCACTGTTAAGCCCCGGACTGTTCGGCAGAAATGGCGCGGCTTCGCCGATCGCGCCCGCGGCGGAGCTGAACGGGAAGGGCAGGCTCGACAGCGCCGCGAAGGCGAAGTTGCCCGAGTTCACCAGCGCGGCGAGATCGACACCGAATTGCTTGATGATGTTGCGCTGCATCTCCACCACCGAGACCTTGAGCAGGACCTGCTCGCGGCCCTCCACCGTGATCATGTTGATGATCTTGCCGCCTTCGGTCGCGCCGACAGGGGTGGTAGTCGAGCTGCTTTGAGTCGCGCCACCAGCGCCTGCGGTGCTGCTCCCTTGGGTCACGCTCCCCGCCGGTCGCCCCTCGGCCACGAAGGCTTCGGCGATCTCCGCCGCCCGCGTGGCGTCGATCGGCGTTGGGACGCGCCCGGTGAGGACGATGCTCCCATTGATCGACTCGACGTGAACCTGAGCGCCGGGAACGAGCCGGGCGATGAGGCCGCTCAATGCAGAGAAGTCGCGCTCGATCATGACTTCTAGGATGGCGATGTGTTCGCCGTTTTGATCAATGAACAGGATATTTGCCTCGCCGGCCTCCTTGCCGATCAGAAAGGCGCGCCTGGCGCTCTGCATCACGGCGTCGACCTGCTTCGGGTTGGATACCATCACCTCGCGCACGTCGCGCGGCAGCTCGACGATCATCGACTTGTTGAGACCGAGCTTGATCTGGCGCGGGCCGCCCTCGTTCGGCGCCACGCGCAGGAGCGAGTAGTGCTGCGCCAGGCCCGTTCCCGGCGCGACGGCGGAGAAGCCGAAGGCTAGGACGGCAAGCGCGACCAGCGCGGCCAGGGTTTGAAGGAGAGAGCGACGCATCCAGTTGCCTTTTCGATTATGGAGCCTGCCATCGGTTCGCATCTTCAGTTGACGCCAAAGGTACGAGACGGCACGCCGTATTTGAGAATCTTGACCGAACCTGAATTATTGTCGCCGATGTTCGCCGTCGGCTCCTGTCCAGGGACGGAGTCGGCGAGGCTGCGCAAGGAGAGCGAGATCTCGCCCATGGATTGGGCGAGCGCCAGGACCTCCGCCTGACGCGGGGTCAGCTCGAGCGTGGCGGTCTTGCCGGTGGCGACCTTCTCGCCGTCCTTGTTCTCGAGCGCCTGACCGATGGCGAGCACGCGCACATTGCGCAGCACCGCCTCGCTGACGGGCTCTTCCTTGTCGCCGATGCGCATTTTGTAGGAGAGAATGACGTCGACCCGGTCGTTGGGGAGAATGAAGCCGCCGGCCGCGGTCTCCTCGCGGATCGGAGTCGAGATGGCGCGCATGCCCGAAGGCAGGATGGCGGCCATCACGCCGCCCTCGGAAATCTTGATCAGCTTCTGTTCCTTGATGGGCTCGCCGACGATGAACGGCGCGCGGGCGACGGCGCCGGACAGATCGGCCGCCGCGTTGGGTTGGGCGTCCTTGGTGATCAAGCCCGGGGTGACGCCTTCGACCGGCCATTGCTGCCACTTGAAGTCCTCGGCGCGGACGGAATCGCCGAGATTGATGTCCGTGGCGGCGACCAGAACGTCCGTCGCGCCTACGGTTTTCTCGACTTGTTGGACCTCTCGGGGACCCGAGACGATCGCCCGCGCGATCCACGCCGCGGCCAAAGCTGCGGTGATAGCGATGGCGAGGACGATCACTCTTGCTCGCTTCATGACGGATTTCTCTCTTTTGAACGCCCCACGTCCCGCGAAGTTGAGATTCACTGTGACGGCGAAATCTCAACGCGAAGTTAATGGACGTGCCAAATTGGCTGTCGGCCGGGCCTTTCGTGGCCGAAAAAGCACAGTCGCGGGAGCCCCCGGGGAGGCCGGCCCAGGGCTTAACAAATAGCGAAAAGGGGGACGATCAGGCGCCGAGCGCCGCCATGAACGGCGTCTTGGGATAGACGAGGAGCCCGGCCGCCGCCAGGGCGATGCCGTAGGGCACCCCCTCCTTGGCGTCATGCAGCCTGACGAGCCAGCCCTGCGAGTTGAGCATGGCCGGGAGCGGTACGCCCCGCAAGAACAGGATCAGCAGCGTGAGCGCCCCGCCGATCAGGGCGGCGTAGATGGCGTAGACCAGGATCCCTCCTGGCCCGAGCCAGAGGCACGTGGCGGCGAACAGCTTGGCGTCGCCGCCGCCGATCCAACCGAAGGAGAACATGGCGAAAGTGACCACGAGGGCGCCGATGGCGAGCGCGACGTGTAGCCCGATATCGGCCCAGCCGAGGCCGACCAGTGGCGCCAGTACGGCGAAGCCCACAACCAGGAGGAGCGCGATGCGGTTCGGCACCGTCATGGTGAAAAGGTCGGTCGCCGCGGCGAGCGCCATGCCGGCCGGAAAGATCGTGACGATGAGAAGATCGGTGATCATCTGCCCTTTGCCTCCCCCGCCCCGCCCTTCTCCGGGCAAGTTCTGAACGCGCGCGTTACCTTGAGGCGCCGTTGCTATCAGCCGCGGAGCGGCCACGTCCTGAAGGGTAGCCGAGGCGGCGTTACGCGCGGGTTAAACCCGCAGCGCCGAACCCCGCCGATTTGCCAATCCTTCATCTTTTGCGGGTGAGATGAAGCGGACGGACTTCCTCGCATTCAGTTCAGCGTAAGGGGTAGGGCGCCAATGGTTTTCCGGTTCCGCCCGGAGCGGCCGCGCCGCGGGCTCATTCTGGCTACGGTTCTTGCCGCCGGCGCAAGCCAGACTGCGGCAGCCGCAGATAAAGACATCCAAGTCCTGATGGATCAGGCCACACTGGTGCGCCTCGAGCGGCCGATCGCGGAGATCGTGGTCGGCAATCCCTCCATCGCCGATGTCGCCGTGCAGAACAGCACCGGGCTCGTGCTCACCGGCAAGTCGTTCGGCGAGACAAATCTCATTGTGCTGGACGCGGAGGGCAAGGTGATCATCAGCCGGCGGGTCGTCGTGGCGGAGCCAAGCGGCGGATATGTAACGGTTTACCGTGGTGCGGAGCGTCAGACCCTGCACTGCTCCCCGAACTGCGAGACGCCGCTGGTGATTGGCGACTCGCCCGGCTATTTCGAGACGTTGGCCAAGGAAATCAAAAGCAAGCAGGCGATTGGCCAGTCCTCTGCCGAAGGCGACAAGCAGACCGAATAACGCGCAATTTGGCGCATTCGGCGCGGGATTTGGCGCGTTCGGCGCGGGATTTGGCGCGCCCGGGCGAGTTTCTGCGCGCCATCCTCCTATTGCGCGATGCGCAGCTCGCCGAGGCCTTGGGCGATGTCCGAGAAAACCGTCGCCAGCTGCTCGTTGGACGGCGAGTTGTAGTACATGTCCGGCTTGGTGGCGCAGTTCTTCAAAAGGTTCTGCGTCGTCGAGCTGTTGAGCTGGAAGCCGATCGTATAGATCTGGATACCCTTCGCCTTCACGTTGCTGCACACGGTGGCGAGCTTGCTGTTCAGAGTCGATGTGGCGTTGCTGCCGCTCTTGTTGCCGAGATGATCCTCGCTGGCGTAGCCGAAGGCGCTATAAGACGATCCGTTGTGGTTGCCGTTGCCGCCGCCGACGTAGTTTTCGCCGTCGGTGAGCAACACGATCGCCTTGACCCATTTTTCGTCGTCATAAGGCTTGCCGCCGGTGAACGGCTCATTGGGCGACAACACCCGCCAGCCCCATAGCAGCCCTGCCGGGATCACCGTGTTGCCCTTGGGCTGCAATTCCTCGATCGCCGAGATCACCTGACCCTGATTGTTGGTCAGGGGCGTGATGGCACGAGGCGGACAGTTCAGGTCAGGTCCCTTCGAGGAGCTGTTGACAGTGGCGTTGTCGTATTTGCCGGTAAAGCGCTGGCACGCGTTTGGCTTCCTCTTCCACGACTGACTCGTACCGCAATCACCATCGTCGATATAGTTGTTGCCGTAATAATCGCCGTCGTCGTGGTCGTCGTCGGGCTCATCCGGCGCGAGATAGGGCGCAAACAGCGAGTCCCCCGAGCTCGGCGTGGCGTCGGTGAGCTCGTAGGCGCTGCCGTCCCGCTCGCGCACGCATCCTTCCCATTTGCGGTTCTTCAGATCGTCGTAGAGATCGAAGACCTTAACCCCGGACTTGAAATCCTCCCAGGCGACATCCGACTTCGCGTTCTTGTCGATCCAGCTCTCGTTCTTTTTGTCGGAACCGACATTCACGGCCGCGGCGAAGGGCACCACAGAGATCTTCAAGCTGTCGGAGGTCGACTTACCCTTGAACAGATCTTGTACCATCTTCTTGGCCGCGTTCTGCATCGCCGACATCTTGCCGCCGGAATCCATCGAGCCCGTGGTATCGAGCACGAGCGCGAGCTCGATGTTGCGTTCTCTCTTGGTGACCTTGGTGGTGGCGCCGACATCGACCGAGTTGATGTTGGCGAGCTTCATGAAGGTGGTCGGCACCGATCCGGAAACGGAGACGAAGATGTCGTCGCCGGAAAGGCTCACATTGATCGCACCCGCACTGCCAAGCTCGGACGGTGGATAATTGGCGGTGAAGAACTGCTGGGCCTTCACCTTCAACTCCGCCTCGCTGAGCCCCGGCCACGAGCCGATGGCAAGCGCGGCGGCATCAGCCGCGTCCCCCATGTGGCTGCGCACGGTGAGCGCCCGCCCGTAGTCGATGGCGACGCCGACACCAAGGACGATGGGAATGATGGCAAGCCCGAACAGGACCGCGACATTGCCCTTCTCGTTCCGGCAAAGAAGCCGAACACCCAACCTCATTGCTTGAAGCATGCGACACCTTCCGCCTGTTGCCGGGAGGCCCGTCCTTCGGACGTGTACCCCTATCCCGGCCCTGGACTTTAGTAGAGTAGAAAGTTCTTACGTTTCGTAGCCCGATTTATTCAAATGAGTTCTTGATTTTAATAAAATAGTATTACCTAAATCTTTACCCTATTTCAGTTTGACATGAAGTATTAAGGAGTTATTAAGCTAGAGGTCTATAAAGCCTATAGGTCATGAAATCAGGCGCAGCCATACAAAGACTTGTAAACAAGGCGGCGCGCCGCCTGACCTGCACCATGAATTTCAGCCGTTTCTTCAAAGACCAATCCGGGGCCTCCGCCCTCGAGTTTGCCCTGGTTGCGACGCCTCTGATCCTCCTCCTGCTCGCCGTCCTGCAAGTCGGCATCGTCTATTTCTCCAATTTCACGCTGGAGGGCGCGACCGAGCGCGGTGCGCGGTTGATCCGCACCGGGCAGGCGCAGAACCAGGGTTTCGACGCGGCGAAGTTCAAGAGCGAAGTCTGCAAGCACTTGAGCGCGCCGCTCACTTGCGCCGACCTCAAGCTCGACGTGCGCAGTTACCCAAGTTTCGCCGGCGCGGCCTCGGACCTGACCGACCCGATGGGGTCGGACGGTCAGATGAAGTCGGACTTCAGCTACAATCCGGGCAACGGCGGCGACGTCGTCGTCGTCAGAGCGTTCTATCCCCTCGACATCGGATCGGTGCTGCCGGCGGAGATCAGCCTCTCCAACATGGACAGCGGCGGCCGGCTTCTGGTCGCCACCGCTGCGTTCCGCAACGAGCCCTTCGCCGGCACCGGCTCCTCCGGCAGATCGAGCAACTAGGCGGCAGAACCGTGCCCTTGCATCGAACACCGAACGTGTCGTCACTCGGCCGCCTGCTGCGCGACAAGCGCGGCGTGTCAGCGCTCGAATTCGCCCTGATTCTCCCCGCGCTGCTCATGCTTTACGTCGGCGCCGTGGAGATCGGCAACGCGCTCACCATCTACCGGCGCACCTCGCAAGTGGCTGCGACGGCGGCGGACCTCACCGCTCAGGTGAAGCAAGTCACCAAGTCAGACGTTAAGGACATTCAGGCTGCGGCGGGCAGCATCCTCACGCCTTACTCGACGGAACCGCTCAAGATCGTCCTCACCAGCGTGGTCGCCGACAGCAACAATCAAGGCAAGGTGGACTGGAGCTGTGCGAACAAGGGCGGCGGCTACGCCAAGAATTCGTCTTACGCGCTGCCGGCCGGTTTGACCGAGCCGGACTCCAGCGTGGTCGTCGCCGAGATCACCTATTCCTTCACGCCGCTGCTCGGGCTGACCTCGATCTTCAGTCCCGGCGCGTTCGACATGGAGCGCACGTTCTACACACGGCCGCGCCGGAGCCTGAAAGTCGAGAAGACCGACACCGGGTGTTAGGCTGCTCGCGCTTGCACATTCGCCTTGTCATGCCCGCGAAAGCGGGCATCCAGTAATCACAGTCGTTCGTGACATCGGGTGGTGGTGATTACTGGATCGCCCGGCCCTTCGCCCGCCGAAGGCTCGTCGCAGAGTCATCCCGCTTGATGCTTCGGGCCGCAGGCGGGTCAAGCCGGGCGATGACAAGTGTTGGTGAGTGAGGACTCAGCAATGCCGACAGGGGTGGCCCAGAGGTCGTATTCGCTCGCGGCGTCGACGGCGACCATCAGGCGGTCGCCGGGCTCAAGTCCATCGACGTAGTTTAGAAAGACATTGCCGTCGATCTCCGGCGCGTCCCAGTGGGAGCGGGCGATCGCGCCCTCCGCGTCGACCTTGTCCACCATCACCTCGATGGTCTTGCCGACGCGCGTGGCGAGCACTTGTTCGCTGATCGCCTGCTGATGCGCCATGAGCCGCGCGTAGCGCTCCGCCTTCACCTCCTCGGGCACCTGGCCGGCAAGCGCGTTGGCGGGAGCGCCGTCGACATCTTCGTATTTGAAGCAGCCGACCCGGGCGAGCCTCGCCTCGCTCAGCCAGTCGAGCAGATGGGCGAAATCGTCCCCGGTCTCGCCGGGGAAGCCGACGATGAAGGTCGAGCGGATGGCAAGGTCAGGACACACCTCGCGCCATTTGGCGATGCGTTGCAGGGTCTTCTCCTGCTGGGCCGGACGGCGCATGGCCTTTAGCACCGTTGGGCTCGCATGCTGGAAGGGAACATCGAGATAAGGCAGCACGCGTCCCTCGGCCATCAGCGGCAGCACGCGGTCGACGTGCGGATAGGGATAGACATAATGGAGCCGCACCCACACGCCCAAGCTGCCGAGCGCTGCGGCGAGATCGGCGAAGCGCGCTTCGTAACCGCGGCCACGCCACTCGCTTGCCGCGTGGCCGAGATCGAGCCCATAGGCACTCGTGTCCTGAGAGATGACGAGAAGCTCCTGCACGCCGGCGGCGACCAGGCGCTCCGCCTCGCGCATCACGTCGGCGAGGGGCCGGCTCGCAAGCGGGCCGCGCAAATGCGGAATGATGCAGAAGCTGCAGGCGTGATTGCAGCCTTCGGAGATCTTCAGATAGGCGTAGTGGCGCGGCGTCAGGCGCACGCCTTGCGGCGGCACGAGATCGAGGAAGGGATCGTGCAGCCGCGGCACGGCCTTGTGCACCTCCTCGACCACCGCTTCGTATTGCTGCGGCCCGGTGATGGCGAGCACACCGGGATGACGCGCTCTGATGCGGTCGGCCTCGACGCCCAGACAGCCGGTGACGATAACCTTGCCGTTCTCCGCCAACGCCTCGCCGATGGCCTGGAGCGATTCCTCCTTGGCGCTGTTGAGGAAGCCGCAGGTATTGACCACGACCGCGTCGGCGCCGGCGTAGTTGGGCGACAGTTCGTAGCCCTCGGCGCGCAGCCGCGTGATGATGCGCTCTGAATCGACGAGCGCCTTGGGGCAGCCAAGGCTGACAAAGCCGATTTTCGGCGCGGCGGTCTTTGCGGGAACGTCGCTCATGGACGCCGCTTATAGGCGAGAGAAGGCTTGGGTGGCAAACCGCCGCAGCTTGGCCGCCCCTCACCCGGTTTGCCCGAGCAGGCTCGGGCGAACCAACCCTCTCCCACGGGGGAGAGGGGAAAAGGCGGCGCTTTGCCGAAACACGCGTGCGGCTCTATAGAGGGGGCATGCGTTCAGCCCGCGTTTTCAGGACCTGCGTCCTCGCCCTCTGTCTTGCCGCCTTCACCCAAGGCGCGCTCGCGCAGGAGGGCGGCAATTCGAGCGCGGCGAAGAAGAAGGCCCCGGCGCCTGCCGCGCAAGGGACTACAGCCGCTGCGCCTCAAGCCGCCAAGCCGCCGGCGGCAAAGGTGGCGGGAAGCTTCGGCGGTTGGACGCTGCTCTGCGGCAAGGAAGGCGAGGACACCGAGGAGCGCTGCTCGCTGGTGATGCCGCTTGTCGAGAAGGAAACGCAAAAGCTCGTATTCCGGGTGATCGTCACTTACGGGCCGCAAGGCAATCTCGTGCTCAGGGTCGACGGCCCGACCGGGGTGGCGCTCCAGCGCGGCGTCGAATTCTCCCCCGATACCAAGAAGATCTACCGCATGGCGTTCCAGACCTGCCTGCCCATGGGCTGCAAGGCGCTGCTGCTCATTTCCGACGACCTCAAGAAGGAACTGGCGGCGGCGACGCAGGGCGCCATCACAGTCTATGCGCTGAACGGCACCCCGGTGCAGACGGTCGCCGCGCTAGACGGCTTCGCCCAGGCCCTGGCCGCCCTCGACAAGCATCGCGCCGGCCAGTAACGGCCAAGTCTTGGGGGAGTTTTTCGCGTATTTTGGCTGTTTTGCAGGCACTGTTGCCCGCCTGCACTAGTGCATCCCCGATCCGGCCTGCGAAACTATGATTGCAAACTTCGGGAGCGTGGCCGCTCCACTCAATGGGGGCTGTTTTGGCAGGGGGCCGGCATAAACCGGGACGACCCTTCATTACCCGTGTGGCCGGGAGGCCCAAACGCGCGCACGGAACTCAACCCCAGTCCCTCCCCCGCCTCGCTCGCGCCGACCGCAAGGCGCTGCTGCTCGGCACGGCGCTCGCCTCGACCTTGCTTGTCGGCAGCCTGCTCGCGCCCACGCCGGCGGCTGCCGTGGTGAACTGTCCGGTCGGGACGTTTCCGCCACCGGGCCCGATCGCCATCGTCAACCCCGGGGACAGCATCGTCTGTGTCAATGTCGTGAACCGCAACGACGGCGGCACCGGCGCCGTCATCGACCTGGAAACGAACGGTAACGGCGAATTCATCGATCTCTTCAACAGCGGCAGGCTGACCGCCAACGACGCTGGCGATGCCTTCGGTATCTTGACGGTTACTCAGGGCGCCAGCAGCCCCACCCGGATCGAGAACAGCGCCGGCATCACGGCGACCTCCACCGGTGACAGGGCCTTTGGCATTCTCTCCGATAGTTACGGCAGCTCCAGCCCGACCACGATCATCAACAGCGGCGATGTCAGGGCAAGAGGCGCCGAGGAGAGTTACGGTCTCCGGATCTATACGGGCGGCACATCGAGCCCTATCAGCATCGTCAACAGCGGCGATCTTTCGGCAATCAGCGCCAACGATTTCGCCTACGGTATTTTCGCCCACACCATGGGGACGAATAGCTTTCTGAGCATCAAGAACAGCGGCGATATCGACGCCGAGGGGATTCTTGCTTACGGCATCCTCGCCCGCACCACCGACGACGGCAGCGCCATCGAGATCGTGGAGAAGGCAGCCATCACGGCGACCGGCATTTTTATCGCCGATGGAATCCTCGCGCAAAGCTACGGCGACAACAGCAGCATCTCGATCAAGAATGCGAGCCACATTACGGCGACTGCAGGATCTTCCGCCTACGGGATCTCCGCGCGTACCTTTGGCGACAGCAGCAGCATCTCGATCAACAATTCGAGCCACATTACGGCAACCGCGGGCGGTCTCTATGCCGCCGGCATCCAGGCGATTGCCTTCGGCGGCAACAGCAGCATCTCGATCGTGAACAAGGGCGACATCGCCGCCGAGACGGCTTTCCTGGCCTACGGCATCAGGGCGCTCACCTTCAGTCCCGGCAGCGGCATCGACATCGTGAGCGGCGGCAACGTCACGGCGACGTCCTACCTTGCCGCAGGCATCGTCAGCGAGACGTACGCCGCCAACAGCCCCATCAACCTCACCAATAAGGGCAACGTCACCTCAACGGGCACGCTCAACGCCGACGGCCTCGGCGCCCGCACCTACGGAACCAACAGTCCGATCAGCATCAAGAACAGCGGCGACGTCGTGGTCACCGCGCCGGTCGAGGCGCGCGGTATCGTCGCGGCGGGCGCTTTCTTGCCGGTGTATAACGCGGTGACGATCAACAACAGCGGCAACGTGGTCACCAAGGGGCGGTATTCGTACGGCGTCTTCGCCTTCACCGCCGGGACGCCGAACAACCCGATCACCATCGTCAATAGCGGGCGGATCAACGCCAAGGGCCGGGGCAACGGCGCTGCTTTCGGTATATTTGCCGGCACGTACACGCCCGGGAGCCCGATCCTCATCCAGAACTCGGGCAAGATCACCGGCAGGGACGCCGGCCTGCACATCCACGCCTATAGCAACGCCGGGGCGACCATCGTCAATTCGGGCCAGCTCACCGCCAAGTCGCTGCGGGCGATCGACGCCCACGGCCCTGGCGACATCAGCATTTTCAATACCGGCACGATCACCGGCTTCGTCGTCCTTGACGCCGACGACAAATTCATCAACCAGGCGGGGGGCACCTTCGAGGCGCGGCGGAGGAGCAATTTCGGCGATGGCGACGGCTTGGGCGACAACGATCTATTCCGCAACGAGCGCGGCGGCACGGTGCACACCGCCGACAATCCCAATTCGACCGCCTTCACGCGGTTCGTGAATTTGGAGCGGTTCGAGAACAAGGGGCTGATCTCGCTGGTCGACGGCGGGACTGGCGATGTGTTCCAGATCTCGAACACGGTGGGGGGCACCGATCTCGACTTCGCTGCGTCCGGCGCTTCGACCTTGGCGGTCGATGCGTTTCTCGGCGGGCCAGGCTCGACGGCCGACAATTTCATCATCGAGGGCAATGTCTCGGGCACGACGGCCGTCCAAGTGAACAATCTCAACACCGGACCGGGCGTGTTCAACCCGGACGGCATTCCGGTGGTGTTCGTCACCGGCAAGACACCCAACCCGGACGCATTCTTCCTGCCGGAGCCGATCAGCACTGGCTTCTTCGACTACGATCTGTTCTTCGAGCCCACCGGAAGCGGCTTCTGGGATTTGCGCAGCTTCCCGGGTGGCGGCGCGCTGCTCCTACCGCAGCTCGTCACCGCGGCGCAGGACATCTGGCACCAGGGCTCGTCCACCTGGTTCGACCGCACCGCCGATTTGCGGGTGCTGCTCGCCGGCGGCGTGGCGCCGGCCTACGACCCGAGCGCCAAATATGCCGACTATGCCGGCGCGCCGCCTGGTCCAGGCATAACTCCGGCGACTTGGGTGCGCGGCTCAGGCGCCTGGCTCGATCGCGACGATACCGAGACGACGACGGCGTTCGGCCGCACTTATCGCTTCGATCTATCCCGCGACCTCGAGATCATGGACTTCCAGATGGGGCTCGATCTCGGCAAGCGGGATCTTCTGTCTCCGGGCGACATTCTCGTGTTCGGGGTGCTCGGCGGGTTCGTCGAGGCGAGCCTCGACTATAATTCAATCGTGCGCGAGTTCGACTTCAACGGCGGCCAGGTCGGCGCTTACGCGACGTATCTCAAGGGCGGACTGTTCGTCGACACCTTGCTGAACGCACATCTCTACGAGCTTGACGCCAACGGCACCTTAGGCTTCCCGAACAGCGACCTCGACGCCTCGACCATCGGCCTCAGGACCGACACGGGCTACCGGTTCGGCTCGTTCAGCGGCGGCGCCTTCCTTGAGCCGCTCGCCACCATCGAGGTGCTGTGGGCCGACATCGACGGGTTCTCCTTCGCCGGCAACACCGTCTCCTTCGACGACGAGGCCAATGTGCGCGGCCGCTTAGGCCTTCGCGCCGGCACCACTATGCAGGCGTGGGAGGGCACGATCATGGAGCCGTTCGTCATCGGCAGTGTGTGGGGCAATTTCACGGACGACAATCAGGCGACGCTTGTCTCCACCGGCACCACGTTCCGCTTCCAAGACGATCTCGACGATGTCTGGGGCGAGGTGTCCGCCGGCGTGAACTTCTTCAATCCCTCGGCCACCACGGCGGTGTTCGCCAAGGTCGACGTGACGTTCGGCGACGACGTCGAGGGCGTCGGCGGCAAAGCCGGCATGCGGGTCGCCTGGTAGCTCTTCTCCCTCCCCCTGAAAGGGGGAGGTCGGCGCGCTCCTTGCGCGCCGGGTGGGGGTTCCCTTAACAGCACCCGACCCTTGACCCCCACCCTGCCTGTTCCGCTTCGCGCGACAGGCGTCCCTCCCCCTTGCAGGGGGAGGGAGATCACCGCCGCCTATCTTGAGCCGCAACTTCCCGACTATACTCGGCGCTTAGTGTGAAGCGGGGCGGGGAGCGGCGTGATCAAGCGTAGAGTAGCGGAAGGTAGGGGCACGAAGCCCGTTGAAGCGCCAGCGCCCGAAGCGCCCGGCGAGCCGCAGGCCGCGCCGCAAGAGGACCAACAGACCGCCATCTCGACGTCGCGCGGCTTCGTGGACTTCCTCGCGTCGAACCGCCTAAGCCTCGCCCTCACCTCGTACCAAACCGGACAGCTGATGCTGATCGGGCCCTTGCTCGACGGCAGGTTGTCGGTGTTCCAGCGGAACTTCGTGCGCGCCATGGGGCTCGCGGCGAGCCCGCAGCGCATCCACCTTGCGTCGATTGCGCAAATCTGGCGGCTCGATAACGTACTCGGTCCTGGCCAGCTCGCCAACCAGGACGATTTGCACTACGAGCGGCTCTATGTGCCGCGCGTGTCCTACACCACGGGCGACATCGACGTGCACGAGATCGCGGTGGACCGCGGCGGGGAGCTGATCTTCGTCAACACCAAATATTCCTGCCTCGCAACGACAGACGAGACGCACAGCTTCAAGCCGGTGTGGCAGCCGGACTTTATTACCAAGATCGCGCCGGAGGACCGCTGCCATCTGAACGGCCTCGCCATGAAGGACGGCAAGCCGAAATACGTGACCGCCGTGTCGCGCTGCGACGTGGTGGATGGGTGGCGCGAACGGCGCCACGAGGGCGGCATCCTGATCGACGTGGAGACCGGCCGAGTCATCACCGAGGACCTGTCCATGCCGCATTCGCCACGATGGAACGCCGGCAATTTGTGGGTGCTCGACTCCGGGCGCGGGTATCTTTGCCGCGTGGACGCGAAGACCGGCAAGGCGGAGCAGGTGGTGTTCTGTCCCGGCTTCGCCCGCGGGCTGTCCTTCTGGCGCGGCTACGCGCTGTTCGGCACGTCGCTGCCGCGCGACGGCGCCTTCAAGGGGCTCGAGCTCGAGGACAACGTCAAGGCGCGGGACGGCGAACCGCGCTGCGGCGCCTATATCGTCGACACGCGCCAGGGCGATATTCTGCACTGGATCCGCTTCGAGGGCGGCGTGCGCGAGCTGTTCGACGCGGCGTTCATTCCGGGCGTTGGCGCGCCGATGTGCGTTGGGCTGGGGAGCCCGGAGATGCGCACACTCGTTAAATTCGACGGCGAAGCCTCAGGCTCGACGGCGGAGGCGGTCGTCTCACAAGGCATCTAGCGCAGGATTTCTTCGAGCTCGGGATCCATCGCGTCATCGTCGCTGTCGCCCTGCTCGGGATCGCCCGCCTGAGGTTGGCCTAGCGCTTGTGGGGCAGCGCGGCGCGGGCCGATCTGCACATTGCCGAGGAAGCGCCCAAGCGCCTCGCCCACGGGCCGGCCCTTGAACTTCTTTTGCAGCGCCTCGCCGATCTTGTTCACGGCCTCCGACGCGCCGTCGGGATTGGCGAAAACCGCCTTGAGCTCGGGCTTGATGCGCGGATCGTCGAGCGGGCCTTCGATGCGCACCGGGACCGTCAAGCCGGCGAGGTCGTTGGCCCCGTTCTTTCCTTCAGGCCCCTCCACGATTTGAGGATGCGCCAGGATGTCGATATTGCTCCGCGCGAGGTCCACGGTGCCCTCCGCCGTGACCTTGAGCAGCGGGCTGTTCATCTTCAGGTTCTTCGTCTCGGCGACGCCATCGGCGATCGTGAAGCTGCCGCCGAGATCGCTGAAGGCCGTCTTGGCGTCGGGCCCCTGGCGCAGATCGAACTCGCCTTGTCCAAGACCGCCGATCAAGGCGGTGATGTCGATACCTTCGATGGCACCGTTGCTCACCACGACGCTGCCGTCGCCACGCAGCGACGATTTGAGCGCACCGGCATCCACGCCTTCGCCACTCAGCTTGAGGGCAAGCTTGGTGCGGCCGGAAATCATGTCGAACTGGGCGGCGTCGCTGAGGAGCGGCTTCGCCTCCACGCCCTCGAGGCGGAAGTCGCCGCTAAACGCGGGCACGGGCTTCGATGCGTCGAAAACGAGCGTGCCGCTGGCATGCCCGTCGTAAAGCTCCATGCCGCCAAGCGTCGCGTTCATCACGCCATCGCGGAACACGACACTGAGCGAGCTCGGGCCGATGTCGAGGTGTCCGACACGGGTCTTGCGGACGTTGAGATTGAGGTCGGCATCGAAGGCGGCGGGGGGCGATGCGCGCGTCGCAGCAATCTCGATGTCAGAAACGGCGGTGGGCGGCGCCGCCACACGCTTCGGCGGTGGCGCAATCTCCTGCACAGGCTGTGCCGCAGCCCCTGGCGCCTGCATAGTCCGCGGCGGCGGCGCGACCTTTTGCACCACCACCTCGGTGGGCTTGGCGAACCAATCCTTCGGCGCCGCGGCGGGCGCCGGCGATGGCTCAGGCGCGTCCGTCTTGACCTTGGGGTTCTCGGCCCGCTTGCGCTTGCTAGCCAGGAACGGGTTGAGGTCGAGCTGATCGAGGGCAAGGGCTGCACGCACATGGGGACGCGGGCTCTTCAGCGCGATTACCGCCTGGGCCTGGCCGCTGGCATGCTCGAGCGCGAAGCGCGCATTGCTGAAGGTGATCTCGCCCTCGGACCAGGAAACTTCGCTCTCAAGCTCGCCGTCGCCGATGGCGGTCGCCATCGGCGGCGACTCGCGCATCAAGGCGAGCACCGAGGGGATCGAGCTTGCCTTGGCCGAAAGCCGGCCCTTGCCGGCAAGATGCGGCTCGGTCGCGAGGCTGCCGTCGAACCGCGCGGCGATCGCCTTGGTATCGAGCGCGAGGAGGAGCCGCGCCGACCGCTTCGCTCTAAGTTCGGCAGGCGTCTTCAGCTCGAAGCTGTAGTGGACCCTCTCGCCCTTCCAGTCGAGCTTGCCGCGGCCGACGAACGGGCGCGCGAGCGCCGGCAGGCTGAGCTCGGCGTCGATATGCTCGATGCGCTTCTCGGCATTCTCGTCCTTGTCGTCATAGATAATGACGACGGTGCCGTCCTCGATGCGCACGTCCTTGAGGCGCACGTCGCGGGATTTGGCGGGCATGCCGCCGGTCTCCGCCTTCGCGAAACGGATCTTGTGCGGCGTTCTGTCCTCATTGCCAAAGCGCAGTCGCGGCTCACCGCCGAGGCGCACGGTCAGCACGGGACGCACCAGGACGACGCGCTCGGCGTCGACCTGGCGGCCGAGGAGCTCGGCGAAGTTGAGATCGAGGGTGAGTTTCGCCACGGAAAGATCGGCGGTGCCGGCTTGCGCATTCGGATCGGTGATCCTGGCGTCGGTGATGACGACATGAGGGCCTGGCGTGAACAGCAGCATGGTCGAGCCGTCGACCACGAGGTCGCGCCCCGTCTGCTCCTTGATGCGGGCGGCGACGCGCGCCTCGACCCAGTCCGCCGAGATGATGAGGTTGACGGCGACGAGCAAGGCCACGAGCACGCCGACGACCGCGCCGCCGATGATCAGGACGCGCCGCCGGAGGCCGAGCGACCCGCTTAGCGAGAGGACGTGGCTCCACGCGCCCTGCGTCATGGCGCCGAGCGTCGTCCTCAGCTTCGCGTGCCAGGGCTGCGCCAACTGCGGCGGCAGGGGCGGAGGGTGCTGCGGCTGTCGGCGGTTCTGGTTGTTCTGGTTGTGCATTGGCGTCCCGAGCGGGCGCGAGATTAACCCGACAATTGAGGTAACAATAGGAACTGGGCGGCCAAGTGTCAGCCGGGTGCGGCGGAGCGTCCCGCTTAGTCAAGAGCTCATAGCGAATTTACAAAGGCGAGGAGGCGGTCTCGGTCTTCCTTGGAGAGTTGCGCGAAGGCATCGCGGGCGGCTTGCGCCTCGCCGCCATGCCACAGGATGGCCTCGGTGAGGTTACGCGCGCGGCCGTCATGCAGAAAGAGCGTGTGACCGCTCACGGTCTCGGTGAGGCCGATACCCCAAAGCGGCGCCGTGCGCCATTCGGTGCCGCTTGCTTCGCCCTCGGGACGGTTGTCGGCGAGCCCCTCGCCCATGTCATGCAGCAGCATGTCGGTATAGGGATAGATTAGCTGATGCGACAGATGCGGCTGATCGGGGACGTCACCGGTCATGAATTTCGGCCGGTGACAACTCGCGCAGCCGATGCCGTAGAATAGCGCCTTGCCCTTCAGCACCTCCGGATCGTTGGGGTTGCGCCGCTTGGGCACGGCGAGGTTCTGCGAATAGAAGGTGACGAGGTTGAACAGCTCATCACCCACCTCGACGTTCTGATATTTCGGCGAAGCGCCACTCGGTGCGTTGAGGCACTCCGGCTGATTCTCGGTGCAATCGCCAGATCCGTACGGCATCATCGTGGTGGAGATGCCGATGTCGCCGGCGAAGGCCTCCGCTGCCTGCTGGGCGATGGTCGGCACCCCGGCCTTCCAGCCAAAGCGGCCGAGCATCACCTTCTCACGCTCGCGCGACCACACGCGGTTCGGCTTGCCGGAGATGCCATCGCCATCGGCGTCTTCGGGATCCGCGTATGCCAGGATTTGTTCCTCGGGCACCGCCTCGAGAAGGCCAAGGCCGATCATTTGCGGGGCGATGCGCGGGCTGAACATGATGTCGGGGCTCATCGGGCCGTATCCCAGATCGGCGATCTCGTAGGTTGGGTCGCGCAGGCTCATCGTCTCGCCGCCCGCGAGCGTCACTGGCTTTTCCTTGTAGTCGATGTTGAGCTTGCCTTCGGACTTGAAACCCTGGATGGCAAAGTCCTGAAGTTGCCCGCCATAGGTCGGGTCGGGCAGCGAGTTGACGCTGTGCGCCGCGAGCCTGTCCTTCTCCTCTTCGGTGGCGGCGGGTACCGAGAGCCTGACCAGCATGGAGCCCGAGTCGTCAGGGACCTCGGAGGAAAGCGGCGGATGGCCGCGGCCATCCTTGAGATGGCAGTTCTGGCAGCCGCGCGAGTTGAACAGCGGGCCGAGCCCGTCGGAGGCGTCCGTGGAGGCCGGCGCCGAGACCCACAGCCGGCGAAAGATTGCATTGCCGATCTTGAAATCGAGCTCGCGCCGGAACCCCATATTGCCGGAGGAGAGCGAGAAGGCGTTGGCCGTGTCAGTCGAACCTCGCGAGGTGGCATCGCCGCCAGGCTTGTCCTCGCCAGGCTCCAGCTTGGTGAAGTCCGTGGTGGGCGCGAGCAGGGACGTCATCCCGTCCTCCTTGCTCGTGGCGTAGGTTGTCACCGCTCCGGCCAACAACGGCAGACACGCGCCCACGACGAGGGCACCGCTGAGCCAGGCTCTTGATGCCTGTCTCGACGGCGCTCGGTGGGTCAGCTGTGGTACTAGCTTTGCCTTTGAACGCGGTTTGGGCACTCGGCTCCGTCAGAAAGTGAATGTACTGCGTGCCCCCACGACTGTCGCATCGTCCAGGCCAGGATCGCCGGACGGATTCCAAATATATTGGAAGTCAGGCTGAAGAACCCACCAGTCATTGACCTGGAAGGTGTACGCAATTTCGATAAGCGACTCCTCCCTGCGCGGCCCTGGCTCACCTAGAGTGATATCATTCGCCGTCACGTCGCTGGAGATACCCGTATAGGCAAAGCCGATCGCGAGCGCATCATTGGGCCGGCCACGCATCATGCCGGTAAAGGTGAAGCCTGCGTCGAAGTAGAAGTCGACGAGGTTGCGGTCTTCCGGAGCGCCAGCGAAGCGGGCGAAGATTGCGACGCCTTGCGGATCCTCGCTGTTGGGAACACGCCAAATCAGCTGGTCGACAATGGCATACAGCGCCCAATCGTTGTCGAGCGGCCGCCCGTCGTTGCCGGTGATGACGATCAGATTGCCACCGACGTCGACGCGGTTGTCCGCGAACTCGCCGAAATGGTTCCAGCCGCCGATCCTGAGCACACCAGGAAGCCGTCCGCCAGCGAGCTCATAGCCGTAAGTGGCTTCGGCCATGAGCAGCGGATCGTCGTCCAGCTCGAAATCGAGGCCGTGGTCGTTGCAGCGCTGCGGATCGCCGCCGGCCTTGTTACATTGCGGTGCCGGGTCGCCGTTATAGACGCCGAGCTTAAGGTTGAGCCTGTCAGTCGCATCCCAGGATACCCGAACGCCGGGCGTGGCCAGCGGATAGGCGGGGCCACCATTCGGGTTGTTCTCGGCCGCGATCGGGGACCATCCCCAGGTGCCGTTGATGAAGTATCCGCCACCATCGGCGGCAAAGAATTCCTCGTCCGCGGCAAGCTGGCCAATGCGCACGGACACCCTGTCGTTGAACATGGACTGTTCGAACCACATCTCGAACAGCCTTGTGGCATCCACCGCTTCGAGGCTCGTGACCGGCATCAGGCCGCCGATATTGGCGCCCGTGATGGAGTTGCCGTGGATCTGATAGCCATTGGCGTGGAAACAGAGGCCGCGCCAAAGGCCGAGCTTCTTCATGTCCGCGTTGACGTAGATCTCGAGCACGCCTTGATATTCGCCGCCTTCATCGAAGCCACCCCAGTTGTAGAACGGCTCGGCATAGTACGCGCCACCAATGTCGATGCCGCCTCTGTTGAGGCTTGAGCGCATGTTGCCAATTTCGAACGGCGAGTACGGGTTTACCGGAAGATCGGATACCTCGGGTATCTCGCAATCGGCGTAGGCGATGCCCGGGACAGCCATGAGCGACAGCACGACCGCCGCTGCCACGCCTGCTGCTTTGGCGCCGCGCGGCGAAAGCCTAAGACTGCGGCCTCGCTTGCGAACAGCGGTGAGAAGTCCTGTGGCTAGGCAGCCTGGCCTGCTCCGGCTCTTGGTCATGTCTACAGCCCCCCAAGGCTTGCATTATCGAATAGTGCGCTTGTTATGTTATAACGTCTAACCGGCTCTACCCTCAGCGTCAACGCGGTTTCGGATATTTCGCTCGCTTATTGACCCTCGCCCGCCACCTTCTCCGGCGCATCGAGGCTGTTGGAGCCTTCGAATTCGATGGCCTTAAGGTCGAGCGCGGCAACCGCACGCTCGATAGCCTTGGTCTGGGCGAGAAGCGCATCGACCACGTTCTGCACCACTTTGTTACCTTCCTCGTTCCCCTCGCCGATCATCTGATCGTAGGACTCGGTGGCGAGGGCGCGCAGATAGAGCGCGTTCACGGCATCCATGGTGGCATCGAGCTTGGCGCGTACCTCCGCATCGATGTCGGGCGCCTTGGCCTTCACGAGGTCGGACACGCTCGGCCCGCCGACGAACGACCCGTCGGCGCGGCGATAGCGGCCGAGATAGACATTGCGAATGCCGAGCGCGTCGAAGAAGTGCGAGGCGTGGGTGTTGTCGGAGAAGCAATCGTGCTCCTCCTCGGGATCGTGGATCATGAGGCCGAGCTTGATGCGCTCGCCGGCGAGCTCGCCGTAGGACAGGCTGCCGAGACCGGTCATGATGGCGGTCAGGCCCTCTTCCTCGCTGCCGTCCTTGATGACCTTGCGCGCTTCGCCGCCGGCCGCCCACGCTTCCGCCATCCAGGCGAGGTCGTCGATGAGAAGATCGGTGACGGTGCTGAGATAGGCGGCGCGCCGCTCGCAGTTGCCACTGGTGCAGTTCTTCGGGTCGAAATCGGTGGCGGGCCGCGCGCCGGCACCAGGACCGGTGCCGTTCAGATCTTGGCCCCATAGCAGGAACTCGACGGCATGGTAGCCGGTGGCCACGTTGGCCTCGACGCCGCCGGCCTCTTGTAGGTCGTCGGCTAGCACCTCCTTGGTGATCTCGGTCACGTCGAGCTTCTTACCGCCGATGACAAGCGAGACATTCTTGATGACGTTGGCGGTGTAAAGCTCGTTCTCGGGCGACTCGGCGCCGTACGCCTCGGCGACGTAATCTATGAGTCCTTCGTCGAGGGGCCAGGCGTTCACCTTGCCCTCCCAGTCGTCGACGATGGCGTTACCGAAGCGGTAGGCTTCGGTCTGCATGTAGGGAATGCGCGCGGCGATCCAGGCGGCGCGAGCGGCGCGCAAATTCGCCTCGGTCGGCTCGGCGAGCAGCGCGTTCACCGCGAGCTTCAGTGTGTTGGCCGTATCGAGCGAATCCTCGTAGCCGGCTTGTGCAATGTCCGCATAAATCTTCAACACGTCCTTGGCCGTATCGGCGCCGGCGGGCGTAAAGCAAACGCCGAGCGCCAGGGTGGCAGCCGGCAAAGCAATCAACGATCCTCTGAGCATTGTCATCCCTTCACACTAGCCGGGCCACGACACCTTGGTCATTGGGCCCTATTCCCGGTTTGCACCGGCAAATCCGCCCAGGGGGAGGCGGAAGAATGCGACGGTCCGCCGGCCGGGACCATTGGACCGTCGCAAGGTTGAGATGAGGAAGCGTCCAGGCGATGGCTCAGACGCTTCAGACATTCGGGCTGGGCGGCCGAACGTCTTGTCAAAACACTAGCTCACCGCCTAACATGAACGTAGTGAACTCTTTTCAGCAGAATAGTTGAGCGCTATGCACTTAAAGGAAGTCGACGCCAATCTTCTGGTCACCCTCGACGCGCTTCTGGTCGACGCGAGCGTCACCCGCGCCGCCGAGCGGCTCGGCCGCAGCGCCTCGGCCATCAGCCACGCATTGGCCAAACTCCGCGAAATTTTCGCCGACGAGCTGTTCGTCCGCGCCGGCCAGCGCCTCGTGCCCACTGCCAAGGCGCTGGAGCTTGCACCAACGGTTCACGTCATCCTGGCGGGCATGGAAAGTCTGCTCAGGCCGAGCAAGCCGTTCGATCCGTCGCTATCCGTGCGCGACTTTGCCGCAGCGTCGAGCGAGGCGGGCGAGCTGATCCTGGTTGAGCCCTTGCGGCAGCGGCTCCAGTCGCTGGCGCCGAGCGTCCAGGTGACCTGGACGCCCTCGCACCGCGACGAGACCATCGATTCTCTCCGCAACGCGCGCAGCCACTTCGTCATCGACATGGAAGGGGCTCAAGTCGCGGCGCCCGACGTGCGTGTGGCGAAGCTGTTCGACGACACGCTCGCCACCTTGGGGCGCCCCGGTCATCCCTTTGCCGCGCGGAAGCCGAAAGCAGCCGCCTTCGCCGCTGCCGACCATATCGCGGTGAACACGCTGCCCACGCTCGAGCTGATCGACCGCGCGCTCGCCAAGCAGAGACTGTCCTGCAACGTCTCCTCGCACGTGTCGTCGGCCCTGGTCGGCATGCTGGTGGCGCTCAACAGCGACGCGCTGCTCACCCTGCCGTCGTCGCTCGCGGCGATCTTGGAAAAGCAGTTCAGGCTTGCCCGCATCGCCCAGCCGCTTCCGCCGGTCGCCCTGCCGTTACGGCTGATGTGGCACTCGAGCTACGACCGCGACGAGTGCCACCAATGGGTGCGCGGGGAGCTTGCCAAGATCGCGCAGGAGATTGCCGGCGCTGCTTAGGGACGCGGTGCCGCCTGGTTGTGCCGGTTGTGCCAGCCGACCCTCTGGTTTCCGTCACGATGCTCCATTACCATAGGCGCCATCGCCCGCCTGCCGCCGAGGGCGGGCGCCCGGAGGACGTCTATGGTTGCATGGTTTCGCGCCGGCCTCGCTGCCGCGCTGTTCGTTTTCGTCTCCACTTCCGCTCCTGCCGCCGACAAGACCTTTCAAGACGACGCGCTCGACGAGGCCGCCATTACGCTCGAGGCGAACCTCGCGAATGACGCGGGCACCGTCGAGCTGCCGGTCATCAAGCTGAAAGAGCAGGCCGCCGTCCAATTGCGGGCGCAGGATCTCGCGGCCGCAGCGCAAACCTATGTGCAGATCGTCGCGGTCGCGCCCGAGGATTCGGCTGCGTGGCGGAGGCTCGCCGATATCTGGCTCGCCATTCCCACGAGCGAGACCGACGACGGCAGCGTGCGCTACGACAACGCGCGCACGGCGGCGTATATCGCTTATCAACGGGCGACCACGCCGCAAGAGGATGCGGCGGCGCTGACGACGCTCGCCTCCGCCTTCGGCAAGCACGACGAGTGGCGCCAGGCGCTGAACGCGCTCCACCTTGCCCTTAAGCTCGACCCAAACCCGGGTCTACAGGCGAATTACGACCTGCTGCGGGAGAAATACGGCTTCCGCGTCTCCAATTTCACCGTCGATTCCGACGCGGCCTCCCCGCGCGCCTGCTTCCAGTTCAGCGAGCCGCTGCTCAAGCGCGCCGACTTCTCGCCCTACGTCGCGGTCGTCGGAGAAGACAAGCCCGCGCTCTCCGTCGACGATCAGCAGCTTTGCGTCGAAGGGCTGAAGCATGGCGAGACCTACGCCATCACCTTGCGGCAAGGCCTGCCGTCCTCGGTGGACGAAAGTCTGCTCAAGGACGCCGAGTTCAATATCTATGTGCGCGACCGCAGCCCGTCGGTGAGGCTCTCCGGCAAGGCCTATGTGCTGCCCAAGACCGGCCAGCAGGGTATTCCACTTATCTCCGTCAACACCGCGCTGCTCAAGGTCACGATCTACCGGATCGGCGACCGCAATCTGATCGACAAGGTGCTGGGCTACGAGTTCGAGCGCAATCTCTACCGCTACGATCTCGAGGACATTGCTGATCAGACGGGACAGCAAGCGTGGACCGGCGAGCTCGAGGTCGAGAAGCAGCTCAACGCGGAGATCACCACCGCCTTCCCCATCGGCGAGGCGGTGCCTGACATGGAGCCGGGCGTCTACATTCTCGCCGCCGCGCCCGCCGACGTGCCGGGCGACTCCTATAGCGAGCGCACCACCCAGTGGTTCATCGTGTCGGACTACGGCCTCACGGCGTTCTCCGGCAGCGACGGCATCCACGCCTTCGTCAATTCGCTCGCCACCACGGCGCCCATCGAAGGCGTCAAGGTGCGGCTGATCGCGCGCAACAACGAGGTGCTCGCCACGGCGACCACGGACGCGAACGGCAAGGCGAACTTCGCCCCCGGGCTGGCGCGCGGCGAAGGCGGACTGGCGCCGGCGCTCCTTGTCGCCTCAAGCAAGACGGGCGGCGACTACGCGTTCCTCAACCTTGTTCAGTCCGCCTTCGATCTCACCGACCGCGGCGTCGCCGGACGTGATCCGCCCAAGGGGCTCGATGCCTTCGTGTTCACCGAGCGCGGCGTCTACCGCACGGGCGAGACGGTGCACGTCACCAGCTTGCTGCGGAACGCCGAGGGCGTGGCGGTGCCCGACGTCAATCTGACCGTGGTGATCGAGCGGCCGGACGGCATCGAGTACCGGCGCACCGTGGTGCCAGACGAAGGCATCGGCGGCAGATCGCTCGACGTGCCGCTGATCGCCTCGGCGCCCACCGGCACGTGGCGGGTGGCGGTCTACTCCGACCCGAAGCAATCGGCGATCGGCACTACGAGCTTCCTGGTGGAGGACTATGTGCCGGATCGGCTCGAGTTCGACATCACCACCGACGCCACCGAACTTTCGCCGTCTCAGCCCGCCGAGATCGCGCTTGACGGTCACTTCCTCTATGGCGCGCCAGCGGCGGGACTAGTGATCGACGGCAATTTGCGAATCACCGAGGCCAAGGAGCGGCCAGGCTTCCCCGGCTATGCGTTCGGCATCAACGATCCGGACTCGGAGGATCGTTTCAGCGCCGAGAGCTACCCGCTCGTCGATCTGCCCGACACGGACGAGGCCGGCAAGGCGACGTTCGAGGTCGCGCTCGACGAGGCGCCGGTCGCGACCAAGCCGCTCTCGGCCGCCATCGTCGTGCGTCTCGCCGAGCCTGGTGGCAGGGCGATCGAGCGGACGCTCGACCTGCCCATCGTGCCGTCACAGACGATGATCGGCGTGAAGCCGCTGTTCAAGGGCGCATCGCTCGGCGATCAGGACACCGCCAAGTTCGACGTGGTCATGGCCGCGCCGGACGGCAAGGAGGTGGAGGCCAAGGGACTCAAGTGGCAGTTGCTCAGCATCGAGTCCAAATATCAGTGGTACCGGCAATACGGCTATTGGAGCTACGAGCCCATCAAGATCACTCGCCGCGTCGCTGACGGCACCATTGACGTGGCGCCAGGCCAGCCGGGCCAGATTTCCGTGCCGGTGACTTGGGGCCGCTACCGGCTCGAGATCGAGAGCGCCGACCCGCAAGGACCGCTCACCACCTACGGCTTCGACTCCGGCTGGTATGCCGACGCCTCCGCCGACACGCCGGACCTGCTCGAGATTGCGCTCGATAAGCCAGAGTACACGACGGGCGACACCATGACCGTCGCCATCACCGCGCGGAGCGCCGGCACGGTGACCTTGTCGGTGATCGGCGACCGGCTGATCACCCAAACCACGGCCGAAGTCGAGCCGGGTCTCGTCAAATTGCCGATTACCGTCGGCGACGACTGGGGCACCGGCGCCTATGTGCTCGCCACGCTGCGGCGGCCGCTCGACGAGGCCGAGAAGCGCATGCCGGGCCGCGCCATCGGTGTGCAATGGTTCAGCATCGACAAGGCAGAGAACACGATCGGCGTCGCGCTCGACCTGCCCGACCTGATCCGCCCGGAGACCAAGCTCCGCGTGCCGGTCAAGCTTGCCGGCCTTGCGGGCGAGGAGGCGCGCATCGTCGTCTCCGCCGTCGATGTCGGCATTCTCAACCTCACCGGCTACGAGCCGCCGGCGCCGGACGAGTACTATCTCGGCCAGCGCAAGCTCTCGGCCGAGATCCGCGACCTTTACGGCGACCTGATCGACGGCATGCAGGGCACCAAGGGCCAAATTCGCACCGGCGGCGATGGCGGCATGGGTGAGCTGCAAGGCAGCCCGCCGACCCAGCCTCCTTTGGCGCTTTACTCCGGCATCGTCACCGTCGGGCCCGACGGCACCGCCGAGGTCGAGTTCGCCATCCCCGCCTTCACCGGCACGGTGCGCGTCATGGCCGTCGCCTGGAGCAAGGACAAAGTCGGCCACGGCTCGGGCGACGTCGTGGTGCGGGACCCCGTGGTGGTGACCGCCACGCTGCCGCGCTTCCTGCTCAGCGGCGACAAGTCGACGCTTCGTCTCGATCTCGACAATGTCGAGGGCGCGACTGGCACCTACGCGATTGCCGTGTCGACGGCAGGCCCGCTCAGCGTCGAGAACCCCGACAAGTCGATCGAACTCGACGCCAAGAAGCGCGGCGCCGTGATGTTGCCGATTTCGGCCGCAGGCGTCGGCACCGGCACCGTGGACGTCGCGGTCACCGGACCTGAAGGCTTCTCCGTCGCCCGGCGATATGCGCTCACGGTCAATCCGGCCACGCAGATCCTGGCGCGGCGGACGGTGAAGCCGCTCGAACCAGGCCAAAGCATCACGCTCACCAACGACGTGTTCGCCGACCTCGTGCCCGGGACGGGCAGTGTGGCGCTGTCGGTGACGCCGTCGGCGGCGCTCGACGTGGCGAGCCTGCTCGCCGCCCTCGACCGCTATCCGCTCGGCTGTACCGAGCAGATCGTGAGCCGGGCGCTGCCGCTGCTCTACGTCAACGAGATGGCGCTCGACGCGAAGCTCGCCGTCGACACCAATATCGACGAGCGCGTGACCAAGGCGATCGAGATCGTGCTGGCGCGCCAGGGCTACGAAGGCGCGTTCGGACTATGGTCGCCGGGCGGCGACGACGCGTGGCTCGACGGTTACGTCACCGACTTCCTTACGCGCGCCCGCGCCCGCGGCTTCGCCGTTCCAGACGATCGCTTCAAACTCGCGCTCAGCCGCTTGCGGAACTATGTGAGCACGGCGCCGGACGTCGCTACCGACGGCGGTCTTGCGCTGTCCTACGCACTCTACGTGCTGGCGCGGAACGGCCAGGCGCCGGTGGGCGACCTCCGCTACATCGCCGACGTCAAGCTGGACAAGCTCGGCACGCCGACCGCTCAGGCAGAAATCGGCGCGGCGCTCGCCATGCTCGGCGACAAAGTGCGGGCGGAGAAGGCATTCAGCGCCGCGGCCGGCGGTCTCCCCCTGGAGCCCAAGTTCGCAGGCGGGCGCCCAGACTACGGCTCGGTGCTTCGCGATGCGGCCGTGGTGGTGACGCTCGCCGCCGAAGGCGATGCGCCGAAGGTGATCCTGGTCAGCGCCACGCAGCAGATCGACAAGGCGCGCGACCTCGTCACCTACACCTCGACGCAAGAAGACGCGTGGCTCGTGCTTGCCGCCCGCGCGCTGGGCAAGCAGGGCGTGAGCCTTAGCATCGAGGAAGGCGCCGGCGGCGAAGGCGGCCAAGAGGGGCCGCTCTACCGCACCTTCGATGAGGAGGAAATCGGCATTAACCCGCTGACCGTGACCAACAGAGGCGACACGCCGCTCGACGCGGTCATCTCGGTCTCCGGCGCGCCGACCTCGCCGGAACCAGCGGCCGATCACGGCTTCAAGCTGGAGCGCACATTCCACACGCTCGACGGCGAAGAGGTCGACATCGCCGCGGCGAAGCAGAATCAGCGCTTCGTGGTCCTGCTGACGGTCACCGAGGCGCAACCGCAGTTTGCGCGCGTCGCGCTCACCGACTACGTACCGGCCGGCTTCGAGATCGACAACCCGCGGCTCGTCTCCTCCGCCGACACCGGCGGCCTCGACTGGATCGAGGGCGCGGCCGATCCCGTACACACGGAGTTCCGCGACAACCGGTTCGTGGCGGCGTTCGAGCGCAGGAGCGACAGCCCGGTGGTCTACACCGTGGCCTATATCGTGCGCGCGGTGTCGCCGGGAAGCTATGTGCTGCCGCAGGCCGTGGTCGAGGACATGTACCGCCCCGACCGTTTCGGCCGCACCGGCACCGGCGCCGTCACGGTGACCTCGGCGAGATGAACAAGGACGCAGAGACCCCCTCTCCCCAGTGGGGAGAGGTCGGCGCGCGAAGCGCGCCGGGTGAGGGAGCCGAAGACTCGACGACTCGCTCTAATCCCCCTCACCCCGGCCCTCTCCCCACAGGGGAGAGGGAGAAGTGGAAGCGCAGTGCCCGTTATGCCGGCGTTGCGGCCGTCTGGATCGCCGCTGCCGTCGCCGGCGGGGTAGCCGGCTTGATGCAGGCGTTCGGGCCGGCGCCGCTCGGGCGCAATCTCGAACTGTCGAGCACGGTGCTCGATCGCAACGGCAAGCTGCTTCGGGCTTACCTCACCAGCGAAGGCCGCTGGCGGCTGCCGGCTTCCGCCACTGACGTCGATCCGCATTTTCTCGACGCGCTGTTCGCCTACGAGGATAAGCGGTTCCTGTCGCACAACGGCGTCGATCCCCTGGCCATGATGCGCGCCGCCTATCAGCTCGCGAGTCAAGGGCGCATCGTGTCGGGCGGCTCGACCCTCTCCATGCAGGTGGCGCGGCTACTCGAACCGCGGCGCGAGCGCTCGCTCCACACCAAGCTCAGGCAGGCGCTGCGCGCGCTCCAGCTCGAATGGGCGCTGAGCAAGGACGAGATCCTGAGCCTCTACCTTACGCTCGCGCCGTACGGCGGCAATCTCGAAGGCATCCGCGCCGCGTCACTCGCCTATTTCGGCAAGGAGCCGCGCCGGCTCACGGTCGGTGAGCTCGCCCTGCTCGTCGCGTTGCCGCAATCGCCTGAGTATCGCCGGCCTGACCGCTATCCCGAGCGGGCACGGCTCGCACGCGATCGCGTGCTCGACCGCATCGCGGACCAAGGCCTGTTCAGCACGGCCGAAATCGCCAAGGCCAAGACCGAGCCGGTGCCGGATGCCCGCAAACCCCTGCCGCTGATCGCGCCGCACGCGGCGGACGAGGCGAGGGCGGGGTCGCCCAAAGACGAGATCATCGAGCTCACCATCGACGGCCGGCTGCAGCGGCGGCTCGAAATGCTGGCGCGCGAGCGGGTGGCCGCTCTCGGCGAGGCGATGTCGGCGGCGATCGTCGTGGTGGACCACGCCACCGGCGAGATCCTGGCCCGGGTCGGCTCGCCCAACTATTTCGACGAGCGGCGCGCCGGCCAGGTGGACCTGACGCGCGCGGTGCGCTCGCCGGGCTCCGCGCTAAAGCCCTTTATTTATGGGCTCGGCTTCGAGGATGGGTTGATCCACCCAGAAACCCTGATCGAGGACCGGCCGATCCGCTACGGCGACTACGCGCCGGAGAATTTCGATCAAAGCTTCCAAGGCACGGTCACCGTGCGCCGCGCGCTACAACAGTCGCTCAACGTGCCGGCCGTCGCCGTGCTCGAAGAGGTGGGGCCGAGCCGGCTGATCGCTCGCCTCGGCGAAGCGGGCGGCGCGCTCGTGCTGCCGAAGCAGGAGACGCCGGGGCTCGCGCTCGGCCTCGGCGGCATCGGTGTGCGGCTGCTCGACCTCACCGCGCTCTATGCCGGACTCGCGCGGCAAGGGACCTTGCTGCCGCTTCACGAGCGGCTCGACGCCTCGCCTGCGCCCCTCAAACGCCTGCTCGACCCGGTCGCCGCCTGGTACGTCGCCGACGTACTGCGCGGCGCGCCGCCGCCACCCAACGCGCTTGGCGGACGCATCGCCTTCAAGACCGGCACGAGCTACGGCTATCGCGACGCCTGGGCGCTCGGCTTCGACGGCAAGTATACGATCGGGGTGTGGGCCGGGCGGCCGGACGGCGCGCCGGTCAGCGGCCTTGTGGGGCGGACCGCGGCGGCGCCGATCCTGTTCGAAGCCTTTGCGCGCCTTGCCGAGAAGCCGAAGGTCCTGAAGCGGGCGCCAAAGGGGGCACTCGTCGCGACCACGGCGAAACTGCCGCCGCCGCTTCGCCGCTTCACCTCCCGCGCCAATGCCGGCGAGGCGATGACGCCGAAAGTGCGTATCGTGTTCCCGCCGCACGGCGCGAGCCTCGCACTCTCCGGCGAGGGCGCCGAGCTCGATCCCATCGCCATCAAGATCGCCGGCGGTGCGCCGCCACTCAACGTGCTAATCAACGGCCTGCCGCTCAAGTCGACCAATACGGCGCGCACTCTATTCTTCGCGCCGGACGGGCCGGGCTTCGTGCGGCTCACGGTGACCGACGCGAACGGCACGGCCGACAGCGTCGTGGTGCGGCTGCAATAGTCATTTCGACTTGCGCGACCGCGACTTTCTGGAGCTCGACTTCTTTCTCGCGCGCTCGGGCTTATCCTTGCGCTTGGTGGACGCCATCTTGTCGAGCTCCTTCTCGCTCATCGACTTGTACATGCTCTTCGATGCGCCCTTGAGCTTCTTCACGGGCGTCTTGCCGCGCTTGGCCGACAGCGCCGCGCCGGCAGCCTTTTGCTGCGCTCCGGACTTTGCTGGCATGGGACCTGCTCCAGTGTTGAGATTGCCGCACGAGCAACGCGGCGCGGGCGATCCGCGTTCCCGATTGGCTTGACCACAGTTTGGCGGTAACCACGGTCATGGCCGCACCGCGCTCGCTTGCCGACCTCGCCCTTCCCTTGGACCTCGAGCCCATGGAGGCAAAGCTCGTCACCGAGCTGCCTGAGGATCCCGGCTGGCAGTACGAGCCCAAATGGGACGGCTTCCGCTGCCTCGCGTTCCGGGCGGGCGACGAAATCGATCTTCGGGCAAAATCCGGCAAGCCGCTGGCGCGGTATTTCCCCGAGGTCGTCGCGTTCCTGAAGCGCTTGCGGCCGAAATGCTTCGTGCTCGACGGCGAGCTGGCGATACCTCTCGGCGGCAGTCTCTCCTTCGACGCGCTGCAACAGCGCGTGCATCCGGCCGAGGGCCGCATCAAGAGACTCGCGGCAGAGACGCCGGCGGTCTTCATTCTGTTCGACATGCTGCTCGATACGAAGAACAAGAGCCTCATCGAGGCGCCGCTGACGAAGCGACGCGCGGCGCTCGAAGCATTCTATAAGTCGGCGGGCAAGACCGAGAGCCTCAAGCTTTCGCCCACCACGCGCGACCGCAAAAAGGCGGAAGCCTGGCTGCGCGACGCGCGCGGCGCGCTCGACGGGGTCATCGCCAAGCAGAGCGACGGCCCTTATTTGCCGGGAGCGCGCGCGATGCTGA
This sequence comes from Methyloceanibacter sp., assembly GCF_050726195.1. GTDB lineage: Bacteria > Pseudomonadota > Alphaproteobacteria > Rhizobiales > Methyloligellaceae > Methyloceanibacter. The sequence goes on along the minus strand of NZ_JBOHJC010000006.1, from coordinate 114,622 downwards.
AGGTGAAGCATCTGCGCACCGCAGACTGCGTGGTCGGCGGGTTCCGCTATGCGGCAAACAGCAATGACGTCGGCTCGCTGCTGATCGGGCTCTACAACGCCGACGGCAAGCTCGACCACGTCGGCTTCACCGCCACCATTACCGACAAGGAGCGCCCGGCGCTGACCAAGCAGCTCGAAGCGTTGATCGAGCCGCCCGGCTTCACCGGCAAGGCACCGGGAGGTCCGAGCCGCTGGTCGACAGAGCGCTCGAGCGAATGGGAACCGGTGAAGCCGAAGATCGTCGTCGAAGTGCGCTACGATCACGTGACCGGCGGGCGCTTTCGCCACGGCACCAAGCTCGTGCGCTTCCGCCCCGACAAGGCGCCGCGGCAATGCACATTCGAGCAGTTGAAGGCGGCAACGACCCCCGAAAATGCCAAGCTTTTGCTAAAGTGACGGCGCGCTGCGGCCAAGCTTGAGCCAGATTGCGGTTGAACCATCCGAGCTTGGGAGGGCGGTCAACGAAAGGAGACCACCCATGTACAAGTACGTCATCGCAACCGCTCTCACGCTCGGCGTGGCGACATCCGCCATCGCCGCCGAGTTCTACGTCGGGATCGACCAGGCGACCAAGCAGTGCCGCGTCACGTCGCAAGAGCCGGACGGCACGGTAATGAAGCAGGTAGGCACGCCCTACGAATCGATGGATGAGGCCCAGCAGGCAATCACCACCCTGCCAGAGTGCTCATAGTCCAGAGTTCAGACGCCCGGCCCCAACGGCCGGGCGTTTCGGCCCTCCTTTTGCCGCTTCCAGCCCTTGACGAGGAGCCGCCTCCGGCCCAACAACAGGGTATGGCGCAAACCCCCCATAAGCCTTCGCCCAAGAAGCTGCATATCAAGACCTTCGGCTGCCAGATGAATGCGTACGATTCCGAGCGCATGGCCGAAGCGCTCGAGCCTGCCGGGTTTGAGCTCACCGAGAGCCTCGCCGACGCCGACCTGGTCATTCTCAACACCTGCCACATCCGCGAGAAAGCGGCGGAGAAAGTCTATTCGGAGCTCGGCAGGGTGCGACTTGCCAAGGAGGCGCGGAGAGCGCGCGGCCGCGACACGATGGTCGCGGTGGCGGGCTGCGTTGCGCAAGCCGAGGGCAAAGAGATCGTCACGCGTGCGCCGGTGGTCGACATCGTGGTCGGCCCGCAGAGCTACCACCGTCTCGCCGATCTCGTCGCCGAGGCAGGATCTGGCGGCAGGGCCCTGGTCGAGACCGAGTTCCCCCCCGAGGACAAGTTCGCGCATCTGCCGGCCCGGACAAGTGAGCGGAGACAAGTCTCCGCGTTTGTCACCGTGCAGGAGGGCTGCGACAAGTTCTGCACGTTCTGTGTCGTTCCTTACACGCGCGGCGCGGAATATTCGCGGAGCGTGGGAGAGATCGTCGCCGAGGTGGAGCGGCTTGCCGCGCGCGGCGCCCGCGAGATCACTCTGCTCGGGCAGAACGTGAACGCCTATCACGGCAACGGTCCTGACGGGAGGCCGTGGACTCTGGCGCGCCTGTTGCGGCGGCTTGCGGAAATTCCGTCGATCAAGCGGCTACGCTACACGACGAGTCACCCGCAGGACATGGACGACGAGCTGATCGCGCTGTTCGGCGACGAGAAGAAGCTCATGCCCTATCTCCATCTGCCGTTCCAGGCGGGCTCCGACCGCATCCTCGCGGCGATGAACCGAAAGCATACGGCGGATGAGTACGAAGCGCTGATTGCCAAGGTGCGGGCGGCGCGGCCGGACATCGCGCTCTCCACAGATATCGTCGTCGGCTTTCCCGGCGAGACAGACGAGGATTTCGCCGACACCATGGCACTCGTGCGCCGCGCCCGATTCGCGCAAGCCTTCTCATTCAAGTACAGCGCGCGGCCGGGCACGCCGGCGGCGGGCCTCGAGGACCAGGTGCCGGAGGCGGTGAAAAAACAGCGGCTCGCGGTTCTGCAAGGCTTGCTCGAAGGCAGCCGGCATGACTTCGACCGGCAGACGGTCGGACGGAGGCTGCCGGTGCTGTTCGATGGCAAAGGGCGGAAACCGGGACAGGTCGCCGGGCGTTCACCTTATCTACAGGCTGTCCACGTAGAAGGCCCCGAAACGCTGATCGGCCATATCGCCGAGGTTGACATCTCGGCCGCCGGACCGAACAGTCTTACCGGTGTCATAAAATCGGGATTTGAATGGCGCGAGCCAGTTCAGGCGGCCGTTTGACCAGCAAGGCCAGCGTTCGGAAAGCATCCTTGGCACGCGGGCGTGGAGCGGCGGCGAAGCGCGCGAGCGCGGCGCGGATCAACGGAAGCGGAGAGCCGACAGTCGTCTATTTCGACGATATCAGGCTCGTGCGCGATCTCCTCGGCGACTATGACGCAAATCTTGCCGTGCTCGAAGATCGCCTCGGCGTTGAAGCAGTGGTGAACGGCAACGCCGTCGCCTTGCGTGGCCCAGACGAAGCCTGCGCCACGGCGAAGTCGGTGCTCGAACAGCTCTATGCCAGGTTGTCGCAAGGCGAAGCGATCGGCGCCGGCGAAGTGGTCGGCGCGATCCGCCACGCCCGCGTGGCCGAACCCGACGAGGATGCCGACGCGGGCGTCACGGTTCCCACCGCGCAGCAGATCCGCACGCGCAAGCGCCTCATCACGGCACGCACGCCGGCGCAAAGCGCCTATCTCGAATCGCTGCAGCGCAATGATCTCGTGTTCGCCACCGGCCCGGCCGGCACCGGCAAGACGTATCTCGCCGTGGCCTTCGCCGCGGCGTGTCTCGAAGGCGGGCGTTGCGACCGCTTGATCCTGTCGCGACCGGCCGTCGAAGCCGGCGAGCGCCTCGGCTTCCTGCCCGGCGACATGCGCGAGAAGGTCGATCCCTATTTGCGTCCACTCTATGATGCCCTTTATGATGTGCTCGCGCCCGAACGGGTCGAGCGTGGGCTCGCCACGGGCATAATCGAGATCGCGCCGCTTGCTTTCATGCGCGGACGCACCCTCTCCCATGCCATCGTCATTCTCGATGAGGCGCAGAACTGTACGGCGGTTCAGCTCAAGATGTTCCTGACCCGGCTGGGCGAAGAGAGCAAGATGATCGTGACCGGCGACCCGACCCAAGTCGATCTGCCGCCGGGCAAGGATTCCGGCCTCAACGAGGCGATCGACATCCTGCGCGGCATCGACGAGATCGACCACATCGCCTTCACCAAGGCGGACGTGGTGCGCCGCGAGCTGGTGGGCCGCATCGTCGAGGCCTACGAATCCGTCCCCCAAAAGGGTGGGCGCAAATGAGCGAAGGCGGCCCTAGTCGCAACAGCGCCGAGCCTGCCCAACGGGCGGAGCTTGTGGTCGAGGTCGTCCGCCACGGCGGCGCTCGGGAAGCCAGTGGGATCAGCGACGCCACCGTTGAACTCGCCGCACATGCTGCGTTTGCCGTGGCCCCTCCCCGACCGCCCGCGTTCTACGAGATCACCATCGTCCTGACCGACGACGTGGAGATGCGCGAGATCAACCGTTCCTGGCGCGACAAGGATGCCCCCACCAACGTGCTGTCGTTTCCCGCAGGCGATGCGCCCGGCGAGCCGCGCTTTCTCGGCGATGTGGTGATCGCCTATGAGACCGCGCTCAAGGAGGCGATCGAGTCGGGCGTCCCGCTCGCCGACCACATCTCGCATCTCGCGGTCCACGGCATTCTCCATCTGCTTGGCTTCGACCACATAGACGACGAGGCGGCGGAGCGGATGGAAGGTTTGGAGAGAACGGCCCTCGCCTCGCTCGGCGTCGCCGACCCTTATCGAGGCGGGGAGACCGCCCTTGCGGAGGTATCGCCATGAGCAGCAGTCCGTCAGCCGAGCAGGAGCTCGAGGCTGAGCAGACGCCGCGCGTCGAGGAGGACACGACCTGGTTCGAACGCCTGCTGCAGACGTTTGGCCTCGGCGAAGAGCCGGACCTGCGCGAGCTGATCGAGGACGCGCTCGCCCGCAGCAAGAGCGACACGTTGAGCGCTCAGGAGCGCAGCATGCTGCTGCGCATCCTGCGCTTCGGCAAGCTCACGGTCGAGGACGTCATGGTGCCGCGTGCCGATATCATCGCCGTGGAGGAAGGCGTCAGCCTCGAGGAGCTGACGCGCGTATTCCGCAAGGCGGAGCATTCGCGGCTTCCCGTCTATCGCGAAACGCTCGACGATCCGCGCGGCATGATCCACATCCGCGATCTGATGTCGTGGATTACCGAGGAGGCGAACGGCGAGGACGGCAGCCTCGATCTTGCCAAGGTCGACCTCAAACGCAGCGTCGGCTCGATCAACATCGCGCGCGAGCTGATCTACGTGCCGGGCTCCATGTCGGTGCTCGACCTCTTGCTCAAGATGCAGACTTCGCAGCTTCACCTCGCACTCGTGGTCGACGAGTATGGCGGTACCGACGGCCTCGTCTCCATCGAGGACCTTGTCGAGGAGGTGGTCGGCGAGATCGCCGACGAGCATGACGTCGAGGAGGAGCCGCTGATCCGCGTCGATCAGCGGCTCGGGCTGATCGCCGACGCGCGCACGCCGGTCGAGGAAGTCGAACAACATCTTGGCATCGAGCTGGTCCCGGAGGAGCACGAGGAAGACATCGATACGCTGGGCGGCGTCGTGTTCTCCATCGCCGGCCGCGTTCCGGCCAGGGGCGAACTCGTGCATCATCCGACCGGGATCGAGTTCGAGGTTCTCGAGGCCGACCCGCGCCGCATCAAGAAACTGCGCATCCACCTGCCCAAGTCCTCTGAACCCTCGGCAGCTTCCACATCGACTTCTGAGAGCCAGAAATCCTAATGTGGCCGAGCCCGGGGCTCTCCCCTCCTCCTTGAGGGGGACGTGAAGTGGCGGGACCATGCTGAGCACGGCGACGTGGGTCGCGAACTTGAGGGGATGGCGGCGGGCGGCGCTCGCGTTTTCGCTCGGTGCGCTCTCGGTTCTTGCGTTTGCGCCGGTCCACGCTTGGCCCGTACTATTCCTGACGTTCGGCGGACTTGTCTGGTTGCTCGACGGGTGCCATGCGGTGGATGCGGCTCGCGGGGTCAAGCTCAAATGCGCCGCATTCAACGGCTTCTGGTTCGGTTTCGGCTACTTCCTAGCCGGGCTCTATTGGGTCGCCGAGGCCTTTCTCGTCGAGCCGTGGCGGCACGGCTGGCTTGTTCCCTTCGTCATGACGGCGTTGCCGGCCGCCATGGCGCTGTTCTATGCGGCGGCCTGCGCGCTCGCCATAACCATGTGGCGGCCCGGCGGAGGCCGTATTTTCGCGCTCGCCATCGCATTTGGCCTAGCGGAGTACGCCCGCGGCCATGTGCTCACGGGGCTGCCGTGGAACCTGATCGGCTACGGGCTGCTCCCGGAGGGCCCGCTGATGCAACTCGCAGCGCCTTTCGGCGTTTATGGCTTAAGCCTCATGGCGGTTCTTATCTTCGCGGCACCCGCCGCGACGTGGAGCGCGGAGGGCGGTTTTAGCAAAGGCACGGCGGCATTCGCTGTCGCGTTCCTCTTTGCGCTAGGCGTTGGCTATTGGTGGGGCGACCGGCGGCTTGCGGCTGCGACGGTCGAAGAGACGGGGGTGAGACTGCGGATCGTGCAAGCAAATATCGATCAGGCGAACAAGTGGCGGCCCGAGAACAGCGCCGAGATCTTTGCCGACTATCTCGATCTCACAAGTTCGGCCGGGCTCGATCAGATCGATCTCGTAATCTGGCCGGAGACGGCGGTCCCGTTTCTGCTCGCCGACACGCAAGAGGCGCTCGAGGCCATCGGCGGGGCGCTGCCGCCGGACACCTCGCTCCTTGTCGGCTCGGCGCGCCTCGTCGAGGAGCGTGACGAGGCGGGGCGGCTTGAGACAACGCGTATCTATAACAGCCTGCTCGTGATCGACGGCAACGGGCAGGTTATCGGCCACTACGACAAGATTCATCTCGTGCCGTTCGGTGAGTATCTGCCGTTCCAGGATTTTCTGGAGAGCCTCGGCTTCATGCAGATGACGGGCGTTCGCGGCGGCTTTAGCGAAGGCGCCGGACCGCGGTTCCTTGCCGTTCCGGGCGCGCCGCCGGCGAGCCCGCTCATCTGCTACGAGATCATCTTCCCGGACGACGTGGTCGACGCAAATGCGAGGCCCGGCTGGATGCTGAACATCACCAACGACGCGTGGTTCGGATCGAGCGCGGGACCTTATCAGCACTTCCACCAGGCACAGGTTCGCGCCGTCGAGCAAGGCCTGCCGGTGGTCCGCGCCGCCAATACCGGCATCTCCGCGGTGATCGATCCTTACGGCCGGGTTCTCGCCGAGATCGGTCTCGGCGAGAAAGGACTAATCGACGCAGGACTGCCCAAAGTGGGCCAGAAAACTCTTTTCGTCCGGATAGGATCGGCGCTGGAAGTCGTGATTTTGGCGCTGGCGATCGCCGGCTGGCTGGCTTGCGGGTGGCACGTTGGAAAGGGAAAAGTGCGAAAGAATTTGAGCTAACTTGACGGGGCAAGGTGCCCCCCCTATGAACCTTCCGAGATGGGCCCCCCATCAAGACTCTGAGGAACCTTCTTTTTTCAGCTTTGGACTGGTGGAATCGAATGGCAGGTAAGAAGCCTAACCCCGTTGATACGCATGTCGGAAGCCGAGTGCGGCTACGTCGAATGCTGCTCGGCATGAGTCAAGAGCGTCTCGGCGAGAGCATGGGATTGACGTTTCAGCAGGTGCAGAAATATGAGAAGGGCGTGAATCGAATCGGCGCGAGCCGGTTGTTTCAGATCTCGAGAATTCTCGACGTCCCGGTGCAGTTCTTTTTCGAGGAGGCACCGCATATCGGCGAACCCGGCGCGGCGAAGGGCATGGCCGAACCAGACTCCGAAGCCTTTATTCTGGAGTTTCTGAACAGCCGGGAAGGACTCGAACTCAACCGCGCCTTCGTCAAGATCGGCGATGCCAAGGTTCGCAAGAGCGTGGTCGATTTGGTTCGTGCCTTGAGTACGAGCAACTGAGTTACGCGGTTCCCTAGGCTAATCGTCGGGACTTGACCTCCGGGCCAACGGTTGTCAGAACCGGGCGCGACTTTTGAGCCCGCCCGGCCATTCTCTCTTTTTTTGGGGGTACGACGTGTCCCGCGCAAATTACCTCTTTACCAGCGAGTCCGTGTCGGAAGGCCACCCCGACAAGGTGTGCGACCGCATCTCCGATGCGGTGGTTGATCTCTATCTGGCCGCCGATCCCTATTCGCGCGTCGCCTGCGAGACGCTTGTCACCACCAACCGAATCGTGCTCGCCGGCGAAGCGCGCGGACCCGACACGGTGACGCCCGAGGCCATCGAGGCGGCGGCGCGGCGCGCGGTGCGCGAGATCGGCTACGAGCAGAAAGGCTTTCACTGGAAGAACGCCGAATTCGAATACTACATCCACGAACAGTCCGCCGACATCGCCCGCGGGGTGGATGCCGACGCGGCGAGCGCCAAAGACGAGGGCGCGGGCGACCAGGGCATCATGTTCGGCTATGCCTGCCGCGAGACCGAGCCGCTCATGCCGGCGCCGATTTTCTATGCGCACCGCATCCTGCACGAGATGGCGAAGGCACGGCACTCCGGCCGTACGCCGGAGCTCGGCCCTGACGCCAAGAGCCAGGTCACCCTCGCCTACGAGGACGGCAAACCGGTGCGCGCCGCTGCCATCGTGGTGTCGACTCAGCACGGCGAGGACGTGAGTCAGGAGCGGGTCAAGGAGATCGTGTGCGGCTTCGTCGACGAGGTGATGCCGCAGGGCTGGGTCAACGGCCACACGAAATTTTATGTCAACCCGACTGGGCGCTTCGTCATCGGCGGCCCCGACGGCGACGCCGGGCTCACCGGCCGCAAGATCATCGTGGACACATATGGCGGCGCGGCGCCGCATGGCGGCGGGGCGTTCTCCGGTAAGGACCCGACCAAGGTGGATCGTTCGGCGGCTTACGCCGCGCGCTACCTCGCCAAGAACGTGGTGGCGGCGGGGCTCGCCGACAAATGCACCCTGCAAGTTTCGTACGCCATCGGCGTGTCGCAGCCGCTGTCGCTCTACGCCGACCTGCACGGCACGGGCAGCATCAGCGAGGACGATTTGGAGAGGGCGCTGCGCCAGGTGATGGACTTGAGCCCGCGCGGCATCCGCGAGCATCTCGGCTTGAGCCGGCCGATCTACGAGCGCACCGCAGCCTACGGCCATTTCGGACGCCAGCCCGACAACGACGGGGGCTTCTCGTGGGAACGGCTCGACCTGGTCGAGCCGATCCGCGCCGCGCTCACCTAGCTTCTCATTTTTTACCAGGAACCTGTCATGGCCGGGCTTGTCCCGCCTACGCTTCGGCGGGCGAAGGCCCGGCCATCCACGTCTTTACCTCAAAAAAAAATCGTGGATGCCCGGCACAAGGCCGGGCATGACGAAGGGATAATGGTTGACGACCGTAGCCGACAATTGACCGAGACCCGCCCCCTCAGGTCCTATGGCCGGCGCAAGGGCAAGCGCTTAAGCCCGCGCAAGGAGCGGCTGGTCGCCGAACTTCTGCCGCGGCTCCGCCCCGACCTGAAGACGGCGGCACCGCGCGACCTTCGTACCCTGTTCCCTGTGCCGGTCCGCGAGGTGTGGCTCGAGATCGGCTTCGGCTCGGGCGAGCACCTGCTCTGGCAGGCTGAACGGCACCCCGATGTCGGATTCATCGGCTGCGAGCCCTTCATCAATGGGGTCGCCACCTTGCTCGGGGCGATCGAAGACCGCGGCCTAAAAACGATCCTCGTCCATGACGGGGACGTGCGCGACGTGCTTGCCTGGTTGCCGGACGGCGCCATCTCGCGCGCGTTCCTCCTGTTTCCCGACCCCTGGCCCAAGAAGCGGCAGCTGAAACGGCGGCTCGTTTCGCCGGAGCTCATCGACTCGTTGGCGCGCGTGATGGCGTCGGGCGGCGAGATCCGCTTCGCCAGCGACGATATCGACTACGCCGATCAAGCCGCGCTTATAGTGTCCGGCAGCGGCGCCTTTGCCGGGCTTAACCGCCGCTGGCAGCGCCCTGACGACTGGCCGGAAACGCGTTATGAGCGGAAGGCCTTGAGCGAGGGCCGCAAGCCCGTCTATCTCAGTTGGCGGCGTGTTTAACGAGCATCGGTGAGCACCATGCGTCCATTCGTTCTTGCTTTGATGATGTCTCTCATGGCGGGCGCAGCCCACGCCGAGACCGACATCGCCGCCACCTGCTACCGGGATTGCGAGGCAGCGACGGCCTCCAATCCGGAGTTCAAGGCGTGTCTTGCCCGTGCAGCAGACGCGGCGGACGAGAAACTGAACGCCGCCTACAAGGCGCTTCAAGGATCGGTGCGCGCCGCCTCCAAGGAGATGGGCCAGCCCCCGGATCCTCAGCTCGCGTCGCTTACCGCCGCCCAGAAGAGTTGGATCGCCTATCGCGACGCCAACTGTAGCTTCGAAGACGAACTCGCCTTCGGCGGAACCGCAATCGGCGGCAACTATTCGGCGTGTCTCTGCGCCTTGAGCCATGAGCGCATTGCCGATTTCGCGCGGATTCGCCGGCACTTGCTGCTGGGTGACTGAGCAGAAGGCCGCTTGAAACCTTCGGAAAAGGCCGTATATTAGCGGCCAACTCATGATTGGATTTGATCAGGGGTGGGCCGCGGCCCGCTCCTTTTTGTTAGGTTCTTGAGGCTCCCTTCTTTCAGGGGCACGAGCCCCGCCATCGATGTCGAGCCAGACAGTCAACGAAGACCGCCGCTTCACCCGCGAGACGGGCCAGGAGCGGGCCGTTGCCGACCTCGCCGAGCCAATGCTCGAGGAACTCGGCTTCCGCTTGGTGCGGGTCAAGATTTCGGGCCGCGACGGCGGCACGGTGCAGATCATGGCCGAACGGCCGAACGGCGAGATGACGGTGGAGGATTGCGCGACCATCAGCCGGCGGCTGTCGCCGGTGCTCGACGCGTACGACCCGATGCCGGGGCAATATCGCCTCGAGGTTTCCTCGCCCGGCATCGACCGGCCGCTGGTCCGCCCGAGCGACTTCGCGTTGTGGACGGGCTACGAGGCCAAGGTCGAGCTGAAGGAGCCGGTCGATGGCCGCAAGCGCTTCAAGGGCCTAATCGAAGGCGTGGTCAAGGACGAGGTCCGCATGCGGATTGAGCTCGAAGGCAAGGCCGAGCCGGTGACGATCGGCCTTCCCTTCGCGCTCATCAGCGAGGCAAAGCTCGTGGTCGACATGGGCGGCTTCCGGGCGGACCTCGCGGGCAAGAAGCCGGTGCATTGAATTTCCGCGGCGGCAATAGGCTGTCGCAATGAACGCAACTTAGTTGGAGGCTTAACAGATGGCCCAGGCAGGCGTCAGCGCCAACAGGCTGGAGCTCTTGCAGATCGCCGACGCGGTCGCGCGCGAGAAGGCGATCGACCGCCAGGTGGTGATTACCGCCATGGAGGACGCGATCCAGAAGGCGGCCAAGTCCCGCTATGGCAGTGAGAACGAGATCAAGGCCGAGGTCGATCCCAAGACCGGAGAGATCTCGCTTGCGAGGCTGCTGGAAGTCGTCGAGGACGTGACCATGGAGGCGACGCAGATCTCGCTCGCCGAGGCGCGGCGCAAGAACCCGGCGGCGCAAGTCGGCGACTTCATCGCCGAGCCCCTGCCCCCGCTCGATTTCGGCCGTGTCGCGGCGCAGAACGCCAAGCAAGTCATCGTGCAGAAGGTGCGCGAGGCCGAGCGGGAGCGTCAGTATGATGAGTACAAGGACCGTGTCGGCGAGATCGTCAACGGCATCGTCAAGCGCGTGGAATACGGCAACGTCATCGTCGATCTCGGCCGTGCCGAGGCCATCGTACGCCGCGACGAGACCCTGCCGCGCGAGAACTTCCGCTACGGCGACCGCATCCGCGCCTTCGTCTACGACGTGCGCCGCGAGCAGCGCGGCCCGCAAATCTTCCTGTCGCGCACCCATCCCGAATTCATGGCCAAGTTGTTCGCGCAGGAAGTACCTGAAGTCTACGAGGGCATCGTCACCATCAAGTCGGTGGCGCGCGATCCGGGCAGCCGCGCCAAGATAGCGGTGGTCTCGCGTGACTCTTCGATCGACCCCGTCGGTGCCTGCGTCGGCATGCGCGGTAGCCGCGTGCAAGCGGTGGTGAACGAGCTTCAGGGCGAGAAGATCGACATTATTCAATGGTCGCCGGATGCCGCCACGTTCATCGTCAATGCGCTGGCGCCCGCCGAGGTGGTCAAGGTCGTACTAGACGAGGACGCCGAGCGCATCGAAGTCGTGGTGCCAGATCAGCAGCTGTCGCTCGCCATCGGCCGCAAGGGCCAGAACGTGCGGCTCGCCTCCCAGCTCACCGGCTGGGACATCGACATCATGACGGAGGCCTCGGAGTCGGAGCGCCGCCAGGCGGAGTTCGCTGAGCGCTCGGCCACGTTCATGGAGGCGCTCGACGTCGACGAGGTGATTGCCCAGCTGCTGGCCTCCGAGGGCTTCTCCTCGGTCGAAGAGGTGGCCTTCGTCGAGCCGTCGGAAATCTCCTCCATCGAAGGCTTCGACGAGAACACCGCCGACGAAATTCAAACGCGCGCCCGCGAGCATCTTGAGAAGCTCGAGGCGGAGCTCGACGCCAAGCGCAAGGCGCTCGGCGTCGCCGACGCGCTCATGGAGGTGCCGGGCCTCAATACGGCAATGCTGGTGGCGCTTGGTGAGAACGGCGTGAAGACGGTCGAGGACCTGGCCGATTGCGCCACAGACGATCTGGCCGGCTGGAGCGAACGCAAGGACAAGGAAACGATCCGCCATGGCGGCATGCTCGACGGCTTCGGCCTGTCGCGCCCGCAGATCGAAGACCTGATCCTTTCGGCGCGGGTCAAGGCGGGGTGGATCAGCGAGGCCGACCTCGTGGCGGAGGAAACAGAGGGCGAGAGCCAGTTCGAATCCGAAGCAGAGGCCGAGGCTCCCGCAGGTGACGCGGCGCCGGCCGGCGACGCCGACGCGTCATGAGACGGCTGGGAGACAACGCTGTTGCGGCTAGAGACGAGCGAGCGACACGAGATGGAGACGGCGGAGGCTTCGCGCCGCTGCGCCGTCACGCGCGCGCAGCGTCCGCGGGACGAGCTCATCCGCTTCGTGCTGGGGCCTGACGGCGCCGTTGTCCCGGATCTGAAGGAAAAGCTTCCCGGCCGCGGCGTATGGCTCACGGCGGCCCATGACGTCGTGGCCGAGGCCGTCAAACGCAAGGTTTTCGGCCGGGCGCTGAAAGCCGAGGCCACGGCCCCCGGGGGGCTCGCCGATCAGGTCGATGCGCTTCTCGCTAGCGCGGCGCTCCATGCGCTGTCCTTGGCGAACAAGGCCGGCGAGGCCGTGTTCGGCAACGCCAAAGTCGAGGAGGCTCTGGGAAAAGGGCGGGTTCTCCTCCTGATTCACGCATCTGACGCCGCCGAAGATGGTTGCCGGAAGCTTGACGGCAAGGCGCGAAGCGCCGGCGGCGGGGCCGGGATTCCCGCGATTCGCGCCTTCAGTGCGGATGAATTGGGTTTGGCATCGGGCCGGACAAATGTGATACATGCTGCCCTCATCCAGGGCGGAGCGGCTCGAAGGTTCCTCGCGGCAGCCTCGCGCGTAGAGCGCTACCGCAAGGGTAGTGCCGCATTTGCAAGCCGAAACGGATTGGATACGGACAAAGAATGAGCGAAACGAACGAGACCGAAGGCAAGACTCGCGGGCGCAAAATGACGCTCAACGTGCGCCGAACCGTGGAGTCCGGCCATGTGCGCCAGAGCTTCAGCCATGGGCGCTCGAAGTCCGTTCTGGTCGAGAAGAAGAAGCGCCGGTCGATCGGATCGGCCGCCGCGTCGCAAACCATCGAGGAGCCCAAGGAGAAGCCGAAGGCCGCGCCGCGCGTCACCGAGGCGACGCCTAGGATTGCGGCCGACGAGGCGCGGCAGCGCAAGCCCGGCGTCGTGCTGAAGCAGCTCTCCGAAGAGGAGAAGGACCTCCGCGCCAAGGCACTCGAAACCGCCAAGCAGCGCGAGGCCGAAGAGCGCCAGCGCAAGGAAGAGGAGCGGCTGGAGGCCGAGCAGAAAGCGCGGACTAAAGGCGAGGAGACCGCCCGTAAACACCTCAAGGAAGAGGTTGACGAGCAGCCTGCCCGCACACCCGACGCCCGCCACAAGAAAAGCCCGACGGCGCCGCGGCGCGGCGAGGAGCGTCGCGTCCGCGGCCGCCTCACCATTACCAATGCGCTCGACGAAGAGCAGCGCCAGCGTAGCTTGGCTTCGCTGAAGCGCCACCGCGAGCGGCAGAAGAAGCAGGTGATGCCACAGTCCGCGCAGAAGATTCAGCGCGAGGTGGTGATCCCCGAGGTGATTACCATTCAGGAGCTTGCCAACCGCATGGCCGAGCGCGGCGTCGACGTCATCAAGTTCCTGATGAAGGACGGCGAGATGCACAAGATCACCGACGTGATCGATTCCGACACGGCGCAACTCATCGCCGAGGAGTTCGGCCATACCGTGCGCCGCGTGTCCGAGGCCGACGTGGAGGAAGGCTTCATCGGCGCCGAGGACCATGCCGAGGATCTCCAGCCCCGCGCGCCGATCGTCACCATCATGGGCCATGTCGACCACGGCAAGACGTCGCTGCTCGACGCCATCCGCGTGGCGAACGTCGTCAGCCAGGAAGCCGGCGGCATCACCCAGCATATCGGCGCCTACCAGGTCGAGGTCCCGTCGGGGCAGAAGATCACCTTCATCGACACGCCGGGCCACGAGGCGTTCACCGCCATGCGCGCTCGCGGCGCCAAGGTGACCGACATCGTCATTCTCGTGGTCGCGGCCGACGACGGCGTGAAGCCGCAGACGGTCGAAGCCATCAATCATGCCAAGGCGGCCGGCGTGCCCATGATCGTCGCCATCAACAAGATGGACAAGCCGGGCGCCGACCCGAAGCGCGTGCGCACAGACCTGCTCAGCCATGAGATCGTGGTGGAGAGCCTGGGTGGCGACACGCTCGAGATCGAAGTCTCAGCATTGAAGAAGACGGGCCTCGACAAGCTGCTTGAGGCAATCGCGCTACAGGCCGAAGTGCTGGAGCTCAGGGCAAATCCCCACCGCGACGCCGAAGGTGTCATCGTCGAGGCCAAGCTCGAGCGGGGCAGAGGCCCGGTCGGCACGGCGCTCGTTCAGCGCGGCACGCTCAAACTTGGTGATCTGGTTGTGGCCGGGTCGTCCTATGGCCGCGTTCGCGCCCTGATCGACGACCTCGGCGAGCAGGTGAAGGAGGCCGGCCCCTCGGTGCCGGTCGAGGTGCTTGGGTTCGACTCGGCGCCCGAGGCCGGCGACCAGTTCGCGGTGGTCGACAGCGAGGCTCGTGCCCGCGAGATCACCGACTATCGCATGCGCGAGCGGCGCAAGCGGCTTGCCGTGGCCGGCCAACGCGGCAGCCTCGAGCAGATGATGAGCCAACTGAAAGAGGCCGGCGTCAAAGAGTTTCCGCTCGTGGTCAAAGGCGACGTGCAGGGCTCGGTGGAGGCGATTACTTCGGCTCTCGGCAAGCTCGGCACCGACGAAGTCCGGGCGCGCATCGTGCACTCGGGCGTCGGCGGCATCACCGAGTCAGACGTGTCACTCGCCTCGACCTCGGGCGCGGTCTTGCTCGCCTTCAATGTGCGCGCCAACGCCCAGGCCCGGGAAACGGCCGAACGGGAGGGCGTGGAGATCCGCTACTACGCGGTGATCTACGATCTCGTCGACGACATCCGCCAGGCCATGTCCGGTCTGCTCGCGCCCACTGTGCGCGAGACGTTCCTCGGCAACGCCGAGATCCTCGAAGTGTTCACCATCTCCAAGGTGGGCAAGGTGGCCGGCTGCCGCGTCACAGAGGGCAAGGTCGAGCGCGGCGCCCATGTCCGGCTGATCCGCGACAACGTCGTGGTACACGAAGGCAAGCTCTCCACCCTCAAGCGCTTCAAGGACGAAGTGAAGGAGGTGGTGGCCGGGCAGGAGTGCGGCATGGCGTTCGAAGGCTACCAGGACATGCGCCAGGGCGATGTCATCGAGTGCTTCGAGGTCGAGCACGTCCAGCGCACGCTTTAAGCCGCTTCAAACACAGGACCGTCATGGCCGGGCTTGTCCCGGCCATCCACGATTTTGACCTGGTGATGAAATTCGTGGATGCCCGCACTTCGGCCGGGCGTGACGAGTCTAGTAGGATTAGGCATGATCAACCGAGACAAAGGAAAGGCCCCCTCGCAACGCCAGCTCAAAGTGGGCGAGCTGATCCGCCACGCGCTGGCCGAGATCCTCTCGCGCGGCGAGGTCTTGGACCAGGTGCTGGCGCGCCACTCGCTCACCGTGGCGGAGGTGCGCATGAGTCCCGACCTCAAGCTCGCCACCGCCTATGTCATGCCGCTCGGCGGCGGCGAGGCTGACGAGGTGGTCGCCCATCTCGAGCAGCACAAGCGCTTCCTGCGGGGTGAGCTTGCGCGGCGGGTGAGCCTCAAGTTCATGCCGGAGATCAGGTTCAAGGTGGACACCTCGTTCGAGGCTTCGGCCCGCATCGATGAACTGCTCGCCTCGCCGGAAGTTTCCCGCGATCTCGACGACTAGCAGCCTGAAGCCGAGGGCGAGAGCATGGCGCGGCAGCGCAAAGGCAAGGCGGTCAGCGGCTGGCTGATCCTCGACAAGCCGCAAGGCATGACCTCGACCAGAGCGGTGGCGCGGGTGAAGCGCCTCTACGACGCAGCCAAGGCCGGGCATGCCGGCACGCTCGACCCGCTTGCCACCGGCATCCTGCCGATGGCGCTCGGCGAAGCGACCAAGACCATGCCGTTCGTGGTCGAGGGCAGCAAGGCCTATCGCTTCACCGTGCGGTTCGGGACCGAGACCGACACCGACGACGCCGAGGGCGCCGTGGTGGCCACTAGTGAACATCGGCCAACCCGCGCGGAAATCGAGGCGGCATTGCCCAAGTTCACCGGCGAGATCGAGCAGGTGCCCCCGCGCTACTCGGCGCTCAAGGTCGAGGGTGCGCGCGCCTACGACCTCGCCCGCGACCAGGAGGACTTCGAATTGGCGCCCCGCATCGTGACCATCGAGCGCCTCGCCCTCGTAGATCATCCCAATGCCGACCATTGCGTCTTGGAGGCCGAATGCGGCAAGGGCACGTATGTGCGGGCGCTCGCCCGCGATCTCGGCCGCGAGCTCGGCACTCTCGGCCATGTGGAGGCGTTGCGCCGAACCCGGGTTGGCGTGTTCGGCGAGGAGGACGCCATCACCCTCCACGAGCTTGAGGCCGCGGCGAGCGCAAGTGGCGAAGAGGTCTTGCTCGGCCTGTTGCGACCGGTGGAGACCGCCCTCCAGGACCTCACGGCGCTCTCCTTGACCGCCGCCGATGCCGCCAGGCTCCGGCAAGGCCAGGCCGTATTGTTGCGCGGCCGGGACGCCCCGATCATGAGCGGGACGGCCTACGCCGTCTCACGCGGGGCGCTGATCGCCGTGGGCGAGGTGGTCCAAGGCGAGTTCCGCCCCCGGCGCATCTTCAATCTGCCGCACTAGCCTCCGGCGGGTCCGGGTTTTTCCGAAACTTCGTTGCCTGTATGGACCCATAGATTCCGCTAGCCTCGGGCCGGATAATCCCTATATTGCAGCGGTTGCGCGGGCCCTTCGCGGGCCAAACGCGCCACTTTGAACCGACCGTGCTGGACGACATCCCGGCCCGGCCATGTCAAACTCCAAACAGCAAGGATCATCCGATGTCGATCAGCGCTGAGCGCAAGCAAGAGCTCATCAAGGAATACGCGACCAAATCCGGCGACACGGGGTCTCCCGAGGTCCAAGTCGCAATCCTGACTGAGCGGATCACCAATCTCACCGAGCATTTCAAAACGCACGGCAAAGACAATCACTCGCGTCGCGGGCTGCTGAAAATGGTCAGCCAGCGGCGCCGGCTGCTCGACTATGTCAAGTCGGCGGACCAGGACAGGTATCAAAAGCTCATCAACCGGTTAGGCATCCGTCGGTGACGCCCGTGTCGAGGCAGAGCCGCTTTTGGTTCGAGCTTTACGCATTTTGAACGGGCCAGTCCTCGTGCCACTAGGCGACAGGGACGGTCTTATCTTTCCCCACTCATTGGGACATGAACATGTTCGATAAACACACCGTAGAAATCGAATGGGCCCGACGCCCGCTCAAACTCGAGACCGGGCGCATCGCCCGGCAAGCCGACGGGGCCGTGCTGGCCACCTATGGTGAGACATCCGTTCTTGCCACCGTCGTCTCCGCCAAGGAGGAAAGGGCCGGCATCGACTTCTTTCCTCTGACCGTGAACTACCAGGAAAAGACCTTCGCCGCGGGCAAGATCCCCGGCGGCTATTTCAAGCGCGAGGGACGCCCGACCGAGAAGGAGACCCTGACCTCGCGGCTGATCGACCGGCCCATCCGGCCGCTGTTCGCCAAGGGCTTCAAGAACGAAACGCAAGTCATCGCCACCGTGCTGTCGCACGACATGGAGAACGACCCGGACATCGTGGCCATGGTCGCGGCTTCCGCGGCACTCACTCTCTCCGGGGTTCCCTTCCTCGGGCCGATCGGCGCCGCGCGCGTCGGGTATATCGAGGGCAAATACGTGCTGAACCCGATGGTCGACGAAATGCCCGAGACGAAGCTCGACCTCGTGGTCGCGGGCACCGCCGACGCGGTGCTGATGGTGGAATCGGAGGCCAAGGAGCTGCCCGAGGACATCATGCTCGGCGCCGTCATGTATGGGCACCAGCATTTCCAGCCGGTGCTCGACGCCATCGTCAAGCTCGCCGAGCGCGCGGCCAAGGAGCCGTGGGAGCTTAAGGCCGTGGACAACGACGAGGTGCTGGCGCGCGTGCGTGAAATGGCGGAGGGCGGATTGCGCCAGGCTTACAGCATCGCCAGCAAGCAGGAGCGCCGCGACGGCGTGGCTCAGGTCAAGGAGACGGTGGTCACCTCGCTCGTTCCTGCGGACGACGACGGCGCGATGGCGGCGAAGGTGGCAAGCGCCTTCAAGGAGGCCGAGAAGGACGTGGTCCGCTCAGGCATTCTCGAGACTTCGAGGCGCATCGACGGGCGCGATCTCGTGACGGTCAGGCCGATCTCCTGCGAGGTCGGCATCCTGCCGCGGACCCACGGCAGCGCGCTCTTCACCCGCGGCGAGACCCAGGCGCTCGCCGTCACCACGCTCGGCACGGGCGAGGACGAGCAATATGTCGACGCGCTCCAGGGCACCTACAAAGAGACCTTCATGCTGCACTACAACTTCCCACCCTTCTCGGTCGGCGAAGTCGGCCGCATGGTCGGTCCCGGGCGCCGCGAGATCGGCCACGGCAAACTCGCGTGGCGCGCCATTCATCCGGTACTGCCCGACCGCGAGAGCTTCCCCTACACCATCCGCGTCGTGTCGGAGATCACCGAATCGAACGGCTCCTCCTCCATGGCCACGGTGTGCAGCTCCTCGCTTGCCATGATGGACGCGGGCATTCCGCTCAAGCGCTCCGTCGCCGGCATCGCCATGGGGCTGATCAAGGAAGGCGACAAGTTCGCCGTCCTGTCCGACATTCTCGGCGACGAGGACCATCTCGGCGACATGGACTTCAAGGTGGCGGGGACCTCCGAGGGCGTCACGTCGCTGCAGATGGACATCAAGATCACCGGCATCACCGAGGAAATCATGAAGGTCGCGCTCGATCAGGCACGCGGCGGCCGCATGCATATTCTCGGCGAGATGGACAAGGCCCTCAACGCGGCGCGGCCCGAGCTCGGCGAATATGCGCCGCGCATCGAGACCATCCACATCCCGACCGACAAGATCAGGGAGGTGATCGGCTCGGGCGGGTCGGTGATTCGCGAGATCGTGGCGGAGTCCGGCGCCAAGATCGACATTTCCGACGACGGCACGGTCAAGATCGCCTCGGCCAACGCCGAATCGATCCGGGCCGCCATCGCTCGTATCAAGTCGATCGCCGCCGAGCCGGAGGTGGGCGAGATCTACCAGGGCAAAGTCGTCAAGGTGATGGAGTTCGGCGCCTTCGTGAACTTCTTCGGCCCGCGCGACGGCCTGGTGCATATCTCCCAGCTCGCCGATGGCCGGCCGAAGGCCGTCACCGACGTGGTCAAGGAAGGCGACCAGGTATGGGTCAAGCTGCTCGGCTTCGACGAGCGCGGCAAGGTCAGGCTATCAATGAAGGTTGTCGATCAGAAGACCGGCAAGGAAATCGAACGGGCTGAGGCGAGCTAAGGCTCCATGAGCCATCAAGTCTGACGGCTTAGAAAGGGGCGCTTCGGCGCCCCGATTTTTTTGGATTGGGCGACTAGCCGGCGGGAGCTACCGCCACTTTGGCGTCTTTGGCACAGCGCGTGCCGATGATCGAGTACTTGTTGTTTTTGAGTTGCCAGGCAGCGGCCTCGGCATGGCTCTCTCTAATGCAGCTCACAACATCCGTAAATTCATTATCCGGAAGTTTGTACTCCCGGCAATCTTCTCCGGTTGCCGCGAGGCACACCATGACAATCACTTCGAACATCATTCCTCCTTGATAGCTCCTTGGCTCGGTCTCGGCCCAGAGCGCGCTGGCCTACTGGGCGGCCTCACGCCGGGTCGCTTTCTCGACGGCGTTTTCCAGCTCCTCGGCTTGTTCCATCGCCTTAAGCGAGGTCAAATTCGGCATGGCCGTGGTCGAGTAGCCGCAATCCACGAAGTGGATTTCACCGGTCACGGCGCCCGACAAATCCGACAAGAGATAGAGGCCGGCGCCGCCGACCTCGTCGAGCGTCGGCGAGCGGCGCATCGGCGCATGGCGCTGCTGGAAGTGGAACAACGTGCGTGCATCGGAAATGCCGGCCCCGGCGAGCGTGCGCATTGGCCCGGCGGAGAGCGCGTTGACCCTGATGCCCTGGGGGCCAAGATCCGAAGCGAGATACCGCACGCTCGCTTCGAGCGCCGCCTTGGCTACGCCCATGACGTTGTAGCACGGCACGACCCGCGTCGAGCCGCCATAGGTGAGCGTCAGGAGCGATCCGCCATTGGGCATCATCGCGGAGGCCAGCTTGCAGATCTCCGTAAACGAGAAGCACGAGATCACCATGGTGTGCTCGAAATTCTTGCGCGTGGTGTCGCAGTAGCGGCCCTTGAGCTCGTTGCGGTCGGAGAACGCCAGCGCATGCACGACGAAATCGAGCGAGCCCCACTTTTTCCGGATCACCTCGAACACACGCTCGACGCTCTTAAGGTCTTCAACGTCCGCTTCTTCGATGATCTTGGCGCCGATCGATTGGGCGAGCGGGAGGGCGCGACGGCCGAAGGCCCCGCCCTGGTAGCTGAAGGCAAGCTCCGCCCCCTGCCCGTGCAGCACGCGGGCGATGCCCCAGGCGATGGAGCGGTCGTTGGCGACGCCCATCACCAGCCCCCGTTTTCCCGCCATCAACGGGGCCGGCTCAGCAATGTCTCTTGTTGTTGTCATGGTACTTACTCTGTTTAGGGTTGATCTCCGCCGGCTCCCCGGTCGTCAATTCTCCAAACGGCGGAACACGAGTGTGGCGTTGGTGCCGCCAAAACCAAAGCTGTTCGACATTACGGCGTTAATGGCCACACCATCCTCGCGCTTCCGCACGATGGGCATATCGGCAACCTCGGGATCGAGGTTCTCGATATTGGCCGACTCGCAGATGAAGCCGTTGTTCATCATGAGCAGCGAATAGATCGCCTCGTGCACGCCGGCGGCGCCGAGCGAGTGGCCGGTCAATGATTTGGTGGCGCTTATGGGCGGGCATTTGTCGCCGAACACTTCGCGGACCGCCTCGATCTCGCGCACGTCGCCGAGGGGCGTCGAGGTGGCGTGCGGGTTGATGTAGTCGATCTTGCCGCCGTCGAGATTCTGCATGGCCATGCGCATGCAGCGCGCCGCGCCCTCGCCGGACGGCAGCACCATGTCGAAGCCGTCGGAGGTGGCGCCATAGCCGATCAGCTCACCGTAGATCTTGGCGCCGCGCGCCTTGGCATGCTCAAGCTCCTCGAGCACGACGACGCCGGCGCCGCCGGCAATGACGAAGCCGTCGCGTGCGGTGTCGTAGGCGCGGCTCGCCTGTTCGGGCCGGTCGTTGAAGTCCGACGACATGGCGTTCATGGCGTCGAACAAGACGGACAGCGTCCAGTCGAGCTCCTCGCCGCCGCCGGCGAAAACGATGTCCTGCTTGCCGAGCTGGATCAGCTCGCCGCCATTGCCGATGCAATGGGCGGATGTCGAGCAAGCCGAGGAGATGGAATAACTCACGCCTTTGATGTGATAGGGCGTCGACAGAGTGGCCGAGTTGGTGGAGCACATGGCCTTCGGCACCTCGAAGGGTCCGACTTTCTTGGGCCCCTTCTCGCGGGTGGTGTCGGCGGCCTGGACGATGGCGCGCGTGGACGGACCGCCGGAGCCCATGATCAACCCGGTACGCTCATTGGAGACGTCCGTCTCCTCCAGCCCTGCGTCGCGGATGGCCTGCTCCATCGCGATGTAGTTCCAGCCCGAGCCCGCGCCCATGAAGCGGCGCACTTTGCGGTCGATCATGCCTTCCCAATCGAGCTTGGGCGCGCCATGCACCTGGCAGCGGAACCCGAGCTCCTCATACTTATCGGCCTTGACGATGCCGGACTTCGCCTCGCGCAGCGAAGCGAGCACCTCCTGGGCGCTATTGCCGATGGAGGACACGATGCCCATGCCGGTCACGACCACGCGTTTCATGGGGTCAACGTCCTTGAAGCCAACGCCGCACAGGATCAAACACCGGCGGGAGCGGCTTCGCCCGCCTGGAACAGGCCGACCTTGAGGTCCTTGGCCGTGTAAATCGTCTCGCCGTCGGCCTTCAGCCAACCATCGGCCGTGCCAAGGGTGAATTTACGGCGGATCACGCGCTTGAGCTCCACAATATATTCGAGCTTCTTCATGGTCGGCAGCACCATGCCGGTGAACTTCACCTCGCCGACGCCGAGCGCGCGGCCCTTGCCGGGGGCGCCGAGCCAGCCGAGGAAGAATCCCAGCATTTGCCACAGCGCGTCGAGCCCGAGGCATCCTGGCATGACGGGATCGCCCTTGAAGTGGCAGGCGAAAAACCAGAGGTCGGGCTTTACGTCGAGCTCGGCCACGATCCGGCCCTGGCCGTGCTCGCCGCCTTCCTCCTCGACTTGCGAGATGCGGTCGAACATCAGCATCGGCGGCAACGGCAGCTGGGCGTTGCCGGGGCCAAACAGCTCGCCTCTGGCGCAGGCGAGGAGGTCCTCATAGTCGAATTGGCCTTTCCGTTCGGCCATCGGTTTCAGCACTCTCGTAGTCCCTTGCTGTAGACTGGAAATCTGGGGGGTTTCCTAACACAGACGCGGGGTCATCAAAAGCCCGCGGACGAAGCTCCAGAAACCCGTCTCTCAGGTCGCGGAACCCGAGCCAGCCTCGTCTTCCGGCGCTTCAGGACCGGCCGGCGCCGGTGGCGTCCTCAGCAAGCACGGCTCAGCCCCGCACGACGAGGGAGCGCTTGGCTTCGAACAGCGCGACGGCGCGCTCGACGTCCGGCTCGTCCAGCTTCGCCTCGTGAAGCGATTCGCGAAACAGCGCCACAGCCTGATCGAACGCCGCGGAGGAGATGCCCATGCTGCGGTGCACGTGCCTGATTTGCTCATCAGGAATGCTCGCCGGGCCGCCGAGGAGCGAGCAAATGAACCGCGTCTGATGGTTGATCAGGCGCGGCATGTCGACGCTCGCGAAGTAGGGCGCGACCACTTCGGACTCGAGCACCTTATCGTAGAAATTCAGCACGATTCCGGAAACGGCACCGAAACCGCCGATTTTGTCAAATAGGGATCGGCTCATTGGAATGCCCAGGCGAGGCCCATCTCGCTACCACTCGGGGCATTTGCATAGGGCTGAAGGGGTGTTCGCGTCGAGTGCTTTCCACCGGCTAAGCAGTGGCAAAAAGTCAGCCAGGGCGCGGCGTTGCGGCGGACGTGCCTTCAGCCTATATTTCCGTAGCTAACCCTTTGTCTGAGTATACGGCAACGATGGAACGACTGCCCCAAGGGCCACGACAGACGCCCCCCGATACGACGACCGGGGATGTTGCCGAGCTGTTGCGCGGCGCCGGCTTGCGCCCCACGCGCCAGCGGGTTGCGCTCGCGCGGCTCCTATTCGCCGAGGGCGACCGCCACGTGACCGCCGAGAAGCTGCACGAGGAGGCCTTGGCCTCTAAGGTGCCGGTGTCGCTCGCCACTGTGTACAACACCCTCCACCAGTTCACTGAAGCCGGACTGCTGCGAGAGGTCGCCGTCGAGGGCGCCAAGACTTATTTCGACACCAATACGTCGAACCACTACCACTTCTTCTGCGAGCGGAGCGGGAAGCTCCTGGACATCGCGACCGGCGCGATCCGCATCGAGGGCCTGCCGGAGGCGCCCGACGGTATGACAATTTCGCGTGTCGACGTGCTGGTTCGGCTCGTGGCGAAGGACGAGCGCTAGTCCGCCTTTGCCTGCCTATTTCACCTCTTCGCCGCGATAGACGCCCCACAGCTTGTCCTGCTCGGCGTAGCCGGAGTACCCCTCGACGGAAAGTTCACACCACTCTCCGTCGCAGGACATCACATCGCCGAGCACGCCCGACTGAAGCTGCGCCACGGGCCGCGCACCCGTTGAACGGCTACTGTGCAAGGTGACGCTTCCCTCGCCCTTGGACCAGGGGCTGACGAGCACCGTGCGCCGGCCGCTCAGCAGACTGTGAAATACCCAGCCGTCGGCGCCTTCGCTGTCGCGCACACGGCGCCAGTTCTCGGACTCGGCGATAACCTCGACGGGAAGGCCGGCGCGGGAGAACACCCAGACGATGGACTGGTCGGTGCTCGGCCCCCGCCGCACATTCACCTTGTCGGACTTGAGGCTGACGAAACGTGGTACGCGGAGGCCCGTCTTGGAGCCGTCCACGGCGGCCTGCTTGACGCCGTCCTCGGCCGCTGCGCCCCCGGCACCAACGGCTACGGCCAGCCCCAAGGCCACCCCAAATCCGATCACAACGCGATAGCGCACCGTCTCATCCCCGCCTTGGCATGCTGCCGGCCGGAGCAACCCCCGAATCGGCATTCTCTCAATGACGGAGAAAAGTGAAAGGATCGTGGCTCAGGGCTTTTTCCCGGCCCCTACGCCAATATGACGCTTTATCTCGCAAAGCCCCTTCTGTTAGACAAAGCGCGCAAAACTACCGCTTGGCAATCAATCTGGGGGAACCTCCCCGCCCCTGGCCTCCTTACGGGACACGTTATGGCTTCTGACCGATCGCTCGTTATCGTCACGCGTAAGCTCCCCGATGTCGTGGAGACACGGCTCAGGGAGCTGTTCGACGCGCGGCTCAATCTCGACGACAAGCCCTTTTCGCGGGAGGAGCTGATCGAGGCGGTCAAGACGGCGAACGTGCTCGTGCCGACCGTCACCGACCGCATCGACCGGGCCGTGCTCAGCCAGGCCGGCCCCGACCTCAAGCTCATCGCCCAGTTCGGCACCGGCGTCGACAATATCGACCTCGACACGGCGAGGAACCGCTCGATCCTCGTCACCAACACGCCCGGCGTGCTCACCGAGGACACCGCCGACATGACCATGGCGCTGATCATTGCGGTGCCGCGGCGACTTGCAGAGGGCGCCGCCTTGCTGCGCGACGGCACCGACGAATGGCACGGCTGGTCGCCCACTTGGATGCTCGGACATCGCATCTACGGCAAGCGGCTCGGCATCGTCGGCATGGGACGCGTCGGTCAAGCGGTGGCGCGGCGGGCCAAGGCGTTCGGCCTCCAAATTCACTATCACAACCGCCGGCGGGTGGCGCCCGACGTCGAAAAGGCGCTGGAGGCGACCTATTGGGACAGCCTCGACCAGATGCTGGCGCGCATGGACATCATCTCCATCAATTGCCCGCACACGCCGGCGACCTATCACCTGTTGTCGGCACGGCGCCTGTCGCTGATGAAGCCAACCGCCTACATCGTCAACACCGCGCGCGGCGAGGTGATCGACGAGAACGCGCTCGCGCGCATGATCGAGAACAACGAACTGGCCGGCGCCGGCCTCGACGTGTTCGAGCACGAACCGGCGGTCAATCCGAAACTGCTCAGAAGCAACAAGGTGGTGGTGCTGCCCCATATGGGGTCGGCCACGGTTGAGGGCCGCGTCGACATGGGCGAGAAGGTCATCATCAACATCAAGACCTTCCTGGACGGCCACGCGCCGCCCGACCGCGTCCACCCCGCGATGTTCTGATCCAGGGGACAGACGTCAGAGATCAGAAATCAGTCTTTCTGATCACTGATTTCTGACTTCTGATCCCCTGATGTGCTCGGGGCGGAGACCCATGCCGATCAGCCGGGCCGGGATGCGCCGGAGCCTGGGGAAGCGGTTGAGCAGCTTCGCCACCAGGGGCAGTTTCGGCCGCGCCGTCATGGCAAGCACGTTGGAGATGACGCGGTTCTGCATGAAGATCTGGATCGCCTGAGTCATCTCGGTCGGCCATTGGCGCCTTTTCTGCACCAGGCGCAGCACGTCTTCCGTAACCTTTTCTTCCCGAAGAGGCCCGGCCAGAATGTTGGCGGCGGCGACCGCGTCCTGAATGGCGAGATTGATGCCCACACCGCCGATCGGCGACATGGCGTGCGCCGCATCGCCGATGCACAGAAGGCCCGGGCGGTACCAGCGCTTGAGGCGATCGACGCGCACGGTGAGCAGCTTCACGTCGTCCCAGGAGGCGAGCTCGCGCACGCGGTCTGAGAGCTTGGGGTTCAAGGTGGCGATATCGAGGCGGAAGGCCTCGAGACCGCGGCGGCGCAGCTCGTTGAAGCCACCCTTGGGAATGACGAAGGCGCACTGCCAGTAGTCGCCGCGGTTGAGCATGATGAAGAACCGCCCTGCCTCGATGTGGCCGAAGCTGTCGGACCCATCGCCAGGCTGCTTGGAGAGGCGCAGCCACAGCACGTCCATGGGCGCGCCGAGGTCCTCGACCTCCAATCCTGCGAGCTTGCGCACGACGGAGTGTCTGCCGTCGGCGCCGACGACGAGATCGGCACGAATGTCGAGCTCACCCTGGGGCGTTGCCGCCTTCAAGCCGATGACCCGATCGACGTCGGTGATGAGCTCGTCCACCTCCGCCTGCATGCGAAGGTGAAATGTCGGATAGGCTTTGGCCGCCGCGGCGAGGAAGTTGAGAAAGTCCCATTGCGGCATGAAGGCGATGAACTTGCAGTGGGTCGGCAGGTGCGAGAAGTCGGCGATCATGACCTGCTCTTCGCCGATGTGGGCGCTGAGCTCGCTCACTTTCTGATGCGGCTGCTTGAGGAACTCATCGAGCAGGCCGAGCTCGTACATGACCTCGAGGGTAGAGGGGTGAATGGTGTCGCCGCGGAAATCGCGAAAGAAATCGGCGTGCTTCTCCAGCACGACGACCTCAACGCCGGCCCGCGCCAAGAGGAAGCCGAGCATGACGCCGGCCGGCCCGCCGCCGGCGATGGCGCATTGCGTAGTAAGACTCTCAGTGCCCATGACCGCCTTGATAACGGGATTTGGTTAACGCCGGCCTCGCCGTTTGCGTTCGCGGGGACTAGCCGCCGGCCTCCGCCATGAACTTGCGGTGGTGCGACAGGTCGCGGAACCGCGGATTGCGGCCATTCAGCGGGTTTTCCGGGTCCCAGCCGTAGCTCACGACCGCGAACCGTGCCTGGAGAGCATCGTAAAGAAGGAGCCGGGCCACGAGTCCCTCGCCGAGGCCGAGCAGCTCCTTCACCACCTCGACCGCCTGGAGGCAGCCCATGACACCGGCTACCGCGCCGAGAATACCGGCCTCCGAGCAGGGCGGCACGGTGCCTTCGGGCGGCGGCTCTGGGAACAGGCAACGATACGATGGCCGCGGCTTGCCGTCCCCGTCCGTCTCGAAGGCGCGGAACGTGGTGAGCTGGCCGTCGAACGGGCCGACCGCGGCGAACACGAGGGGCAGCTTGGCAAAGTAGCAGGCGTCGTTAACGAGATAGCGCGTGGCGAAATTGTCGGAGCCGTCGGCGACGATGTCATAGCCGCGTACGATGTCGAGCGCGTTCTCAGGGACCAGGCGCGTGGTGTAGAGCTTTGCCTCCACATGCGGATTGAGGCGCTCGATCGCCGCCGCCGCGCTCTTGGTCTTGGCGCGCCCCACGCTCTTTGTGTCATGAGCCACTTGGCGCTCGAGATTGTCGAGGCTCACGCGGTCGTCGTCGATGATGCCGATAGTGCCGATCCCCGCCGCGGCAAGATAGAGAATGAGCGGCGAGCCGAGGCCGCCGGCGCCAACCACGAGCACGCGCGAGCCTTTCAGCCGCTGCTGGCCTTCGCCGCCGATCTCCTTCAGCACCAGATGGCGCTTGTAGCGCTCGATTTCTTCGGGGGTGAGCATGGTCGGACTGTATGCCATCCCCGCCATTTCGTCATTGCCGGGCTTGTCCCGCCTACGCGGGCCGAAGCCTTTGGAAAGTGGTTCAGCCGCTTTGCTTCGGCGGGCGAAGGCCCGGCAATCCACTGGTGACTCCGCAACCTGCCGCCCCGCCCTATTGGATGCCCGGAACAAGTCCGGGCATGACGAAGGCACGCTTGAGGGATAAAGCTGGTTCTGCCGCGCAATTATCCGGTGGAGCCGAAGCCGCCCTGCCCGCGCGTCGTATTCTGAAGCGCGTTGGCCTCGACGATCTCGACATGGGTCACGGGCGCGATCACGGCCTGGGCGATGCGGTCGCCGCGCTGGATGAGAAACGTCTCGCTGCCGAGATTGATGAGGATCACCATGACCTCGCCGCGATAGTCGGCATCGATGGTGCCGGGGCTGTTGAGCACGGTGACGCCATGTTTGAGCGCAAGGCCTGAGCGCGGCCGCACTTGCGCCTCGTAGCCTCGCGGCAGTTCGAACACGAGCCCGGTCGGCACGAGGGCGCGGTCGTTCGGAGCGAGCGCGACGGGTGCGCCCTCCCGCACGGCAGCCATGAGGTCGAGGCCAGCGGCATGGTCCGATTGATAGGCGGGGAGCGGCAGACCCTTGGCGTGGGGCAGGCGCAAGATCCGAAGCTGCACGCTCATTCGGCGGCCGAGCGCACGGTGGCCAAGGCTTCCGCGGCACGGGCAAGGAGCCGGGCCGCCATCTCATCCTTGCTCATGGCCGGCCAGTCCTCGACGCCGGCGCCCGTGACGAGATGCACGCGCGTGCGGTCGCCGCCCATGATGCCGGTTCCGCCCGACACGTCGTTGGCGACGATCCAGTCGGCCCCCTTGGCGCGGCGCTTGGCGGCGGCGTTGTCCACGACGTTCTCCGTCTCGGCGGCGAAGCCGATGACGAGGCCGGGGCGTTGCGGACCCCGCACCGCAATGGTCGCCAGGATGTCCGGGTTCTGCGCGAGGATGAGCGAGACCTCGCCGTCTCCCTGCTTCTTGAGCTTCTGCGCGGCTTCCGCTGCGGCGCGCCAATCGGCGACGGCCGCCGCGCAGATGGCGATATCGGCGGGGAGCGCATCGAGCACAGCATCCAGCATCTCGTGCGCCGTCTCGACCTTGAGCACGGTCGCGCCGTCAGGGTCGGGGAGCGCGACAGGCCCGCTCACCAAGGTCACGCGCGCGCCGAGGGCTGCAGCGGCGCGGGCGAGCGCATGGCCCTGCTTGCCGGACGAGCGGTTGGCGATATAGCGCACAGGATCGAGGGGCTCATGGGTGGGACCGGAGGTGATCAGCACATGGCGGCCGGACAGCGGGCCCTGCTGCTTGGCGGCGAGCAGCCGCTCGATCGCCTCGATGATGGCGGCGGGCTCTGCCATGCGGCCTGGGCCGTATTCGCCGCAGGCCATCTCGCCCTCCTCGGGGCCGACGAAATGGATGCCGTCGGAGCGCAAGGTCGCCAGGTTCCGGCGGGTCGCGGGATGCTGCCACATGCGCACATTCATGGCTGGCGCGGCGAGCACCCGCTTGTCGGTGGCGAGCAGCACGGTGGAGGCGAGGTCGGAGGCCGTGCCCGTCGCCATCTTGGCAAGAAGGTCGGCGGTCGCAGGCGCCACCACGACGAGGTCAGCCTCTCGCGACAACCGGATATGGCCGATCTCAGCCTCGTCCTTGAGGTCGAACAAATCGGTGAAGCACTTCTCCTCGGAGAGCACGGCGAAGGAGAGCGGCGTGACGAACTCTGCGCCGCCAGCCGTGAGGATCACGCGCACCGATGCACCCCGCTCCTTCAAGCGGCGCACGAGCTCGAGGCTCTTATAGGCGGCGATGCCGCCGCCGACGATGAGCAATATGCGCTTGCCTTGCACCTTCGTCTCTCACTCCGCTGTCATTCCCGCGAAAGCGGGAATCCAGTAACCACCGATCTTAGCAATAACTGACTGCACTGATTACTGGATTGCTCGGCCCTTCGCCCGCCGAAGGCGGGTCAAGCCGGGCAATGACAAGAAAATAAGGCGTAATGGTCAACAATCAAAACACCAGCGCGAGAGCGATGGCGACGAGGGCGATGGCGCCGACCCAGACGCCGATCCTGGTCCAGCGGCCACGCCGTCCTTGCGCCTCGGCAAGCCGCTCCACCGAGTGGTCGTCGAGATGCATGCCCTCCTCGACCATGGCGGTGAAGGCGTCCACCGTCCGCTCGGCCTGGAGCAGGAACTTCGGGATATCACCCATGAAGCGGCCCACCGAGGCCGCGCTCTCGGCCGCCTGCTCGAACCGCGCGCCCGCCCCGAACTGGCTCTCCATCCACTCCTTCACCACGGGCTCCGCCGTGACCCAGATATTGAGGTCTGGGTCCATGTTGCG
The DNA here is from genome assembly GCF_050726195.1 of Methyloceanibacter sp. Lineage (GTDB taxonomy): Bacteria > Pseudomonadota > Alphaproteobacteria > Rhizobiales > Methyloligellaceae > Methyloceanibacter. Next base: position 84,773 of record NZ_JBOHJC010000006.1, on the reverse strand, counting down.
GCCCACGCCCTCGACCACAACCATGGTCTTCTGCAGGAGGAGAAGCTCCGGCCGGGTCTCCATGTCGAACACTTCGGTGTATTGGAACAGTTGGCCGAGCAGGTGCGCCATGGAGATCTCGCTCGCCGGCCGGTCCATGATCGGCTCGCCGATGGCGCGCAAGGCTTGGGCGAACTGCGCCACCGAGTGCTTGCGCGGCACATAGCCGGCGTCGAAATGCACCTCGGCGACGCGGAGGTAGTCGCGGGTGATGAAGCCGTGCAGGATTTCGGCGAGGAAGCGCCGCTCCTTCATGCTGAGGCGGCCCATGATGCCGAAATCCACGGCGACGATGCGCCCCTTGTCGTCGACGAAGAGGTTCCCGGGATGCATGTCGGCGTGGAAGAAGCCGTCGCGCATGGCATGGCGCAGGAAGGTTTGCACGAGCCGAGCGCCTAATTCTTTCAGGTCGTGGCCGGCGGCGTGCAGCTTGTCGTGCTCGGCGATGGGGATTCCGTCGATCCACTCCAAGGTCAGCACGCGCCGCGCGCTCCGCGTCCAATCGACCTGTGGCACGCGGAAGCCTTCGTCGTCCTTCGAGTTGTCGGCCATTTCGGAAATGGCCGCCGCCTCCATGCGCAAATCCATCTCGATGGCGACGGATTTCGCCAAGGTGTCGACCACGGCGAGGGGGCGAAGCCGCCGCGACGGCGCATGGAAGCGCTCGATCATGCGCGCGGCGAAGAAATATGAGTCGAGGTCCTTCTGGAAGCGCTGCTCGATGCCGGGGCGGAGCACTTTGACGGCGACCTCCTTCAGCGTGCCGTCCGGCGTCTTCACCTTGGCCTTGTGCACCTGGGCGATGGACGCCGCGGCGACCGGCGGTCCGAACTCCACGAACAGCTGCTCAATCGGCGCCTCCAGCGCCTCCTCAACGGCCTTCACCGCCTCTTCTTGCGAGAAGGGCGGCAGGCGGTCCTGAAGGGTCGAGAGGTCGCGCGCCAGCTCGCGCCCGATGATGTCGTCGCGGGTGGCGAGGAACTGGCCGAGCTTGATGTAGGAGGGGCCGAGCGAGGTGAGCGCCTTGGACAGCCGCGCCTCATTGCCCGAGGCCCTGCCGTTCTTGCGGAGCGGCGCGGTGACCCGGCCGAACACGCCGAGCGGTCCCGGTAGATTGGCGTGGTCGGGGAGCACGCGCGCGCCGGACCAGGCGATGGTGGCGCCAGCCTTGGTGAGCCGCGCCATATTGGCGATAGCGTTCACGTCATTGCCTCATCACAAACGCCAGCCGGAATGGAGCGCGGCGATGCCGCCGGTCAGATTGCGATAGCGCACGCGGTCGAAGCCCGCATCTTCTATCATCCCCATGAAGCTTTCCTGATCGGGGAAGCGCCTGATGCTTTCGACGAGATAGCGATAGGCCTCGGCGTCGCCGGCGACAAGAGCGCCGAGCCGCGGGATCGCGTTTAACGAATAGGCGTCGTAGAGCGTGTCGAGCAGAGGCATCTGGACGCTGGAAAACTCAAGGCACAGGAAGCGACCGCCCGGCCGGAGCACGCGAAACGCCTCGGCGAGCGCCTTATCGATATGGGTGACGTTGCGGATGCCGAAGGCGATCGTATAGGCGTCGAAGCTCGCGCTCGGGAACGGCAACGCCTCGGCATTGGCCTGGACAAAGCTGAGGCGCTGCACCTTCCCGGCGGCCCGCGCCCGGCCAGCCTCGATCATCGCCGCGCTGATGTCGCAGATGACGGCGCGGCCGCCCTCCCCCGCCTCCGCCAGAAAACGAAAGGCGATGTCGCCAGTGCCGCCGGCGACATCCAGCAGCGCAAACGGAACGGCGCCTTTCGGGGGGTTGAGCGCGTCGATCAGGTCGGCTTTCCACAGCCGGTGGAGACCGCCCGACATGAGATCGTTCATGAGGTCGTAGCGGGGCGCGACCCGGGCGAAGACCTCGTTCACCAAGCCCTGGCGCGCGCTTTCCTCCACAGGCGCGAAACCGAAGCTCGTCTCAGGGGCGCCGGAAGGCCGATTTTTCAGGTGTTCGGACATGCGCGGGACAATAGCGCACGGCCCAAGTTCAGGCTATTGTTGCACCGCAATGAACTTTCTTCCGCACTGCGGTATGAAGGACGGCCATGCCTGAATTGCCTGAGGTCGAGACGGTGCGCCGGGGTTTGGAGCCTGTCCTGGTCGGCAACGCGTTCGCGCGGGTCGAGCAGCGTCGCCCCGACTTGCGCTTTCCCCTGCCGAAGCGGTTTGGCGAGCGGCTTCAAGGCCGCACCGTCGAGGCGCTCGACCGGCGCGCCAAATATCTCTTGGCGCGGCTCGACGACGGCGAGGTTCTCGTCATGCACCTTGGCATGACCGGCCGCTTCTCCATCGATCACGCAAATGGCGCCGTGGCCTCGCCAGGGCAGTTCGCTCACGAACAACGAAAGGTCCCGAAGCATGAGCACGTCGTGTTCCATCTCGGCGACGGCACCGCAGTTCGCTATAGCGACACGCGCCGATTCGGGATCATGGACCTTGTGCCGGCAAAGGCGCTCGAGAGCCACGCGCTGTTCAAGGGGCTCGGCGTCGAGCCGCTCGACGATGGACTCAGCACCGAATGGCTCGCCTCTAAGCTCAAGGGGAAGGCCACGTCGATCAAAGCGGCGCTTCTCGACCAGCGGCTGATCGCGGGGCTCGGCAATATCTATGTCTGCGAGGCGCTATACCGCGCCGGCATCTCGCCTTTGAAGCTCGCCGGATCACTCGCCACGAAATCCGGCATGCCAACCAAAAAGACGGAAACGCTCGTCGAAGGAATCAAGGCGGTGCTGATGAGCGCCATCAAGGCCGGCGGCTCGTCGTTGCGCGATTACCGGCACACCGACGGCAGGCTCGGCCGCTTCCAGCACCGCTTCAAGGTCTACGGCCGCGAAGGCAAACCCTGCCAAAGGAAAGGATGCGGCGGCACCGTCCGCCGCATCGTCCAGGGCGGCCGTTCGACCTTCTACTGTCCAACCTGCCAGAGATAAGGGAACTGACACACATGTTTGTCGAAGACATCGCAAGGGGCGAGCAAGCGTCCGGGGCAAGTTCCTATGAGACGCTGATCGTTACCAGGAAGGGCAAGGTCGGGCTCATCACGCTCAACCGGCCGCACGCGCTCAACGCGCTCAACACGCTCCTCATTAGCGAGCTGAATCGCGCGTTGAAGGCGTTCGAGGCGGACCCCGCCATCGGCGCCATCGTCATCACCGGAAACGAGAAGGCGTTCGCCGCCGGCGTCGACATCAAAGAGATGCACACCAAGACCTTCGTTGAGGCCTATGGCAGCGATTTCCTCGCGCCGTTCGACAAGATCGGCAACATCAGAAAGCCGATCATCGCCGCGGTGGCGGGCTACGCGCTCGGCGGCGGCTGCGAGCTTGCCATGAGTTGCGACATCATCCTCGCCGCCGACAACGCCGTGTTCGGCCAGCCGGAGATCAATCTGGGCATCATGCCTGGCGCCGGCGGCACGCAGCGGCTGACGCGCGCGGTAGGCAAGGCGAAGGCCATGGAGCTTTGCCTGACCGGGCGGTACATGAAGGCCGAGGAGGCCGAGCGGTCAAATCTCGTGAGCCGGGTGGTGCCTGAGGCGGAGCTGATGGACGAGGCAATGAAGGTGGCCGACAAGATCGCCAACCTGTCGCAGCATGCGGTGATGATGATCAAGGAGGCGATCAACCGCGGCTTCGCCACGACGCTCGCCGAGGGCACGCGGTTCGAGCGCGGTCAGTTCTATTCGCTGTTCGCGACCGAGGACCAGAAGGAGGGCATGGCCGCGTTCATCGAGAAGCGCAAGCCCGAGTTCAAGAACCGCTAGAGCCCGCGTTCCCTGCCTTTGAGCCTCCCGCCTCACCGCCGGTGAGTAGTAGTATTGTACCCTGTCAGCCGCACGGGAGGGGGCCATGCAGGGAAAGGTCACGGTCATCGCGTTTCATCGCGCCAAGCCCGGTAAGGAAGAGGCGCTGCGCAAGGCGCTCATTGCCGTGTGCGCGCCAACCCGCGCCGAGAAGGGCTGCCTCAACTACGATCTCCACGCGTCCCCCGACGATCCATGCCTCCACGTGTTCCACGAGAACTGGGAGTCGGAAGCCGATCTCGACGCGCATCTCGCCTCGCCGCATATCGATGCCTTCCGCGCCATCGCCCCCGACCTCCTCGCCGAGCCGCCCGACATCACGCGATGGTATGAGATCAAGGAGTAGTGCGCCGCGACCGGAGTTGACGCATCTCGGGGCGCTCGCTATAGAGCACGGCAAATCTCCCGTTTCTTTAGCCTTTCAGCCGTGGGTTGCGGCCCGAGGGGCGCACCTTAAGGATCCTGAAAATGGCCAATACCAAGTCGGCAAAGAAAGCCGCTCGCCAAACCGTCCGCCGCACCGCCGTCAACAAGACGCGGCGGAGCCGCATGCGCTCGTCCGTGCGCACGGTTGAGGAGGCGATCGCCTCCGGCAACAAAGAGGCCGCTCGGGCCGCCCTGAAGGAAGCCGAGCCGGTCATGGCGCGCACGGCACAGAAGGGCATCCTTCACCGCAAGACGGCGTCGCGCAAAGTCTCCCGCCTCGCCAAGCGCATCAGCGCCATGGGCGGCGCTTAGGCAAAAAAGGGCGGGGGCTGTTGCCCGAACGCCACAGCGATTGCGCACGGTTCTCTGCGCAACATGTCAATTCGACGAATATATCAATTGCTTGACAACCGGCCGCCGGTGCAGCCGGACGATGCTTATCCACCGACTCGCCTCTAGAAAAAAAAATCTTAGGGCCCGGCCTGCGCCAATTGCCCTGCTTTTGCCGGCCAGGGGGCCAGATGCCCGGCGAATCAGGCTTGCGGCACAGAGGCTTGGAGAGAAGGGCTAACCGCTCCGATTACTGGTCATTCGGCGCCGGCGGCCGCCGTTCCATCGCTTGATCGGCGCGGTTTGCGTGTGTATAGTCTAACCATCCGAACGGGGAAGTCCCCTCCTTAACAATCGAGTATCTTGGCCCACGGTGTTCGCCGGGACAGAATTTCTTTGTCTTCGGAGTAAGGAGCCATGCAAAGCTTGTGGAATGCTTATGCGTAAGCTGTGAATCTCGCGGGTGAAAATTGGCTGAAGTCACCCCATATTGTCGTCAACAGAAGAACTGTTCTTGCGTCGTGCTCAGATTTTTTGGGGAGGAGGCTCGATCTTGGGCGCGCAGTCTAACGAAAACGCGGTCGACGAGGTGAATGTGGCGACGGCCTGGAAAGGCCTCATGGAACACCCTCGGTCGCAGCTCGTGGATGTGCGCACCCGCGCGGAGTGGACATATGTCGGGATTCCCGATCTCGGGCCCGTGGGCAAACGCGCTGTCCTCGTCGAGTGGCAGACGTTTCCCGACCAGTCCGTCGACCCGCGCTTCGCCGATCGCCTTGCCAACGAGTTGAAGGCGCTCGGCGTCCAGTTGGACGACGACCTCTTCTTCATTTGCCGTTCGGGTAGCCGGAGCTTGGCCGCGGCCAAGGCGATGGCGGACGTGGGGTATCGTGCCTGCCACAATGTCTCCGAGGGGTTCGAAGGACCGCTCGACGACGAGAGGCATCGCGGCTCCGTGAAAGGGTGGAAGGCGATCGGGCTTCCCTGGCAGCAAAGCTAGGGGCCGATCGATTGGGACGGTCGTGGCTGTCCGCGTCGGTCAAGTTGGCTGCTCAAGTATCTTGCGTGCGGTGCGTAGTGGCGCGAACGAAATGAATGGGAAAGAGCAAGAACCGTGGCACAAGCACATGCACAACGAGAGGAGCAGTGCGCCCCGAGCGATGCGTGGGCGAGAGTCAAGACCCGGCTGCGCGGCGAGCTTGGCGAGGACGTGTACGCAAGCTGGTTCAGAGGCGTGGAGGTCGAGCAGGTGGACGGCGGCATCGTCCATCTCACCGTGGCCACCCGCTTCCTCAGGAACTGGCTGCGCACGCACTACTATGAATCCGTTCTGAGGTTCGCGCGCGCCGAATGGCCGACGGTCGAGCGTGTCGAGTTCACGGTCAGGCAGCCGCATTTCAATATCGAGCCGCCGAAGGAGCAGCCATGCGAGCGGCGAATGCCGGCCGCGCCGGTGGCCGATCTTGCGCCGCTGCCGATGCCGTTGCGCACCGGCTATGGCGGCTTCGAAGGCTCGCCGCTCGACCCGCGGCTTAGCTTTGCGAGCTTCGTGGTCGGGGCGTCGAACAAACTCGCCCATGCCGCGGCGCAGCAGGTGGCGGCCGCCTTCTCGAGCCCGCAAGCGCCCTTTAACCCTCTGTTTCTCCATGGAAATGTCGGGTTGGGCAAGACTCATCTGCTGCATGCCATCTCCTGGGAGGTGAAGCAGCAAAAGCCCGAGGCAGAGGTGCTCTATCTCACCGCCGAGCGCTTCATGTCCGGCTTCGTCCAAGCCTTGCGCGCGCGCGATGCCCTCGCCTTCAAGGAGAAGCTCCGCAACATCGACATTCTCCTGATCGACGACATGGAGTTTCTGCAAGGCCCGACCATCCAGCAGGAGTTCTGCCACACCTTGAACTCGCTGATCGACGGCGGGCGCCAGGTGGTGGTGGCGGCCGACCGCGCGCCGACGCATCTCGACAAGCTCGATATGCGCATGCGCTCGCGGCTGGGCGGCGGCCTGGTGGCCGAGATCAAGGCCATGGACTACGACCTCAGGCACAAGATCCTGGAGAAGCGCGCGCAGGAAGCCTGTGCCGAAACGACTGGGCTCGACGTATCGGAAACGGTGCTTGCGTTCCTCGCCGAGCGACTGACGGAAAGCGGCCGCGAGCTCGAAGGAGCGGTCCACCGTTTGCGCGCGAGTTATCAGCTCACCGACGAGCCGGTGACCATCGTGGTCGCCGAGCAGATCGTGCGCGATCTCATGCGCGGGACGGAGCCCCGCCGCGTGCGCATCGACGACATCCTGAGGACGGTGTCCAAGCACTACGGCGTCAACCGCAGCGATTTGTTGTCGGGGCGGCGTAACCGCTCGATCGTGCGGCCGCGGCAGATCGGCATGTATCTCGCGAAGCTTCTCACCTCGCGTTCGCTGCCCGAAATCGGCCGGCGGTTCGGCAATCGCGACCACACCACGGTGCTACACGCGATCCGCAAGATCGAGCAACTCATGACCGACGACAACCAACTCCGCGAGGAGATTGAGCTTCTGAAGCGCTTGCTGCGCGACTGAGGGGGAAGGGCGGAGGGAGCCTTGGACCAAACCAAGGCCTCCCGCCGCTCTTGCAAATTGCCCCTCGCCGGGTCAAGTTCGACCAGGATTTCCGCCCGCCTCGCCAAGGCTTTCACCAGGGTCGGACCGGAGCCGGTAAGAGCTTCGGGCTGGGTTCACCCGGCATAAAATGCGTCAATTTTCGGGGTATTCTCCAACCATGCGCCTTACCATCGACAAGCCGGGTCTCGCCAAGGCGCTCGCCCACGTGGCGAGCGTGGTCGAGCGGCGCAATACCATCCCCATCCTGTCGAACGTGCTGCTGGGCGCGGGCGCCAACGCGCTCAAGCTGACCGCGACCGACCTCGACATGGAGCTCGTGGAGACGGTGCCCTGCCAGTCTAAGGGGGACGGCGCGATCACGGTGCCGGCGCATATGTTCTACGACATCGTGCGCAAGCTGCCCGAGGGGAACGAGATCACGCTCGAGCGCGACGCCGAGCAGGAGCGGCTCGTCATCACCAGCGGGCCGGCGCAGTTCTCGCTCCAGACCTTGCCGGCTGACGACTTCCCGGCGCTCAGCGTCGACGATCTCGGCCATGCCTTCCCCCTGTCGGCCGCCGAACTCAAGCGCTTGATCGAGAAGACGCGCTTCGCCATCTCCACCGAGGAGACGCGCTATTACCTGAACGGGATCTACCTCCATGCCGCGGAGAGCGGCGGCAAGCCGACATTGCGGGCGGTGGCCACCGACGGGCACCGGCTTGCCCAGGTCGAGCAGCCGCTCCCCTCAGGCGCCAAGGGCATGCCGGGCGTGATCGTGCCGCGCAAGACGGTGCTCGAACTCTCCAAGCTCGTGGAGGACGCCGACGGCGAGGTGCGCATCGAGCTGTCGCCGTCGAAGATCCGCGTCACCGCCGGCCGCGTGATCCTCACCTCGAAGCTCATCGACGGCACCTTCCCCGACTATGAACGTGTGATCCCGCAAGGCAACGACAAGCGCATGGAGGTGGACAACGCCGCCTTCGCCCAGGCCGTCGACCGGGTCTCCACCCTGTCGAGCGACAAGGGCCGCGCGGTGAAGCTCGCGCTCACTGACGGCAAGCTGGTGCTGTCGGTCAACAATCCGGACTCCGGCAGCGCCACCGAGGAGCTGCCCGTGGACTACGGCTTCGACCCACTCGAAATCGGCTTCAACGCCCGCTATCTGCTCGACATTTCGGGGCAGCTGGAAAGCGGCACCGCCGAGTTCCAGCTCGCCGACCCGGGCTCTCCCACCATGGTGCGTGACGTGAAGGACGCGTCCGCGCTCTACGTGCTCATGCCGATGCGGGTATGAGGGCAAAAGCGCGCGAAGAGGGTCACGGCGAGGCGTTGGCGGCGGAAGGGACCGGCCACGCGCCACAGCGCCTCTACGTCAAGGCGCTCATGCTCAGCGACTTCCGCAACTACGCAAGCGCGCGGCTCGAGCTCGACGCATCGCCGGTCGTGCTCGTGGGCGACAACGGCTCGGGCAAGACCAATCTGCTCGAAGCGGTGTCGCTGCTTGGCGCGGGTCACGGCCTGCGCGGACGACCCTATGGCGAGCTCTGCCGCAAGGACGGAAACGGTGGCTTCGCCATCGCCGCCACGGTCATGTCGCGCCACGGCGAGGTGGATATCGGCACCGGCTTCATGCCCGGCACCCGCGAAGAGGGCGCGGGCCGCACCGTGCGCATCGCCGGCAAGGAGAGTAGCACCGGCGCGCTCGGCGACTACGTGCAGCACGTGTTCCTCATTCCCGCCATGGACGGCCTGTTCACCGGGCCGGCGTCCGAGCGGCGGCGCTTCCTCGACCGGCTCGTGCTCGCCGTCGATCCCAAGATGCGCAAGCCGCTCGGCCGCTACGACCGGGCCATGCGCCAACGCAATCGACTGTTCCAGATGCGCGAATATGCGCGCGCACTGTTCGAGGGCCTCGAGGAGCAGATGGCGGAAGCCGGCACGGCGATCGCCGCGGCGCGGCTCGACGCGGTGGCGCGGCTCTCCGGCCTGATCGACGAGACGCGCGCAGCGCGGGGCGACGGCCCCTTCCCGCATGCGGTGCTCGCGCTGGAAGGAACGCTCGAGAGCGAGCTTCAGGCGCGCCCGGCCACCGAAGTGGAGGACCTGTTCCGTCTCATCCTGGAAGAGGGCCGCGAGCGCGACCGTGCGGCGTCACGCACTCTTGAAGGGCCGCACCTAAGCGACCTTATTGTGGTGCACGGGCCCAAGAATGTGCCTGCGCCGCACTGCTCCTCGGGCGAGCAAAAGGCGCTGCTTCTGGGTCTCATTCTCGCCAAGGCGGATTTGATCAAGGCACTCGAAGGCACCTCCCCGCTCGTCCTCCTCGACGAGGTCGCGGCGCACCTGGATCAGGCCCGGAGAGAGGCGCTTTTTGGCGAAATTCTGCGGCTTGGGGCCCAGGCCTGGTTGACTGGAACAGACCGGGAACTTTTTTCGCCGTTGGCGCAAGACGCCCAAATCTTGGCCGTGAATCGGGGTATTATCGCAGCGTGATTCTGAGGGCTGCCCGAGCCGCCCGACAAGACCAACAACGACCTCCAACAACCACCCTCCAGGGAACCATGACACCGGCTGCAAAACGCAAAGCAGAAGCCGCCGCCGATTACGGCGCAGAGTCGATCAAAGTGCTGAAAGGCCTCGACGCCGTGCGCAAGCGGCCGGGCATGTATATCGGCGACACCGACGACGGCTCGGGCCTCCACCACATGGTCTACGAGGTGGTGGACAACGCCATCGACGAGGCGCTCGCCGGCTTCTGCGACGAGATTCACGTCACGCTCAACGCCGACGGCTCGGTGACGGTGGAGGACAACGGCCGCGGCATCCCGACCGAGATCCACAAAGGCGAAGGCGTGTCGGCGGCCGAAGTGATCATGACCCAGCTCCACGCCGGCGGGAAGTTCGACCAGAACTCCTACAAGGTGTCTGGCGGACTGCACGGCGTCGGCGTGTCGGTGGTGAACGCGCTGTCGAGCCACCTCGAGCTGATCATCTGGCGCGACGGCAAGGAGCACGCCATTCGCTTTGCCGACGGCGTCGCCAAGGCGCCGCTGAAAGCCGTTGGCGATGCGGGCGGCAAGACCGGCACGCGCCTCACCTTCGTACCGTCGACCGTCACCTTCACCATGGTCGACTTCGACTATGCGACCCTTGAGCACCGCCTGCGCGAGCTTGCCTTCCTGAATTCCGGCGTGCGCATCACGCTGTCGGACCATCGCGGCGTCGAGCCGAAGGTCGAGGAGATGCACTACGAGGGCGGATTGCGCGCGTTCGTCAAATTCCTCGACCGCACCAAACACCCGCTCATCAACGAGCCCGTGGTGGTCGAACGGACGCAAAGCCGCATCACGGTCGAGGCGGCGCTGTGGTGGAACGACAGCTACCACGAGAACGTGCTGTGCTTCACCAACAACATCCCGCAGCGCGACGGCGGCACGCATCTCGCCGGCTTCCGCGCGGCGCTGACGCGCACGGTCAACACCTATGCCGCGGAGTCGGGCATCGCCAAGAAGGAGAAGGTGGCGCTGACCGGAGATGACGCGCGCGAGGGACTGACTTGCGTTCTGTCGGTCAAGGCGCCAGACCCGAAATTCTCGAGCCAGACCAAGGACAAGCTCGTGTCCTCAGAGGTGCGCCCGGTGGTCGAGGGCGTGATGGCGGAGGCGCTGTCGCAATGGTTCGAGGAGAATCCGGGTGAAGCGCGCAACATCGTGCAGAAGATCGTCGAGGCCGCGGCCGCGCGCGAGGCCGCCCGCAAAGCCCGCGATCTCACCCGCCGCAAGGGCGCGCTCGACATGGCCTCCCTCCCCGGCAAGCTCGCCGACTGCCAGGAGCGCGATCCCGCCAAGTCCGAGCTATTCCTGGTCGAGGGCGATTCCGCCGGCGGCAGCGCCAAGCAGGCGCGCGACCGCGCGTTTCAGGCGGTGCTGCCGTTGCGCGGCAAGATCCTCAACGTCGAGCGCGCGCGCATCGACAAGATGCTGTCGAGCGCCGAGATCGGCACGCTCATCACCGCGCTCGGCACGAGCATCGGCGATGAGTTCGATCTCGCGAAGCTCCGGTACCACAAGGTCATCATCATGACCGACGCCGACGTGGACGGCTCGCACATCCGCACACTTCTGTTGACGTTCTTCTACCGGCAGATGCCGTCGGTGATCGAGGCGGGCCATCTCTTCATCGCCCAGCCTCCCCTCTACAAGGTGAAACGCGGCAACCAAGAGCGCTACCTCAAGGACGAGAAGAGCCTCGAGGACTATCTCATCGGCGAGGGCCTGGAGGACGCCGTGCTGATGACAGGCGACAATGCAGCGCGCGGCGGCGGCGACTTGCGCGACATCGTCGAGACTGCGCGCAAGGTCACCGCGATCCTCAAGGGCCTGCACAGCCGCTATCCGCGCTTCGTCGTCGAGCAGGCGGCGATCGCCGGCGCGCTCAACCCCAAAGTGCTGAAGGACACCAAGCAGGCGCAGGCCGCGGCCGCCTATATCGCCAGGCGCCTCGACGCGCTATCTGAGGAGACCGAGCGCGGCTGGCACGGCGAGGCGCTTCAAGAGGGTGGCTTGCGCTTCTGGCGCGAGTTGCGCGGCGTGATGGAGTCCCACCTGATCGACGGGCCGTTCATCGCCTCCGCCGACGCGCTCAAGCTCGACCACTATGCGCCCCATCTCCAGGAGGTCTACGCCAAACCCGCCACCTTGAAGCGGAAGGAGACGAGCCTCGCCGTGCATGGACCCTCCGACCTGCTCGATGCGGTGATGGAGACCGGCCGCAAGGGGCTCTCGCTCCAGCGCTACAAGGGCTTGGGCGAGATGAACCCGGAGCAGCTGTGGGACACCACGCTCGATCTCGAAACGCGCACCATCCTCCAGGTGAAGATCAAGGAAGGCGAGGATGCCGACGACATCTTCTCGCGGCTGATGGGCGACTTGGTCGAGCCGCGGCGCGAGTTCATCCAGGAAAACGCGCTGCAAGTCGCCAATTTGGATGTGTGAGGATTGTTGGACAACCGCCGCCAATGAGTCCGACCGTCCTTCGCGAGAAGGGCTATCGCTTTTTCTTCTTTTCGAGGGAAGAACCCCGCTGCCGCATTCACGTTGAAACGCCTGGCGGCGAGGCAAAATATTGGCTAGAGCCACGATTGGCATTGGCCCGCAATCATGGCCTATCCAGCAAGCAGCTCGCAGAAGCCGAAGCGATAATCGAGGCAAACCATGGCAGAATCATTCGCGCTTGGCACGAGCACTTCGGGAGCTGAGGTCACACATGTCTCCTCCCAAGGCGTGTGGCTGCTGGCTCGCGAGAAGGAGCTGTTTTTGCCCTATGAGCAGTTCCCGTGGTTCAAGGATGTTCCTCTCGCAGCCATTCTCAAGGTGGAGGAACCGCGGCAGGGGCATTTCTACTGGCCGGACCTCGATGTCGACCTGACGGAAGAGATCATTGAGCACCCGGAGCGCTTTCCACTGAAATCTCGGGTGAAGTAAGGCTTCGACCCACCCCATCCCCCACCCCTTAACGGCATGGCAAGGCGGAGGCCTTAGGGTTACCGCCACAAGGAGCCTTGCGCGGGGCGGTCAGCTGCCCTAGCGGGCTCCTGTTCGTGCGTTCAGTTCGGGGCGGCAAGGCATGCAAGGGGCGCGGCGGGGCGTAAGACCCGGATCTGGCGGACGACGGCGCGCGGGCCCCGGCGACCGCGCGCGTCGGCCCCAATCGCGCCGCGGGCCGGCAAGGCGCAAAGGCCGGCTTTGGCGCCTCCGCCGCGCGGTCAGGCAGCATCCTTATTTGTTCAAGGCGCTCCGCTTCGGCCTGCTTGCCGCCATCTGGGGCACCATCATCCTCGCCGGCGCGGTGGTCTATTTCATCGCCAAAGTGCCGGACCCGATCCTCGCCACCCTCGACGACCGGCCGCCCAACGTGACGATCCTCGCCGCCGACGGCACGGTGCTCGCCGAGCGCGGCTTACGCCGCGGACACATTCGCGTCGAATCGCTGCCGCCGCATCTCATCAAGGCGGTGATGGCGACGGAGGATCGCCGCTTCTATCACCATTACGGCATCGATCCCGTGGGTCTCGCCCGCGCCACCTATCGCAACGTGAGCGCCGGCGCCGTGGTCGAAGGCGGCTCGACCATCACCCAGCAACTCGCCAAGAACCTGTTCCTCAAGCCGGAGCGCACGATGACGCGCAAGCTGGAGGAGCTGATCTACGCCGTGTGGCTCGAGCAGCGCTTCACCAAGGACGAGATCCTCGAGCTCTATCTCAACCGTGTCTATTTCGGCGGCGGCACCTACGGCGTAGAGGCCGCGGCGCGGCACTATTTCGGCAAGTCGGCGCGCGCCGTCAGCCTGCCCCAGTCCGCGCTGCTGGCCGGGCTTCTCAAGGCGCCGTCGCGCTACGCGCCGACGCGGAGCGCGACCCTAGCGAGCGCGCGGGCCGACCAAGTGCTCGACAACATGGTGGACGCAGGCTTCCTGTCCGCGGAAGAGGCCGCCGCCGCGGCGCGCCAGCCGCTCACCTTGCGCGCCAAGGGTGACGACACAGGCTTTCCCTACACGGTCGATTGGGTGGCGGAACTCTTGCCGGAATATGTCGGCGAGCACGAAGGCGACCTCGTCGTCGAAACCACGATCGATGCGAGTCTTCAGCGCGCAACACAGGAACGCTTGCGCAAGCTGCTGGACGGCGAGGGCGCGGCGCACGGCGCCGGCGAAGGCGCGGTGGTGGTGCTCGATCCATGGGGCAGCGTGAAGGCGCTGGTCGGCGGGCGGTCCTATACGCTCTCCCCCTACGACCGGGCGATCAAATCGCTGCGTCAGCCCGGCTCGGCGTTCAAGCCGTTCGTCTACCTTGCGGCGCTGGAGAGCGGCTACACGCCCGACTCGGTCGCCTATGACGGGCCGGTTAATATCGGCGGCTGGACGCCCGAGAACTACACCGACGACTACAAGGGCCAGGTGACGCTGCGCTACAGCATGGCGCACTCGCTGAACACGGTGGCGGCCAAGCTCACCGCCGATGTCGGCGCCTGGCGCGTGGTGCGCACGGCGCGGCGCCTCGGCATCAATTCCACCTTGCATGCCCAGCCGTCGATTGCGCTCGGCACCGCCGAGGTGACCTTGCTCGAGCTGGCCGGCGCCTACGCGCCGTTCGCCAATGGCGGCCAGGGCGTGCTGCCCCACGTCATCACGCGGGTCACGAACGGCGACGGCAAGGCGCTCTACCGCCGCCGCCAGTCGACCACCGGCCAGGTGGTGGCGCTCAATCACGTGGGCGCCATGAACGACATGCTGAACGCCGCCATCATGCGCGGCACGGGCAAGCGCGCGGCGATCCCGGAGCATGCGGCGGCCGGCAAGACCGGCACCACCCAGAATTCCCGGGACGCCTGGTTCGTCGGCTATACGGCGCACTATGTGGCCGGCGTGTGGATCGGCAACGACGACGGCGCGCGCATGAGCAAAGTGACGGGCGGCACTTTGCCGGCGGAGCTATGGCACGACACCATGTTCTACGCCCACCAGAACAAGCAGCCCCTGCCGCTGCCAGGCACGCACGGCCCGCGTCCGCTACAAGACGCCATCGCCGTCCGCATGCCATGGTCCTCGCCCTCCACGAAGAACAAAGGTGGCCAGGACATGCCGCTCTATCAGCGTGTGCTCGGGATTTTCGGCGGCGGCTAGCCGGTCCGCTATTCGATGCTGCGCTTCGGCGAACGGCCTTGCGAGGAGGGGTGCATCCCCTCGGCGCCGTAAGCATGCAGGCTCGATCCATATTTGCGCAGCCAGTTCCGTGCCTCCTCGTGGCGCGGCATGGTGCGGGCGACAAGCGACCAGAAGCGCGGCCCGTGATTCATGTGGGCAAGATGCGCCACTTCATGCGCGGCGAGATAGTCGAGCACGAAGGGCGGCGCGAGCAAGAGGCGCCAGGAGAAGGACAGCGCACCTGACGTCGAGCATGAGCCCCAGCGCGTGGTCTGGTCGCGCACATAGATCCGCTTCGGCGTCAGATCGAGACGCCTGGCGTGCAGATCGACGCGAGCCTTGAGGTCGAGATGGGCCTGGCGCTTCAGCCAGTCGAGCAGACGCCGCGATGCGTGCACCTTCTCGCCCGACACATGAAGGCGCGGCAGACGCCGGGCCGAGACGCGCGCGCCCGCCGGCCATGCCGGCGCGGCCTTCGCGGCCTCCGGCTCCTCGACCCAGACGACGCCGCGGCGGCGCACCGCGCCGGCGAAGCGGATGACGTGGGCGAAGCCGCGCAGCGGAATGATGGCGCCGTCAGCAAAGGGCACGGGGTCCGGCAGGATGGCCACCCGCTCTTTCAGCCAGTCGAGATGGCGCGACAGGAACTCGTCGGCGTCGGCGAAGCTCGAATAGAGCGGCATGGTCAACAGGGCGCCGCGCCGCGCTTCGCTCACCTGCAGGCTGAAGCGTCTCGCTCGCGCGCTGCGCCTAAGGATCATCGGGATTTCCAAGCCCCGAATCTTGACCTCGATGGTCTCCCCGCGCCCGAGATTGAGCCGCTTTAGCATCGTAAACGCTCCCTACTAACGCCCTTTGCCACCCCGAATCTGAGGGGACATACAGTAGCACAGGGACTTACAGGAGCGCGCGCCTCTGCTTTAGGCAGCCCGCCTGAAAGCCCGCGCCAAAATGCCTCTGCGGCGCTGATTGGCCCTTAAAAATGCACGGATTTTCGGGAGTATTTCGGCCCGGAAGCGCGAACCATTAAAAACGCCGTAGTGGCCCACGCCGGGCTGCAAATGGTGGGCGCGCATGGTCTCATGGAGGCTTTTGCACAAAATATGTGCAGCCGCCGTCTGGCCTATCCCGGAAATATCGTCCTTCTCACCCTCAACGGTCATGAGGGCCACCCGATGGACCTTGCTTGGGTCGACTGGGACGCCACGGTGGAGCATTTCACCCTTGGGAAGCTTGTGCTCGAGGAACACGGTCTCGATGGTCTGGAGGTAGTATTCGGCCGTCAGGTCCATCACGGCCAAGAACTCGTCGTAGAACTCGCGATGCTTGTCGGCGGAGTCGCCGTCGCCGCGTATGAGATTGTGAAACAGGTCGCGGTGCGCCGTGAGATGCCGGTCGATGTTCATGCCCATGAAGCCGGAGAGCTGGAGGAAGCCCGGATAGACGAGGCGCATCATGCCCGGATAGGGCCACGGGACCTGAGTGATGACGTTATGGCGAAACCAGCTCAGCGGCTTGCCGTCGGCGAAGCGATTGACGGCGGTCGGACTCATCCGCGCATCGATCGGCCCGGCCATGAGGATCATGGAGCGCGGCACGAACCAATCGCCCCGTGCCTCCATCAGCGAGACCGCGGCGAACACCGGCACGGTCGGCTGACACACCGCCATGACGTGCACCTTGCCGCGGAAGTAGCGCAGAAATTCAATGATGTAGTCGATATAGACGTCGAGGTCGAAGGGGCCTGCGGCGCGCGGCACGAAGCGCGCGTCCTGCCATTCGGTGACATAGACCTCGTGATCGGGGAGCAGGTCGCGCACCGTGCCGCGCAGCAAGGTCGAGAAATGCCCGGCCATGGGCGCCACGACCAGCACCTTCGGATCGTTGCGCCGACGCGACGCAGGCACGTCGCGCTCGAAGTGAACGAGGTTGCAGAACGGCTTGGCGATGACCGGCCGCTCGTGCACCGCGACCTCGCTTCCGTCCACCGCAACCTTGTCGATCCCCCAGGCCGGCTTGCGGTAGCGGCGCGTCGAGCGCTCGAACAATTCGAGCGCGGCGGCAGCACCGCGGCCGAGTGGCGTATACGACGCCGGATTGAGTGGATTCCGGAATAGAAGCCGGTAGGCGTCGGCCGCAGCCCGCGCAGGACGCAGCGCAGCCTGGTTCAGCTCATAAAGGTGGTACAGCATGAATCCCTCCGACTAAGCAGCAGTCTAATGCTGCATCGCGGAATCAAATGGTGATTCTATGCTGCACTGCAATGACACCTTGCCGCAGGGGCATCGGCCGCGCGGCTAAAGGTAGCGTCGTAGGGTTTCCGCCATCTTCGTCGCGGGTGTGCCGTAAGGAATGTGCGTGATGTATTCGCCGTCAGGGCCCATCAAATAGGCAAGCGCCGAGTGATCGATGCTATAGGCGTAATCACCCTGCTTATCCTTGTGCTCAAACTTGCTGTACGTGACACGGTACGCTTTCGCCGCTTGCGCGACAGCTTCGGGCGAGCCGGTCAGCCCGACAAAGTTCGGCCCGAAATTCTCCACATAGGCGGTCACCACGTCCGGCGTGTCACGTTCGGGATCGAGCGAAATAAAGATGGGGACGACTTTCTTCGCATCGTCGCCGAGCCCGTCCAACG
Organism: Methyloceanibacter sp.; assembly: GCF_050726195.1. Classification (GTDB taxonomy): domain Bacteria; phylum Pseudomonadota; class Alphaproteobacteria; order Rhizobiales; family Methyloligellaceae; genus Methyloceanibacter. The sequence continues at coordinate 67,226 of NZ_JBOHJC010000006.1, read as the reverse complement.
CCGCCGCCATGACCTGCAACTCAGCCGGACAGATGTCGGGGCAATGTGTGAAGCCGAAGAACACGAGCATATGACGCCCGCGGAAATCCTGATCGGTGACAGTCTTGCCGTCCTTGCCGATGAGCGCGAACGGCCCGCCAACGAGCGCTTTGCCGGACGTCTGGACGCGCGCGTTTTGCGTATCTGTGTTGAGGATGAGGAGCCCGGCGCCAATCAGCGCGCCGCCAAGGAAGCCGGCAAGGATGACGAGAAGCAGAGACCGTCGCATGTGCGTTACTCACCAAGCTGCAGCAAGGTGCCGTTCTCGCGCGCGCTGCCCAGGAACCAGCTGAACGTGGCATAGCCCGCCACCAGATAGACCGCATTCAGTCCGAGCGCCCACCACAGCCGCGTCGCATCGAAGGTGTGGTGCAAGAGAATGGAGCGCATGCCTTCGAACACGTGGGTCGGTGGCAGCGCGAGCGCAACCGGCTGGAGCCAATCTGGCAGCACCGACACCGGGTAATACACGCAACAGAGTGGCAAGAGCAAAAAGGCGAGCGACCAGGCAAGCTCCTCTGCGCCAAGCCCATAGCGTAGGATCACGCCGGCGGCGATCAAGCCGAGCGACCAACTGGTCAGCACGAGGACGAAGAAGAACGCGACCAACGCGAGCCCGAGATCGAGCAGGTTGAAGCCGAAGAGGAAATAGGCGGCGATGGCGACCGGCACCATGCTGACGCCAAGCCGGATGATGCTCCATAGGCTGAGCGCGGCGACAAGCTCGTAGGGGCGCAACGGGCTCGTCAGCAGATTGCCGAGATTGCGCGACCACATCTCCTCGATGAAGGTGGTGGAGAAGCCGATCTTCGAGCGGAACAGAATATCCCACAAGAGCACCGAGCCGATGAGCACGCTGGCCGCTTGCGCATAGGGATTATCGGTACCAGCGAGATAGGTCTGCAAAAAGCCCCAGGTGAGCATCTGGAGGAACGGCCAGTAGATTAGCTCCACCAGCCGCACGCCGGAGCTGCGCAAGAGGTAGGTGTAGCGGCGGACCAGCGCCCCCACGCGCCGGAGCGAAGCCTGAAGTCCGCTCGGCGGCAGGAGTACCGGCTCGACGTTTCCGATGGCCGTTCGGTAGGCGGTCATGACGCCTTCCTCGGCTGTTCCTCGACGTCGCGATCGCTTGCGTGTTTGGTGCGCCCGCGCACGAGATCGAGGAATACGTCCTCCAACGTCTCCCTGCCGTAGCTTTCGATCAGTGCCTTCGGCCTCTCGTCCTCGATGATGCGCCCCGCTTGCAGCAGGATGACGCGATCGGCGAGGCGCTCCACCTCGGCCATGTTGTGCGAGGCGATGAGGAGGGTGGCGTTCCGGCTCCGCGCATAGTCCTTGAGCTTCTGCCGGACCCAGTCGGCAGTATCAGGGTCGAGCGAGGCGGTTGGCTCGTCGAGCAGCAGAAGCTCGGGTGCGTTGAGCAGCGCCTTGGCGAGGCCGACCCGCGTCTTCTGGCCGGCGGACAGCTTGCCGGTCGGCCGGTCGAGGAGCGGCTCGATCTGCAAATGCGCGGCGACAGAGGCGATGCGGTCGGTCGCGTTGGCGATGCCGTAGAGACCGGCATAGACAGTGAGATTCTGCCTGACCGTGAGCCGCTGCGGGAGATCGACGTAGGGACTTTGGAAGTTCATGCGTTGGGCTACGTCGAAGCGATTGCGGCTCATATCGGCGCCGAACACAAGCACTTCGCCCGCGCTCGGCTTGACGAGGCCGAGCAGCATGGCGATGGTCGTTGTCTTGCCAGCGCCGTTGCCGCCAAGCAGCGCCACGGTCGTGCCGGCGTCGATGGTAAAACTAATGTGATCGACGGCGGTGACGGCGCCGTAGCGCTTTACGAGCCCGCGCACGACCACGGGCGCGCCGGCGAGGTCCCGGCCGGCGTCTGTATCTTTACAAAAATTCGCGGCCGTTTCGTTCATGGCCTTGCGCTGCGCGTCCGCTTTGTCGGAATTATGGCTCGACGCCACGTGCTAGGGTTCAACTATGGCCGCCCTCGACAATAGTCAAACCGCCAGTCAAACCGCCCGCCGTGCCACGGTGCCGGAGTGGCTGCGCGCGGGCGAGAGCAGGCTCAGGCTCCAGACCATCGTACGGTTGCGCTGGCTCGCCGTGCTCGGCCAGAGCATCACGGTGATCGGCGCCTATTGGGTGCTCGGCATCGACCTGCCCATCGGCGGCTGCCTCGCGGTCATCGCTCTGTCGGCGTGGCTCAACGTGGCGCTGCGCATCCGCTACCCGGCGAGCCAGCGGCTCAAGAGCAACTACGCCCTCATGATGCTGGGCTACGACATCCTCCAGCTCGCGGCGCTGCTTTATCTCACCGGCGGGCTGGAGAATCCCTTCGCCTTCCTGCTCATTGCGCCGGTTACCGTGTCGGCCTCGACCTTGCCGCTCAGGATCACCGTGGCGCTCGGCGTGCTCGCCATCGGCGCGGCCACTCTGCTCACGACGTTTCACTATCCGCTTCCCTGGTTCAGTCATTCGACCTTGGATCTCCCACTGCCTTACGTGATGGGGGTGTGGGCGGCGGTGGTGTCGGGCATCCTGTTCATCGGCTTCTATTCGTGGCGCACGGCCGAGGAAGGACGGCGCATGGCGGAGGCGCTCGCCGCCGCCGAGATGGTGCTCGCCCGCGAGCAGAAGCTGTCGGCGCTCGACGGACTTGCCGCCGCGGCGGCGCACGGGCTCGGCACGCCGCTGGCGACCGTCGCCGTGGTCACCAAGGAACTTTTGCGCGACGCCAAGCCGGACGATCCTCACTACGACGATCTTGTGCTGTTGCGGGCGCAGGCCGAGCGCTGCCGCCAGATCCTGTCGGAGCTCGCGGGGCACGGCGAGCAGCTCGACATCATCGTCTCGCGCATGCCGGTGAGCCATCTGATCGAGGAAGTGGTGGCACCGCACCGGTTCGTGGACTTGCCGATCGAGGTGAAGACCGGTCCAGCCGAAGGCGCGGAGCCAGGCAGCGCCGCGGCGCGCGAGCCGGTCGCCCAACGCAATCCCGGCGTCATCTACGGCCTCGGCAATCTCGTGGAGAACGCCATCGACTTCGCGGCGAGCAAGGTCGAGGTCGACGCACACTGGTCGGAGGATGACGTGACCGTGGTGGTCGCCGATGACGGCTCAGGCTTCCCGCCGGACGTGCTGGAGCAGCTCGGCGAACCGTTCATCACCACGCGGCCGAGCGAGAGCTGGGACGAAGAGGCGCCTGACGATGTCGGTATGGGGCTCGGCTTCTTCATCGCTAAGACGCTGCTGGAGCGTTCCGGCGCGCGGCTCGAGCTCGCCAACCGGCCGGAAGGGGGTGCCATGGTCAAGGTGGTCTGGCCGCGGGCGAAATTCGAGCAGGCGCCGGGCAAGGACGTGGCGGAGCCCATGCCGTTCATCTAGGTCCCCGCTTGCCGCGCGCCGTCTTTGTTTGGAATCCCGCAAAAACGCCCAAAGTTCGCTTCGAATCCTGTAATAACGTCTAAAAAAACCTATCCGGTTCATCCTGATGTGCGACCGGCTGATGGCGAGGCTTGCTTGGCGGGGCGAAAGCGCATACCTCTACGCCAAAGAAATTCGCCAATTCGCCTGGGAAGTTACGCCAAAGTTGGGCCGGAGCAGCGTGAGAGGAGCCCGGCTATGGACATGCAATATTTCCCGGCGACGCCGCAGAGCGCTCGCGTGCCCCAGGACCAAACCCTTCTAATCGTCGACGACGATCGCGCCTTTCTCGCCCGGCTCGCCCGCGCCATGGAGGCGCGCGGTTTCGAGGTCGAGGCGGCCGCCTCAGTCGAGGAGGGCCTTGCCTCGCTCAGGCGGCGCCCGCCGGCCTTCGCCGTCGTCGACATGCGGCTCGAGGACGGCAACGGCATCGACGTCATCGCGGCGCTCAAGGACCTGCGTCCCGACGCAAGAGCCGTGGTGCTTACTGGTTACGGCAATATCGCCACTGCGGTCACCGCGGTGAAGCTCGGCGCGGTCGACTATCTGGCGAAGCCTGCTGACGCCGACGACGTCTATAACGCGCTGGTCGCGCAGGGCGACGCCAAGGCGCCGCCGCCGGAGAACCCGATGTCTGCCGACCGCGTGCGGTGGGAACACATCCAGCGGGTCTACGAGCTGTGCAACCGCAACGTCTCGGAGACGGCGCGGCGGCTCAACATGCATCGCCGCACCTTGCAGCGCATCCTCGCCAAGCGCGCCCCGAAATAACCTCCCGCGGTTACCTCCTCTCTTGTCATGCCCGGCCTTGTGCCGGGCATCCACGTCTTAGCCCGCGGTGACGAAATCGTGGATGGCCGGGACAAGCCCGGCCATGACGGGGATATTGGAAATCTAACTCTCAAATCCGCAGCCGGGGTCGAGGTGATGCTGCAAGCGCAGCGCCGCCGCCCGCGCGAAGGACAGCATCATGGCTCTGCGCCGCGCCGCACTGAGCCGCGCTTCGGCCGGCTCGCGCAAGAGCTCTGCGCCATAGCGGTCGGCAAGGATGAGCCCGGCCGCGTCCGGGATCACCTCGCAGGGGAAGTCGGCGGCGACGGCAAAATAGAGGCGGTCGCAATAGTCGAGATATTCGTGCCACTTCCCGTCGGTGCGATAGTCGATGAGGCAGGACTTGATCTCGACAATGAGAATGTCGCCAGACCCCGAAAGCGCCACCACGTCGGCGCGGCGGCCGTTGGCGAGCGGAAGCTCGGTCAACACCGAGTGGCCTAGCGCGCGAAACGTGCGGCAGACGCCACGTTGTAGCGCGGCTGCGGCCTCGGACTGGCGGCCGTCGAAAATGTGAAGCGGATCCTGGCCTTGGGTGTCCGTCTCGAGCACGGGGATGCTCCCTAGAATCAAGCAATCGTCACGGAATTGTGCATGGTTGATCATTTCGCGAAGCGGAACAAGCTGGTAAATCGCGTGTTTTGGGACAGGGCCCCGAACCCCCGGAGGGACCATGAGCCTCAGTCATAGCGTTCTCGCCGAGGCCCGGCGCGGAACCGAGCCGAAGTCTACATCCCAGCACGATCGCCTGATGGAAACGCGCCGCCTGTCGCTCGAGCTGGCGGAGCCGCTCAGCGACGAGGATCAGGTCGTTCAGGCGATGGACGACGCGAGCCCGACCAAATGGCACCTCGCGCACACGACATGGTTCTTCGAGGCGTTTCTGCTCACGCGCTTCCTGCCAGACTACCGGCTGTTCGACGAGACCTTCGAGTATTGCTTCAACTCCTACTATGAAAGCGTCGGGCCGCGGCATCCGCGCCCGAAGCGCGGGCTGCTCACGCGGCCTTCCGCGAACCAAGTGCGCGCCTATCGTGCCCATGTCGACGAAGCGCTCGACCGCCTGGTGGCGGACAGCATGCCCAAGGAGGCGACCGAGCTTGTCGAGCTCGGCATCAACCACGAGCAGCAGCATCAAGAGCTGTTGCTCACGGATATCCTGAGCCTGTTCGCGTCGGGCCCGCTCAAGCCGGCTTATCGCGGCAGCAGGCCTGGCGTGCCGGCGGCAACGCCTGCGCCGCCGACTTGGTCCGCGTTCGACGGCGGCATTTTCGCGGTGGGCCATAACGGCGACGGCTTCGCCTACGACAACGAAGGCTCCCGGCACGAGCAGCTGATCCGCCCGTTCAAGCTCGCCGGTCGCTGTGTCACCAATGAAGAGTGGATCGCGTTCATCGAAGATGGCGGTTACCGTACCCCGACCCTGTGGCTCGCCGACGGTTGGGCCACCGTCAATACGAATGATTGGCGCGGCCCGCTCTATGTCGAGGAGGCTGACGGCGGTTTCATGCAGATGAGCCTCTTGGGCTTCCGCCCCGTCGATCCCGCAGCGCCGGTCACCCATGTGAGCTACTATGAAGCGGACGCCTTCGCTCGCTGGTCCGGCTACCGGCTCCCCACCGAGTTCGAGTGGGAGGTCGCGGCGGCGAGCGTGCCGGTCGAAGGGCGTACGCTCGGGGCCGGTCATTTGCGGCCCATGCCCGCGAAGCCCGGCGATGGGCTTCAACAGATGTTCGGCGACGTATGGGAATGGACGGCAAGCGCCTACCTTCCCTACCCTGGCTTCAAGACCGCTCCCGGCGCCGTGGGCGAATATAACGGCAAGTTCATGTGCAATCAGTTCGTGCTCAAAGGCGGCTCCTGCGCCACGCCCGAGGGCCATATCAGGCGCACCTACCGCAATTTCTTCTACCCACATCAGCGCTGGCAGTTCACCGGCCTCAGGCTCGCGGCGGACGCCTGATGGCAAGCGACGCGTCCTCCCTGCTGGCCGAACACCGGCACGGGCCTTCGCCGTCGGCGCGGCGCGCGGCCGCGCGCGCCGACTTCGTCGAGGCGGTGCTTAAGGGACTGTGGCGGCGGCCGCGCTCTATTCCCTGCCGCTTCCTCTACGATGCGCGGGGCTCCGAGCTGTTCGAGGCGATCACGCGGCTCGAGGAGTACTACCCGACCAGGGTCGAGACGGCGCTGCTCAAGGCCTACGGCGCGGACATCGCGCGGCTAGCGGGCGCGGACAGGGTGCTCGTCGAGTTCGGTTCCGGTTCGAGCCGCAAGACGAGTCTCCTGATCGAGGCGCTCGGCAACATTCCCGCCTATATCCCCATCGAGATCGCACCCGAATGCCTGCGCGAGGCCATGGCTTGGCTCGGGGTGCGGCACGAAGACCTCACCATCGTCCCGCTGATTGCCGATTTCACAAAGACGCGCGCGCTGCCGCCCATCGCTCAGGGCCGCCGGCGGCTCGGATTCTTCTCCGGATCGACCATCGGCAATCTGAGCCATGACGAGGCGCGGGCATTTCTCGTCAACGCCGCTCATCTCTTGGGCGGAGACGCAATGTTCCTCGTCGGCGTCGACCTGAAGAAGCCGGCGTCGATCCTCGTGCCGGCCTATGACGACGCCGAGGGCGTGAGCGCCGCCTTCAATCTCAATCTGCTTGCCCGGATCAACCGCGAGCTCGACGGCACGTTCGACCTTTCGGCCTTCGCCCATGAGGCGATCTGGAACGAGACAGCAGGACGGATGGAAATGTATCTGAAGAGCCTCGCCGATCAGACGGCGCTTGTGCTCGGCCGCCGCTTCCCCTTTGCCAAGGGCGAGCGCATCCACACCGAGAATTCGCATAAATATTCGGTGGCGGAGTTCCAAGCGCTGGCGCGCATCTCAGGCTGGCAGCCGGTGCACGCTTGGACTGACGCCGAGCAACTCTTCAGCCTGCATCTGCTGCGGGCCGGCTGACAAGGCGCTGCGGCTCAGAGCACGAAGTCTTCGGCGACCAAGGGAATGTCGCCCACGAGGTGAATTGCGAAGTCGGCGATGGCATCACCGTCGCCGCCAAGCTCGAACTGGACGATCGTGATGGCGCCGCCGAGTACGAAGAAGCGGACTTGCGGCGCAGTGCCGTCGAAGGCGAGATTGCCGATGAACACGAAATCTTGATTCTCGAACATGGCCAAGGGCGTCACATCGATCACATCGCCATCGGCCTGGCTGAAGTCGATGATAATGTCGAGAGTCCCAAGGGCAACCCCCGTTTCGTCGGATTCAAAGAAAGCGAAAGAATCTGCGCCGGAGCCGCCCGTCATAACGTCCACGCCAGGACCGCCCCGTAGCGTGTCGTTGCCGAGACCGCCGAACAGCACGTCGTTGCCGATAAGGACGATCAGGGTGTCGCTGCCGTCACCGCCCTGGAGGACATTGTCGCCGCTGTCGCCGGTGAGGGCATCGTTGAAGTTGGAGCCGATGAGGTTCTCGATGCCCGTCACGGTGTCGCCCGAGGAATCTCCGAGCCCGCCGCCCACTCCAGTTGACAAGCTGACGGCAACGGCCGAAGGCGAGCCGGCGTAGCTCGCGGTATCGATACCGGGCCCGCCGATCAAGGTGTCGGCGCCGGGGCCGCCGATCAGGGTGTCGTTGCCCGTGCCGCCGTTCAGCAGGTCGTCGCCGCCGTGGCCGAGGAGGGTGTCATCGCCGCCGCCGCCGATCAGAGTGTCGTTGCCCTCAAGTCCGCCCAAGTTGTCGTTACCACCGCGGCCTTCCAGGGTGTTGCTGCCATTGTCGCCAAAGAGGACATCGCCGAAGCTCGAGCCGATGACATTCTCGATCCCCGTTAGCGTGTCGCCTGTCGCATCTCCGCCGTCGCCAATGACCAAGAGCAGGCTCACGCTAACCCCGCCAGGCGAGCCGGCGTAGCTGGCCGTATCGTTGCCCGAGCCGCCGTTAAGAGTATCGCCGCCGGCACCGCCTTCAAGCGTGTCGTTGCCGATACCGCCATTCAGCGTGTCGTTGCCTCCGCCACCCTTGAGGGTGTCGTTGCCCGTGCCGCCATTCAGCTTGTCCTTGCCGGCATTACCGAAGAGCTTATCGTTGCCCGCGCCACCGTTGAGCGTGTCCCTGCCACCGCCGCCCTTGAGGGTATCGCTGCCGCTACTGCCGAACAGCTTGTCGTTGCCGGCGTTGCCGAAGAGCTTGTCCTTGCCGCTGCTGCCGAAGAGCTTGTCGTTGCCGCCGCCGCCCTTCAGCGTGTCCTTGCCGCTGCTGCCCTTCAGCGTGTCGTTGCCGCCATTGCCGAAAAGCTTGTCGTTGCCCGGCCCGCCCTTCAGCGTGTCGTTGCCGCCATTGCCGAAAAGCTTGTCGTTGCCGCCGAAGCCAAGGAGCAGGTCGGCGGCGCCAAACCCGAAAATGCTGTCGTTGCCGTCAGTACCGAACAGTTTGTCTTTCCTGCTGGTGCCTTTGATGATTGCCATGTCGCAAGTCCTCAAATCGGCTGCGGCTCAGAGCACGAAGTCGCTTTGGAGTAGAGTGATGGCGCCGATGAGCACGATCTCAAGGTCGACCTCGGTGTCGCCGTCGCCGCCGAGATCGAACTGAACGACTGTAATGGTGGGGGCGCCAGGGACAGGAGGGGTGAATAGGAATGCGCGGGCCTGAGGGCCGGCGCCATTGAAATCGGCGTTACCGATGAAATCGAAGGCTTGGTCTCCAAAGAGTCCAATATCTGCGTCGATGGTGCTGACATCGATCAGATCGCCGTCGGCCTGGCTGAAGTCGAGGATTTCGTCGCGGCTCGCTGGGACGATCGTCGAATCGGCGATATTGTTGTAGTCGAAGGTGTCTGCGCCGGGGCCGCCGGTCAAGATGTCCCGGTCGAGACCACCGCGGAGGAGGTCGTCGCCCTCACCACCGATCAGGGTGTCGTTGCCGCCGCCGCCGAGGAGCGTGTCGTTGCCGCCGCCGCCGAGGAGCGTGTCGTTGCCGGTGTTGCCGCTTAAGGCATCGCCGCCCCCGCCGCCTTGCAAGATGTTGTCGCCACCGTCGCCGAAGAGGGAATCGTTGAAGTTCGAGCCGATGAGGTTTTCGATACCCGTCAGCGTGTCACCCGCCGCCTGACCGCCAAACCCGGCGCCGGTGGCCAGGCTAACGCCGACACCGCCAGGCGCGGTGCTATAGCTGGCCGTGTCATTGCCCGAGCCGCCGTTCAATGTATCGGGGCCGGCACCGCCTTCAAGCGTGTCGTTGCCACTGCCACCTATGAGCTTGTCGTCGCCACCGTTGCCGAACAGCTTGTCGTTGCCGCCGCCGCCCTTGAGCGCGTCGTCGCTTCCGTTGCCGAAAAGCTTGTCGTTGCCGCCGTTGCCGAAGAGTTTGTCCTTGCCGCTATTGCCAAAGAGCTTGTCCTTGGCAGCGCCGCCGATGAGCTTGTCGTTGCCGGCGCCACCGATGAGCTTGTCCTTGCCACCGCCACCTTTGAGCGTGTCGCTGCCGCCGCCGCCTTTCAGCGTGTCGTTGCCGCCCCGACCAATCAGCAGATCGGCCGCACCGAACCCGAAAATGCTATCGTTGCCGTCAGTACCGAACAGCTTGTCTTTCCTGCTGGTGCCTTTGATCTTGGCCATGTCGCAAGTCCTAAGAGCCGCTTGTCCCTTGGACTGGAAGGTAAGCGCGGCGTGGCGCATGCCAATGGTAAGAAATGAGTAGATCGCGTCGGAATTCCGCCTAAAATCGGCAGCGACGTGCCTCTCCTTGCGGGACTATTGGGCCCCAGCGCTGCCGGTCATTTCGGCCTTGATGCGGGAGAAGGGAATGAGCGGAAGTGCCGACGCTCTCCATTCGCTGACCCCGCGCGAGCGCGATTGCCTGCGGCTTCTTCGCCAGGGTTTATTCACGCCTCAGGTCGCCTCGGCCCTCGGCATCTCCGTTGCGACGCTGAACAAGCATCTGGCATCGGCACGCCGGAAACTGGGCGTCATCCGAACCGCGCATGCGCTTCTGCTCTGCCCGAGAGACGCCTTGTCAACCGGGTCCGCAAGTTGGGACGCGATCAGCGCGGTATTGGACAGTTCACCGCCGGTGTGTGATTTCGCGCGCGCCCTTGAGTCGTGCCCAACCTTTTACGAAGCATGGGCCACGCTGCGCGATCATGTCAGCGGTCTCGGCGTGACGTACTTATCGACGGTTCTGGTCGCTGAGCCGCCTGGACAGCTTACCAACGGCGCGCGCGGCCTTGCCACGTCCGCGCCCAAGCACCTGTTTGAGATGCATCAGGACATGGGTGGCGCGAACGCCGACCCAGCGGTTCGCCGCATTGCCACGGAGATGACGAGTGTGCTGGTTGACAATGAGCGCTTGGTGTACGCGTTGCTCGATGACGTACCCAAGCCGGTTGCCGCGTTGGGCCGGGCTCTCCTCGACGAAGTAGACATGCGATTCTGCCTGCACCAAGTGGACCGCGACAGCTTCACGGGCGCGCCACTGACGAATGGGTTTTTCGTCGATACTCACGCGGTTGCCGACTTTCGGCGGAACTCGGGTGGAGATCCCAAGGAGGCGTTGCAGGCTATCTCCAGGGTTTTTTGGGATTTTGTGCAAGACAAGCGGCTGCTGCGCCCGATTGCCGGCCTTACGCACCGACAGGTCGAGGTGCTGACCCTCTTGGCCCGCGGGTTCAGCCTCGAAGAATCGGCGGAACAAATGAGCGTCTCGCGCCGCTCGGTAGAGCGAACGCTCGCCGGCGCCCGCAAGAAGCTCGGCGCGCGCACCACCCCGGCCGCCATCTACCGCGCCATGGTCTACCGCGCGCTTGCCTGAGGGTTTCGTGTTGACGCAACTGGGCGCGTACCAACGGCCCAAGAGAAATGGGTGGATAGGTTCGTAATTCCGCTTAGAATCTAAGGTAGGCGCTCTCTCTCCGCGGCAGCGCCGACCGGTCATTTCGGCCTTGATGTGGGAGAAGGGAATGAGCGGAAGTGCCGACGCTTTCCATTCGCTGACCCCGCGCGAGCGCGATTGCCTGCGGCTCCTTCGTCAGGGTTTATTCACGCCGCAGGTCGCCTCGGCCCTCGGCATATCCGTCGCGACCCTGAATAAGCATCTGGCATCGGCACGTCGGAAACTGGGCGTCATCCGAACCGCGCATGCGCTTCTGCTCTGCCCGGGCGACGGCTTGGCCACCGAGTCTCCACGTTGGAGTGCAACCAGCGCGGACTTGGACGGTTCGTCGTCGATTTGTGACTTCGTAGGTGCACTCGAGACATGCGCGACTTTTCACGAGGCATGGGCTGCGCTCCGTGACTATGTCAGCCGCTTCGGCGTGATGCGAATGGTGACGTGCTTGCCCGGGCAGTCCGCCCACGGCGGCCGTCCGCTCGCCACATCCCTTCCCAACCATGTGATGCAGCTGTATGAGGACATGAGTGGGGAGGATGCAGACCCAACGATCTACCACGCCATTATGGCGCAACCGACGAGCGTTTTCTTCGACAATGAGCGTGTGCTACGCGCCGGCGACGAGATACCGCGGCCGGCTGCGGCTTTCGGGCAGGCCATGCTCGATGGCAATATGCGGTTCGCGCTGCACCAACCGGACTGCGATAGCCTCACGGCAGCGCCATTGGTGCAAGGCTTTTTCGTCGATCCTCACGCGGTCGGCGACTTTCGGCGGAACTCGGCTGGAAATTCCCGAGGGACGTTGCAGGCAATCTCCAGGACTTTTTGGGATTTCGTGCAGGACAAGCGGCTGCTGCGCCCAATGGCCGGCCTTACGCACAGCCAGGTCGAGGTGCTCGCCCTCTCTGCGCGCGGATTCAACCTAGAGGAATCCGCCGAGCAGATGAGCGTTTCGCGCCGCTCGGTAGAACGAACGCTCGCCGGCGCCCGCATGAAGCTCGGCGCGCGCACCACCCCGGCCGCCATCTACCGGGCCATGGTCTACCGCGCGCTGGTATAGGCGAGTTTCGCAAATCGAGGGGAAAGCGGCCCTAGAGCACGAAATCGCCGGACGAGAGCGCGCCCACCTTAACCAGAATCTCGAAGTCGGCCTTGCCGTCGCCGTTCCGAATCGCTCTAGACGACGCCTAAGAAGTCGCCGGCGACGAGGTCGATCTCGCCCACGAGCAGGAATTGGAAATCGACGGTAGCGTTGCCGTCGCCGCCGAGCTCGCCCTGAACAATCGTGTTGCCGCCGACGTGGACGAACCGGATCTCCCCGCCTGCTCCCCCGCTGAAGGCGGCCTCGCCGATAAACGTGAAATCATTATTTGCACCCCCGGGGACCGCATCGATGTCCGACACATCGATCACATCGGTTTGGGCCTGGCTGAAGTCGAAGATGGTGTCGGCGAACAGGAGGCTGACGGGCGCGTCGTCAACAGAGTTGTAATCGAAAGTGTCTGCGCCGGTGCCACCTGTCAGGGAGTCCAAACCCGCACCGCCGCTTAGAAGATCGGCGCCGCTTCCACCGTCCAGCGTGTCATCGTCGCCGCCGCCGATCAGGTCGTCGTTTCCATCGCCGCCATTCAGCGTGTCGTCGCCGCCGCGGCCCTCCAAATGGTTGCTGCCGTTGTCGCCGCCCAAGCTGTCGTCGAAGTTTGAGCCAATGACATTCTCGATGCCCGTCAAGGTGTCGATCGTCCCGAACCCGTCGCTGCCAGATCCGGCAAGCAAATTGATGGTGACACCGCTTGGAGAGTCGCTGTAACTCACTGTATCGACGCCCGTGCCGCCGTTCAGCGCATCGGCGCCGGAACCGCCGATAAGCGTGTCGTTGCCGGCGCCGCCGTCGAGCGTGTCGTTGCCGTCGAGGCCGAACAAGTCGTCGTCGCCGCCGCGGCCCTCCAAATGGTTGCTGCCGTTGTCGCCGCCCAAGCTGTCGTCGAAGTTTGAGCCAATGACATTCTCGATGCCCGTCAAGGTGTCGATCGACCCAAAGCCGTCGGCGGCCGCTCCAAGGCCCAGGTTGAGGGTGACACCGCTTGGCGAGTTGATGTAGCTCGCGGTATCCACCCCGGCCCCTCCGATCAGCGTGTCGGCGCCGGCACCACCGTCGAGCGTGTCGTTGCCGTCGCCGCCGTTCAGCGTATCGTTGCCGCCGCCGCCTAAGAGCGTGTCTTTGCCGCTGCTGCCCTTGAGCGTGTCCTTGCCGCCGCCGCCATTGAGCGTGTCGTTACCGCTGCCGCCATTCAGCGTGTCGTTGCCGCCGCCGCCGTCGAGCGTGTCGTTGCCGCCATTGCCGAAGAGTTTGTCGTTGCCGCTGCCGCCGATGAGCTCGTCCTTGCCGTCCTGGCCTTTGAGGGTATCCTTGCCGCCCTGACCTTTGAGCGTATCCTTGCCGTCGCCGCCCAAGAGCTTGTCGTTGCCGCCGCCGCCTTGCAGGGAATCGCTGCCCGAGCCGCCTTTCAGTGTGTCGTTGCCGCCGAGGCCGATGAGGATGTCGGCACCGCCCAGCCCAAGGATCGTGTCGCTGCCGCCGGTGCCCTTCAGCCGATCCTTTCCGTTGGTGCCTTTGATCTTTGCCATGTCGCTCTCCTTGAGGCTGAGTCGACCCAAGTCGCGCCCCTAGGGCCTTTAGCGCTGGCCGCGGCGCTCGTGGCCGCCGATTCTACGCCCGGTGCGGCTTCCGGTCTTGGACAGGAGCGACAAGGCTTGGACTGCGGCGAACAAAATCAACCTTGTCCGCCAGGTGTCAAAATCCGCCTTGCCGTCACTGGTCCGAATCGCTCTAGACGACGCCTATGAAGTCGCCGGCGACGAGGTCGATCTCGCCCTGAAGCAGGATCTGGAAGTCGACGATGGCGTCGCCGCCGCCAAGCTCGCCCTGAACGATGGTGTTGCCGCCGGTCTGGAAGAAGCGAATCTCTCCGCTCGCTCCTCCGCTGAAGGCGGCCTCGCCGATGAAGGTGAAGTCGTCGTTTCCTCCGCCTGAGACCGCGTCGATGTCCGACACATCGATCACATCGTTTTGGGCCTGGCTGAAGTCGAAGATCATCTCGACGAACGCGAGGTTGACGGGCGCATCGTCAACAGAATTGTAGTCGAAAGTGTCCGCGCCGTTGCCGCCGGTCAGGGAGTCCAAACCTGCATCGCCGCGCAGAAAATCGTTGCCACTGCCGCCGTTCAGCGTGTCGTCACCTAACTCGCCGAGGAGCGTATCGTCGGCGCCGTCACCGTCGAGCGTGTCGTTGCCGCCACCGCCGATCAAGAGGTCGTCGCCGTCGGCTCCTTCCAGGTGGTTGCTGACGTTGTTGCCCGTGAGAATATCGCCGAAGATCGAGCCGATGACGTTCTCGATACTCGTTAAGGAGTCGAACGTCCCAAACCCGTCGCTGGCCGTTCCGGTACTCAAGCTGACGGCGACAGCGCCTGGAGAGAGGCTGTACCTCGCCGTATCGGAGCCCGCGCCGCCATTCAGTGTGTCGCTGCCGCCGCCGCCGTCGAGCCTATCGTCGCCGTTGCCGCCATCGAGCGTGTCGTTGCCAGAGTCGCCGAATAGGAAGTCGGCGCCGCCGCGGCCCTCAAGGTGGTTGCTGCCGTTGCCACCGAAGATAGTATCGTTGAAGTTCGAGCCGATGACGTTCTCGATGCTTGTCAACGTGTCGCCCTGCGCATGTCCGCCAGCGGTAGCTCCGCCTTGCAGGTCGACGGTGACACTGCTTGGAGAGCCGACATAACTCGCTGTATCGACACCGCTGCCGCCAATCAGCGCATCGGCGCCGGCGCCGCCTTCGAGGGTATCGTTGCCGCTACCGCCGCTCAACGTGTCGTCGCCGCCGCCGCCTAAGAGCGTGTCCTTGCCGCCGCCGCCCTTGAGCGTGTCCTTGTCGCCGCCGCCGTCGAGGGTGTCGTTGCCGTCCTGTCCGATGAGTGTGTCCTTGCCGCCGCCACCGGAGAGGTTGTCGTTGCCGCTGCCCCCCTTGAGCGTGTCGTTGCCGTCCTGCCCTTTGAGTGTGTCCTTGCCGTCGCCACCCAAGAGCGTGTCGTTGCCGTCGCCCCCTTTGAGCGTGTCGTTGCCGTCCTGACCTTTGAGGGTGTCCTTGCCGCCGAGGCCGATGAGGATGTCGGCGCCGCCGAGCCCAAGGATCGTGTCGCTGCCGCCGGTGCCCTTCAGCCTGTCTTTTCCGTTGGTGCCGTTGATCGTTGCCATGTCGCTCTCCTTGCCGCGTTGACCCAAGTCGCCGCTGGGGCCTCTAGCGCTGGCAGCGGCGCTCGTTGCCGCCGATTCTAGGCCCGGCCAGCCCTCCGGTCTTGGACAGGGGCGACAAGGCTTGGACTGGAACCAACAAACCGGCTCGACGTTTCTCCTCGGGAGGGTTACCGTCATGACGACTGAGGAGCGGCTTCAACGGGGGATTCCCCGTGGAAACTCAGGCTGATAACTTCGGACCAGTGCGGTTTTCGACCGACGAACTGCCCGCGCGGGATCGGGTTCCTGTTAGTCGGGAAGTCTTCGGGCGGCTTGTGTTCCGCACCGAGATCGAGCCGGCATCGAGCGCGCTGTTTCATGCCGATGTGACCGTGCGCAACGTACCCGGCCTCACACTGGTATCCTCAGTCATTTCCCCCGTACGCCTCTCACGAACCCCCGCACTTCTCGCCGACGGCAACGATGATGTTGCATTGCTCGTGAGCTCATCACCGTGCATGGCGTACCAGCGTGGACGCGAGGTACGGTACAGCCCTGGGGAGGCTGTCGCATTATCGGTCTCGGAGATCGGCACAACGTTCTCGCCGTCCGCCTCGCAGCATCTCTGCATCCGCATCCGCCGCGCCGCGCTCGCGCCGCTCGTGGCCAATCTCGACGACGCGGTAGCGCTGCGACAAATCCCGCCCAGCAACGAGGCGTTGCAGTATCTCTTGCGCTATATTCGCCTCCTGCAAGAGCAACAGGCTTTTGCCGATCCCGCGCTCGCTCGGAGCGCCGCCCTCCACCTGCGCGATCTCATTGCCCTGTTACTTGGCCCTACACGCGACGCAGCCTTCGTCGCCGAAGGGCGCGGCCTGGCGGCAGCGCGTCTGCAAGCGATCAAGGGCTACGTCGCCGATCATCTCGGTGACGGCGGGTTGACGGTCGGCGCGGTGGCCGCGCGTCATCGCGTCACGCCGCGCTACGTGCAGCGTCTGTTCGAAAGCGAGGGGACGACGTTCTCCGAGTTCCTGCTCGACCAGCGCCTCGCGCGCGCCCGGCAGATGCTCGCCGATCCGCGTTACGCGGGCTGGCGGGTGAGCGCGATTGCGCTCGAAGCGGGGTTCGGCGACGTGTCCTATTTCAACCGCTGCTTCCGCCGCCGCTTCGGCGAATCGCCGGGGCATATCCGCCCGCGGAGCGGCGAGATCACCGACTTTGGACCTGACAAGATGATGTAACGCGATGTGGAGAGGGATCTCCCCGTGGAAACTCAGGCTAACAATTTCGGACCGGTCCGGTTTACGACCGACGACCTGCCCGAGCGGGACCGGGTTCCTGTCTGGAGGGAGTTCTTCGGGCGGTTTGTGTTCCGCACTGAATTCGAGCCGGCGCCCGATATACCGTTTCATGCCGACGTGACTGTGCGCGGTGCGCCCGGCCTCGAGTTGGTGTCGTCCAGCTTCTCGCCGGGGCGGCTTTCACGCACGCCTGCTCTTGTGGCTGACGGGAACGACGATGTCAGCTTGTGCGTGGCTACGTGCGGCGGCGCGCTTTCCCAGCTCGGTCAGGAGATCCCATTCAGCCCCGGCGATGCGATCGTGGCGATGGCGGTGGAACCCGGAACGTGGACGGCGCACGCTGCCGCCCGCTATCGCTGCCTCCACGTACGCCGTGCAGACATGGCGCCCCTCGTGGCAAGCCTCGATCCTACTGCGGTGTTGCGGCGGGTCAGGCCGGACTTGGAGGCGCTGCGATACCTTCTTGGCTATATGCGCTTCCTCGAAGAACAAACTTTTGCCGATCTTGATCTCGCTCGGGCATCCGCCCTTCACCTGCGCGACCTCTTCGCGCTTGTGCTTGGTCCAACGCGCGACGCCGCCTTCGTCGCCCAACACGGCGGCTTGGCCGCCGCACGTCTGCAAGCAATCAAGCGTCATATCGTGGAACGTCTGGGCGACGGCCGGTTGACGGTCGGCGCGGTGGCCGCGAGGCATCGCGTGACGCCCCGCTACGTGCAGCGTCTCTTTGAACGCGAGGGAATGACGTTCTCGGAGTTCATGCTCGACCGACGCTTGTCGCGAGCACAGCAAATGCTCGCCGATCCGCGCTACGCCAGCTGGCGGGTCAGCGCCATTGCGCTCGAGGCGGGGTTCGGCGACGTGTCCTACTTCAACCGCTGCTTCCGCCGTCGCTTCGGTGAAACGCCGACCGCCTTTCGCCTCTAGTGGCTACGCGCGAGTGAACAGTCCATAAAGCCAGCCCATCGCCGCGCCGAAGCCGCCAAGGATCAACAGGACCGAGATGATGAGCTTCGGGTCGCCGCCGAAGAAGAGCGGAAAGCGGCCGGTGATCAGCGGCACGAGGATAAAGACGCCGATCAACGCCGGGCCAACAAGGCCGAAGATCAGGCCTTTGACCGTCAGGCTGCCGCCGGGGATGCTCCCCTGGATCAGCGCGAACAGCACGCCCCACAGCCCGCCCCAGAACATGTCGCTCAGGATCTGGGGAAGCCCGGTCATGGCAGCGGGCGCCATCGACCATGGTATGCGCGGGAAGAGACCCGCCTGCAGGAGTATGAAATTGATGATCTCATGCACGGTGACGACGGCGATCGCCGCCGCGAGGAATCCCATGAGCAGATTCTTGAACGATACCTCCATTGTTCTCTCCCTCCCTATCGAGAGGAACACGCTATCATTTTTCAGGCCTGCGCCGACTAACGCTCGCGTCTCGATTTAGGGGTGAGACTTTCCCGGTCCGGCCGGGCGAATTATCCATTGTCCTGAAATGGGTTACGGGCAGCTTGCGCCGGGTTGACCCTCCGGGGCATTGTGCGCGGCTTGCAAGCACAGAGAAGGATAGAGCGTGGCTGATCTACCAACAGGCGATGCCGTGATCGGTCAATCGGGCGGCCCCACCGCGGTCATCAATCAGTCGTTGGCCGGCGTCGTCGAGGGCCTCATGCAAGGTCTCGCCGCCTCGGGCAAGGTCAAGCGCATCTTCGGCATGCGTCACGGCGTGCGCGGCATCGCCAAGGGCCGCTCGAGCGATCTGGTCGATCTCGGGGCGATTCCCGTGGCGCGGCTGGAGCGGATTGCCGGCACTCCATCGGCGGTGCTTGGCTCGACGCGCGACAAGCCTGACGACGCCTATTGCGATAAGATCCTCGAAGGCTGCCGCGACCACGACATCCGCTATTTCTTCTATATTGGCGGCAACGATTCGGCCGACACGTGCCGCATCGTCAGCGAGAAGGCGCGCGCCTCGGGCTACGAGCTCCGCTGCTTCCACGTGCCGAAGACCATCGACAACGATCTGCGCGAGAACGACCACACGCCGGGGTTTCCGTCCGCCGCGCGCTTCGTGACGCTCGCGCATATGGGTGATGCGCTCGACAATGCCGGCCTCGGGGGCATCAAGATCAACGTCATCATGGGGCGGCACGCGGGCTTTCTCGCAGCCTCGGCCGCGCTCGCCCGGGGAGCCCGCGAGACCGACGCCGATCCGGCCAAGCGCCCCGCGCCGCATCTCGTCTATGTGCCCGAGACGCCGTTCCTCATGGATAAATTCCTGACCGACGTGGAGGCGGTGTACACGAAACTCGGCCGCTGCCAGATCGCCGTCAGCGAAGGCATAAGCGATGCCGACGGCAAGGAGATCGGCCCACAATTGATGCGCACGGGCGAAGTCGACGCCCACGGCAATATCCAGCTTTCGGGCTCGGGCGCGCTCGGTGACGGTCTCGCCGATCGCATCAAGACGGCACTGACACCTAAGGGCGGCAAGAGCCCGCGCGTGCGCGCCGACACGTTCGGCTATCTCCAGCGCTGCTGGCCGTATGTATCGCCGGTCGATGCCGAGGAGGCGCGTGCCGTCGGGCGGTTTGCCGCTGATCTCGCCGCCAAAGGCGACGCGGGCGCTTCCGTTACCATCGTGCGCACCTCGAACGCGCTCGACAGCTATCGCAGCGCCTGCGGCCGCGCCGATCTCTCTGCAGTGGCACGCCATACGCGCCACATGCCGGCCGAGTTCCTCGCAGGCCGCAACAATGTGAGCCCGGCGTTCTACGACTATTGCCAGCCGCTGGTGGGCGACCTACCGGAGTTCGGGAAACTGTAGCGCCTTCTACGTCTCCACCAGCTCGCGCACGTAGGTCGGCAGCGCGAAGGCGGCGACGTGGACGTCGGGTCGCCAGTAGCGGGTGGGGAAGGCGCCGGCCTTCGCGTAGCGCCTGGCAATTTTCTTCACCTTGTGCTGCCTGAGGTCCTTGTTGTCCGTGGCCCAGCCATAGGACATCGGGCCGCCGAAATAGCTCGGCGTGGTGGCGAGATAGCAGAAGGCGTCGGCGAACAGGTCGCGGAAATAGCTGACGCTCTGCTTCAGCTCGGAAGCCTGCAGGAAGGGCAGCCCGTTCTGGGTGACGAGAATGCCGCCGGGGCTGAGCGCCCGCTGGCAGTCGGTGTAGAACTCCTTGGTGAACAGCACGGCGCCCGGTCCGACGGGATCAGTGGAATCCACCATGATCACGTCGAAGCGCTCGTCGGTCTCGTGCACGAATTTGGTGCCGTCGGCGATGACGATGCGCGTGCGCGCGTCGTCATAGGCACCTGCCGAGACGTCCGGGAAATGCTGGCGGCAGAGATCGATCACGCCGCGGTCGATCTCGCATAACGTGGCGGTCTTCACCTCCGGGTGCTTTAGCACTTCGCGCAGCACGCCGCCGTCGCCGCCGCCGACGACCAGCGCCTTCCTCGCCTTACCGTGCGCGAACAGAGGCACATGCGCCATCATCTCGTGATAGACGAATTCGTCGCGGGTAGTGAGCTGGACAATACCATCCAGCATCATCACCCGGCCATAGTCGCCGTTCTCGACGATGATCAGCTGCTGATGCTCGGTCTCGCTATCGAAGAGGACCCGGTCCGCTTTCAGGCGGACACGGTGGCTTCCATGGAGCGTCTCTTCGACCCACCGTTCCATCGCTGAATTTCCTTACCCCGAAGTTGCTCCTTGACGACCACCTTGCGAGGCGAAAAGGCCTCTTTCAGCACGTTGATGGCCGCCCGTGGATTGGTATGGCCGCACATGAAGACATCGAGCGCGGCATAGCCATATTCGGGCCAGCTATGGATCGAGATATGCGACTCGGCGAGGACCGCCACACCCGACACGCCGCCATTTGGCGTGAAGTGATGGAGATGAATATGCAGGAGCGTCGCTCCCGCCACCTCCACACACCGCCTCAGCGTTTGTTCGATGTGGTCTAGTTCGTCGAGCCGCTCTGCCCGAACGAGATCGATGATGAGATGGGTGCCCGCATAGCGAACCCCGTCGCGCTCACAGAAAAAGTCCTTGCGTCCCTCTCCGTCGGGAGAGAGGCACCGGGAAAGCTTTTCTTCCGTTTGGGCGGTGCTTGAACCATGATCCAAGTCCATCCCCAATTGGAAGAGGGCGTCACTGGACATGGCGTCCTCCCCAACCAGCAGATGTTCAAGTTAAACGAGCCGCTATTTACACCTGCGTTGCGGCGATGCAAGAGGTTTTTGGGCCGGGGCAGCAGAAAGATCGTCGGGGGAGGCCCCGGCTGGCAACTCCGAGGCCACTTGGCGACTTCTTGTGACAGGCCCCATGGCCGCCGGTGCCGGAGAGGAGGACTCGCTCATGGAGCGACGGCAGGGCAGGATGGCTTCTGCACTCCTCGCGGCGTGTCTCGTAGCGGGACTGACCGTTAAGGCTGGCGAGGTGCGCGCCGCCGAGCTGCTCCCACGTCTCGGCACCGCGCTCGACGCCACCTCCGTGTCGGGTCTCTCGTCCGGCGCCTACATGGCGGGGCAGATCGAGCTCGCCCACGCAAAGAACATTGTCGGTGCCGGAATCGTCGCCGGCGGTCCGTTCGCCTGCGCCGAGACCGCCGCGTCTCGGGTCTTTCCGTTCTGGCCAACGGCGGTAGGGCAGAATGCGGCGCAGGCCCTCTATCAGTGCATGAGAACGACCTTGGGACCGCCCGACCCCGAGAGGTTGGTGGACCGGGCCAAGGAGTTAGCCGATGGCGGGGTGATCGATCCGCTCGACGCGCTCGCCGCCCACAACGTCTATCTCTATTCCGGCGATGACGACCAAACCGTGACACGGCCGGTGGTCCAGGCGGCAAAGCGCTTCTACGACGTGGCAGGTGTGCCGGCGGGCAATGTCACGCTCGTCGAGGGTCAAGGCGGGCACGCCTTCATCACCGAGGAAGGCGGCGCGGCCTGCGGCCTCTCCGAGGAGCCCTTCGTCAGCGACTGCGACTACGACCAGGCGAAGGCGATCCTTGCCTGGATCTACGGCCCGCTCGAGTCGCCATCCGCCGAGCCGCAAGGGGAATTCCTGGTATTCGACCAGACGGCGTTCGCCGGGCCGGGCGACGGCATCGCCGACGAAGGCGTGGTCTACGTGCCGCCGGATTGTGCCGAGACGCCCGGCTGCCGCGTCCATGTGGCGCTTCACGGCTGTAGCCAGGGGCGGGAGAAAGTGGGCGAGGCGTTCGTGCAGGGCGCAGGCTTCGCCGAGATCGCCGATTCAAACCGTCTCGTCGTCCTCTTCCCGCAAGCGGAGCCGGGCCCGTACAACCCGGAGGGCTGCTGGGACTGGTGGGGCTATACGGGGCTCGACTATCTCGGCAAGGATGCGCCACAAATCAAAGCCATCTGGTCCATGGTCGAGCATTTGGCGAAGGCGCACGAATGACCGTGATCGACGACGAGGCGCTACTGATCTTCGAGGCGCCGCTCGGCTCGGACCTCTACGCCCAGGCGCTCCGCTTGCGCCGGGAAATCCTGCGCGAGCCTCTCGGCCTTAAGGTCACGGCGGAGGAGCTCGCCGATGACGCCATGCGTCAGCACTTCTGCGCCGTGTCGTGCGGCACCGTGGTCGGCACGGTGTCCTTGCGGCCGCTCGACGAGACGACGCTCCAGCTCAAACAGATGGCGGTGGCCGAGGCGCGCCGCCGCATGCGGATCGGCGCGCGGCTCCTCGCCCACGCGGAAGGCTGGGCCAGAGCCGGCGGCTTCCGCCTCATGGTGCTGCACGCCAGGATCGGGGCCGAGGGCTTCTATTTCCGGCTCGGCTATGGCGCAGAGGGCGAGCGCTTCCTGGAGCACACCATCCCCCACATCAGGATGACCAAGCGCCTCGGCTAGGCCGCCGCGCCGCTTTTTCCCTTGCCGACTTCGAACGTCTCACCGGACAAAAACTTCCGGTTCTCTTCCCTGATCTTCGCCGCGGCGTCGTCATAGAGGAAGGGCAGAAAAGCATAGCGCTTGCCCTTGGTCACGGGAGTCGCCTCGTGCAGCAGCGAGCAGGAGAACACGACCGCGCCGCCGGTCGGCGCGCGATAGGTGCGGGACCCGAACTCGGGGAAGCGCAAGTCCCCCCCTTCGTAGTCTTCGGCATTGAGGTTGACCGTGCAAGCGAACCGGCGATGCGCGGTGCCTTTGGTCGTGTTGTCGCGATGGGCGCGGAAGAAGCCGCCTGTTCCTCCGTCGTAGCAGGCGACGACGTAGCGCTCGATGCGGGTCACATCATACTGGTATGCCTTCTTGATCTCGGGAACGATCCTCCGCACGAAGCGCGCGCGGATGGCGGCGCGGAGTTGCTCGTATTCAGGGGCATCGTCAAGGTTGAGGTCGCTGCGCCGCTTGAAGCCATGATCCTTGACCTCGACGGTCTTGCCATCCTTCTCGCGCATGAAGCCAGATTCACGCCCGCCTTGCTTGTCGTAAAGCTGAATCAGCTCCTTGCAGAATTGCGGCTCAAACACGCGAGGCAGGATCAAGATCGGGGCGCAGATTTCCGTCGCGGCATGAGCGTCGACCGGCGGCAGAGCGCCCAGCAGCTTGCCGAGGGCGTCGTTGTGTTGACCCGAGTCGGCGAGGGGCAGGTTGGCAATCACGCGCATGAAAGGATCGAGCACAAGGGTAAAAGGCCGAAAAGCAAGACGGTCCCCACCGTCCTGTCCGGCATCAACAGCGCCGTATGCTTCGCTGACCTTGCGATCGAGATCGAAAAAGTAGCGAATGCCAGGCAACATCTCAGCGGCGCGGGCCTCGTGCTCGTCGTCGGGATCGACGCTCACGCCGAAGAAGGCGAGCTTGCCGTCGTCGAACAGAGGGCGAAGCGTCGTGGTGACATGCTTGAGCACTTCCGTGCTCGCCGGATGGGAAGCGCTGCCGAAGAAGGTCAGGACGACATAGCGCCCGGCCACGGTATCGAAGTGGAACTGCGGGTTGCTGGTCGAGCGGCAGGTGAACCAAGGGACCGGATCGCCGACAAAGAACTGAGTTTGGGCCATGGGCGCACTCCCGCGCTGCGCTTGCCAAGATTTGTCTATCCCGGCATGGGAGTGTAGCGGGATCGGCTAGGCTGGCAAGGACGGTAAGCCCAAGGTGCAAATGTCATTGAGGAGGATCGCAAAATGAGCGTGGAGGTGGGCGACAAGGCCCCGGCATTTACCCTGCCGGCGGACGGCGGCGGCAAGGTGTCGCTGAAGGACCTCAGGGGCAAGACCGTGGTGCTCTACTTCTATCCCAAGGACGACACGTCGGGCTGCACGGCCGAGGCTTGCGCCTTCCGCGATGCCGAGCCGGACTTCTCCAAGGTGAAGGCACAAGTCATTGGCATCTCGAGGGACGCGGTGAAGAGCCACGATGCGTTCAAGGCGAAATACGGCCTTTCCTTCCCGCTCGTGTCGGACGAGGACGGCAAAGTGTGTGAGGCCTACGGCACTTGGGTGGAGAAGAGCATGTACGGGCGGAAGTACATGGGCATCGAACGCTCCACGTTCTTGATCGACGGCAATGGCGTCATTCGCAATGTGTGGCGCAAGGTGAAAGTCCCGGGTCATGCCGAAGAGGTGCTGAAGGCCGCCCAGGCGCTGAAGTAGCTCCATGCCCTTCGGGCTCCCCGGCAAATTCTCGGTAATGCTGGCAGCGATTCTCTTGGTCGCGGCGGCGGGGATCGTGCTGCCCCGGCTGTACCGCGTCGCCCTGCTCGGCTCTGGCTACATGGCGCAAACCTTATGCGCCGGCGTGTTCGTATCGGGGCGCCCCTTCGACGCGCTGATGACGGAGGACCTCGATGGGCCGGGCCTTGGACTCCTTCGCTATTTCCAGCCGGTCCTCGACCGCGACGGCAAAAAGGCATCGGCTTCTCTCCACGGTTTCGCCACCCAGACTTCGATTCACCGCGAGGGGCTCGGCTGCACGCTTGTCGATGGCGCGGACGAAACGGCATTGCGGGCGCAGGCGAAGGGCCTGTTCACGGGCGTCGAGCTTCAGACCATGGACGCAGAATGGCCCGAGGGCGAGCTTGTCTCGCTCGGGCCGCTTCCGAACGAGGTGACCAGTCCGGCCCTCGAACAGGCGGTCAACGCCATCTTCTCAGAACCTGATCCGGCACATCCCCGCAACACCCGCGCCCTCGTCGTGGTGCATGGCGGGCGCATCGTGGCCGAGCGCTATGCACCCGGCTTCGACGCGCAGATGCCGCTCATCGGCTGGTCGATGACCAAGACCTTGACCAACGCGCTGGTGGGCCTACGCGTCAAGTACGGCGCGATCGCGCTCGATGACGACACGCTGATGCCTGAGTGGCGGGAGGAAGGCGACCCGCGCCGCGCCATCACATTGAACGAGCTGATGCGCATGACAAGCGGGCTCGAATTCGACGAGAGCTATTCCAACGATCTCAGCGACGTCGCTCAGATGCTGTTCGTGCAGGGCAACGCGGCGCGCTTCGCCGCGTCACAGCCGCTCGCGCATGTGCCGGGCACGTACTGGTCCTATTCGAGCGGCACCACCAACATCATCGCCGGCGTATTGCGCGAGACCTTCGCCACCGAGCGCGAGTATTTGCGCTTTCCGCATGAGCAACTGTTCGCGCCGCTCGGCATGCGGAGCGCCGTGCTCCAGCCGGACGCTTCCGGCACGTTCATCGGTTCGTCGTTTCTCTACGCCTCGGCGCGCGACTGGGCGCGGCTCGGGCTGTTGTTCCTGCGCGACGGACTGTGGCTTGGAGAAAGGTTGTTGCCGGAGGGCTGGGTCGCCTACACGCTCACCCCGACGGAGCAGGCGCCCGAGGACCAATACGGCGCGCAAGTTTGGCTCAAACTCATCGAGTCGCCGCGGCTTGGCGAACCGCCGATGCCGGACGATGCCTATTATATGCTCGGCTATAACGGGCAGGTGGTGGCGATCGTGCCGTCGCGCGATCTCATCATCGTGCGGCTTGGGCTGACGCCGGAAGGCGGCGATTGGGACAATGCGCGCGATCTTGCGCCGCTGGTGGAGGCGTTCGCCCCTCGCAGTCGATAGACGCAGAACGGGGCCGCATCGCCGAAGGCGAAGCAGCCCCGTTGCAAGCTCAGATCGTGCCTACTCGGCAGGCGTCTCGGCGGGCGGCTCTGACGGCGTCTCGGCCGGAGGCGCGGACTCAGCCGGCGGCGCCTCTGGCGCGGCCGTTTCCTCCTTGGCGCCCCCGCACTGGTTGGCGGACAGGCCGACGAGCGCAATCGATGCAGCCGCGGCGATCAAAAGAAATCTGCGCATGTGAATCTCTCTCCTCAGTTGCACGCACCTGATGGTTTCTGGGCAATTTCTTGTCCTGGCGCGGGAGTAGGCAAAATAGCCGACTACCGAGCTAAAAACCATAGGGACCCCAGAGTATCCCCAGGGGTGAACGCCGTGCGCTTTCCTTGTGTTCCAATGATCCTCGGACGCCCGGTCTCAACTGGCAAACAGGCATTTGGGGAAGGAAATTGGCGCACCCGACAGGATTCGAACCTGTGACCTCTGCCTTCGGAGAACAGTGGCCCATCCGAAATTCGTTATATATCAACGTCTGAGGGTTTCACCAAAGTTGCGTTTTGGGCACCTGTTGCCAACGCGTTCACGGTTTCGAGGTTCAATGAACCTCAAGGGCACTGCCCCCGTGCTCGTTTGTTCACGCGAGGGTTTCACGAGGGTTACAGCGTACGTAAGAGCACTGCCCACCTAAGACAGTGCCCTTAGGGCACTGTCTCCTTTCCTGGTTCGTTTATGCACGTGGCGCCTGTCAGTGACCCGTATATGGTTGCACGCTTTGGGAGGTATCCATGGTGAAAGCTGTCAGGGTTCTTCTAATGCTATCGCTACTCCCATCACTCGGCATCTCGATTACGAGAGCAAGTCCTGAGGAGTATAAGGACGCGATCGACGCCTACGAGTCGGCCGCCAGCGATGTGGACGCGGCCCTTCAAGCCTACAGTTCTTGCATTTCCACCAGTGAGGGAAGAGACGACTGTTCGCTGGAGTTCAGCGTCCTGCAATCGGCCCAAGACGATTTTGAATCAGCCGTTTCTGACTACGATTTCGAGTGCTCATAAATGAAGCTATACATGCTCGCAGCGATTGCCCTTCTGACTTCAGCACTGGCTCATGCCAAGCCGCTTGTCGTTGTGGAGACCAGTTGCATCGAGTGTGCGCCTGACCAGCCGGACGATCAAAACGAGGTCATCGAGCCCAAGAACCCACTCTCGGAAGATCAACGCGACATCGCCAGGATGGCGCGTGTTTACAGGTACTACCTGAGCCGTGGGGAGACGGCAAAAGCCGAAGGAGCGGCCAGGGCGCTCTTGCAGGTATATCGGATGATGTCCAATCGCTTCGCCGCTATTTCCGCTGCGGCACTCGAGGGGGGCGAGCTTGACGCCACCACCCGGGCCGCGCTCCGCGCGTATGCTTACATCCCTGACGGCCGCGACGTGCAGCTCCGCAAGACTTCCGACGGCCGCATTGCTTACGTCTACAAGGACGAGCAGTCCGGCAAGGTTATCGGTAAGGGCATCCTCACGCCGGACGAGATGCTCGCGCACGTCACCGCCGGCGGCATGCGGAACCTTGATGACCTTGAGGTCGCAGCCGGGGGACGCAAATAGCGCACCCAGGCCGCACACTAACACATTGATTTTTTTACAATTATCAAATCGACCGCGCGTTAAGAAGTTCAGTGAACCTAAGACCACTGTCTTTTCAGATTCTAAGTCCCTGATTTATTGGCGCACCCGACAGGATTCGAACCTGTGACCTCTGCCTTCGGAGGGCAACGCTCTATCCAACTGAGCTACGGGTGCTTCTTGCGGCCGAACCTAACCAAACCCCAAAGACTAAGCAACGCCGCCCCTGATATCGGGCTCTAGCCCGGTCCTTGCAACTCAGCCCCGAAATGTCCCCCAACGGGACGGGAGGCGGGCGCTATGGAGCTCAACCGGGACCGGGTGGCGTGGGTCGACTACGCCAAAGGGTTCTGCATCGTCATGGTGGTGATGATGCACGCCACTTTGGGCGTCGAGGAGGCCGCGGGCGCCACGAGCTGGATGGGGGCGCTCGTCGCCTTCGCCAAGCCGTTCCGCATGCCCGATTTCTTTCTCATTTCGGGATTGTTCCTCGCCCGCGTGATCGACCGCAACTGGCGCGACTACCTCGACACCAAGGTCGTCCATTTCGCTTATTTCTACGTGCTGTGGGTCACCATCCAGTTCGCCTTCAAGGCGCCGGTATTCGCCGCCGATCTTGGCTGGGCCGGCGTGGCCGAGGCCTATGCGCTCGCCTTCATCGACCCCTTCGGCACGCTATGGTTCATATACCTCCTGCCCATCTTCTTCGTGGTCGCCAAACTCACCCGCGACGTGCCGCAAGTGATGGTGTGGTTCGCCGCAGCGCTCCTGCAAATCGCCGGGGTCGAGACTGGCTGGACCGTCGTCGACGAGTTCTGCTCCCGCTTCGTCTATTTCTATTCGGGCTATGTGCTTGCCCCTTACGTGTTCGACTTCGCCGCGACGGCCGCGGGCAACCGGGGCGCCGCGCTCCTGTTCCTCGCCGCCTGGGCCGTGTTCGAAGCCGTGATGGTGTTCGGGGGTTACTCTGAGTTTCCGGTCGTGAGCCTCGGCCTCGGCTTTCTCGGCGCGCTCGCCGTGGTGGCCGCGTCGGTGCTGCTCTCGACGCGGGACTGGGCGTTGCCGTTGCGCTACGCCGGCGAGAACTCGATCGTGGTCTATCTTGCCTTCTTCCTGCCGATGGCGGCGACGCGGATGGCGCTGCTCAAGCTGGCGCCCGGCCTCGATCTCGGTGTCGTCGCCCTCGTCGTAACGGCGGCGGGCGTGGTGACGCCACTGATTGTGCACACGCTCGTCAAGACCACATCGTTGAGGTTCCTGTTCCAGAGGCCGGGATGGGCCAAGCTGCCGCCGGCCGTGCCGCGGCCCGCCACGGCGGCAGCCTAGGCAACGCCACACCGCATCCTATCAACTCCATAGGCAAACGGTATTTCAGGTCGAATGCCGACTGTCGCATCGTGTTGCGATCAAGCGTCGGCCTGCGCCAAAGCATGACTTGACGCAAGAAAGCATTGGCGTAGGTATGCGTCTCAACCAACTCAGGCTGGGCAAGCCTATGGAAAAGAAGAAAATCCTCGTGCTTGGCGGCGGCTTTGGCGGCGTATTCGCGGCGAAGGCGCTGGAAAGGCTCGGCCGCGGCCAAGTCGAGGTCGAACTCGTCAACAACAATAACTACTTCGTCTTCCAGCCGCTGCTGCCTGAGGTCGCGGCATCGACGATCAACTCCGCCGACGCGGTCGTGCCGCTCCGCCAGCTTTTGCGCAACGTCCAGGTGCGGCAGGCGCGGGTCATGGGCATCGACTTCGCCAAGAAGACGGTGGTCGTCATGCAGGGTGCGCGGCTGACCCCCGTCAACCTCGAATACGACGAGCTGATCATCGCGCTCGGCACCGGCGTCGACCTCGCGCGTATCCCAGGCATGGCCGACCACGCGTTGACCATGAAGGACCTGACCGACGCGCACCGCCTGCGTACCCATGTCATCGGCTGCTTGGAGACGGCCGACGTGACCACCGAGGCGGTGGTCAAGAAGCAGTTGCTCACCTTCGTTGTCGTCGGCGCCGGCTTTTCCGGCGTCGAGACCGTCGCCGAGGTGCACGAACTGGTGCGCAGCGCGCTGAAATACTATCCGAACATCAAGCCGGATGAGATCCGCATGTATCTCATCGAATACGCCCCGCGCATCTTGCCCACGTTCCCCGCCGATCTCGCCGAATATGCGACGAAGCAGATGCAGAGCACCGGCATCGAGGTGCTGACCGGCGTCGGCACCAAGTCGGCCACGTCCACGGGCGTCGCGCTCACCGACGGCCGCACCATCAATACCAGCACCATCGTCGCCACCATCGGCAACGGACCGCACCCGCTCGTTTCGACACTCGGCCTCGACCTGCATTGGGCCCGCATCAAGACGGACCGCTACATGCGGGTGCCGGGAAAGGAACACGTGTGGGCGCTCGGCGACGCCGCGCTGATTCCGCTGGTCGACAATCCCCAGGAAGACCCGGCCGACTATGCCACGCAGACGGCCCAATTTGCGGTCCGCGAGGGCTATCAGCTGGCAGCCAACATCATGGCCAAGCTCAGCGGCAAAGAGCTGAAGCCGTTTGCCTACACGTCCAAGGGCTCGCTCGCCTCGCTCGGCATGAGCAAGGCGGTCGCCGATGTCTATGGTGTCAAACTGTCCGGCTTCGTCGCCTGGCTCCTGTGGCGCGGTTTCTACCTGTCGTTCTTGCCGGGCTTCACCGCAAAGTTCCGCGTCGGCCTGAACTGGCTGCTCAACAGCGTCATGCCGCCGAACATCGTGCAACTCAGGATGCCGCCGCCGGCGACCCGCTACATCCATTACTGGAAGGGCGACAAGGTGTTCGAGCCCGGCATGCTGATCGACGGCTTCTACACGGTGATCAACGGCCGCTTCAAGCTCACCATCGACAACCCCGACACCGGCGAGCATTTCGAGAAGGTGTTCGGGCCCGGCGAGCATTTCGGCGAGCGGGTTCTGGTGCGCTCGGAGCTCAGAACCGGGCTGGTCGAGGCGCTCGAGGACGGGCTGCTGCTGTTCATCGCCCAGAAGGACTTCACGCGCTTCGCCAAGGCCTTCCCGTTCCTCGACAACTATTTCAAGGACTATATCGAGCGGACCTTTGGCGGCGCAGACAAGGCCTTCGCTCCCGGCTCGACCAACCCCCCGGAGCTTGCCAAGACGCCTTAGGCCTTACTCAGCATCCAAACGAATCCGCTTTGCGATTCCTGACGGATCGGCCAAATCCGGATCTTGAGGCGTGCAGCCCTCGGAGCCGCTCACCGCGGCCGCTTCACAACGCAATTCAGCCTCGGCTGCCGTTTCACGCTGCGCCAATCGAAAGGCATCGTAAAGCGTCGGCACCCCGGAACGCATCGCCTCCACCAGATTCCGCGTGAAGGTTGCCGAAATGAGGTCGGCAAAGGCAATCTCGTGTGCGCGCGACGAGGCCATGATGGCGATCTCCCTGCCCTTCATCCGGGGCGGCTTGGAGGCGATCGCGTCGTCTGCGCCCGAGGCCTCGCAGGTATCGAGAATAACCAAAGTCGATTCGGCGGGGAGAGCTTCGATCAGTCGGGCAAGCTCGGAACCGGTCAACCAAATTCCGGCCTGGACTGCGTAAAGCGCCGCAAACGGGAATGAAGTTGACCATAGAAGGAGGGTCTCTTCGTCACCCTCGCTCGCGGTATCGCTCCAGTTGGGCAGGAGCATGCCATGCCCGACGTAGTAGACGATTACGGTCGAATCCGGAGGCATCGCGCCCTTGAGCTTGGCAAAGGCTTCACGGACCGCCGGTGCCGTCGCTTGTTCGTCGACGAGCGTCGTAATCTGGCCCGATGGCACGCCCATCAGTTCTCGCGCCGCGTCGGCAAATTGCGTGACGTCATGTCGGCACACCTTCTGCGGTAGCCAGGGAAGGCAGGAGCCGATGGCAAGAACATAAGTTGAAGCGGTATCAGGCGGGTTCGACGGCGCGGCGGAAGCCGAGTCCGTCGTCGAGGCTCCGAAAAGCGCGGCGGTCAGCAAAACGGCCGCACACAGCCATCTTCGACGCCGCAGTCGCTGCGCCATCACTCGCTCGGTTTTGGGGCCGTGTTCGCAGTGGCGGTGCAGGCTTCCAGCGTCGGGAATGTCTGACCGCTGATCTTGCCGCAGTCGGCCTCGGTCTGGGCGATGACGCAAACGTCCTGTATCCGGCAAAACGTGCCCATGGGGATGTCGCCCGGTCCCATCTTCGCGGTGTGCAGAGTCGCTCCGGTGACGGGCATCGCGAGCGTCAGAAGTGCAAGAGCGCTTTCGAGCATGGCTCTTCTCCGATGTCACGTCTATCTGATCGGTCACTCGCCCGGCTGTGGCGCTGCGCTCGCAGCGCCGGCGCAGGCATCCAGCGTCGGGAATGTCGTGCCCCCGATCCTGCCGCAGTCGCTTTCGGTCTGGGCTATGACGCAGACGTTCTGTACGCGGCAGAACGTGCCCATGGGAATGTCGCCCGGTCCCATGTTCGCGTCGTGGACGGTCGTGCCGGTAATGGGCATTGCGAGCGTCAGAAGTGCAAGAGCGCTTTCGAGCATGTGCTCTTCTCCGATGTCGAGGCTACCTCCCCCAGATTACACCAATCGTGAGGATGGGGACGAACCATTCCGGCCTACTGACGGCAGGCCAAATGATCCTTATATTGCCGCCATCATGACAACCGAAAAGGCCACCACCCCCGCATCGGGCAAGCCGGTCGCGCGCGGCGACCACGTCTACCTGATCGACGGCTCGGGTTACATCTTCCGCGCCTATCACGCTCTCCCACCGCTCACCCGGCCGTCGGACGGGCTGCCCGTGGGCGCGGTGCACGGCTTCTGCGGCATGCTGTGGAAGCTGCTTCGGGAGACGGGCGAGCTTGCGCCGCCGACCCATATGGCGGTGATCCTCGACTACTCCGCCAAGACCTTCAGGAGCGACCTGTTCGACGGCTACAAGGCCAACCGGCCCGAGCCGCCTGAGGACCTGATCCCGCAATTCCCGCTGGTGCGCGACGCGGTGCGCGCCTTCAACGTCGCCTGTATCGAGAAGGAGGGCTACGAGGCCGACGACCTGATTGCCACCTATGCGCTTGAGGCACTCGACGCCGGCGCCGACGTGACCATCGTCTCGTCCGACAAGGACCTGATGCAGATCGTTCAGCCCGGCGTCGTCATGTACGACACCATGAAGAACAAGGTGATCGGCGAGGCCGAGGTGATCGAGCGGTTCGGCGTGCCGCCGTCGAAGGTCATCGAGGTGCAGGCGCTGATCGGGGATTCGTCCGACAACGTGCCCGGCGTGCCGGGCATCGGGGTCAAGACGGCGGCGCTCCTCATCAACGAGTTCGGCGATCTTGAGTCGCTGCTCGCCCGTGCCTCAGAGATCAAGCAAGAGAAGCGGCGCGAGAACCTCATCTATTTCGCCGACCAGGCGCGGCTATCGAAGACCTTGGTGATCCTCGACGCGCATGTGCCGCTCGATGTGCCGCTGGCCGAGACCGCGGTGCGGCAGCCAGAGTCGGAGGCCCTGCTCAGCTTCCTGCGCAAGCTCGAGTTTTCGACCTTGCTGCGGCGCATCGCCGACGGCTTGGGGGTGGAGGCGCCGGAGGGCGCTGCGCCGCCACCGGCGACGAAAGCGCGCAAGAAGGACGACTACGACCATCCCTTGCGGCGGGGGCCGCGCGGCGACTTCGTGGCGAGCCGGCCGGCGCCGGAGGCTGCCAAGAGCGGCCCAAGCTCGCCGGCGGAGCTCGCCATCGAGCGGGCGAGCAGGCTCGAAGGCATCGCCTTCGACCGCGCCAACTACGAGACGGTGACGGAGGCCGAGCGGCTCGGGGATCTGTTGGAGGCGGCGCGCTTCCAGGGTCATTTCGCCTTCCGCGTGAAGCTGAATTCGGCCGACCCGATGGTGGGCGAGATCGCCGGCGTGGCGCTGGCGCTGATCCCCGGGCACGCGGCCTATGTGCCGCTCGCGCACCGCGCGGGCGATGGGCTCGATCTCGGCGGCGAGACTGCGGTCAAGCAAATCCCCATGCGCGCTGCGCTCGATCTGTTGAAGCCCCTCCTCGAAGACGACGCGGTGCTCAAGATCGTGCAGAACGCCAAGTTCGACATGGTGGCGCTTCACCGCTACGGCATCGCGCTCACCGCAATCGACGACCCCTGCCTCATGTCGTATGCGCTCGACGCGGGCCGCGCCGAGCATCTGCCGGATCAGCTCGCGGGCTCGCTGCTCGGCTATACCTGCCTCACCGAGAAGGAAGTGATGGGGTCAGGCAAGTCGGCGGTCGGCTTCGACCGCGTTTCGGTCGAGCGCGCCACGGAATATGCGGGCGAGGAGACCGATATCGGCTTGCGCCTGTGGATGATCCTGAAGCCCCGGCTGGCGGCAGAGTCGGTCACGACGGTGTACGAGACCTTGGAGCGGCCGATCGCGCCGGTGCTGGCCGAGATGGAGCGCACCGGCATCAAGGTTGAGCGGGCGGCGTTGGCGAGCCTCTCGGGTTCCTTCGCCCAGACCATCGCCCAGCTCGAGGACGAGATCAGGGCCCTCGCTGGAGAGGAGTTCAATATCGGCTCGCCGAAACAGCTCGGCGAGATCCTGTTCGACAAGATGAGCCTGCCTGGCGGCCGCCGAACCAAGACCGGCGCGTGGAGCACCGACGCGGCGGCGCTCGAGGAACTCGCCGCCGAGGGCCACGAGTTGCCGCGTAAGGTGCTCGACTGGCGGCTCCTCGCCAAGCTCAAGAGCACCTACACCGATGCGCTGCCGGCCCATATCCACCCCGACACGGGGCGGGTGCATACGTCCTACCAGCTTGCCTCGACCACCACCGGGCGTCTCGCCTCGACCGAACCGAACCTCCAGAACATCCCGGTGCGCACGGCCGAGGGCCGCTCGATCCGCAAGGCGTTCGTCGCCGAGAAGGGCAAGAAGCTGATCTCGGCCGACTACAGCCAGATCGAGCTTCGCGTGCTCGCGCACATGGCCGACACGCCGACCTTGCGCCAAGCCTTCGCCGACGGCCTCGACATTCACGCCATGACGGCGAGCGAGATGTTCGGCGTGCCCATCGAGGGGATGAACCCGGCCATCAGGCGCCGCGCCAAGGCGATCAATTTCGGCATCATCTACGGCATCTCGTCGGTGGGCTTAGCGGCACAGCTCGGCATCGGGAGGAGCGAGGCCGGCGCCTACATCAAGACCTATTTCGAGCGCTTTCCCGGCATCAAGGATTACATGGAGCAGATGAAGGCGGAGGCGCGCCGCCAGGGCTACGTCAAGACCCTGTTCGGGCGGAAGGTCCACTACCCGGAGATCAACACCAAGAACCCGAGCTTGCGCGGTAATTTCGAGCGCGCCGCCATCAACGCGCCGATCCAGGGCACCGCCGCCGACATCATCCGCCGCGCCATGATCCGCATGGCGGCGGCGCTCGAAGAGGCAGGGCTGTCGGCGCGCATGCTGCTCCAGGTGCATGACGAGCTCGTGTTCGAGGCGGCGGAGGAGGAGGTCGACAAGACCATGGAGGTGGCGAGAGGCGTGATGGAGAACGCGCCGGCCCCCGCGCTCACGCTCAAAGTGCCGCTGAAGGTCGACGCCCGCGCCGGCGACAACTGGGAAGCCGCGCATTAATGGGCGTCATCCCGGCGCAAGCCGGGATCCAGTGCAACCCCCAACAACACCTACTCCGTCATGACCGGGCGAAGTCCCGGCCATCCACGATTTTCTTTAGGCCAAGACGTGGATGCCCGGCACCTGCCTGCGCGAAGCCGAAGCGCCTAGCTATTCCGAAGCGCGTGCCGGGTTAGGCTTCGCTTCGGCGAAAGGCAGGTAAAGCCGGGCATGACTGTGTTGTGTGGAACGGTGGTACGCTCCAACCGTTTAGTGCGCGGGGGCGACGCTCCAAGGAGGCGAGCCATGGGCAAATGCGCGCAATGCGGCAACGACTACGACAAGAGCTTCGAGGTGGTCATGGCCGGCCGCACCACGACCTTCGATAGCTTCGAGTGCGCCATCCAGGCGCTGGCACCGACCTGCCCCCATTGTGGGGTGCGCATCGTCGGCCACGGCGTGGAGCATGACGGCGCGATCTTCTGCTGCGTGCATTGCGCCAAGAAAGAGGGCGTGTCGGGCCTCGTCGACCGCGATTGACCTCATCCCTCCCGGCGAGGGGAGGGATTCCTTGCCGCGGCAATATCAGCGCTTCACCGGGCGGACGACGGCGATGATGTTGGTCTGCACGATGCCGTCGACGGCGGAGATGTTCTCAAGGATCGCCTTGGTGCCATCGCCTGCGTCCGTGCAGTCGAGCTGAGCGACGATCTTGTCGTCCGCCAGGACCACGACGTTGGCGAACGCGCAGTTGGCCATGCTAAGCGCCTTGAGCGCGTTGACGGCATTCGTGGCGTCGGCCGAGCCGCGCAACTCGATGAACAGATAGATTTTCACCATCGCGGCAATCTCCTCCCCGGTTTGCCACCGGCGCCTACTTTCGGGGCGTTCAACAGAGTAAGCTCAAAAGCCCCGCAAAGGAGGTCCCATGCGCTCCGTGCTTCGCCTGATCAGTCTGCTCGTTCTTTGCCTCTCTGCCCAGCCGGCTTTAGCGCTCCCCGCGCCCATGTCGGAGGCGGAACTCTTGGAGAAGAGCGACCTCGTGGCGCTGGTCCGCGTGCTCTCCGTCACCTGCACCAGCGTGACCAAAGACGACAAGACCGGCGAGGACCTGCCCGGCTATCTCGCCAAGCTCGAGGTGATCGAGGTGAAGAAAGGCGACGTCAAGCCGGGCGAAGAGGTGCTGGTTACCTTCCGCGCCATTCCCAAGGGCATGCTCGGGCCGTGGACGGTCTACTACTACCCGGGCGAGGAGGTATGGACGCACCTGATGCTGCGCAGCGGCGGGGTAACCTATGCCTCGACCTGGTGGAACGCCAAGGGCGAGCCGGTGAAGCCGCCTGAGACCACGGACCTGCCGACCAAAGTCGGCGAGTCCGTCGTGATGAAAGGCACGCCGTAAGGGCGCTCTTGACTTTAAGCCTTAGAGCGCGTCGAGCCAGTCGTTGAACAGCTTGACGCTCGCTTCGTTGCAGGCCGGCGCGTAGCGCGCCGTCTCGGCGCGCATGTGGTTGAGGTCGACTTTTGAGTTGGCAAGCTCGAGCGTGTGGCCGATTAGCCAGCGCTCCATGTCGCGCTGCGGCAGCTCGACGTGGAACTGGAGCGCCAGCACCTTCGGGCCGTAGGAGAAGGCTTGGTTCGGGGTCGGCGGCGTGGAGGCGAGCCGCGTGGCGCCGGCCGGGAGATCGAACGTATCGCCGTGCCAATTGAGCACGCGCAGGCCTTGCAGTGCGCCGAGCGGCGAGGCCTTTCCCTCGTCGGTCAGGGTCAGCTCGTCCCAGCCGAGCTCCTTCTGGCTATTGGGATAGACGCGCGCCGCGAGCACGGCGGCGAGCGCCTGGGCGCCGAGGCAGATACCGACCACGGGCGTGCCCTTGTTGACCACCGCCTCGATGGTGGCGAGCTCGTCCTTCAGGAACGGATAGCGGTCGATCTCGTAAATGCCGATAGGGCCGCCGAGCACGACGACGAGGTCCGCGTCCTTCGCCGGCGAGAGGTCGTCGACGCCGGCTTGCAAGTAGCGAAGCGTGACGCCGCGCTCCTCGAGCACGGGGCCGAGCGTGCCGGCATCCTCGAAGGCCACATGGTAGATGGCGACGGCGTTCTGCATGGCTTCCCTCGTCGGCTCCTGAGCCTTACGCCATCTTGCGCCGGCCTGCCGAAACTTATTGGCAATTAGCGACGCCCGTTTGACCATTCGCGACACAGGCCAGCGCTCAGATTACGCGCGCCACACCTTGGCGGCGGGGGTCGCCGGCGCCTTCCACCCCGCCGTCGCCGTGGCGCCGCGCCGCGTGAACTCCCCCAAAGAACAGGTTCTGCGCCGGCCAGGCGTGCGCTTTCTCGCCGAGCGCATTGAACGCCGTCACGGCTTCCTCAGACAGCTCTGGCTCGAAGCTCGTCGTACCGTCACGCTCGACATGGAGCCGCGGCGCCATGACTGCGTCCTCTAGGCTCATGCCGTGGTCGAGCAGATTGACCGCCACCTGAAGGATGGCGGTGCGGATGCGGTTCGAGCCGCCGGTGCCGAGCGCGGTCACAGTGCCGTCGGACTGTAGAATGACGGTCGGCGCCATCATGGAGGAGAGGCGCATCCCCTCGCGCCACGCATCGAGACCGCCGCTGGCGAGGTCCTCCTCTCCCAGCATGTTGTTCAGCATGAAGCCGAAATCGCCCACGATGAAACCGTCGCCCTCACCGTTCGACAGGCTAACCGCCGCAGCGTTGCCGTCGGCGTCGATGACGCTGATATGGGTGGTGCCGCGATAGGCGGCCGGGTTCCGCCAGGCCGCGCGCATCTCCTCAAAGAGCACGCCCCCGGAGAGCCGCTCGGCAAGCCCTTCACCGTGTTTGCCGCGGGCCTCGTTGGTCGCCGTCATCGCCGCATGCAGCGCCAACGCATCGACGGCGGAGCCGTTCCCTGCCGCCTCCAGATACGCAAGGCCGAAAGCGATGAGCGCGCCACTCGCGGCGGGCGGCGGGTTGAGCGCCACGGTGGCGCCGGCGTGCGGCCAGACCAGCGGATCGCGCAGCACGACGCGATAGCGCCTGAGATCGTCAGTGGTGAGATGGCCGCCGAGATCGCGCGACTGCGCGACGATCGCTTGGCCCACATCACCATCGACGAAGAGGCGCGCGCCGTCTTCGGCGATCCACTCCAGTGTTTCCGCGAAACCTTCGTTGCGGAACGTTTCGCCCGCCACCATTAGCTTGCCGCCCGGCGCGAAGATGCGCGACACGCCTTCGCTCGCGGTGAGGATCGGCGCGATGACGGTGAAGAGATAGGCCTGGAAGGTGGTGAGCGGGAAGCCTTGGCGGGCGGCGCGCACCGCCGGCTCGACCAGCCGCTTCATCGGCAGCCGGCCAAGCGCCTCGTGCATGGCGAAAAGTCCCGGCACCACGCCGGGCGTCGCGCTCGACCCCAAGCCGATATGGAATTCCTGCTTGGCCGGCCCAAAATCGGCGTGGATCGGAAAGAACGAGACTTCGCTTGCGGGACAGCGTTTCAGAGGCGTCTCGACGAAGAAATCGAACAGTTTGACCTGATCGCTCCCGTCCCGGCGCGCCATGAGGAATCCCCCGCCGCCAGGCGAGCAGAACACGGCCTCAGCGACGAACGCCATGCACACGGCGGCCAGCGCCGCGTCGAAGGAGTTGCCGCCGTCCTCGAGGATTTCAGCCGCGGCGGCCGCAGTCAGCTCATGACCTGCCGCGACGACGCTCTTTCCGGTCTTCATGGCGGTTGCCTAGGGCGAACAGCCTCGCGCGGCAAGCCCTCGGCTCATACGAGCTCAATGCGGGCGCGATGGCCGCGAGCCGCAGCGATGCGTTCGTCACGGGTCACGAGCGACGCATCGAGCGCTTCGGCCAAGGCGACGTAGGCCGCGTCGTACGCCGTAAGGCTGTCGCGCAGCTCCCAAATCCGCGGCAACAGAATATCATGCGGATAGCGGATGAGTGGCAACTCGCGGAGGTCTTCCAAGGCTACCCGGCAGCGATCATTGGAGACCTGGCCACTCCGTGCGTAGCGCCTGAGCGCTTGGGTGACCTCCAAGTCAAGCAGGTATGGTGCGTGAAGCGAGTCGGTCGACTCGAAAATCCGCCTCATCGCTGGTCCAGCAGGCCGTGTCGGTAGGAGCACCTCTAGCAGCGCCGACGCGTCGATCACGATCACCGGCTATCACGCTCGGCGCGAATGACGTCTGCTGGCGACTCGCTCAGGTCGACAGGAGCCCTTGCCTCGATTCGCGCACGCAACTCCTCGAGTGTTGGCCGCTCGGCGACGCGCCTGAGTTCAGTAAGCAGGTAGTCGGACAGCGACATCCCAGCGTTAGCGGAGCGGGCCTTGAGCCGCCTGTGAAGCGCATCGGGAACATTGCGTATCTGGATCATCTTGGACATGTGCAAAGCATGCTCACATGCGATGCACATGTCAAGCTTCTGGCATTTTGGCTCGTGTGTTGCCGATTGCTATCCGTCAACCCAGGCGCTTTTCGAGCGCGGCAAGCTCGTCCCTCAGGCCCTTCGGCAACTTATCGCCGAAGGTGGCGAAATGCTCCTTGATGAGCGGCAGCTCCGCCTTCCAACCTGCGGCGTCGACCGTGAGCAACTCCTTCAAGGCCGCATCGTCGATGTCAAGGCCGTCGGTGTCGAGCGCCTCTTCCGCCGGCACTTTGCCGACCGGCGTGTCGGCCGCTTCGGCGGTGCCGTCGCAGCGCTCGAAGATCCATTTCAACACGCGGGAGTTCTCGGCGTAGCCCGGCCACAGGAACTTGCCCTCCGGGCTCTTGCGGAACCAGTTGACGTAGAAGATCTTCGGCATCTTGTTGCCGCCCTTCTCGCCCATCTTCAGCCAATGGGCGAAGTAGTCGCCCATGTGGTAGCCGCAGAACGGAAGCATCGCCATCGGATCGCGGCGCAAATCGCCGATCTTGCCGGCGGCAGCGGCGGTCTTCTCCGAGGCCATGATGGAGCCCAGGAACGTGCCGTGCCGCCAGTCCTCGGCCTCGATGACGAGCGGCACCACGGTGGCGCGGCGGCCGCCGAACAGGATGGCGTCGATCGGCACGCCCTTGGGGTCCTCCCACTCCGGCGCGATCACGGGGCATTGCGCTGCCGGCGCCGTGAAGCGGGCGTTGGGGTGCGCGGCGGGCCGACCCGCGTCGGGCGTCCAGGGCCGGCGCATCCAGTCAATGGCTTTCGCCGGCTTGTGCTTGGTCATCTCCTCCCAGTAGACGTCCTCGTCGTCGGTCAAGCCGACATTGGTGAAGATGCAGTTCTTATCGAGCGCCTTCATCGCATTGAGGTTCGACGCCTCGGATGTGCCGGGCGCCACGCCGAAAAAGCCGGTCTCGGGATTGATGGCGTAGAGCCTGCCGTCCTCGCCGAACTTCATCCAGCAGATGTCGTCGCCGATCGTCTCGGCCTTCCAGCCCGGGATCGTCGGGTTGAGCATCGCAAGATTGGTCTTGCCGCACGCGCTCGGGAAGGCGGCGGCCATGTACTTCACCTTGCCCTTGGGGTTGGTGAGCTTGAGGATCAGCATGTGCTCGGCCATCCAGCCTTCGTCGCGCGCCTTGACGCTCGCGATGCGGAGCGCGTGACACTTCTTGCCGAGCAGCGCGTTGCCGCCATAGCCTGAGCCGTACGACCAGATCTCGCGCGTCTCGGGGAAATGCGAGATGTACTTGGTCTTGTTGCACGGCCACGGCACGTCGGCGGTCTGCGGCGTCGGCAGCGGATACCCCACCGTGTGCATGCCGCGCACGAAATCTTCGCTGTCACCCAGCGCCTTCAGCACCTTGTCGCCGACCCGGGTCATGATGTGCATGTTGGCGACGGCATAGGCGCTGTCGGTGACCATCACACCGATGCCGGCGATGGGGGAACCAACCGGGCCCATGGAGTAGGGTACCACGTACATCGTGCGGCCTTGCATCGCGCCGTCGTAGAGCTTGCGCAGCGCCTCCTTCATCTCCGCCGGGTCGAACCAGTTGTTGGTGGGGCCGGCGTCCTCCTTGTTCTTCGAGCAGATATAGGTCTGGTCCTCGACGCGGGCGACGTCGGCGGGATCGGAGCGGACGAGAATCGAGTTGCCGCGCTTGTCGGGGTTGAGCCACATGGCGGTGCCGCAATCGACCATGAGCTTCAAGAGCTCCTGGTACTCTTCCTTCGAGCCGTCGCACCAGTGTAGATCGTCCGGCTTGAACAGTTCTTTCGC
This sequence comes from Methyloceanibacter sp., assembly GCF_050726195.1. Classification (GTDB taxonomy): domain Bacteria; phylum Pseudomonadota; class Alphaproteobacteria; order Rhizobiales; family Methyloligellaceae; genus Methyloceanibacter. Next base: position 26,026 of record NZ_JBOHJC010000006.1, on the reverse strand, counting down.
CTCCTCGACGAAAGCGAGCACTTTCGGATTAGTCGTCTTGGCCACTCCGGCCGCAATCTTCGACTGAACGCTCATGCGGTTTCGTTCCCAGATTTCGGATCGGTGGAAAGTCGGTCGGTATCGCCCACTAGCTACCCTGAACTCAGAAGGCTTTCAAGGAAGGTCCTATGACAAGGCCACCGGTCAGGACGGTTCGGCCGTAGCCCTCGCCTCCTCAGCAAGACGGACGAGCTCTTTCCGCGCGCCCTGCGGCGTCGTCACACGTTCGGCGAAGAGGATACGGCGGGCATCGGTGCCAAGCGCGATATCGCAGCCTTCGGGGTCAATGCCGGTCATGCGCCACGGCCCGGGATCGCCGCCGGTAAAGGCCAGTGCATAGAGGGCGATCGCGTCGGCATGGTCGTCGTTCATGTGGGCGATGATGCCGGGCTCCGCAGCGATCAGAGCTTCAGCCCCGTCGAGTGACACGAGGAGATCGGCGGCGTCGAGATCGAAGATCCGCCCGAAGCCGCCGATATAGTGGGCATCCTCTAGGCTCAAGCGCCAGAAGGCAAAATCCGGAAAATCGGCATAGAATGCGGCTTCGGGGTGCCGGGCGAGGAAACGGCGCGGCGGCTCACCGTCCTCGACCTTCTCGGCCCTGCCGCGGAGGGTGACGCGGGCTCCTTGCAGGGGATCGGCCTGGTCACCCGAGCCGTCGATCAGGACCGAGGCGCGCGGGTCGCGTGCGAGGTTGCGGGTATGCCGGGCCAGGGTGGAAATGAGGAAGATAGGGGCGCCCGCCATGTCCGTGGCAAGCGTCACCAGCGAGGCGTAGGGGTAGCCTGTAGGGTCATCGATAGTGGCCAGAGACCCCTTGAATGCCCGGCGCACCAGGGTGCGCGCATCGGCCGCAATCTCAGCCTTCGCGGGCATTTGTGGAGAGTTATTTACTTGCGCCATAACGATATTTGTTGCATCCCGATAAAGACGGGTGTGGCGCAAGGCGCCGCGATGCTGCCACGTTTAGGGGCAGCCCTATGACCATACACCCATCATTCGCGTCAACGCGCAAAAGGCCCCCAATGCCCACAATCGCCCTTGTCGACGACGACCGGAACATTCTGACCTCCTTGCGCATGGTGCTCGAGGCGGAAGGCTACAAGACCCAGACCTACAATGACGGCGCGAGCGCGCTCGACGGCTTCTCGGAGAACCCGCCCGATCTCGCCATTCTCGACATCAAGATGCCGCGTATGGACGGGATGGAGCTTCTGCGCCGCCTGCGCCAGAGAAGCGAGCTGCCGGTGATCTTCCTCACCTCCAAGGACGAGGAGATCGATGAGCTGTTCGGCCTCAAGATGGGCGCCGACGACTTCATCCGCAAACCCTTCCCCCAGCGGCTCCTGGTGGAGCGGGTGAAGGCGGTGCTCCGCAGGTCCCAGCCGCGCGAGGCGGCTGCCCAGGTCGAGGACAAGTCGAAGGTGCTGGAACGCGGCAAGCTCAAGATGGACCCGGAGCGCCATACCTGCGTATGGGACAACCGCCCCGTCACCCTCACCGTGACGGAATTCCTGATCCTTCAGGCGCTTGCCGCGAGGCCGGGGGTGGTAAAAAGCCGGGACGCGCTGATGGATGCGGCCTATGATGACCAGGTCTATGTCGACGACCGCACCATCGACAGCCACATCAAGCGATTGCGCAAGAAGTTCAAGGCTGTCGACCAGAGCTTCGACGTGATCGAGACGCTTTATGGCGTGGGCTACCGGTTCAAAGAGTGATGCGCGATGACCGCCGAGACCGACAGGTCCTGGCATCAAGCTGACTCCTCGACCAAGGAGCGCGTCCGCCGTGCCGTACGCATCGGCTTCGCGCGCGTGAAACGCTTCCCGGGGTGGATCGCCGAGCACCGCCCCTTCCGTCACGGTTTTTCAAGCCTGACGCGCCGCATCGTGGTGCTCAACCTGATCGGCCTCGCTATCCTCGTCTCCGGCATTCTCTACCTCAATCAGTTCCGCGCCGGGCTGATCGACGCCAAGGTGCAGAGTCTCCTCACCCAGGGCGAGATCATCGCGCGGGCGATTGCCGCTTCCGCCGGCGTCGACACCAACGAGGTGCAGGTCGACCCGGAGAAGCTCTTGGAAATCGAGCTCGGCCAAGCCGGCGCCGGCGACGACGGCACCGCGTTCTCCAACAACTCGCTCGGCTTTACCATCGATCCCGAGCGGGCGGCGCCGATCTTGCGCCCGCTAGTCAAGCCTACGGGAAGCCGCGCCCGCATCTACAACCGCGACGGCGCCTTGATCCTCGATTCCGACACGTTCTACTCGCGCGGTGAGGTGCTCCGCTACGACCTGCCCCCACCGGATACCGGCGAGCCCGACGCTCTCAGCAAATTCTGGCAGGCGATAACCTCGCGCATGCGGCAATACGAGTTGCCGCCCTATACCGAGATCGGAGGGGCCAACGGCAAGGCCTACCCCGAGGTGGCGACGGCGCTCACCGGCACGTCGGTGCCGATCGTCCGGGTCAACGACAAGGGCGAGGTCGTGGTATCGGTGGCCGTGCCGGTGCAGCGCATGCGCGCCGTACTCGGCGTGCTTCTGCTGTCGACCCGCGGCGGCGATATCGACAATATCGTCGCGGCGGAGCGCTGGAGCATCTTCCGCGTGTCGTTGTTCGCCGGCGCCGTCACCTTCGTGCTGTCGCTCATTCTCGCCAATACCATCGCCGGCCCGGTGCAGCGGCTTGCGGCGGCCGCAGAGCGGGTGCGCCATAGCGTCAGGGCGCGCGCCGAGATTCCCGACTTCACCGACCGCTCCGACGAGATCGGCCATCTATCCGGCGCGCTGCGCGACATGACCAACGCGCTCTACCGCAGGATCGACGCCATCGAGAGCTTCGCCGCCGATGTGGCGCATGAGCTGAAGAACCCGCTGACCTCTTTACGGAGCGCTACCGAGACCCTGCCGCTCGCCAAGACCGACGAGTCGCGGGAGCGGCTGCTCGAGATCATACAGCACGACGTGAGACGGCTCGACCGCCTGATCAGCGATATCTCCGACGCCTCGCGCCTCGACGCCGAGCTTGCCCGCGAGGACGCGAAGCCCGTGAGCATGGACGATCTCTTGCGCGCCACGGTGTCCTTGTTCAACGACATTCATCGCGACGATACGCCCGAAGTGGTGCTCGACATCGCTTATGCGCCCGGCCCCCATCCCTACCGGGTCACGGGCCATGACAGCCGCCTGCACCAGGTCATCGTCAACCTGCTCGAGAACGCCATCTCGTTCTCCCCGCCGGATGGCCGCGTCGCCGTCGTGGTCCGCCGCATTGGGCCTGAGATCCAGATCGCGGTAGAGGACGAGGGACCGGGCATTCCGCCGGAAAACCTTGAGCGCGTCTTCGAGCGCTTCTACACCGACCGGCCGCAAGAGAATTTCGGCCAGAACTCGGGGCTCGGCCTCAATATCTCGCGACAAATCGTGGTCGCGCATGGCGGACGCCTCTACGCCGAGAACCGGCCGCCACAAGGCGCCGGCCGTGGCAAGGGCGATGTTCCCGCAGGCATGAGCGGCGGCGCACGCTTCGTGATCCGCCTGCCGGCAGCATAGGGATCAGCGGACAGACGAGAGGCTTATGTGGCGCGTGAGCTCGTTCATGGCACCTGCGTCGCCCTCGGCAACCGTGCGGCCTTGCTGCGGGGCGGGGCGGGCGCGGGAAAGACGGACCTTGCGTTGAGGTTCCTCGCCCTGCCAAGAGACGGCGAGCTTCGCCCCGTACTTGTCGCCGACGATCAAGTTTGGGTGGAAGCGCAAGGCGACCGCCGGGCCATCGCTTCAGTGCCCGAGACGATCGCCGGAATGATCGAGGTGAGGGGATTGGGAATTGCCGAAATGCCCTTCCTCGCGGAGGCGCCGCTGGTTTTGGTTTGCGACCTGGTGGGGGCGGACGAAGTGCCCCGCATGCCGCCCGATCCATGGGAGCGCACGACGATCGCAGGCGTGGCAATCCCTTCGCTCAGACTTTCAGCTTTCGAGGCATCGGCACCCTTGAAGCTGAAAATGGCGCTTTTGCTCGCGCCGGAACAATGATCGTGGGGACGGCCTTCGGGGCTTGCGCATGACCCCTCTCCCGACAAAGATAGCGGCCCTTGGCCGGGGGGCCTTCACCTGAAGAGGCAGCATGATCGGCGTTGTCATCGTTACCCACGGCAAGCTTGCACGCGAATTTCGCGCGGCGCTCGAACATGTCGTGGGCCCGCAGGAACAGATCGCCACCATCTCGATCGGACCGGACGACGACCTCGACGTGCGGCGCAGCGACATGCTGTCAGCGCTTGCCAGCGTCGACTCCGGCGACGGAGTGGTCGTGCTTACCGACATGTTCGGCGGCTCACCGTCCAACCTCGCCATCTCCGCCATGGAGAATTCTAACGTTGAGGTGATCGCCGGGGTCAACCTGCCGATGTTGGTCAAGCTCGCGAGCGTGCGCGGCGAGTGCGGATTGGATGAGGCGATCTCGCAGGCGCAAGAGGCAGGACGCAAGTATATCAGCGTCGCAAGCCAGATCCTGTCGGCGAACTAGCGCCGTGGCGAAGGCGCGCCACATTACCGGCGAGCGCGAGAAGGGTGTCCTCGCCGAGGTGGTCATCCCCAACAAGAAGGGCTTGCACGCCCGCGCGTCTGCTCAGTTCGTGCGTTGCGCGTCGAGCTTCAGCGCCAATGTCAAGGTGTCGCGCGAGGGGCACACGGTTGGCGGCACCTCGATCATGGGGCTGATGATGCTCGCCGCCGGCCAGGGCCATTCCATCCTCATAGAGGTGGAGGGCGGGCAGGCGAAGGAAGCGCTCGCCGCGCTCGTGGCGCTGGTCAAGAACGGCTTCGGCGAAGAGGATTGATCGGCGGGAGCGATGGCAATCAAGCCGCCCGAGCTTCTATACGGCGTCGATGAACAACCGCCGCCAGCGCGCCTCGCGATCCTCGGACTGCAATACGCTGTTCTGATCGGCGTCTACCTGATCTTCGTGGTGATGGTGGCGCGGGCCGCCTCGGCGTCGGCAGAGGTGACGCAAGACCTCGTCGGCCTCGGGTTCATCGTCCTTGCGGTCGGCACGTTTGCGCAGGCCTATCGCGGGAAGTTCTTCGGCTCGGGCTATCTCGCGCCGCCCGTGTTCTCCGCCATCTATATCGGACCGGCGATCCTCGCGGCCGAGGCTGGCGGCCTGCCGGCAGTGGCGGGAATGACCATTTTCGCCGGGCTGACCGAGGCGGTGCTGTCGCGTCTCTTAAGGCGACTCAGGGTGGTGTTCCAGCCGACCATCGCCGGGTTCACGGTTCTCGTCGTCGGTTTCGAACTTGGCCTGGTCGGAATTGCCAAGACGCTCGAGATCGGCAAGCAGGAACCCGCCTATTGGCCCCACGTTTTCGTCGCGTTTGTCACGCTCGCGGCCGCAGTTGCCCTCAGCATTTGGGGCCGTGGGGTGTGGCGCCTGTCGTCGGTCCTGCTTGGCGTCGTCTCCGGCCTCGCCGCCGCTCTTGCTTGGGGCATTGTCGACGCCGCCGCACTCACATCGATCGGCGCAGCCCGCTGGATCGCCCTGCCCAACCCGTCCTTCCTCTCCTACTCCTTCGAAGCGTCCCTCATACCGGTATTCCTCGCCGCCGGATTTGCCGCCACGCTTCGGACCATCGGCGTGGTCACCACCTGTCAGAAGATCAACGATGCCGAATGGAAGCGGCCCGATCTCGATAATATCGAGAAGGGCGTGCTCGGCGATGCCGTCGGAGCAGTTGCCGCCGGACTCCTCGGCTGTCTCGGCACGTCGTCGGCGCCGAGCCTTGTCGGCGTGTCCAGCGCGACCGGCGCCACGAGCCGCGCCATCGCCTTCGCCGCCGCGTCGCTCCTTGCCGTCTTCGCCTTTCTGCCGAAGGTGGCGGCTGCCGTGACCGCATTACCATCGGAGATTGCCGGCGCGGTGCTGATCTTTACCGCGTCCTTCATGATCACGAGCGGGATCGAAATCGTTGCCTCGCGGAGCTTAAGCACGCGTGCCTGTTTTGCCCTGTCGATCGGCCTTCTCCTCGGCCTCGCCACGCAAGTGAATGCCGGCTACTTCCGCGCGCTGCCGGGGCCTTGGAACGACGTGCTCGGCAGCATGCTGACCGTCAGCCTCGCTGCCGCGATCGGACTGACGCTGCTGTTTCGCATCGGCATCCGCAGGAAGGATGCGATGGTGTGGCGTACGTCCGACGCACTCGCAGGCTTCGGACGCTTCCTCGACAAGGAGGCGGCCGCCTGGAAACTCAACGCAGAGCTTGTCGAGCGCGCCAAAGATGGAGTCGCCGGCGTCGTGGCTCACCTCAAGGAGGGACACTTCATCGATGCTCCACTCGAAATTTCGGCGAGCTATGACGGGATTGATCTCCTGGTCGAGCTGAAATATCGCGGGCGTGCCCCGAGCCTCGGCGCTGTGGAGCGGGGACACGAGACGGTGCACGAAGAAGGGGCGGTGACCGCGGGTTTGAAGAGCTTTGCCGCCGGCGCGCACGCCGACCGGACTGCCGTCGCCGTCGATCGGGGCAATGTCTCGATCAAGCTCTGGTTCAGTGCCTGAGAGACTTAGCTCTTCCCGGCCTTGACTCCAGGGTCTTGAGATAAGATATAAGGAGTTCTTTATATCTTTATACAGCCAAGAGCGGAGACGGCATGAACTACCACGTCAAGGACATCGGGCTCGCCGACTGGGGCCGCAAAGAGATCGCCATTGCCGAAACTGAGATGCCGGGCCTCATGGCCGTGCGCAGGGAATTCGGCAGCGCAAAGCCCCTCAAGGGCGCGAGAATCGCCGGCTGTCTGCATATGACCATCCAGACCGCGGTTCTCATAGAGACCTTGAAGGCGCTCGGCGCCGAGGTGCGCTGGGCCTCGTGCAACATCTTCTCCACTCAGGACCATGCCGCGGCGGCGATCGCCGCAACCAGCACGCCGGTCTTCGCCGTCAAGGGCGAGACGCTCGACGAGTATTGGGACTACGTCGACCGCATCCTCGAATGGTCGGGCGGCGAGACGGCAAACCTCATCCTCGACGACGGCGGCGACGCCACGCTCATCGTCATTCTCGGCTCGCAAGCCGAGACGGACTCGTCGGTGATCGCCAAGCCGACCAACGACGAGGAGGCGGCGCTATACGCCACCATCAAGAAGCGGCTCGCCCGCGACCCCGGCTTCTACTCCAAGGTCAAGGCGAACTTGCGCGGCGTGTCGGAGGAGACCACGACCGGCGTGCACCGCCTCTACGAGATGGAGAAGAAGGGCACGCTCCCCTTCCCCGCCATCAACGTCAACGACAGCGTCACCAAGTCGAAATTCGATAATCTCTACGGCTGCCGTGAGAGCCTGCCGGATGGCATCAAGCGCGCCACCGACGTCATGCTGGCCGGCAAGTACGCCGTGATCTGCGGCTACGGCGACGTCGGCAAAGGATGCGCCGAAAGCCTGAAGGGCCAGGGGGCCAGAGTCGCCGTCACCGAGATCGATCCGATCTGCGCGCTACAGGCGGCAATGGAAGGCTACGAGGTGACGACCATGGAGGAGGCGGCGCCCAAGGGCGACATCTTCGTAACCGCCACCGGCAATAAGGACGTCATCACCGTCGACCATATGCGCGCCATGCACGACCGCGCCATCGTCTGCAATATCGGCCATTTCGACGCCGAGATCCAGGTGAGCGGCCTGCGCAATTTCCGCTGGCACAACGTCAAGCCGCAGGTCGACGAGGTCGAATTCCCCGACGGCAAGCGCATCATCCTCCTGGCCGAGGGACGCCTCGTCAATCTCGGTTGCGCCACGGGCCATCCGAGCTTCGTGATGAGCGCCTCTTTCACCAACCAGGTGCTGGCGCAGATCGAGCTGTGGCAACATGCCGGCAAGTACGAGAACAAGGTCTATGTGCTGCCGAAGCATCTCGACGAGAAGGTCGCCTCACTTCATCTCGGCAAGCTCGGCGCCAAGCTCACCAAGCTCAATCCCGAGCAGGCGGCCTATATCGGCGTGCCGGCCGAGGGCCCATTCAAGCCTGACCACTACCGGTACTAGGCGAAACCCCACCTGGTGCCAAATGGCTAGTTTGCGTCGGCCGCCCCCTTCCGCGCCTCCTCCAGCTTGGCAATATCCTCCGGCGTGAGCTGCGGGCGGTCCATCCTTATCGTCAGCTTGTTCAGCTTCGCGGTCAGGGCAAATGGCGGCTTGTAGTCCGCGTCGTTGACCCCGGTGAGCGTGTCGGAGCCGATGTCGAAGCTCTCGTCCCACTGCAAAATCAACGGCAGGGTCTTCTCCATCTTCCTGGTGGCCACGACCTTGCCGTCGACCTTCAGCGTTCCTGTGCCTGGCTGGCCGATGCCGCTGAAATTGTTGTAGGCCAGTGTGCCGGGACCCATGCCGTCATAGACGAAGTCGAACTCGACTGTGTGTGTTCCCGGGGTCAGGGCGTCCGGCCCTTCCCATTTCAGGCGTTCGAGATCCACCATGTTCCACAGGAATACCGGCTTGCCCTCCAGGAGATAGAAGCCGTAGCCGCCGAAGCGCCCGCCCGAGGTGAGGATCATGCCTTCAGCCCCGCCTTCCGGCACCTCAATGTCGGCGGTGATCGTGTAGGAGGTGTTCAGCAAGAGCGGCGAGTCGCCTTGCGGCAGGCCAACCATCGGACGCGTGTAGACGAACTCGCTGCGTCCCGCGGTGATGTTCGGGCGCGGCGCGACCATACGGGCAGCAACCGAGGCGTCCAGCGGAAAGACCTGATACTTCTTCGCTTCCGCAACGAACTTCTCCCGCATCTCGGCGACCTTGTCCGGGTGTTCCGCGGCGATGTCCGTCGACTGGTTGAAATCGTTGCTCAGGTCATAGAGCTGGAAGACCTGATTGTTCAGCGGATCGGGATTGGCAGGGCCGAAAGCCTGCCATGGTGCGCGATTGACCTTGGTGCTCAGCAGCCAGCCATCGCCCATTGGCCCATCATCTCGAAATACTGGGTCTTGTGCCGGGACGCCGCCTTGGCGTTCTCCGCTTCGAAGGTGTAGGCGAAGCTCGTGCCCTCGATTGGGGCTTGCGTGATGCCGTCGACCATCTCGGGCGCGGCGATGCCCGCGGCCTCAAGGAGCGTCGGCACCACGTCGATGACGTGGATGAACTGCTCGCGCAGACCGCCTTTGTCCTTGATGCGCGCCGGCCACGACACGGCCATGTTCTGGTTGATGCCGCCGAGCCTGGAGGCATTCTGCTTGAACCAGTCGAACGGCGTATCGAACGCCCACGACCAGCCGGCCGACATGTGATTGTAGGTCTGCTCGGTGCCCCAGACGTCGTAGAACTTCATCTGCACGTCGACCGGAATCTCGTTTAGGCCGTTGAAGAACGCCACCTCGTTCGGCGTCCCCAAAGGTCCGCCCTCGGCGCTCGTGCCGTTATCGCCGTTGACGTAGATAACCAGCGTGTTGTCGAGCCTGCCAAGGTCTTCGAAAGCCTGGATCACCCGGCCGATTTCGTGATCGTTGTAGGCCGCGTAGGCGGCGAAGACCTCGACCTGCCGGATGAAGAGCTTCTTTGCCTCGGGGGTGAGCTCGTCCCATGGCTTGAGAAGGTCTTTCGGCCAGGGCGTCAGCTTCGCATCTTGGGGGACGATGCCGAGACGCTTTTGGTTCTCGAAGATTCGCTCGCGCAACTTTTCATAACCGTCGTCGAAAAGATGCATCGCGTGGATCTTGTCCACCCATTCCTTGGTCGGGTGGTGCGGCGCGTGCGTGGCCCCGGGCGCGTATTTGATGAAGATCGGCTTGTCCGGCTGGGTCTGGTGCATGCGTGAAATGTAGTCGATGGCATCGTCGGCCATCGCAGTCACCAGATTCCAGGTGCCTTCCTTCCCCCGGAACGGATAGATCTGCGTGGTGTTGCGGAAGAGATTCGGTTGCCACTGGTTGGCGTCGCCGCCGACAAAGCCGTAGAAGTACTCGAAGCCCATGCCGGTCGGCCACTGGTCAAACGGTCCGACCTGGCTCGCCGCGAAGGCCGGCGTGTTGTGGTCCTTGCCGAACCATGAGGTCGCGTAGCCGTTGTCGAGCAGGATGCGGCCGATCGTTGCTTTGTCTTTGTTGATGATGCTGTTGTAGCCGGGGAAGCCGGTCGACTGCTCGGCGATCACGCCGAAGCCGGCCGAGTGGTGATTGCGGCCCGTGATGAGCGCCGCCCGCGTCGGCGAGCACAATGCCGTCGAGAAGACTCTTGTATAGCGCAGCCCCTCATTCGCAATCTGGTCCATCGTCGGGGTTGGGATCACCCCGCCGAAGGTGCTCGGCACCCCGAAGCCAGCATCGTCGGTAATGATCAGCAGGATGTTCGGCGCTTCCTTCGGCGGGACCACGCGCGGCGCCCACCATGGAGTGGACTGCAAGGCGTCGTCCTTGATCACGCCGCCGAATGCGGGATCGGGCGCCGGAAGCTGTTGTCCGTCGATCGTCGTCGTGGCGCTGGGCGATCCCGGCGTGCCGATGGTCTCTTCCGCTTGCGCTGGGGTCATGCCCACGGCGAAAGCCAGGCAGGCGCCGAGGAGCCCACCGCGAACGAAGGGCGCAATCAACAAGGTCATGGCCTGAGAGTGAGATTGCCGCAATTCGCCCTCCCTTTTCGGTTGTAATGCCTCCGCGCACGTACCGAGCTCACACGCCTGGCCGTCAAGCCATCCAAAAGATAGCAGCGAGCGATGTCTGAATCTTGTCATTTCGCGCCGAGGCGTGGCTGCCATATCGCGGTTTGAGATGCGGCTTGGACTGGCGCGATGCCGATTGACGCTTGTGACCGATGTCATCATGTGGCAGGGATCGGCCGCTTATTGTCACGGCTGCTCTGAGCTTTCATGGGGAAATCGAAGTTCACCCCCGGCGGTTTTCGCCTTGCAGTCAAGCGCGCCTGCGCGGGGCGCGGCCTGTTCGCGCTTGAGCGCATCCCGAAGGGCGTATGCATCGTCGAGTATACCGGCCGCGAGATCACCGAAGAGGAATGGCTCAAGAGCCGCAGCCGTTACCTGTTCAAGGTCACCGAGAAGAAGACCATCGACGGCTGGGACAAGAGCAACCTCGCGCGCTACATCAATCACTCCTGCCGCCCCAATTGCGAGATCGAAATCCGCAAGGGCCGCGTGTTCGTCATGGCCAAGCGCGGGATCAGGCCCGGCGAGGAACTCGCCTACGACTACGGCAAGGAATATTTCGACGACATGATCAAGCCGATCGGCTGCCGTTGCCTCAAGTGCCGCCCCGCGAAGTCATCTCAAAGAAAACGGTCTTAGATCAGAGAGAATCACTCGCGCCGCGTTGTGACCCGGGGCGCCGGTTACGCCGCCCCCGGGATGCGCGCCAGAGCCGCAATGATAAAGCCCGCGTAGCGGTCCCCGGTAGTCGGCGTAGCCGAGCATGGGCCGCGCCGAGAACAGCTGGTTTAGAGTGAGCGCGCCATGGAAGATGTCGCCACCCACGAGGCCGAACTCGCGCTCGAGATCGAGCGGGCTTAGGGCTTGGCGCGCCACGACGCTCGTGGCGAAGCCGGGCGCGTAGCGGTCGACCGTCGCAATCATGAGATCGGCAACCTCGTCCCGCGCGTCATCCCAGGAGCGGCCGTTAGGCAATTCGGGCGCCACGTGCTGGCAGAACAGGCTCGCGACGTGCGCGCCGGGCGGCGCGAGACTGTCGTCGAAGGTCGAAGGGATCAGCATTTCGATGATCGGCTCCCGACTCCAGCCATGCGCCACGGCATCGCGATAGGCGCAGTCCATGTAACCGAGGCTTGGGCCGATGATGATGCCGGCGCCGTGATGCGGCTGTGCGGTCTTGCCCGGCAACGCGGCGAAGCTCGGAAGCTCCGACAAGGCCACGTTCATGCGGAACGAGCCGGAGGCGCATTTGAACTTCCGCATTCTGTTGAGAAAGTCGGAGGGCAACGCCGATTCCGGCGTGAGGCGCGTATAGAGCAGCTTCAGATTGACGTTGGCGGCGAGCGCGCGCCCTTTCACGATGCGGCCGTCCCTCAATGCGACGCCGACGGCCCTGTCCCGTTCGATTAGGACCTCCTCGACCTCGGCGCCGGTCTCGATCTCGACGCCGCGCTCGGCCGCGGCCTTGGCCATGGCTTGAGTGATCGCCCCCATGCCGCCCATGGCATGGCCCCAGGCGCCCTTCTTGCCGTTCACCTCGCCGAAGGCATGGTGCAGCAGCACATAGGCGGTGCCGGGATCGAACGGGCTCGCATAGGTCCCGACAATGGAATCGAAGCCGAGCAGGGCCTTGAGCGGCTCCGACTCGAACCATTCGGACAAGAACTCTGCCGCCGGCTGAGTGAAGAGGTCGAGGAACAGGCGCTGGTCCTCCAGGCCGAGACGGCGCACGCTGTTGCCGAGGGAGGCGGCGCGCGCGAGCTCGCGGAGGCCGCGCCAGCCAAAGCCCTCCACCACGTTTGGCGGCGGGCGCAGCACGAGGCCGCGCAAAGCGTCGGCGATAACCGTCAGCTTTGCGGAGTATTCATCGTAGCGCTCCGCATCGGCGGCGCTGAACTTCGCGATCTGGGACTTCGTGCGTCCTTCCCCGGTCAGCAGGTAGCCGCCGTCCGGGAGCGGCAGGAAGTTCATCGCCGGCCGCTCGACAATTCTCAGTCCGTGCCGGTGCAGCTCAAGATCGGCGACGATCTTGGGCTGGAGCAGGCTCACGGTGTAGGACGCTGTGGAGTTGCGAAAGCCGGGATGGAATTCCTCGGTGACGGCCGCGCCGCCGACGATAGCGCGCCGCTCCAGCACCTTCACCTTCAGCCCGGCACGGGCGAGATACGCGGCACACACGAGGCCGTTGTGGCCGCCGCCGATCACCACGACGTCGAACTGCTGAGCGTCCCGATTTGTCCTGAGGGAGGCTGGCACCGTCACCTTGAGGTCAGCTTGGTTTTGTCGGGGCGGAAGCTAGCACAGCAGCGAGGCGGCGGTCTTGGCGGTCCGGTTCCGGCATTGTCCCCAATGTCCGGATAGTCCTCGCCCCAGCGGTGAGAATCACTCATCCTTGCTGCTCCAGACATGCAAGGGGGGCAGAAGCATGGGCTGGCGTAAGGGAGCTTGCATTGTCCTGATTCTTGCGCCGCTTGCGGTTTCTCCGGCGCGGGGCGCCGAGGCACCGCCGTTCGACTGGAGCGGCTTTTACGCCGGCTACCATCTCGGCGGCGCGCTCGACCTCGTGGATGTCGACGACCCGTTCGGCCCGTCGATCTTCGGCGATATCGTGCGCACGCCTGGGCCATTGGCTGGCGGCCAAATTGGCTACAACTGGCAGCGGGGGGCGGGCCTGCTCGGCTTCGAAGCTGACATCAGTTTCGCCGATCTCGACGGCACCAACACCTGCTTCGCCTTCAGTGGGAACTACATCAGCGCGAACTGCCGGGCAGAGATCGACGCCCTCGGCACGATCGCCGGCCGGCTGGGATGGATCTTGCCCTCGGACGGCCGAACGCTCCTCTTCGGCAAGGCCGGCTTGGCCTGGGCACATGGCGATATCGATGCAAAGCCAAATGGCGGCCTTGGCTTGCCGGGAACAAGCGACGACGGGGTGACGTGGGGCTGGACCGTGGGCGCCGGCGTGGAACGGGCCATCACCCCACGGTGGACCGCGAAGGCCGAGTACGGGTTCCTCTCGTTCGACGAGGACTTCGCCGCGCCGTCGAGCCGATTTCAATCGGCGCCGCCGCTTGGACCGCTCGCCGCTTTCCCTGGGTCCCGGACCGACCTGTCCCAGAACCTGCATCAATTCAAATTGGGAATGAACTACAAGCTCGGCGCCACGCAGGGGGCCGAGCAAAGGCCCCGCTCAGCCGGGGATCCCGCGAGGCGTTATGCGCTTACGGCTGGTCTGCGCTACGTGCATGGGTGGGGCCAGTTCCACAAGGATCTCGGCATTCCGTTTAGAGGCGTGTCGTCGCTCGCGTCGCGGCTGACCTACGACAATACCTCTATCGACGGCGGTGAAGCGTTTGCGCGGCTCGACACGCCGTTCGGGCTGATGGTCAAAGGCCTAGTCGGCGGCGCGACCAGCGGCGGCAAGCTGAACGACGAGGACTGGGCTCTTCCGTTTCCGACAGCCTTCGTGCCGTATTCAAATACGCTGTCGCGCGTCGACAACGACATCGATTACGGGATCATCGATGCGGGCTATGACGTGTGGCGGGGCGCAGGCTATTCGGTCGCGCCGTTTATCGGCTACAGCCGGTTCGAGCAGGATATGACCGGGATTGGCTGCGTGCAGCTTGCCAACCGATTTTCCGACTGCGTCCCGTCCCTGCCGAACAATTTGCGCGCCATCACCGAGGACGACACCTGGGAAGCACTGCGGCTTGGTGCCGTGGCAGACGTGACCATCACTCCACGGGTCAATCTCACCGCCGAGGCCGCGTATCTGCCTTATGTGAAGTTCAGGGGCGTCGACGACCACCTCCTGAGAAATCTCGTGTCGCCTGAACATGGCGAAGGCACCGGCGTGCAGCTCGAGGCGGCGCTCTCCTATGCCGTCACCGACGCCTTGAGCCTCGGCGTCGGCGGCCGCTATTGGTCGATGTGGACGACGAGCGGCAATGTCAATTTCGGCGGCACGGGCACGATCGTTCCCATGCGCTACGCCGCCGAGCAGGCGCACCTCCTGGTGCAAGGCTCCTACAAATTCGGCTTCGCCCCCGCGCCGTGATTGACCTGCAGGGAAGCGCAGCATGCGCATGCTGTGCTAAAATCCCCCCGTCCAGTTTTTGGGAGGCGCGAAGATGGTGCGTGGCGCTCTCTTGACGTTGGCAGTTGCGGCCCTGATCGGGCCTTCCGCAGCCGCCGCGCAGTGTGCGCGCATCGGCGAACAGGTCTGCCGGAGCGGCTCGCTCTACACGTGCGAATCCTGCGGCGCCGTGAATTGCCTTGTCTTCTCGGGCAGGTCTTGCGGATACGAAGTTCCAGCCGCATCCCTCGCCGGCACGTGGTCGGGCTCCGGCCACCAGACAGGCGGCGGTGCTCCGCGGCAGAACTACCCCGTCGTCATGACCATCAACTCCGGAGGGGGGACGATCGACTACCCCTCCCTCAAATGCGGCGGCTCGCTCATGGAGTTGTCCAACAGCGGAACGTCAGCCGAGTACCGGGAGCGTATCACCTACGGTAACTGCATCGACGGCGGCACGATCAGCGTCAGTTTCGCCGACGGCAAGCTGCATTGGGTCTGGACCGGGAGCGGCATCGGCGTCACCGCCATGCTCGAGCGGCGCACCGAGTAGGCGTTGCCCAATTAACCAAAGCACGCGCGGCTGTGGGCAAGACTCGGCGAAGCAGCTAGTCTAGCCGTGATTCGCCTTGGGTTTCGCGGGGCCGGCCGGCTCCGGCGTTTCAGTCTGTGGCAGCGTGAGCGGCGCGAGGCGGGGCCAAACGCGAGGGTCATGGGCGGCGGCGTGGAGCGAGGGGACCATGCGGACCAGCGAAGGCGAGGTGACACCTGCTTCAAGGTGGCCCACGGTGCTGTTGCGCGTATTCGTGTCTGTCATTCCGTGCTCGATGCTCACCGTCGACGCTGCCCTGGCCGAGGAGACCGCGGGCTTCGACGCACGGACCCTGCTCACGCTTGGCATCAATCTCGGCATCATCGCCTTCGCCGTGGGCACGGCCATCGCCTTCCTGCGCGCCACGAGAGCCGCACGCCGGCAAGAAGCCAACGCGACGATCGAGGCAGAGCGTTACCGCTTGAGCGAAAGCACGCTCGAGACCGTGCTCGCCGCGGAGCCGCAAGCTTTGCTGACATTGTCGGAGGAGGGAGAGCCCGAGCTTCTCGTCTCCAACCTGCCTTCGAGCTTCGGCGTGCCGCGCGACCCTGAGCGCCTGCTCAACTTCGCGGGTTGGCTCGACGCCCAATCCACGGGCGAGCTCGACCTCGCGATGCAGGCACTCGCCGAGCGCGGCGAGGCATTCAACCTCATGCTGCGCACCAAGCGCGGCAGATATGTTGAAGTCGACGGCCGCACGGCCGGACGGTCGCTGGTTTTCAAAGTCCGCAACATCGCCGGCCAGCGACTCGAGCTTGCCGAGCTCGCCGCCAGGCACAGGGAACTCGAGGAGCAGGTGGCGAGCTTGCGCGCACTGCTCGATGCCGAGGCACAGAAGGGCGAGCGATCACGGCCCGAGAGCCGGCCGAACACCGAGACCCGGTTCCGCAGCTTCGACCGGCTCGCCACCGCTTTTGCCGTGTTCGATTCGCGCCAGCGCCTCGCGCATTTCAATCAGGCCTATGTCGACCTCTGGCAACTCGATTCGGAGTGGCTCGCCAGCCATCCCAGGGACGGCGAGATCCTCGACCGCTTACGTCAGGCGCGCCGGCTCGAGGAGCGCGCCGACTATCGCGACTGGAAGCAAACCTGGCTCTCGGCCTACGGTTCGAACAAGCAGGTGGAAGACCGTTGGCACCTGCCCGACGGGCGCACGTTGCACGTGATCGCCGACGCCAATGGCGAGGGTGGCGTGACCTATCTCTACGAGAACGTGACCGAGCAGATCGCGCTCGAGAGTCGTTACAATGCGTTGATCCAGGTGCAGCGGGAGACGCTCGACATGCTGCGCGAGGGCGTCGCGGTGTTCGCCGCCAACGGACGCCTCAGGCTCTATAACCGCGCCTTCGCCGCTATCTGGCGGCTGTCGCCGCGTCAGCTCGACGCCGAGCCGCATGTCGAGGACGTTATTCAATGGTGCCGGGCGCTATACGACATGCCGGAGGAATGGGAGCGCACCAAGGCGGCGGTGACGGCGATTGTCGCCGAGCGCCGCCCCTATGAGAGCCAGTTCGACCGGCCTGATGGATGTGTGCTCGCTTGCGCCGCGCTGCCGCTGCCCGACGGCGGCACACTCCTCACCTATTCCGACGTCTCGGACTCAAAACGCGTGGAGCGCGCTCTGATCGAGAAGAACGAGGCGCTGGAGGCCGCCGACCGTCTCAAGAGCGAGTTCGTCTCGCATGTCTCCTACGAGTTGCGGACGCCTCTTAACAGCATGCTGGGCTTCGCCCAAATGCTCGCCGAGCCAGCCTTCGGCCCGCTCGGCGCCAAGCAGCGCGAATATGTCGACGACATCTTGTCGTCAGGGACGACGCTCAGGGCCATCGTCGACGACATCCTCGACCTCGCCACTATCGACGCTGGCACACTCGAACTCAAGCTCGAGCCGGTCAAGGTCCGAGATGTCATCGAGGCGGCGCGGCAGGGCGTGGAGGAGCGCCTCAAGCAGGATGGCGTGAGGCTGGAGGTCAAGATCGCCCCCGGCGTCGATCGGTTCGTGGCAGACGCTAGGCGCGTGACGCAGATCCTCTATAATCTCCTGTCCAATGCCATCGGCTTCTCGGCCCAAGGCGAGACGGTCAGGTTCGCTTGCGGCCGGGAGGGGTCCATGATTGCGTTCATCGTCGAGGACAGGGGTGTCGGCATTCCGGAGGATCGGCAACGGACCGTGTTCGACCGTTTCGAAAGCCGCACGCAAGGGTCGCGCCATCGCGGTGCAGGGTTGGGGCTATCCATCGTCAAGAGCCTCGCCGAGCTCCACGGCGGCACCGTCTCGCTCGTCTCGACCCCGGGACAGGGCACCCGAGTCAAGGTCCTGCTGCCGCTCAAGCAAGAGGCCGCGCCTGAGGCGGACCTCGAGGCGCCGCGCGTGAAAGCAAGCCGCGCCGGATGACCGCGGACTGGCGGCTTGACGATGTCGATCTTGCGGGGATCGGCCTTCTGGCAAGCCGCATCGCGCTTAGCCTCAAGCCCGGCGACATCGTTACCCTGAGCGGACCGCTCGGCGCCGGCAAGACAACATTCGCGCGGGCGCTTGTGACCCATCTCGGCGGCGAAGGCGAAGTGCCGAGCCCGACCTTCGCGCTGATGCAGCGCTACGAGACGCCGCGCCTCACGATCTGTCATTGCGACTTCTATCGCATCGAGCCGGCGGAACTCGATGAGCTCGGTCTCGACGACGCGCTAGTCGAGGGCGCCCTCGTCATAGAGTGGCCCGAACGCGCGAGCGTGTGGCTGCCGCCCGACCGCCTCGATATGGCGATCGAGGAGACGGCCTCACCGACGGCGCGCAGGGTCGTGCTGGCGGGGCATGGAGCCTGGGGTGCGCGACTTGACCGTTTGCGTGCGCTATCAGGTTTTCTCGACACGACGACCTACGCCAGCGCCGATGCGCAATATCTGCAAGGGGATGCTTCAACGCGCGCCTATGCGCGGCTCGTGCAACCGGACGGCACGGCCATCCTCATGAATGCGCCGCGGCAGCCCGACGGTCCGCCGATCCGCGACGGCAAGCCCTATAGCGCGCTCGTGCATCTCGCCGAGGATGTGACCCCGTTCGTCGCGGTGGCAGGCGCGCTGCGGGAGCGCGGCCTGTCAGCGCCGGAGATTTATGCCTTCGATCTCGACAAGGGCTTTGTCGCGCTCGAGGATCTCGGCGATCACGTGTTCGGCGCCGAGGTGGCGCGGGGTACGCCCCTCGCCGAATTATGGGGGGCGGGGGTCGATGTGCTGCTGGCGCTCGCCGAAACGCCGCCGCCCGCCGCGCTGCCGATCCCGGGGCATACCGCTTACCGGCTTCCCGATTACGACTCGGACGCCATGGTCATCGAAGCCTCGCTGATCATCGACTGGCTGTGGCCCGCCGTGCATGGCCGCAAGACGCCTGAGGCGCTCCGTGAGGAGTTCGAGGCCCTGTGGCTGCCGCATCTCAAGCAGGCAGCGAAGGCCGACCTGGGATGGGTGTTGCGCGACTTCCACTCGCCCAACCTCATGTGGCTGCCCGAGCGCAGGGGCATCGAAACAATCGGCATTCTCGACTTCCAGGACGCCCTCAAGGGGCCCCTCGCCTACGACCTGGTATCACTCCTCCAGGACGCCCGGCTCGATGTTCCCGAGGCGCTTGAACGGGACCTGCTCGACCGGTACTGTGCCGCCAGAAAAACCAAGGCCGAGCCGTTTTCGAGCACTCAATTCCGCACCCTCTATGCAACGCTCGGCGCGCAACGTCACTCGAAGATCCTCGGCATCTTTGCACGGTTGGCGAAACGTGACGGAAAGCGCGGTTACCTCGCACATATTCCGCGCGTCGCGCGCTATCTCGAGCGCAATCTCGCGCACCCGGCGCTTGCCGACCTGCGCGCGTTCTACGCGCGCGAGTTTCCGCGCGCCGGCGACCTGCCGCCGCCGGCACTTTAGGGGGCTTTGACATGACCACAGCGCGGACGGCGATGGTGCTTGCCGCGGGCTATGGCGAGCGCATGCGCCCGCTCACCGACCGCATGCCGAAGCCGCTCGTGCCGCTCGCAGGCCGCGCGCTCATCGACCATGTGCTCGACCGCCTGGCCGGCGCCGGCGTCGAAACGGCCATCGTCAACGTGCACTACCTGCCCGAGCAGATCGAAGCGCATTTGCGCGCGCGCGCCGGACGAGCTCCGAAGACCCTCGTCTCCGACGAGCGTGGACTCCTGCTCGACACCGGCGGCGGCGCCAAGAGGGCGCTCGCCGACCTCGGCGCCGGGCCGTTCTTCATCCACAATTCGGACTCGGTGTGGAGTGAAGGGCCGCTGCCGGCGCTGCCGCAGATGCTCGACCTGTGGGACCCTCAGCGCATGGATTGCTTGCTCCTGCTCGCGCCACTCGCGACCAGCATCGGCTACGCCGCGCGCGGCGATTTCGACATGACCGCGGACGGCCGCCTGTCGCGGCGCGGCGACAAGGAAAGGGTGCCGTTCGCCTTTGCCGGCGTGTCGCTGTGCGAGGCGAGCCTATTCGACGGCGCGCCGGAGGGGCCATTCTCGCTCAACCTCCTGTGGGACCGGGCGCTCGTCAACGGCAGGCTGTTCGGTGTGCGCCTCGACGGGCGCTGGATGCATGTGGGCACGCCGGCGTCGCTAGAGGAGGCCGAGGCCTTGTTCGAGCATGAAGGTGCCTGAACCCCGCTCAAGCCCCCGCCTCTACACCATCCCGCCCTCGGCGCCGTTCCTTACCACCCTCGCCAGGGCGATCCTTTCCGGCGACCTGCCGCTCCCTGGCGGCCCAAAGCCGGATCCCCTTACCCTGCCGCTCACCACGATCCATCTGCCGACGCGGCGCGCGGCGCGGGGCCTACGCGAGGCATTTCTCGCCGAAGCCGGCGGCGCGGCGCTGCTCCTGCCGCGCATCCACGCGCTCGGCGATCCCGACGAGGAGGCCGCCATCATCTTCGGCGCCGAAGGCTCGGACGATGCCGACGGCGCTCTCGGCGCACCCGCCATCGGCGCGTTGCCACGCAGGCTTGCGCTCATGCGGCTCATCGGCGCTTGGAGTAATACCCCGGCGGCCGCCGCGACCGAAGCCGAGATCGAGTCGGTCCGCTGGGTGAACAGCCCTGGCCAGGCGTCGAGCCTCGCCGCCGACCTCGCGCGGTTGATGGACTTCGTCGAAACCGAAGGTGCCGATTTCTCGGGGCTCGATGCGCTCGTGCCGGAGAACCTCGCCTCCCACTGGGAAGCAACGGTCGAGTTCCTCAAGATCGTCACCAAGCACTGGCCGCAATATCTCGCGGACAACGGTCTGGTATCGCCGGTGACCCGGCGCAACCTGCTAATGGCGCAAGAGGCCGAGCGTCTGGCGCGAGGGTCGCCCTACCCCGTGATCGCCGCCGGCTCTACGGGCACGGTGCCGGCCACGGCGCGGCTCCTTGCCGCCATCGCCTCCCTGCCGAACGGCGCGGTCGTGCTGCCCGGCCTCGATATCTCTCTCGACGACGAAAGCTGGGCGAGCCTGGCAGCGCATCCAGAGCATCCGCAGACCGGCATGGCGGAGCTGTTGCGCAAGCTCGGGGCGGAGCGGCGCGATGTCGCCTATGTCGCCGGCAGCACGCCGGACGGAGCCGCCCGCGCGCGGCTTCATCTCGTGAGCGAAGCGCTGCGTCCCGCCGAGACCACGGACGCATGGCAGCGTTACCTCGAAGCAGATGCGCTCGCGCCTGAGGGCCGCGCAAGCTTCGCCAACGCACTCGCCGGTATTCGCCTGGTGGAGGCGCCGACCGCCCACGACGAGGCGGAGGCCATCGCGCTCATTCTTAGGTCGTGCATCGAGACGCCGGGCAAGACCGCGGCGCTAGTCACGCCGGACCGCGTGCTGGCGCGCAGGGTCGCGGCGCGACTCAAGGGCTTTGGGCTCTCGATCGACGATTCCGCCGGCATCCCTGTCGCGCGCACGGTGCCCGGCGCGTTTCTCGACCTCGTGCTCGGCGCGGCCGAGACGGACTTCGCGCCGCCCGAACTGATGGCGCTGCTCAAGCATCCTTTGGTACGGCTCGGCCGAGAGCCGGCGGAGATTCGTGCGGCCGCGCGGGCGCTCGAACGTGGCGTCTTCCGCGACATCTATGTGGGCCAAGGGCTCGACGGGATCGCCAAGGCGCTGTTTGCGGCGCGCGGCGCGCGTAAGCGACGCCCCCTGAGACTGACACAAGAGGAGCACGATGCGGCACTCGGCCTGGTGCGCGATCTGGAGCGTGCCTTCGCGCCGCTTGCCGAGCTGTTCGCAAGCCCCTCACCGCAGTCGGCCTCCCTCTTCGCCAAGGCGCATGCCACTGCCTCCGAGGCGCTCGCTCGCGATGCCACGGGTTCTACCGCCGCGCTGTGGCAAGAGGACGCCGGCGAGGCCCTGACCGTGCTCCTCGCCGAGCTCATCAGTGAGGGCGAAGGTTTGCACCTTTCAACGCGCGACTATCCCGCCTTCTACCGCAGCCTCCTGGCCGGGCAGGTGATACGTCCGCGGGCCGCCGCCCATCCTCGGCTCTTCATCTGGGGGCCGCTCGAGGCGCGCCTCCAGCATCCCGATGTGGTCATTCTCGGCAGCCTCAACGAAGGGGTCTGGCCGCGCCCGCAGGAGGCCGGCCCCTGGCTCAGCCGGCCCATGCGCGACAAACTCGGCCTGTCGCCTCCGGAACGGCGCACCGGCCTCAGCGCCCACGATTTCGCCCAGGCGCTCGGCGCGCCGTCCGTCTATCTCACCCGCGCCCTGAAGGTGGAAGGCGTGCCTACCGTGCCATCCCGCTGGCTCCAACGGCTTCAGGCGCTGGTCGAGGCGTCCGGCCTCACCCACAAGATCAAGCCGCAAGAGCCGTGGGTCGCCTGGGCGCGGCTGCGCGACCAAGCGGATGGGTTCAGGCCGGCCGAGCCGCCAAAGCCTTGTCCGCCCGCCAACGCGCGGCCGCGCGAATTGAGCGTGACCCGCATCGAGCGGTGGATCGCCAACCCGTACGAGATCTTCGCCAAGAACATTCTCAAGCTCGAACCGCTGAAGCCGCTCGGCGCGGAGCCTGACGCGGCGATGCGCGGCTCGATCGTGCACGAGGTGCTTAGCGCGTTCGCCCAAGCCTACCCCGACTCCCTCCCGGACGTCATCTCTGGCGAGTTGATGGCGACCGCCGACGATTTGTTCGCCAAGCTCGGGGGCGCGGCGCGAGTCGAGGCGTTCTGGCGGCCGCACTTCCAGCGTTTCGCCAAATGGTTCGCTGCCACCGAGCCTCAGCGCCGCGCCGCCATCGCGCGAACCCATGCCGAGGTGAACGGAGCGCGCGACATCACGCCGAGCTTTCGTCTGAGGGCGCGCGCCGACCGCATCGATGTGACACGAGACGGCGGCGTGGTGATTTATGACTACAAGACCGGCAAGCCGCCATTGGCAACGCATGTGGATGACCTCTACGCGCCGCAGCTCTCTCTCGAAGCGGCGATTGCCGAGGCGGGCGGCTTCGCCGATATCGGCGAGCGCGCAGTGCGCGAGCTTCGCTACATCCGCGTATCGGGACGAGACGAGGGCGGCGAGGAGCGGCTCGCGGGGACGGCAGAAGCCCATGCTCTGGCAGCCACCGCACTGGAAAGCCTGACGAGACTCATCGCCCACTTTGCCGACACTGAGACCCCCTACGAGGTGAAGCGCCGGGCGGCGGCAGCCTTCAGGGACATCTATCGCTATGACGAGTACGAGCACCTCGCCCGCGTCAAGGAATGGCTGACGCAAGAGGCCGAGGAGGACTGGCGATGAACGCGTCCCTCCTCCACGAGGCCGACGCCAATCAGAGGCGTGCGTCGGACCCTGGCGCTTCCGCCTGGGTCTCCGCCAATGCCGGAACGGGCAAGACGGCGGTGTTGGTGAAGCGCATCCTGCGCCTGCTGCTCGCCGGCGCGCGCCCTGAGTGCATCCTCTGCCTGACCTACACCAAGACGGCGGCGGCGGAGATGCAGAACCGCCTGCTGGAAGAGCTTGCCGCCTGGGCGACGGCGCCGGACCCGGAGCTGCGCGAAAGACTTGCCGCGCTCATGGGGCATGAGCCCGAGGACAGTAACACACGTGTCGCGCGGCGTTTGTTCGCGAGGGCGCTCGAAGCGCGCGGCGGGCTCAAGATCCATACCATCCACGGCTTCTGCGAGCGCCTGTTGCAGCGTTTCCCGCTCGAATCCGCAGTGACACCACATTTCGCAGTGCTCGATGAGCGGGAAGCCGCACTGCTGAAGCGCTCCGCGTTCGACGCGGTGATTGCCAAGGCCGCGGAGAATCGGGACAGCCTGCTCGGCCGGGCGCTCGACACAATTATCACCGTCACCGGCGAGGAGTACTTCCGTCAAGTGATCGACGCAGTGCTGGCAAAGCGCGTCGAGCTTGCCCGCATGGTGGCGCATCACGACGGACTCGCGACCTGGGCGGAGGAAGAGGAAGGCGCGCTGAAAATGCTGTTCGGCGTGGCGGAGGACGCGGAGGACGCGCTGACTGTGGAGCTTGCCGCCGTGCTCGACGATGCCGCGATCGAAGCCATGGTGTCGGCGCTTGTGAGCTACGGGTGCACGCAGGACGACGGCAAGACGGCGGACGGACTGCGCGAGGCGCTCGGCAGCACGGGCGAGGCGCGCGCCGCATCGCTCAGGGACGCCTTCTTCACAAGCGACGGCAAACCGCGCGCGCGGGTATGCGGCGCCGGGTTTCGCAAGGACGCGACGCAGATCGCGGCGGCGCTCGACGCCGCAAGGGATCGCATCGCCGAACTCGATCTCAAGCTCGCGCTGCTTCGCGCCGCGAAAGCGAGCGGCGCGGCGCTCGCGCTCGCCGACGCCATCCAGGACGATTACGCGCTGCGCAAGATCGCCGAGGCAACGCTCGACTACGACGACCTCATCGTCAAGACGCAGGCTCTTCTGTCGCGCTCCGGCGCCGCGGCCTGGGTGCTCTACAAGATCGACGGCGGCGTCGATCACATCTTGGTGGACGAGGCACAGGACACGAACCCCGAGCAGTGGTCCATCATTGAGGCGCTGGCCGAGGAGTTCTTCGCCGGCGCAGGCGCCCACGAGGGTACGCACACCTTGTTCGCGGTCGGCGACGAGAAGCAGTCGATCTACAGTTTCCAGGGCGCAAACCCCACGCGCTTCGGCGAAGTTGGCCGTGCCTTCCGGCAGCGCGCCGCCGCTGCGCAGGTCACCTGGCACGACGTCCCCCTCAACCTTTCGTTTCGGTCGACCGTGCCCGTGCTCGACGCCGTGGACGTCGTGTTCGCAAGACCGCAAGCGGCTCAAGGCCTCACCTTCATAGACAGCGCGGTGATCAAGCATCACGCTCACCGGCAAGGCGAGGCGGGGCTGGTCGAGCTGTGGGAGGTCGAGGCCGAGACGCGACCGGAGCCGGCGCCGGCATTCGAGCCGTGGAACGAAGGCGCGGGCGGGGCACGCTCGGTCGATGCGCTGTGCAAGCGCATCGCCGCGGCCATCAGGGGATGGCTCGACCGCCGCGAGCCTTTGGCATCAGCCGGCAGGCCGATCAGGGCGGGCGATATTCTCATCTTGGTGCGGCGGCGCGAGCCATTTACCACGCCGATGATCCGGGAGTTGAAACGCTTGAATGTGCCGGTCGCGGGCGCCGACCGCATGCGGCTGATGGACCAGATCGCCGTTGAGGATCTGGTCGCGCTCACCGACGTGCTGTTGATGCCTGAGGATGATCTTGCGCTCGCCGTGGCGTTGAAGAGCCCGCTATTCGGCCTTGACGACGACGCGCTGTTCGACCTGGCGCACGAGCGCAAAGGCTCGCTGTGGGCCGCGTTAAAAGAGAAGAGCGACGATCACCGTTTCGGCGAAGCGGCGGCGCAGCTCAAAGCGTGGCGGTCGCACGCCGACCTCGTGCCGCCTTACGAGTTCTTCTCCGAGGTGCTTGGCGCCGAAGGTCAATTGATGCGCAAACGCATGCTGACGCGGCTCGGTCCTGAGGCGGCGGAGGCTATCGACGAGTTTCTCGACGCGGCGCTCGCCTACGACCGGGAGGCGGCGCCGTCGCTACAGGGCTTCGTCAATCAGCTCCGCGCGGGCGACGTCGAGATCAAGCGCGACATGGAGCAGGATCGCGACGAGGTACGCATCATGACCGTGCACGGCGCCAAGGGCCTGCAAGCGCCGATCGTGTTCCTGCCGGACACCTGCATGCGGCCGCGGCCGCAAGGGCCGCAGCTCTTTCCCGTAGCTCGGCAGGGCACGCCGCCCGAGACGGTCACTCATCTCGTGTGGGCGCCGGGTCGGCCGGGACTGGAAGCGATCGCTGAGGCGAAGGAGGCGCTCAAACGCGCCGACATCGAGGAGTATCACCGGCTGCTCTATGTGGCCATGACGCGGGCGCGCGATCGACTCTATGTGTGCGGCTGGCAAGGCCTGAGAGAGCCGGAAAGGGACTGCTGGTACCATCTCGTGCGCGACGGCCTCGATGGCCACCTCGCTGTGGTGGAAGGGCCTGGCGGGGGTACGGCGCGCAGGATGGAGAGCGCGCAGTCGAAGCAAGTGGGGGGAGAGGAGGCGCAAGAGGCCGAGCGCGAGGCGGCGCCACTGCCCGACTGGGCGCTGCGGCCGGCGCCGCCGGAGCGCGTACGCAGCCGGCTTGCGCCATCGCGGCGTGCGCTTGGCGCCGGCGAGGAGGCCGAGGCGGACAC